>MKTK01000030.1:0-50242 GCA_001898255.1 Chryseobacterium sp. 39-10 | reverse complement strand
TCTTATTCAGGACCAGTAAATGATTGGTTGATTTCCAATGAATTGGCGCCGCACCCAGGTGGAACATTTTCGTTTTATGCAAAGAGTGCTGCAACTTTTGCCGGTGTTGATAAGATTAAAGTTGGCTATTCAAAGACCAATGCCAGTCCTGCTGATTTCACATTTGTAAGCAACACACCGACAAGTACCACAGGAAATTGGGTAAAATACCAATTTACAATACCTACCGGCGCTAAATACCTGGCAATTAATAGTGTGTCCGAGGCCTTCATGTTGTTAGTAGATGACATAGAATTTGCAGCTAAAATTGATCCGCTTGCTCCAAATACCATTACGGGATTTTCTGCACAAACTCAAATGAATAATGGTTTTAAAGCTGTGTTTAATTGGGTAAATCCCACTACCGATACGGTGGGCAACACACTTAACAACTTTACAGGAGTAAAAGTATACCGTGGCACCCATCCTATGAATCTTGTAGAAATCGCCAACATTCCATCCAGCGCTGGACAGAGCATGACGTACACCGATAGCTTTCCTCAACAAGGATCTTACATGCACCGCTTTGTACCTTACAACAGTTCAGGAGACGGGATTGCATATAATACCCCTCTCACATTTTTTGGATATGAAACTGTGCCGGGAGCACCGAAGAATGTCACCGTAAGCCAAGACGGAAATTTACATACAGTTATCTCTTGGGATCCCGTAAATTATGGGGAGACAGGAGGTGTGCTGCAAAATCCGGTAGTAGGATATAAGATTATGAGAAGTCTGGGAAGCATAACAGAGACATTGACTGAAATGCATACAGGCACTACCTACACTGAGACAAGTGTTCCCCCACTAAATTTGTATACTTATACGGTATTGGCACAAACCAGTCCTTCAGATTTTGGAGTACCAGCAATAAAGACAGGTTACTCCGGTTTGAATGCAAAACAGGTTGCTGTAACAACAGGAAACATTGCATCGGATCAGGTGTTTGAACTTGGAAATGGTTCTATTATTTCCCAAAGCATCTATACTCCCGATCAAATTGGAGCAGGTGGATTAATTACTTCGCTTTCCTATTTTGGTAATCTTGGATCAACGAGCAAGGCAAGATATAAAATTTACATGAGTGTTACGGGGCGTTCATCTTTCGGAACAACACTCAATAATGCCGTGTGGGAATACTTTGGAAATCAAAAATTGTTGTATGACGGAGATATTGATTTTGTTGCCGGACGTAAAGCAACTACCATTAAACTTGATCAGCCGTTTTATTATAGTGCAGGCGCCGGCCAAAATGTAATCATCACAATTGTAAAACCATTGTTAAACAACCCGCCTTCTATTAACCCTCGTGAGTTTTTTAATACTACAGTTGAGGGTATGCGTACTTATTTTGCGATTGGTTACTCCGTGGATCTTAGTGCGGTAACCACACAACCCGCTGCTTGGTCCACCGAAGAGGTTCCGACTATTCCAAGTATTGTTGCTGAAAAAATTACTGATTTCAGTAAGATAAGTGGAAAGGTAACCCTGTCTTCTGATGGATCTGCACTTAAGGATGTAACAATTACCATTACCCCAGACGATCCAAATAGCTATCAGAAAGAAACCGTTACAACCGATGCAAATGGGAACTATAATATACCTGCACTGATTCCTGGTAATTACATGGCCACTTTCACTAAAACTACGTTCAATACAGTGCAAATTAAATTTACCGTTGCGGCTAATGAGCATCGCACGTTAAATGCTGCTTTGGATAATTCAGTACCTATCTCGATTTCAGGATCGGTGGTGGATCATAAAGGTAATCCAATTCAAGGGGTCACCATGAATTTGACTGGCTTTTCGGAATCTACCACAACAACGAATGCAACAGGACAGTTTACGCTATCAGCTTTTGCTGATAAACAATATGAATTGAAAGCAGCACATCCGTTATATAATTCACAAACTTTATCCTTTAAAAGCAACCTGAGCGACCATCACCTGAATCCAATCGTCTTGACGTTGGCTCTCAATAAGCCAGGAAATGTAGAAGCAATCAATGATAATGGTGTTGGCAAGGTGCAATGGAAAGTTCCGGTAGGATATTACAAAGAAACCAAGTTAGGTTGGGGTAGCTTTCTCACTGCAGGAGATGCATGGGGCAATGGTGGTGATCCGTTTATTGCGGCCGTACGTTTCGAACCCTCAGATTTACAGAGTAAATTAACGCAAGGAGCTGAATTATCACATGTAAAAGTCTATTTTGCCAATCACGCACAAGCGATTGTTAAGATTTTTGAAGGTGCAAATGCAGGACAGCTGATCCATTCGCAACAGGTATCAATTCCAGGTGAGGACTGGTACACCATCGAACTCAGCAAATCTATTCCCGTTGATCTCAACAAAGAGTTATGGATAGGAATAGAATTTCTTTCGGGACAATATGGATCCTATCCGATTGGATTGGACGACGGACCCAACGCTCCTGGCAAGAAAGGAAGTATGAAATATGAAAATGGGACTTGGACGGCGATGAGCCTCACCAATAAAAACTGGAATATCTATGGAATCACCAATCACACGATGGAAGCGAATCCATCCGGATATAAAGTCTATAGAAGCCCTGCCTCCGAAAGCAACTGGACAGAGTTGACACCTGCTTCGATCACCCAAACGTCTTTTAGCGATTCTACATTAAACGATGCAGCACCAAATATCTATAAATACGGAGTTGAAGCGCATTATGATGAGAATTTAATTTCGGAAAAGGGGATATCAAATGAGGTTGAACATAAAATGTTCTTTGACTTCACCGTAAAGTTGAATTCGGATTCAGGATCTGCAAAAGGAGCCTATGTATCGCTTTGGAATGATAACAATTTTGCAGAAGCAACCACTTCTGAGGGAGGCATCGCAAACTTTAATCATTTGATGAATGGTAGTTATAATCTGAGAGTTGAGCTGGAAAATTTCGAAATCGTCGAGTTGACTAATATTTTGATCAATGCTAACCAAACATATGAAATTCCAGTTCATCTGCTGAAAGTAAAACCTGCCAACTTAACAGCAACGATTGAGGCAGGCAATTCCGCAAAACTTCAGTGGACTCTTCATCAAAACTTTATTGATAGAATTGAAAGATACAAAGATTTTGAACGTCAGAATATAGGGAATTATCTGCTGAAGGACTTGGATGGCCTTGAAACCTATACCTACAATAATTTCACATGGCCCAATGCAGGTGCACCTATGTCGTTCATGGTTTTTAATCCTTATGCCACAACACCGCCTGTCAATAGCATTACGGCCTTCTCAGGACGTAGATTCCTAACAGCTTTTGCAGGGCCAGATGGAGCCAATAATGACTGGTTAATTATCCCTGCAGGTAAAGGAAAGTTTAATTTCAATGCAGCTTCATTAACCAATGAAATGCTTGAAAACATTCAGGTCTTGTATTCAACTACAGGAACTGAAGTTTCAGATTTCACCACTTTTGGTGATCTTATCACAGTTCCCGCACAATGGACAAAATATTCTTTTGATGCGCCTCAAGGCACCAAGTATGTGGCCATCAATTATGTGAGCGATGACAGCTATATATTAAAAATAGATGATTTGGAATATGAGAAAGAATACAATCATGCGCTGTATTACAACATTTATTTGGATGGAGCACTGGTGAAAGGTCAACATAATTCAAATACATTTACTTTGGAAAATCTGAGTGCCGGCGAACATACCGCAGAAGTGGAAGCTATTTATTCTACCGGAGCATCAGAGAAAGCAACTGTTGTAATTTCGATTTTGAATGTAGAGAACCACGAAAGGCCAGAATTCTCCGTTTATCCTAATCCTTCAACGGGTAAATTCTGGATAAAATTGGACGCCAGAGCCACCGTCAAACTTTTCGACCTTAACGGAAGACTGTTGTTCACCACCCAAAAAGAAGCGGGTACAAACCTAATTGAACACCAATATCCAAGCGGAACTTATATAATACAGGTCCAATCTGAAAAAGGAACCCATACGAAAAAGTTAATCTTCAAATAAAAATTATAATTTAGAAGAATCCGCCTCAGTTGTGAGGCGGATTTTTTTTGTATACATCTTCTCGTTAGGTTTTTCCAATACCAAATTATTGTTGTCTGGATTATTTTGTTAATTGATTCAATTCCCTTTCAACATAATTTTTTTGCTTCATTTTCTTGTATTCAAACCATTTTTGGCGATTTTCATTTTCGAAAGTGATGACATATTTAAATTCTTGAAAAGGTTTCTTTTTGTCCAGCGCTTTTAAAAGTCTATTTTTCAATGGATTTTCGCAAACATTTTCAGCAAAAGATTTCATAATTTCATATGAAAATGAAGAATCCCAAATGTTGATTTCTACATAACTTTCCCCATCTCTGTTCAGTTCACTTATTTGTTCATTCCACGCTTCATTTTCTTCAAAAAAACTGTCATCAAAGTTTGGCAAACTAATTATTTTAAAATTTGTTTTACTGATGAATACTTTCATTCCACAATCAAAATCATTTTCAATTTCATCTATCAAATTTTCAAGGTCTAAATTCATGATTTTTCAGATTAAAGTTGAAATTTAACAAATGAACATTTTAAAAAATAATTTTTGAAGCGATTTATGATAACGTAAAAAGTATTGACAAAATCGAAGATTGGGCTTCGCCAATTGCAGGACAAATTGGAAGAAATGCTCGATTTCGAGCAAACGGAGCCGATGCTTTTTAAGATTGTGTAAATTAAGAAAAAAACATCAAAAGCAGAGGCGTATAAATATTTCTGACGGAAAGCAAAAAGGGAGTACAACCTTCGATGGTACTCCTCTTTTTATACTAATGTGCTGTCGATGATTAAGCTGTTTACTGTGCTCCCAATCGGCTGTGACGTTATTGATTTATTGTATTTTAATTTTTTCAATCATGACTGTCGTAGCGCTAGTCTTCACCTTTAAGATGTAATAACCCGGCTGTACCGAAGTAGCTATTTTACCCCCAGAGAAGTTTCCCTGTTTTACAAGTTTACCGGTAAGATCGAACAGCTCGAATGTGCCGCTCTTAAGATTGCTCAGGTAGAACTCTCCATTGGAAGGATTGGGGAATACCTTGATTTCCGGGGCATGAGATGTTGCTGCAGATAAGTTTGCATCAGGAAGATTAACCTTATAAAGCTCTGCACCTACCTCATCATTATTGGTGATTCTCCCCGAGAGGTACAACTGATTGTTATAGACAACGAGGCTTGATGCTGAAGCAAGTGAAGCCACTATTTTGGTGCCATTCTCGGTGCCGTCTGTTTCCCAAAGCTGCCTCACATTACCCGTATTGGTTGCCAGGAAGTACAGTTTATCCTTGAATACCACCATTCTTTCTGGTGAAGAACCAGTGGAACCCGTCGCTATATCCTTCAGCATCTTTGTACCCTCCGCAGTACCATCTGTTACCCATAGTTCGGGTCCATTTTCGAGACCATTGGAAGCTGAAAAATAGATCTTACCGTTGAACTCCGTAAAATTAGATGGGGCAGAACCAGCGGTAGAATTGGAAGTATTGATGTCTTTAATCAGGTAGGTTCCCTGTTCAGTGCCGTCCGTTATCCAAGGTTCCGTGCCATTACCTCCATTTGCATTGAAAATAGTTTTTCCCAGGGCCGAACTGTAATAAAAGTTCTGAGGATATCTCGATCAATCTTCTAACGGCAGATTTTGACTCTTCTTTTTTAAGATGAACACATAAATCTAACAATGAAATTTCGTTGTTTTCAGATGAAATATCAGAGATTAAAACAGGTTCAAACGCTTTTTCTTCGAATTTTTTATTTTGAAATTGATTACTGAAAAAAGCTTCGGCCAATTCTGCTTCCTCAGCATTGTGGTATTGAGTAATGATGTTTTTTGCGATTAGTTTTTTGATGTTCATTGGGTTTTCACCATTTTCCATACGTTCTTTTATAGCCTGTTGTTCTTCAATAGAAAAATCAGTCGTTAAACTTAAAAATTCTTCGAGCATACTGTCCGGAATAGACATCGTTTTACCAAACATTTCGTTCGGTTCATCGGTTAAACCAATGATGTTGTTCAGTGATTTACTCATTTTCTCTTTTCCGTCCAAACCTTTTAAAAGCGGCATGCACATCACAATTTGCGGACTCATCTCAAACGTTTCTTGCAATTGTCGTCCCATCGTACAGTTGAACAATTGATCGGTACCGCCCATCTCGATATCGGCTTCGATCTTCACCGAATCGTAACCTTGCAAAATAGGGTAGACCAACTCGTGCATTGCGATCGGTGTATTCTCCGTAAACCGTTTATTGAAATCATTTCGATGCATGAGTTGCGCCACGGTTACTTTGGACATCAATTGGATTACTTCGGAAAAAGAAAGCGCATCCAACCAATCTGAATTGAATACGATCTTGGCTTTGTCAACATCAATAATTTGTGATAATTGATTCAGGTAAGTTTGTGCATTATGCTGAACATCCTCTATGGACAGAGGTTTTCTGCTTTTGTTTTTCCCTGTTGGATCGCCAATTCTCGCTGTAAAACTTCCCACCAAAATCACGATCTGATGTCCCAAATCCTGAAATTGTTTCAGTTTTTTAAGCACCACAGCGTGTCCCAAATGCAAATCGGGAGCAGTAGGATCAAAACCCAGCTTGATAATGAGTTTTCGACCTTCTTTTTGTACTTCTTTTAATTTTTCTTCCAAGCCGTTTTCCGGAAGAATAATTTCTACGTTTTCTTTTAATTGATCAATTGTTACCATTGTTTTTCAAAATAAAAAAAGCCCAAGCATACGCTCGGGCTTTTGGTTATGTTATTGTTCTCAATACTTTTATCACTATTCTCACATCCAGACATACCTTTTCCGAGCCACTACTACGGTATAATAATAGGTGCTGAAGAAAGGAAGACGCAAGATGGAATTCAGATGTTTCATTGACGATGCAAAGGTAGAATTTATTGGATTCATGTACAAATTGATGGTGAAATACTTCTGTATCGTACCTTTCAAGTTTGTATTTTTACACCCGATTGATCATTTTATGCAAAATTCAAATCAAAATCATTTATTCATCGGACGGCATTGGGGATTGTTTGTGGGCCAATTTTCGGATGCCAAAGTGCACCGTCATTATGCATTACAAATCAGTATTGGCACAGCTGAAACTTTTCAACTTACAGACCAATGCAATACGGAAAAATCTTATAGCCATTGCTTTATCAATAGTAATGTTCCGCATCAATTGGTGTCCGAAAGGTCTTGTTGTATTATCCTCATTAATCCTTTGAGCAGCTTGGGCCATCACCTTCGATCGTTGTATCATGAAGTGGAGATTTCTACTTTAAACAAGGACTTAGAAGCACTTATGATGCCTTGCAAAAATTTCTCTCAAAATGGATGTTCTTTTGAAGCACTTGTACAGGAAATTCAAACGTGTTTTGAACAATTCAGTTGCGATTGCGAACAGAACAATCATTATTCCGATGATCGCATAGGGAAGGCCATACAGTTTTTGGAAACGAATTGTGATCGCATTGTTTCTTTGAAGGAAATTTCGGACTATTCATTTCTTTCAGAGACTCGGTTTCTTCATTTGTTTAAAGAAAAAACGGGGTTGAACTTTCGCCGCTATCAACTCTGGAATAAACTCATTGCCTCGTTGCCTTACCTCAAAAAACAGTCGATTACCGAAACGGCACATCAGTTTGGTTTTACCGATAGTTCCCATTTCAACAGGACTTTTAAAGAAACTTTTGGTCTGAATCCTAAGTTTTTGTTGTCTTTACAATAGCCAGTTTGTACAATTTTTTCATCCCGCAACTTCGCATTTTTGCTGTATTAATTTTAAGAAAGTGAAGATATGGAAACGAAGCAACTGTATGTAAAAGAAACCCCGATTCTGAATTACTCCGACCCACGTATTCAAGATCTAATTGAAGAAAAAATTTGGCGAAACCTGAACGATGAAGAGAAGATTAAGGCGATTTACAACTTTGTTCGCGATGACATCAAATTTGGGTACAACCTTTCGGATAATTTATCTGCAGCTGCCATTTTGAATGATGGTTATGGACAATGCAACACCAAGGCGACTTTGCTTATGGCATTGCTGCGAGCGGTAGGTATTCCCAATAGAATTCATGGTTTTACGATTGATAAAGCGCTGCAAAAGGGCGCTATTACTGGAATTTGGTATCGGCTTTCACCTCAAAGTATTTTGCACAGTTGGGTAGAGGTTTTTTTGGACGGTCATTGGTACTTTCTGGAAGGGGTTATTTTAGACAAAGAATATCTAACAAAACTTCAAGAACAAAATAAAGAATGTGCCACCACATTTTGTGGTTTTGGCGTCTACACGAACGATTTTTTGAATCCACCGATTGATTGGGATCGCAACAATACTTTTATTCAAGATCAAGGCATTAACCAAGATTTTGGTTTGTTTAATACACCCGATGAGTTTTATCAAAAACATCAACAAAAGTTAAATCCAATAAAGAAGTTTCTCTATCAAAACATAGTGCGCCACTTGATGAATCGCAATGTCAACCGAATACGAGATGGAATTTGAGTGCGAACACCTGTTTCGGTTACTTGCTGATTGATTAAAAAAGACACTGTTTACTTATTCTTATCTTTGCCGTTCAAAATACCAAACCATTCGTATTTTGTAAGGATGTTGACTGCATCAATGGGTCATCATTTTTTTTGTTAACTATCAGAATGTTTTATACATGATTCAGCCGTCAGCAGATAACCACGTTTCAAATTCAAATTCCAAGCAGTGGCTATCGGTAATTTGCCTCGCTTTTGCCACTTTTATTTTCAATACCACCGAGTTTATCCCTATTGGATTGCTGAGCAGTATTGCCACCGATTTTAAAATGACCGAAACCGGGGCAGGCATCATGATTACGGTATATGCGTGGGCAGTTGCATTGCTTTCTTTACCGTTGATGCTTATTTTTGCCCGCACCGAAAGCAGAAAATTATTGGGTTTTGTATTTGCGGTGTTTGTGATCAGCAATGCGATTTCGTACGAATCTGATTCTTTTTATATGTTGATGGCTTCCCGACTCGGTGTGGCTTGTGCACATGCGGTATTTTGGGCTATTGCGCCACCACTGGCCGTGAGAATTGCCCCTGCAGGAAAGCAATCGGTCGCATTAAGCATCCTTACGGTAGGTTCTTCACTTGCGATGATTTTGGGGCTGCCTATTGGCCGTACCATTGGTCTTTATTTAGGGTGGCGAATCACCTTCCTGTCGATTGCCATTACGGCATTCATCATTATGATCGTGCTGATGAAAGATCTGCCCAAACTGCCCAGCAAGAACAAAAGTTCTAAAGAAAGTATTCCTCATATTTTCCAAAATAAAGCATTGATGAGCGTTTATTTGCTCACCGTGCTTACCATTACCGGCCATTTTTGCGGATACAGTTACATCGAACCCTTTTTGACTTACGTGATTCACCTTTCCAAGAATGTGACCACATTGGCACTGTTGATCTTTGGTTTTACTGGCATACTGGGCAGCTTATTGTTCAGCCGATATAATAACCGTTGGTCCATACCTTTTGCCTTTTGGAGTGTGGGTGGCATTATGGTATCGTTGCTTTTATTGAAGCTTTTTTCGTTTAGTGAATTGGGAACATTTGGGGTAATCATGGTTTGGGGCGTGGCGATTTCCATATTCAACCTTTCGTATCAGTCGCGCATCATCAAGCTTTCTCCTGAAAATACCGATATTGCCATGGCCATTTTTTCTGCCATTTACAATGTAGGGATCGGCAGTGGTGCTTATATTGGCGGACTCATAAGCAGTAAAGCGGGACTCAGCAACATCGGTTTAATAGGTTTTGCCTTTGTAGCAGTCGCTTTTATGTATGGCCTGCTGTATGTGAAACCGCTTCTGCTGAAAGGAATTAAGAAAGAGGATGGGGAAAAGAAATATGCAAATTGATGAGTTAGTGACTGATATTTCCTTTCCTTTTCATCTATACTTTGTCCATTGTCTTTTTTAAACAGAGACAATCACCTGTTCTAAAGGTAAACGCAATTTGGGTTTAATGGCTGGTTGGTTGTGATCGTCCGCACTTCTATAACCCATCGCAACCGCAAATAATGTTTTGTAGCCCTTGATGTTCAGAATTTTATCATATTCTTCACCTTTTATGCCCTCCATGGGGGTACTGTCTATCCCCAAACTTGCGCAGGCGGACAGAAAAAAACCTAGAGATAGGTAAACCTGATGTTGAAACCACGATTTAATTTCAGCTTCAGGCAGTGGCTTCAGAAAGTTGTTGTAATAATCTATTGACCCTTCAGGAAGATGAAGATGGATTTGCTCTTCAAAATTTTGAATATCATCAATCGCTGTAAAAGCAACCAGGTGGCTTGCTTCGTTAATTTTTTTCTCGTTAAAATACGAAACTGCGGCTAATTTTTGTTTCATTTGTTCTTCCGAAACGAAGAAAAATCTCCATGGCTGACTATCAATAGATGAAGGACTCAAGCGCAAAATTTCCTTGAGTTGATTAATTGTTTCGTCTGCAATTTTTTTGTTTGCATCATATTTTTTCGTTGTATAACGGCTTTCTGCAAGGTCTAAGAAATTCATTTTTTATTTTATTATAATTGATATTTTTTAAATTTTTGTGAGAGCCGATCCTTTATGGGCGGCAATATGACTCGATTTACTGCTTTTTATTTCGTATTGAGGATCCTCCTTGGTTGCATGATGTATGTATCCTTTGTAATCAAAATCTGCAGTATGAATTTTAATGATGGTGCCCGAAACCCGTCCAGCTTCCGAGTTCCAAACAACATGGTCGCCGATCTCAAATTTTGTTTTCATCTTTCTTGCTTAATAGAGTGCGTTTATCGTCTGTGTAAAAAACCTGATCACCAATTACTATTGCAGGAGAAGTATAAGGATGTTCCTCCGATTTTCCCTTGGCCATAATATGAAGTACCGTCCAACCTTTGGCCTTCAGTTCATCGGCGACCATAGAACGGTGGCAGCGCCACCAAACGGCTTCCGAACACATCAATGCTGTGGTGCGGGTTTCGGCAATATCTTCAAGTGATTCGATGGCATTTTTGAAAGCGCTTGTTTGCATGTAATCGGCATAGCCACGGAAAGATTCATTTCTCCAACGGGTATTGATGGAATCCTTTTGCATTTTTCGTCGGCCTCCCAATTCTTCAAGATGAATGTAGTCTATACCAGCTTCTTTCAACGCTTTTGCTAAATTTTCCTGGTTGAACTGAGGGTATTTCTTCGATCCTGGGAACCGGCGAATGTCTGCCAACAGCTCAATATTGAATGATTTCAGCATGTCGATGAATTCCGTCAATGGATGCGTGGAATGTCCGATGGTATAAATGACAGGATGCTTTGGCCGATTCAATGCAGAAATTTTACACAAAATTATGACTTAAAATTGAGAGTGTGTCCAAACCTATATACATATTGAATTTTTTACTACAGATCGTTAGGAAAAGGTTATTAACAATAAGTTCAAAAATTACAGCAACCGATATTGAAGAGTATTGAGTCTTTAATAGATACAATTGCTACTTTTAAACATTTTAGTCTGGGATAACAGAATAAACTACAAATTGGCAAAATTATTGATTGTATTGAGCATAACCACAACATTTTATACTATGAAAAACTTATTTACTGCATTTTTTGCTATTTTGTGTATTTCTTTGCTCACCAGTTGCGAAGCCATCAACACCATCTTTAAAGCTGGAATGTGGTGGGCTTTTATTCTGATGTTTGGAGGGTAGCCCTAATTGTTTGGCTGATTTCCAAATTTATGGGTGGTAATAAAAAATAATGTATTCCACAATCAACTTTATTAAGGATGGTTTTTTAGGCCATCCTTTATTTTTTTCATAATCTTATGCGAAATCGCTAATCACACTTTTTGCTTAGAGGTTGACCATTGGTTTCAAAAGTAAAAACATCATTTCTGCTGTAATGTCCAACGACATCGAAGTCCAATTTAGATTTAATCAGTGTATCATGATCCAATACTGCAGTTAACAAACCTTCCTCGTCCCATAACGGGCCAGCCAGATACTCGCCATTCGGAGCAATTATTGCGCTGCCACCTCTACTCATTATTTCTGGTTCATCGGTTAAAAATTCCTGATACCGTTCAGGATAATCTTCCTTTCTCACCATTTGATTACAACCCAAAACATAACAACGTCCTTCCATAGCGATATGTTGAATGGTCGATTGCCAAGATTCGCGAGAATCTGCAGTTGGTGCCAAATAAATCTGCACATCTTTGCTGTACATACTCATTCTGGCCAGAGGCATATAATTTTCCCAACAAATTAAACCACCAATTTTCCCCAGCGATGTATCGAATGTAGAAAGCGTCGTTCCATCACCTTCTCCCCATACAAATCGCTCCAAACCAGTAGGTTTTAGTTTTCGATGCTTGCCCAGAAATTCACCATTGGAACCAAAATAGAAGATGCTGCAATACAGCGTGCCACCAATTTCATCACGTTCTGTTACGCCTAATGCAACAAACATGTTTGCCTCTTTTGCGGCATTGGCAATTTCTGCAACATACGTGGAAGATTCACTGATGCTGTTGTTCCAATAATCCAAGTACAATTCTCTCGCTCTTTCGGTTCTTCTACCAACAACGGCATCGTAGGAAATCCCTCGAGGATAAGCTGGAATAAATGCTTCCGGGAAAAGCAACATTTCGCAACCTTCTTTTTTGCCACGCTCGATCCATTCAATAACCAATTCTACACTTCTTTTAATATCAAAAAGGGCGGGAGTCGCCTGTACAACGCCAACCTTAACTTCTTTTTTCATAAATGATCTTTATTTAAATATAATAGTCTTTGGACTTCGGTATAAATTCAGTGTAAATTTATGGATTTGCATGCTAAATAGTGATGTCATAACTAAAGTTTTATCTCTGAACTTTACTTTAATCTAAAAATTAAGAATAAAAAATACTGAGCTCCTTTATGGAAACTCAGTTCACTTTTTTTTTTAAAGGAGTGTTTATCCTAAAATGGTCGAATATTTTTTGTTTTTGAGGAACTCTTTAAATATTTTTTCTGAATTTTTCATCAGCAGTTCATACTGTTTTGCGCCATGACTGATTCTTTTTACGCCAAGTTTCCCTAATCTTCCATAAGTTGGCAAATTCTCCGTGGTGAAAACGTTAAGCGGTAGTTTTACATTTTCGGTGAATGTTTTGATGTCTTTCGCTGTTTCGATCAAGGGTACAAAAATACCGTCTGCACCAGCTTCTGCATATAATTTTGCCCTTTTTAAAGATTCTTCCAATGCGTTTTTGTGTTTCGTAGTATAGGTGTCAATTCTCGCATTAATGAAAATGGGAGACACTTTTCTAATGGCTTTTATTTTCGAAACAAGAATTTTAGGATCCTCTAATTTTCTTTTTCCTTTTACGACTTTTCCATCTTCTAGATTAATGCCTACCACGCCAATATCTTCAAGTTTTTTTACCATTTTTGCGACCTGTTTAGGATCATCAGAGTAACCCGCTTCAAAATCTACAGACAAAGGAATTTTTACGGCTTTAACGATCGTTTTTAGAACAAACAACAACTCCTCAAAACTAATTTCTTCACCATCTTCGTAACCCATCGCGTTCGCAACAGCGTGGCTGGAACTGCCTAAAGCTTTATACCCGGCATTCTCCGCAATCTTGGCAGAATTTGCATCCCAAACGTTAGCAAGCAAAAGTGGTTCTGTAGTTTTGTGTAAAGATTTGAACTTGGTTAATGCATTATTCATTTTCATATTTTCTTATTTTTAAGGGATAATTAAGTATTTTGAAGTAGAAAAGACAAAAATTGTGCCTGCCCATCCGTAATGAAAATCTTCATGCTCAATCTAAAAGGCAAGTAGAAGGTTGAACTTAAATTAAATTTTTAAGTACGTATCACATCATGATACTTGATCATGAAAAGCATCGCGGCCTTTTAATCAATAAATCTCAGACGAAGTATACGTTATATCACCAACTTCAACAATTCGTTTCACTAATTTTTCAGAAAAGTGATGATTGACGGGTTAAAAAAATGATAGCAAACCAAATGAGCATTAATTGCTTCAATGATGCTAGTAATAATAAAGAATGATGCTAGTAATAATAAAGTTAGATTAAGATTTTCTAAACTTTTCTTTCAGGTGATCAAAAGCGATTCGGTCAATGGGCAGCACCAAAGGATTATCGTCGGAATCTATCGGTATCCATTCTATTCTTTCGATGCATGGATCCATGATTAGGAATTCGTTATTATCCAAAATTTCAACGATATAATAAATAGTGAGCAACTGTTCGTTCTCTTTAAAACGGGAAACCAAAAACTCTTCCTGCGTATAGAGATGCTCCACAATTCTTATCTTGCAATTCAACTCTTCGTCGAACTCGCGGTGTAAGCAATCCAATACGCCTTCGCCCAACTCCAATCCGCCACCGGGAAGTTTCATCAAATGATCTCCGGCATATTCTTCGTGCAATACAAGCACTTTTCGGTCTTTTATCGCGGCTGCGTAAACCCGCACATTCAGTTGGTTAATCATCGTTTAATTTTAGTTCAAATGTAGAAAAAGTATTTTATTTGTGCGTAAAGAGAAGCATCACCTGAACATTTTTATTCTTTAACGGCGTTAATCATTTCCCGCTTTCCGGGAGGTCCAGCTTTTTTCTCAACGTGCATCCCTAATTCCTGCAAAATGCGTCGCACACTTCCTTTGGAAGAATACGTGGTTAATAATCCACCTTTTTTCATGGTGTCGGTCACCATTTTAAACAATGGTTTTTCCCACAAATCGGGCTGTACACGAGCACCGAAACAATCGTAATAAACCAAATCGATAGCCGGTAAATTAAGCTTTTCCAGCTCAAAAAAGTCGCACTGATATTTCGTAAAATAAAAACGGGGGAGGATTTCGGTGGTGATATTCCACTCACAAGTGTGTATTTTCTGATAGATTTCAGAAAATTGCGCACCTTCAAAAAGAGAATCGTACGCCAAATCCTTCACTTCATTATCTTGTACAGGATATTTTTCGATGGTAAAATAGTGAAAAACATGATTTTTATCAGTTTTCAAAAATTCATCAATTGTTACCAAAACATTCAGACCTGTACCAAAACCAAGTTCTAAAATATTGATTTCGTAATCATTTAATAATTTTAATCCATTATCAATAAATACATGTTGAGCTTCCTGCAATGCCCCGTGATGAGAGTGATAATTTTCTTCTAAATCGTTGATGAACAAAGTTTTGCTACCGTCGGATGTGGTTTTAATTTCCCTTTTCATGCTAAATTTTTCCAAATTTAATTTAAAATCTTCATATTTAAAAAATTATATTAAATTTGTAGAAGTCCAATAAAAATTTTAAAAATGATAATTCAGAAATCTACACACCCAAGAATAGCCCAATTTGATCCTCAAAATTTTTCCTTTGGAAATACTTTTATCGACCACATGATTATTTGTGAATATGAAAACGGAAAGTGGGGTGACCTGAAGTTGATTCCTTATGGACCGCTTCCTTTTACACCGGCAATGATGGGAGTTAATTATGGGCAGGCCTGTTTTGAAGGCATGAAGGCCTACAAAGATAAAGACGGGCAGGTTTTTCTGTTTCGTCCCGAGAAGAATTTCAAAAGGATTAACCGCTCTGCAAGCCGCTTGGCAATGCCTGAAGTAACGGAAGAAATGTTTTTGGGAGGGTTGAAAGCATTGGTTGATTGCGACCGTGCATGGATACCCCAAGGTGAGGGTATGTCATTATATATTCGTCCGCTCATCTTTGCCACTGAGGAAGCCCTGAAAGCGAGAATAGCCAATAAGTTTATGTTTGCTATTGTGGCAACGCCTGCCAAGAGCTACTATACGGCACCAGTTTCGGTGAAAATTTCTGATCATTATTCAAGAGCTGCCAATGGGGGAGTAGGTTTTGCCAAAGCTGCGGGAAACTATGCGGCGTCTTTTTATCCAACCCAACTAGCCATAGAAGAAGGATATGAACAAATTATCTGGACCGACGATGCCACACACGAATACTTTGAAGAAAGTGGTACCATGAATGTTTTCGTTAGAATTAATGACACCATTTATACACCACCCACTTCAGAAAAAATTCTCGACGGTGTTACCCGCGACAGCTTTATTCAGTTGGCCAAACACCGCGGTATTGACTTGAAGGTGGAGCCCATTGCCGTAAAAGATGTTATTGCTGCACAAAAAAACGGTTCACTTAAAGAAGTTTGGGGCGTTGGAACCGCCGTTGTGACGAGTGCTTTTGAAGCGATCGGTTATCAGGGTGAAAAATTGGAATTGCCCAAATTGGGCGAAGAAGAAAGTTTCGCTCTAATTCTTAAAAAAGATTTGGTAGATATCCAGACCAACCAAGCTGAAGATCCTTTCGGATGGCGGGTGTTAGTGGAAAACACCATTACTGAAACGGTATAAACCGACGATATTCCAAAACATAAAAATCCGGTACTTTTTTTGCCGGATTTTTCTTTTTCCCATATGCGCCGAAATGCTTATTTTCGCAGAAGTTTTTATGAAAAAGTATGTACTATTTTTGATGCTGCTACTAGTAACGGCTTGTACCAAGCCCGCAACTGCACACCCTCCCGTGGGCGGTTTCCTGAGCGAGCGCGATATGCAGACCTCCAAGAACAGAGCTAAAAACCTGAACCAAACTGAGAGAACGCAAATTCAAGACTGGATCAATAGCCAGAATGAAGCTTTCTACCCGATGAGCATGAATTACTGGGTAAATGTGAAAGACTTATCGACGAAAACAAGGAAACAAGATGGTGAGCGGGTATCCTATCAATATGATTTGTATGATTTTGACCACGTAAAACTGTATGATCACCCAATCGTGAAAAAGGAAGTACAACTCGGGAAATTTGAAGAACTGAAAGCAATAGAAGATGCAGTGAGATACCTCGACAAAAATCAGGAAGCGACATTATTGGTTCCCTCCGTTTTGGCTTTTGGCACGTATGGTGACAACAGAAAAATCCCCAATGACATGCCGCTCATCATTCAAATAAAAATGAAGTAACAATTGATATTTATGATAAAGAAAATCTTACTTATTGCCACCGTAGTCGCAATAACAAGTTGTACCCCAATCTATAAAAAAATGAACGTAGACAAAGAAACTTACGAAGGCCTAAAAGATGGCCTCTATGCCAATTTCCAAACTTCAAAAGGAAATATGCTAGTGAAATTAGAAGACCAGAAAGCACCAGTAACTGTTGCCAATTTCGTTGGTTTAGCTGAAGGTAAAATCGACAATACTGCTAAAGCGAAGGGCGTTCCTTTTTATGACGGCACCATTTTTCACCGTGTAATCAAGGATTTCATGATTCAGGGCGGCGACCCAAAAGGAACAGGAATGGGCGATCCCGGTTATAAATTTGATGACGAAAGAAATGACCTGCAACACACCGGAAAAGGCATTCTCTCCATGGCCAACTCTGGTCCTAACACCAATGGATCGCAGTTCTTCATCACCGAAGTGGCAACTCCTTGGCTGGATGGAAGACACACTATTTTTGGAAAAGTGGTAAAAGGCGAAAACGTGATCGATGATATTGCCAATGTGGAAAAAGGTGCGCAAGACAAGCCAAAAACCGATGTGAAACTGGAGAAAGTGTCCGTTTTCGGTAAAGGTGACGAATACAAAAACTATGATCCTGCCAAAATCTTTAACGAAGGAAAAAGTAAAATTCAAGAAAAGAACAAAGCCATCCTCGAAAAAATTGAAGCTGATAAAAAGAAAAAAGAAGCTGAATTTGCTGCCAACCAACAAAAACTGGTAGATGATTTGAAAGCAGGTATGCAAGAGACACCTTCCGGATTATACTATAAAATCACCAAAACAACTAACGGAATTGCACCCAAAGCAGGTGACCAAGTTGCGGTGCATTATGCCGGCAGATTGGTGGATGGTTCAGAATTCGACTCATCATTCAAAAGAAATCAACCTATCGATATTCCAATCGGAATGGGTCAAGTGATTAAAGGATGGGATGAAGGCATTATGCTGCTCAAAGAAGGGGAAACTGCAACCCTGCTGATTCCTGCTGCACTGGGATATGGTGAAAGAGGTGCAGGAGGTGTTATTCCACCTAATGCGTGGTTGGTTTTTGACGTAGAGCTGGTAAAAGTAAACGGCAATGCGACCAAATAATTTCGCACAATCATTATAATAGAAAAGCATTTCGTTCTCGAAATGCTTTTTTTATTGAATAAAAATTTGGTAAAATAAGCAAAAGTTGCAACTTCTCCGCCTACAGCTTTTCCCCACACCTTTTGCAAAAACGGGCATCATCATCATTGTCATCATTTCCGCATCGTGGGCAAATCTGATCCAAATCTTGGCGCTTATTTCGCATTTCTGCCGTTACAATTCCTGTAGGTACCGCGATAATGGAGTAACCGGCCAGCATCAGAATAACCGACAGAAATTTTCCTAAAGGCGTTTCTGGTGCCACATCGCCATAACCCACAGTCGTCACGGTGACTACCGCCCAGTAAATACTCTGCGGAATACTCTCAAAACCTTTTCGATGACCTTCCACCATAAACATCATGGAACCCACAATCACCGAGAAAATAACCAGAAACAGGAGGAAAATATATATTTTGCGGGAGCTGTTTTTCAGGGCACGAACAATGAGGTAGCCATCATTCATAAAGTCCATCAGGTTAAGAATACGAAAAACCCTCAACATCCTAAGCATCCTCAGAATAAGGAAATATTTAGTGATGGGGAAGAATAAACTCAGATAAAAAGGTAAAATAGCCAGAAAATCAATGATTCCGAAACTCCCTCTTGTTGCGAAGCACCATAATCCGAAGGATATATTCTGCCGTAAAAAAAGTGGTAATAATAATCTCCAACACCAGAAAAAGGGTATGAAGTTTGGCATCGTACACCCGCACACTTTCCATCATCACAATGAAAGTGGTGAGTAAAATAAGTACCAAAAGCGTAATATCGAAAAGCCGACCGAGCTTTGTATCCGATTTGAAAATAATGCGGAACACCTGCCTTTTCCACTTGGTGCGTTCGGCAATAAAATTATGTTCCTTTATCGGTTCCAATTCTTCCATCGTACAAACTTATTAAAACTGAAACAATTTACCGGAATAAAATTCAGTCCATTTTCAGGTGCTCGCCAATTAATTATTATCTTATCTTCGCCAAAACAATCTGTACCGATGACTATCCGTGATTTTATTATTGATTTTGAGAAAATAATACCCCTTCCGCAGCAGGAAGATTTTGACAATGTGGGTTTACTATGCGGTAATCCGGATCGGGAGATCACTGGAATACTGGTGTGTCATGATGCGCTGGAAAAGGTGGTGGATGAAGCGATTGCCTGCAACCACAACCTGATTATCACCTTTCACCCGATTATTTTTTCAGGATTAAAGTCGTTGACAGGAAAGAATTACGTAGAAAAAGCAGTAATGAAAGCCATCGAGAATAGAATTGCCATCTACGCAATTCACACGGCGTTCGACAATGATTATTTCGGCGTCAATTACGGAATATGCCAGCAACTCGGGCTACAAAACCAGCAAATTCTAATGCCCAAAACTTCGCAACTCAAAAAAATGGAAGTATATGTGCCCGCCGATGCTGCTGAATCGGTCAAAAATGCGTTGTTTGAAGCAGGTGCCGGAAGTATTGGTTTTTATGACGAATGCAGTTTTGCGGTTTCGGGGCAAGGAACTTTCCGGCCGCTTAATGGCTCAAACCCTGTAACAGGAAAGCAAGGAATTCGCGAGAATAGCGATGAAAAAATGATTTCTGTTATTTTTGAGCAATACAAACAGTCTGCAATTGTTGCTGCGATGAAGCATGCACATCCTTACGAAGAGGTAGCCCATCAAATCATTGGTTTAGAAAATGAAAATCAATATGTGGGATTGGGTCGTTTCGGCGATCTGGCCCAAGAAATGAATCAGCCCGATTTTCTTCAGTATGTTAAGGAAGTATTTGGTTTGCAAGTGATCCGTCATTCTTCCATCAGCACCAAAAAAATTAAGCGGGTAGGGGTTTTAGGCGGTAGTGGCGAAAGCGGAATTGGCGCTGCATTGGCTAAGGGTTGCGATGCATATTTAACGGGTGATTTGAAGTACCACAGTTTCTTCCGGGCAGAAGGAAAAATGTTGATTTGTGATATTGGCCACTTCGAATCGGAACAATTTGTCGCTCAGCAATTGGTGGATATTTTATCGCAAAAATTTAGTAACTTTGCAGTCTCAAAATCCATTGAGAAAACCAACCCTGTAAATTATTTTCTGTAAATATGGCTAAGAAAACTGTAGAAATCTCTGTTGAAGATAAGTTAAGAGCGCTTTATGACTTGCAAATCATTGATTCAAGATTAGATGAAATTCGCAATACCCGTGGTGAATTGCCGATTGAGGTAGAAGACTTGGAAATCGAAATTGAAGGTCTTGAAAAAAGAGCCGAAAAATTCCAGAGCGAAATCAAGGAACAGAATGATGAAATCGCTACTAAAAATGAAGTGATCAATCATGCAAAATCTTTGATTGAAAAATACAAAACTCAACAAGATAACGTAAGAAACAACAAAGAGTTTGAAGCTTTGGGTAAAGAAATTGAATTCCAGGATTTGGAGATTCAGTTGGCTGAGAAAAAAATTCGTGAATTTGGCGCAAAAATCGAGCATAAGAACGAAACCCTTTCCGAACTCAATAGTAAAATTGATGACCTGAAAAACCACCTCAAATTTAAAAAAGAGGAATTGGATAATTTGGTGGCAGAAACGCAGAAAGAGGAGGAATATCTTGTTAAAAAATCCGGTGAGTTTGCTAAAAACATCGACGAAAGACTGCTGGGTTCTTACCAAAGAATTCGCACCAATTCGCCTAACGGACTTGCTGTAGTTGGACTGGAAAGAGGTGCACCGAAAGGTTCATTCTTCACCATTCCGCCACAAAAGCAAATGGAAATTGCGCAAAGAAAGAAAATCATCATCGACGAACATTCCGGGAAAATCTTGGTGGACGACGATTTGGTGAATGAAGAGACCGAAAAGATGGCAGATGTAATTAAATTTTAAATTTACCATCTCGCCACATTAAAATAAAAAACCGTTTCAGTAAATTGCTGAAACGGTTTTCTTATTGTTTAATGGTCATGATGCAATGTGCACATTATCCAAACATTCTTTAATTCTTTTCATTGCAGTCAACAGTTCTTGTTCGGAAGCCGCATAAGAAAACCTGATGCAGTGAGGGTTACCGAACGATGTGCCGCCTACGGTTCCTACATTCGCATTTTGCAAGAGGAACATTGCAAAATCGTCAGCATCTCTAATGAAAGTATCGTTAAGTGTTTTACCGCAGTAGTAAGAAATATCAGGAAAAAAATAGAACGCCGCTTTAGGATCGTTGACTTTAAAATGAGGTACTTTCTGGAGTAAATCATATACAAGATCACGTCTTTTTCGAAACTCGTCAATCATGTACTGATATGTAGCTGGATCCGCCTTCAATGCTGCAATAGATGCTTTTTGTGCCATTGTATTGGCGCCGCTGGTCACTTGTCCCTGTATTTTTTCTACCGCTTTTGCCAACCAGTCAGGACATGCCGAGTAGCCAATTCTCCAACCGGTCATTGCAAATGCTTTGGACATCCCATTGATAACTGCAGTTTGTTCACACACTTGCGGAAATTCTGCTATCGACACATGCTTTCCTTCGTAATTGATTTTTTCATAAATTTCGTCGGAAATTATAGTGATTTGAGGATATTTGGCGATTACATTGGCCATCTTTTCGAGTTCGCTGTACGTGTAGAAACTGCCGGACGGATTACATGGTGAACTGTAAAGCAATGCCTTGGTTTTTGGTGTTATGGCATTTTCCAACTGTTCAGCGGTCATTTTAAAGTCATTTTCAATGGTAGTTTCAATGAACACTGACTTACCACCCATCATTTTCACCATTTCATCGTAGCTTACCCAATATGGCGCAGGAAGAATCACTTCATCACCATCATTAATGATGGATGCCAACACGTTCATAATAGACTGTTTGGCCCCATTGGACACACAAATCTGTGCGGGTACATAATCAATTCCGTTGTCTCTTTTCAGTTTTTCGCAAACCGCCTGTCGCAAATCTAAAAAACCCGGAACGGGGGAGTAGTGGCTGAAGTTGTTATTAATGGCAGCAAATGCCGCTTCTTTAATATTGTCGGGGACATCAAAATCCGGTTCACCCAGTGTTAAACTGATCACGTCAATACCTGCTGCCTTCATCTCGCGTACCTTGTTGCTCATCACAAAAGTCTGCGAAAAACTCATGCGGTTGACTCTTTCTGAGAATTTTTCCATTGGTTATATTTAAAGCAACCAAAGATAATGGTTTTTTCAAATTTTCAAAGCAATGCTATTGAATAACAAAGAATCTGTTTTTAGTCATGCTTCTAAAAATATCTTCCACCTGAATAATTTTTGCCAACCCTCTTATTTTATGGTTTCCTTTTTTTATTTTTGCCTTAAAACCCACAAAAATGTCCGCAGAACTGATTACTGAATATTTCCCCGACCTTACTGATGAACAGAAAAGACAGTTTGCACAGTTAGAAACACTGTATGCGGATTGGAACGAAAAAATCAATGTGATCTCCCGAAAAGACATGGATGCACTATACGAAAAACACGTGCTGCATTCTCTGGGTATTGCGAAAGTAATAACTTTTTCGCCGGGAACAAAAGTTCTCGATATTGGCACCGGCGGCGGTTTCCCGGGAATTCCGCTGGCTATTCTTTTTCCGGAAGTTCACTTCACCTTAGTCGATTCTATTGGTAAAAAAATCACGGTGGTAAAAGCCGTTGCGGAAGCATTAGGTTTGAAGAACGTCACCGCCATTCATGGCAGAGCCGAGCAAGTGAAAGAAAAATTTCATTTTGTGGTCAGCCGCGCCGTGACGCAGATGCCCATTTTTCTTAGATGGCTAAAAGGTAAGTTCGAGAAAGATCAGTTCAATCCGAAGCATAACGGTGTTTTGTATCTCAAGGGCGGCGATCTTGCTGAAGAACTCGCCGGATTAAAAGTCGAAATATTTAACCTGAAGAATTACTTTTCAAACGAATTTTTCGACACCAAAAAAGTGGTATATTTATCTAAAGGAAATTTCCAATCCTAAGGACAACCAATAAAACAGGTTTTTTTACCGTTTAAACAGAAAAATTTGACTTATGAAAAAACTTATATTTCCATTTCTGCTGATACTGCCTTTGGTGCTCACTACCAGTTGTAATGACCGTTCAGAAGGTGAAGAGTTGCAAAGTATTGACCCTGTAAAAATTGATAGTGTTCGTATTGAAAGCGATACCATACAGCTTTCTATGGTGTTGCCCATTAAGACCTATTCCACTTACAGCAGTGGCTGCGAAGGTTTTTATGGTTATGATTATATGCATACCGATGTTTTTGAGCGTAAAGTAGTTTCCTATAAATTCAAGACATCAGCCGCTTGTAGCGATCCGCTGGTTCGGGTTTCGCAAATCAATTTTCAGCCGCAACAAACCGGTACATTTCATTTTAAATTTTGGAAGGGTAAAGACAACTCAGGACAAAACATCTGGATTGAGAAATCGGTAGTGGTAGAATAATGATCAAAAGATTGCTCCGTATCCTCAAACAACCTTATCTTATTCAAATAAACATTATATGAAGTTCATTGAGCGCGTCATCAGTCAATTGCTGAAAGAAAATGAGGATTTGTCGCAGTTTTCAATTGTTCTTCCTGGAAAAAGACCGGTGGTTTTCATCCGCAGGATTTTGGAGGAAAAGCAATATTCTGGTTTTCTGCCTGATTTTTTTACTGTTGACGATCTCATCACAAAAATATCAGGGAAGCAGCCCGTGAAAGGTGTTTCTCTATGGCTTTTTGCATTTGAAATTTATCGCGAGCTACAGCCCAATGAAGATTTTTCTGAGTTTTTGAAATGGTTTCCTACCGTTGTAAAAGACTGGGACGACATGCTGAAATTTACCCCAAGCGACAAAGCCGTGTTGGAGTATATGTTCGATGAGGAAAGAATTAAAAACTGGGCAGAGCAACTCGGCGACAACCAAGATAATGCGAGGAAAAGATTTCTGAATTTCTGGCAAAAAATGAACATTTTTCTTCCACTGCTTAAAAGTAAACTCAACGAGAAAAACTGGGCAACACCCGGAATGATTCATGAATCGGCAAGCCATCACATCGATAATTTTGTAAAGAATAGCACTACACAGTTTGTGTTTTGTGGTTTTAATGCGCTGACCAGCGTAGAAGAACAACTCATCCGAACACTTTTACAGTGGGATAAAGCACAGTGCTTTTTTCAGACGGATCATTATTATCTGGATGATCCTAAACAGGAAGCGGGGAAATTTTTGCGCGAAATTCGACAGTGGAAAGAATTTAACGATCATCGCCCTTTCCATTGGATAGAAGATGATTTTGCGCAGCCCAAAAACATCAAGGTTTATGAAGTTCCTGGTAATATTACCCAAACCAAAGTGTTGCCCGAGATTCTGCAGGAAATGGGTACCGCTCATCAGCATCAGACTGCAGTGGTGCTGCTGGATGAAAACCTGCTCCCGGCAAGCATCGATGCACTAAGCTCGGTAGATCATCTTAATATAACCATGGGATTTCCGCTGAAAAATCTGGCATTCAGCAACGCGATGAAAAAACTTTTTTATCTGCAAAAACAGTTAGAGAAAAAGGAGCCCTCGTATTACTACAATGATGTATTAGCGATTGTGGAAGAACTTCCGAATGATGAGCACGATACCTTGCTTATTCAGAATTTTAAACAGAAAATTGAAGCCCGCAATATTGTTTATCTTTCCAAAAAGCAGTTGGCAGAGCTGTTATCACCACTGTCTTATTATGCCCTGTTGCTTCCTCCGGAAAGTGCATCTGCATTTCTTCATCAATTGGTCGATTATTGCCGACAGTTGAAATACAGGGAGCTTGATGATGTTTTGTATGAGAATATTTCTCATTTTGAGAAAAGTTTTACAATCATTCAGAACCAGATTTCTCCATATCAATTTCCATTAAAAATGGAAACACTCGAGGTCCTGATTAACCAGCTTGTCGGTTCCGAAACTATTGATTTTGAAGGCGAGCCGCTGATGGGATTACAAGTCATGGGGCTGCTAGAAACACGGCTCCTGAACTTCGAAAATATAATTTTACTCTCTGCCAACGAGGGGAAGCTGCCGCTTGGGAATTCGCAAAACACATATCTCCCGTTTGATGTTAGACGACATTTCGGGATGCACACTTTCCTTGAAAATGACAGTATCTACAGCTATCACTTCTACCGATTGCTGCAGGATTCTAAAAATATTTATTTACTTTTCAATGCCTTAGATTCGGGAATCAATACCGGTGAACAAAGCCGGTTCATTACCCAACTCGAGATTGAAGATCATCATCACAACATAGAAAAAATAGTAATTGACAGTTCCTCGGATCCTATCCAGCAACAGTTAATGACTATTCCGAAGACAGCATCGGTTTTGGAAAAGCTTGAACTTTGGAAAGAGAGGGTTTCTGCATCACACCTGACGAGTTATATTTATGATCCGATCAGTTTTTACCTCAACAAGATTTTGGGCACCAGAGAAGGCAATGAAATTGAAGAAGAACTTTCGCAAAGAAGTTACGGACAGCTCGTCCATTTAGCCCTTCAACGAATTTATGAAAAACTGGTTGGCAAACCATTACAAGTTAAAGACTTACATTATTCAACAGAAGCAGTAAATGAAGTGATTAACGAAGCAATTCTCGTACTTCATTTTCAGCCCGAATTCTATGAGCGTGGCATGAATTTCATTCACAAATCAATTGCCCAAAGGGTAGTACATCAAATGTTGGAGTACGACAAAAAGCTGCTGGAACGAGGCAATACCTTAGAGATTCTTGATGTGGAAGGCAACTTTGAAGGAATTCCGTTTTTATTGAATGAAGAAACCGGTGAAAAGGTAAATTTTTACGGCTTTATCGACCGTATCGACCGACTGAATGGCACTTTACGCATAATTGATTACAAAACAGCTCGAACCAAAAACCTGTCCATTTCCACCCCAAAAAAGGAGGAAGATATTGAAAAAACTGAAAACTTGTTTTTTCGTGATGATTATAAACAGGCGATGCAATTGTGTATCTACGCCTACTCAGTTCTTGTGCAGAAGCGTTTTCCCAACCAAAACCTGCAATGTGGCATTCTAAGTTTTGCTGAAGTCAATAAAGGAGTTCAGCAACTGTCTGTTTTTGGTGAAAACAATATTAATCTTGAGCTGCTTCAAATTCCCATGAAATCTGTCGGAAACGTAATCAAAGAAATCCTTGATCCTTCCATTCCGTTTGAAGAAAAAATCCATCAGCACTGGGATGCATAAAAAAACTTCGGAAAAAATTCCCGAAGTTCTTATGATTTAGAAAGCGTTGATCCCTGTAATATCCAAACCGGTAATCAGTAAATGGATGTCGTGCGTGCCTTCATAGGTGATGACTGATTCTAAATTAGCGGCGTGCCTCATCATTGGAAACTCGCCCATAATACCCATGCCACCGAGAATTTGACGGGATTCTCTTGCAATATCAATCGCCATTTTTACATTATTTCTTTTCGCCATGGAGATTTGCGCGGGTGTTGCTTTATGGGCATTCTTCAGGTTGCCCAATTGCCAACACAGCAACTGTGCTTTGGTAATTTCGGTTAAAAATTCGGCCAGTTTCTTCTGCTGAAGCTGGAAAGAAGCGATCGGTTTGCCAAACTGTTTTCTTTCTTTGGCATATTGCACCGCGGTACAGAAACAATCGATGGCGGCACCAATCACACCCCAGGAAATGCCATAACGGGCGGAGTTGAGGCAAGATAAAGGCCCTTTGAGACCCACAACATTTGGCAACAGGTTTTCCTTCGGAACTTTTACATTACTGAAAACAAGTTCGCCTGTTTTAGAGGCCCGCAACGACCATTTGTTTCGGGTTTCCGGCGTAGTAAAGCCCTCGAAATCGCGTTCCACGATAAGTCCTTGCACTTTTCCCTGTTCATTTTTTGCCCAAACCACCGCAATGTGGCAGAGGGGCGCATTGGTGATCCACATTTTTGCACCGTTCAGTAAATAATGGTCGCCTCGGTCTTCGAAATGTGTCTCCATGGAACTGGGATCGGAACCATGATTGGGTTCGGTGAGCCCAAAAGCACCGATCATTTCACCACTTGCTAAAATGGGTAGAAACTTCCTTTTTTGTTCTTCGGAACCGAATTCATTGATCGGAAACATCACAAGAGAACTTTGCACAGAAGCTGCCGATCGCACGGCAGAATCGCCTCTTTCTAATTCCTGCATAATGATCCCGTAGGAAATCTGATCCAACCCAGAACCGCCATATTCCTGAGGAATATAAGGTCCTAATGCTCCTATTTTGCCAAGCTCTCTCATCAAATCAGGAATTTCGTGATGATGTTGTGCAGCTTCATCGATTTTGGGCATCACGAAACTTTCTACCCAATCTCTCACAGATTGCCGGATTAACTTGTGTTCATCGGTTAGAAGCTCATCCATTGCGTAATAATCTGGGATGGTTGAAAGGGGATAATAGGACATGTTTTTGAAATTTTTATAGTTAGGGTTTTTAAAAAATAGGAGATTATTCTTCTGTGAGATCTTCCTTTTGTATATCGGAGAATTTATATAGATAAGGCGCTTTGTTAGCAGACCCATCGTATAATTTTTCCAGCCGTTGTAAAGTATTGAGACCAAGAATCTTACGCTGAAAATTATTTCTTCTGAATTTTTCATTCAGCACAATTTCATAAAGACACTGTAAATCGTTCATGGTAAATTTTTCGGGAAGAAGGTTATAGGCAACAATCTGAGTATCAAGATTTTTCCTCAAATGCTTAAGACCAACTGCAATGATTCTTTCATGATCAAAAGCCATTTTAGGCAATTGGTCAACATAAAACCAATCGCAAGTTTCATTAAATGAATCTGGGAAGGTCTGTACCAAAGAATAATCGATAAGACTACAATATCCTACCGTTACAAAACGCTGGAAAATCCAGTGGTCTTTAGATACTTCTATGCCCTTGTTTCTTAACAAAATCTGGTGAACATTATTTTCGGTTCGGGTAATCTTGCCAAAAGTATGGAACTGATCCAGGAAAATATCTTGTAAGTGGGTACGCTCATACAAAACTCTTGAAGCAGCTTGCCTTAGGTCTTCGTCATTAAATACAAATCCCCCCGGCAATGACCATAGGTCTAAATCGTGGTATTTGAGGAGAAGAATCTTGAGTTTTTTGTTCTCTTTATCAAATCCAAAAATAACACAATCCACGGAAATATGTGCTACAAAGTTTTTTGTATCAATCAGCTCATTTAAGCTCTGCTTATTTTTTGAATCATCTATCTTCATTGTTTTCAAAAATAAGAAATATTATTATCTCAAAATTAGTTTTTGTAAAAATGTTAGTGTTATTAAAAAAACAACAACTAAGGGAACCATGATGAGCATGAGAAAATACGGATATGCCCCCCACTGAAAAATATAGGACATAGCGAGGGAACCGGACGAACTTCCCAAACCAGAAACAATAACAATTAATGAGGTGATCATATTGATTTTCTCTTGGCTCACATTGATTAAAAATCTGGAATTATAGAGCGGATAGAGTGGTGACAAGAACAATCCCAGTAAAGGAAAAATAATCATTAAATAAGGAAAAGAATTCTGAGATGGGGAGTTTATCAAGATGTGACCTACGACAATAAGGAGCATGAGGAAAGTAAGACAAAATAAAACATACTTCTGTGCGGAGAACTTTTGAATAATTTTACTGGTGATAATTCTGCCCACGAATGAGAACAATGCAAGAAATGCTGTCGATTGTAATGCATAGAACGAGTTAACACCCAGATGTTTTTTATAAAAAGTTGGCAACCACGAATTGAGACATTGCTCCACAAAAACAATTGAAAAGAGAATAACTACAAAAACAAGATTTCGATAGTTGATGAAATCGCCAAAATATTTGAAACTAGTAATATTCGCTGATTTTACTTCTTTATAATGAATCTTATTTAACTCAATAATGGCGAGTAGGGCAACAATGGCGATCAGCCAAAAACCAAATTTCCAGTAATCGCTGTAAGCACTGTTGAGCAATGAGCCAAAAAGCAGATTGACACAGCATATACCAATCATAAAAGAAGCTTCCACACGATTCATCACTTTTGACAGTTCGTTTTCTCCATGCACATTATTGCGTATTAAACCAAAAATAGAAATTTTAGCGATTGAAAAAGAAACTCCAATGAGGACAAACCAAATTTTAAGAAACCAAAATTCATTAACAAAAGGGATAAGAATGCTGCATAATACTACAGTAAATAGCGCCCACTTTAGGGCATTTTTACTTCCAAATCTGTTAATAAAACTTACACATACAAGAGAAGTTAGTGCTATAGGAATATCCTTAAAAAATTCCAAATTCCCCAGTTTACTATAGGATATTGCAGAGTCGGAATATTGCAAAATAATAATCCCCATACAGTTCAGCAACATCGAAAAAACAAGAAAGGATAATTGAAAAGGATGAAATTTTATGACAGTTTGGGTTGTTGGCATCACATTTTAGTTAAACTATAGTTAATGTTTTTAGAGCTGTTCTGTAAAATTATTCCTGCAAACCTACGTAAATAAACAGAAATTGAAGAACTTGAAAAAAATATTTTTTGTTAACAAATAATTAATATATTTATTGTCTCAAAGTGAGACAAACATATATTTTATATAACATGAAAACAAAAAGTGGCTTAGGCCTAATTGCAGTTCTTTATTTTGCGGCAAGCTTTCAGGCACAAACAGCGCGTGATACGCTAACCAAAGAAAAAAGAATTGATGAAATCGTATTAATTGGTTATGGCTCGGTAAAAAAGAAGAACCTGACCAGTGCTATCGAAAACATTAAAGCCGATGTATTTGAAGATCGGCCAATTTACAACGTAGCTCAGGCGTTGCAAGGTAACGCGGCAGGTGTATCAGTAATCCAAAATTCCGGAAAACCGGGACAATCGTTGAATGTTAAAATCCGAGGCAACAACTCTATTACCTCGGGAGTGAATCCTCTGTATGTAGTGGATGGCATCCAAACTTTCGACATAAGCGGGATCAACACAGACGATATTGTGGATATGACAATCCTGAAAGATGCTACTTCTGCGGCTATATATGGTATCAACGGCTCTTCGGGTGTTGTTATTATAACGACTAAAAGAGCAAAGGCCAACAAACCTCAGCTAAACTTTAACGCATACTGGGGGATCTCCAATAAAGTAGATAATGTAGATGTTCTTAATGCAGAGCAATACAAAGCTTTAATAGCAGAAATCAATCCTGCCTGGCTAACGACAATCAATGATCCAATGTATGCCGGAATCAATACCGATTGGAAAAAAGAGGTGTACCGCACAGGATTTGATCAGAATTATAATGTGAACTACGCTTTTGGCAATGAAAAAGTAAAAGCTTATACTGCACTGGGCTATCAGGGAGTAGAGGGTATTGTTTCTCCCTCTGATTTCCGCAGAGTTTCTGCAAAAGCAAATATTGATGCCACAATTACCAGCTGGCTGAAGGTAACGTCCAGTTTGAATTACATCAACAGTAATATGCACAATACAGCGGATAATAATGCAGGTGCACAGGGTGGTGTTATTTTATCTGCATTGACGACGCCTACTTTTATGCCGGCGTATGGGAGCCAGGTAAAAATAAGGCCAACAGAGGCAGACGGCTCCTATTCTAATGGATACAAAGACGGACAATTTGCACTGAATCCTTTTACTGGTGGCTGGGAAAATCCAGTATCATTTATGAACAGAGAATCAGATAAGACTCAAAACCAAAGATTCTTGTCCAATTTGGGAATAGAGGTTAGTTTTCTTAAAAATCTTGTTTGGAAATCCAGCGCTTCCTTAGATTATATCAGCTCTGTTAACGACAAATTTTTGGATCCCTACCGTTCCGAGTGGGGAAGACAGCAGAAAGGAAGCGGTTCTAAAACAGAATTGAGCTTTCAGGATTTCAACTTTGAAAATACATTGAATTACACCCTTAAATCCGGTGCCCATGACTTAGGAGTATTAGGAGGTTTCCAGATGCACGAACGTAAAAACGACGGACAGTATTATTGGGGAAGCCAGTTTGCAGATCCTTTCCAGTCTTCGTTTGTCTATGATGCAACCAACCCTTCCCACGGGGAGATTTATAGAAAAGAAATACTAAGAGAATTATCTTTCTTTGGAAGGGCAGTTTATACCTTAGCCAATAAATACACCGTGATGGCCGTATTCCGTGAAAATGGAAGCTCGGCATTAGTTCCTGGCAAAAAATGGGGATTCTTCCCAGGTGTTTCTGCGTCTTGGAATATTTCTAACGAAAACTTCCTGAAAGGAAACAGCACCTTATCCGAACTTAAAATCAGAGGGGGTTGGGGAAAAACAGGTAATGCTTCTGGAATACCGGCTTACGCCCACTACAATTTAGAAAGACTTAATAAAGTAGGTGGCACTAAGTCTACCTATCAATGGGGAAGCGATATTACCTGGGAAGTGACGACGGACACCAACTTCGGGGTAGATCTAGGATTCGCAAATAACAGAATCAAGTTGACAGCAGATTTCTATAAAAGAAAAACCGATGATCTGATTATGCCAATTGAAATGGGATCCATTGGAAATATCCTGAGAAATGTAGGTTCTATGGAAAACAAAGGGATGGAATTTACTCTTAATACCGTTAACTTCAAAAACTCGGATTTCACGTGGAATACCAATTTTAATATTTCATTCAACAAAAGTGAAGTGTTGGAATTAAAGTACATGCCGAATATTGACAAAGCTGAAATACCGAGTGCGGGCAATCTTGTAAGGTTTACTGCAGGACATCCCATTAGTAGCTTTTTCGGGTATCACTTTGAGGGAGTAGATCCTACTACGGGAAATATCATCTACAAAGACTTGGATGGCGACGGGAAACTAAGTGCCGGCGATAGAACTTTCATGGGAAATCCAAATCCTGATTTTACATTTGGATTTACCAACAATTTCACCTACAAAAATTGGTATATGGATATGCTGATTACAGGATCGAAAGGAAACGACATTTTCAACGCTTCCCGTTTTGAATTGGAGATGATGGACGATCACAAAAACCAATCCACAAGAGTGCTGAACAGATGGATGAAAGCCGGTGATATTACAGATGTACCAAGAGCAAAAGCGGAAAATGCGAAATTGGTTTCCGACAGATTTATTGAAGACGGTTCGTTTATCAAACTGAAAAGTGTTACTTTGGGATACAATTTCAACAAGCCGTTCAGAGGAGTGAGCAAACTAAACTTGTATGTAACCGGACAAAATCTATATACCTGGACCAATTATTCAGGATTTGATCCGGAAGTAAACGCTTTTGCTTCTACAAACGGTGTTCTAGGTATAGACTATGGAACTTATCCTCAGGTAAGAACATTCATTTTCGGATTAAAAGCTAACTTCTAATTATCAAAATTTATCAATCATGACACTAAATAAAAGTATATACTACGTATTGTTGGGAGCTGGTCTTAGTTTCGGAGCCATTTCCTGCTCAGATTATCTAAATACAGAACCCATCACAGACAATGCTGTAGAACTCAGCGATACACCTTACACCAAAGTTTCGGAGGCAGAAGACTTAATGAAAGCAATGTATGTGGGCCCTGGATTTGGACATTCTAATTACTGGCAATTGGATTATTTTGCTAACGGCAGTATGCAGACAGATGAGGCCTATGTAAGCGGAGATAATCAGGATAACAGACAACAAGCAGAATATAGAATATTGACTACCAATGGGAATGTTAAAAGAAATTGGGCTGCAATTTATGAGCTCATCAACAACTGTAATAAAATCCTTAATTATGTAGATAATATTCCAGATCCGGCACTTACAGTACAACGTAAAGCCGAAATGAAGGCAGAGGCCGCGATTGTCAGAGCATTGTACTATTTCCACGCAGTGCAATTGTGGGGAGATATCCCGATAGTTACCAAGGCGGTTATCGGTGTTACATCAAGTAATTTTGATGAAGTGTATAGTCAGGTGTATCCGACAAGAAGGCCTACAGAAGGGGTTTACTCGTTCATTATTTCAGATTTGGAAGGTGCTTTACCGGCAGCTCCGGCCTCATCGGTCAGCAAGTACCGGGCAACCAAAGGAGTAGCATTGGCACTGCTAGCAAAAGTATACGCCACAAAACCAAATCCGGATTATGCAAAGGTGGTGCAGTATGTTGACCAATTGGCCGGCCAATATAGCTTGCTGGCAGATTACAACCAGTTGTTCGACGGAAACCATAACGCCAATGCAGAATCCATCCTGGAAATCAATGCGGACGCGAGCAACATCTGGTGGTGGGGAACAGGAATGTTTATTGGTGACGGATGGCAACGGTTTAATTTGCCAACACACGACTTGGTAAATGCTTTTGATGCGCAAAGCGATAACATCAGAAAAGCAAATAGCATCAAATTCGATGTAGGCGTTAGTGATACGTACTGGACAGATAAAAACCACTATCCCTTTGCCTATAAGCAAAGAATACAAGACGGAACGCAACACACCTATATTCTGCGATATGCTGATTTGCTATTGCTGAAAGCAGAAGCTAAAGTAAACCTTAACGAATTTGCTGATGCTGAAGCTTTGATCAACCAGGTAAGAAACCGTGTTGGGCTACCTAATGTTGCAGCCATTACAGGCAAAGATGACGGTATCAACAAAGTTTTGAAAGAACGCCTTTTGGAACTCGCTTTTGAAGGTCAACGTTGGTTTGATCTTAAGAGAACCGGCAAAGCATTGGAGGTTATCAAAGCAAGAACAGACGGGAAAGGTAAACAATTGAGTTACGTGAATAATCTGACAGAACAAAGGTTAATTTGGCCTATTCCTCAATCTCAGAGAGATAACAACCCAAATCTTACCCAAAACGCAGGATACTAAATGATTAATAAACTTAAAATTTTAGGGACTTTTTTCAGAAGTGCTGTACTCTACGGTACAGTACTTCTGTCTTTTACCCAATGTGGCAGTAGAACAGAGGCCGAAAACAATTCGAGTTCAGAAGCAAAAAAAGCAGAATTTTGGCTTACCACTGCAGATCAAAAAACCTTATTTCAACAGCAAAATCCAATCAGCTTTAGAAGTTCTGGAAATGTGGGGAGCAGCTTGATTGAATTATATCCTGCGGAGACCTATCAAACTGTAGACGGCTTCGGATATACATTAACCGGCGGAAGTGTTGAGGTGATCAACCGTCTTCCGGAGGCACAAAAGAATAGTTTACTACAGGAATTATTTGGCAACAGCACAACATCCATTGGGATTTCTTACCTGCGAATCAGCATGGGAGCATCCGATCTTGACAGAGAAGTGTTTTCCTATAATGATTTGGCGGCAGGAGAAACCGATCCTGAACTTGTACATTTCACGCTGAAAAAAGATGAAGCACTTATTGAGATGCTCAAGAAAATTCTTCAAATTAATCCTCAAATTAAAATTATTGCAACGCCATGGTCACCACCTGTATGGATGAAAGATAATGGAAGCTCTATAGGAGGAAGTCTGAAACCAGAGTTTTACAGTGTCTATGCACAATATTTTGTGAAGTACATCCAAGGAATGGCACAGAACGGGATTAACATTGATGCCATTACTCCGCAAAATGAGCCGCTTCATCCCGGGAATAATCCCAGCATGCTTATGTTGGCAGAGCAGCAGGCAGCTTTTATCAAGAATAATTTAGGACCGGCTTTTCAGCAAAATAAAATTCAAACTAAAATTGTATTGTACGATCATAATTGCAACAAACCGGAATATCCAATTTCCATTCTTAATGATCCGGAAACCAGGAAATTTGTAGACGGATCAGCATTTCATCTTTACGAAGGCGACATCTCGGCACTATCAACCGTCCATAATGCTCATCCCGATAAAAATCTTTATTTTACAGAACAGTGGACAGGCGCACAATCAGATTTCCAGGGAGATTTGATGTGGCACGTTAAAAATGTCATGATCGGAAGCATGAAAAATTGGAGCAAAACAGCCCTTGAATGGAATTTGGCCAACGATGAAAACTATCATCCACATACACCAGGTGGCTGCACGGAGTGCAAAGGAGCACTTACCATTGCACAAAACGGAACCGTCAATCGCAATGTAGGATATTTCATTATTGCCCATGCTTCAAAATTTGTTACTGCAGGATCAAAACGCATAAAATCGACCTCTGAAAACGGAGTGGAAAATGTAGCATTTGTAAGACCAGACGGGAAAATTACGATCATTATGATGAACGATCAACCTAATGAGCATAACTTTGCAATAAGGTACAACGGCAAAGTGGGAAGTGCAACTATTCCCGGCTATTCGGTGGGTACATTCATCTTACCAAAATAAAATTTAAAATGAAAAAATATATCATCTTTTCGATGTTGATGTGTGCAAATTTATTATTGGCGAAGGTTTCTCTGCCTTACATATTCTCCGATAATATGGTTTTGCAGAGAGAAAGCAAGATTCCGATCTGGGGTATTGCATCGGCTCAGGAGAAAATAACGGTCACCTTTAAAAATCAGAAAAAGGAAACAATTGCAGACCAAAATGGGAAGTGGAAAATTAACCTTGATGGGGAAAAAGCTGGCGGTCCCTATCAACTTACTGTCGCTGGCGAGAATACAATACATTTCAGCAATGTGCTTGTTGGTGATGTTTGGCTGGCAAGTGGGCAAAGTAATATGGAGTGGAATCTAGGTTCCGCAGATGGATTTGATGCAGAGAAAAAACAGAAAAATTTTCCGCTGATCAGGCAAATTAAAATAGAGAAGAAGATCAACTCTCTGCCCCAAAGTAATATTTCGGAAACGAGTTGGAAAGTTGCAGATACTAATACCGTAGCAGATTTTTCCGCAGTTGCTTATTTTTTTGCTAAAGAACTTTACCAAAAGACGGGGGTTCCTATTGGTATCATCAATTCTTCGTGGGGCGGAACTGTTATAGAAACATGGATTCCCAGAGATGCATTTGAACATTCTGATGAATACAAAAGTATGATAGCCAACATGCCGAAAATCAGTATCGAAGAACTTCAGCAAAAGAATATAGCAGAAAAGAAAGCTTTCATTGAGAAACTTACACAAACTAAGATCGGTAGTTTTGATGAGAAAAAATTCAATGATCCTGCCTTTTCAGACGCGCCACTTCCGGAAATGGAAATTCCTAAACCGTGGGAAAATCAGGGATATACAGCTCTTGACGGAATTGTTTGGTTTAGAAAAACCATTACTCTCACAGAAGCTGATCTGCAAGGGGAAGTAATTCTTCATTTAGGTAAAATTGATGATGAAGACACAACCTACATTAACGGAGTTCAGGTGGGACAAATGAATCAATGGTCGGATGACAGAATTTATACAATTCCTGCAAAGTTTTTGAAACCCGGAGCCAATGTAATTACGGTAAAAGTGAAAGATACCGGTGGAGGAGGAGGTTTCTGGAGTGAACCTGCTGAACTTTTCCTGAAAACTTCAGCCCGCGATATTCCGCTTGCTGGAAAATGGAAGTTTGCCGTTGAGAAAATTTTCGATAGTATCGATCAAAACGAGTTTCCGTCCCTAATTTACAACGCAATGATTTATCCGATAGAGCAGTATGCCATTAAGGGAATTATTTGGTATCAGGGCGAATCTAATGAAGAAAGGGCGTATCAGTATAACAAAGCTTTTCCTCTATTAATAAACAGTTGGAGAGAGCGCTTTGGCGAAAACACTCCCTTTTACTATGTTCAGCTGTCCACTTTCAGAACTAAAGGAAACAACAGCAACGAAGGAAGTGCTTGGGCTGAATTGCGAGAAGCACAAACCAACACACTTCAACTGAAAAATACAGGAATGGTTGTAACCACCGATATTGGCAATGCAGAAGACATACACCCCAGAAATAAGAAAACAGTAGGAGAGCGCCTCGCTTTTCTCGCCTTAAATACAGGAAAAGTGAGTCCAACTTTTAAGGATGATAAAATTGCAAATGGAAAAATTGTCATCTCATTTACACCATCGGTTTCCTTGGTTTCACAAGATGGAAAAGCGCTGCGCGGTTTTGAAATTGCAGGAGATGATCGTGTATTTCATGCTGCTTCAGCGGAGATCAATGGAAATAAAATTAGCGTTTACAGCAAAGAAGTTCCAGAACCAAAATCGGTACGCTATGGTTGGAAAGGAGACAACTCAGAGCTCAATCTCTTTAGTACTGATGGTTTACCAGTTTCACCATTTAGAACAGATAAGCATAAAACAGTTACAGCGGACGTGAAATATAGTATTTCCCGTTGATAGTGATTAAGTTTTGAAAACTACTCTGAATTCAATGGTTTCAAGACTTCTCCACTCAATAAAGGTTAAAAAGAATTAGTCAGATATCATAGATACTCTACATTAAAATACATTAAACAAAACATGATTATTACGAATACATTATGAAAAAGCACATCATTTTAAGTTTACTTTTAGGGACGGTAACCCTTGGCAATGCTCAGAATTATTGGAAAAATAACACAAAAAAAACAGCAAAAGTTGTTTTAACTCATGCTGCAAAAGGCGATAAACTTGCGGACAAAGGAACCGTACAGTTCTTAAAATTAGACCAGCCCAAAGAGACTGATGCCTGTGTTTTTGTTGATCCAGATTTTAAATACCAGAAACTGATCGGATTTGGAGGGGCAATAACTGATGCAGCTGCCGAGACCCTCTACAAGATGCCTAAAGCAAAACAGCAGGAAATTCTTAATGCCTACTACGGAAAGGAGGGTTTGGGATATACCGTTGTACGTACAAATATGAATTCTTGCGACTTCTCCAGCGATTCTTACACCTATGTAAATGATGGAGATGTTTCATTAAAATCGTTTTCAGTTGCGCACGACGAAAAGTTCAAAATCCCTATGATAAAAGCCGCCCAAGAGAGAATTGGTAAAGATTTTACTTTCTATTTCTCTCCGTGGAGTCCGCCTTCGTGGATGAAATCCAACAAAAATATGTTGCGTGGCGGACGTCTCGAGAACCAATACTATCAGCCATGGGCGGAGTACTATGTAAAATTTATAAAAGAATACGAAAAACGCGGTATTCCTGTGTGGGGACTTACCATCCAGAATGAACCAATGGCAACACAAACTTGGGAATCCTGTATTTATACCGCGGAAGAAGAAGGCGCATTTTTGAAAAATAATCTAGGCCCCACATTATGGAAGAACGGTTATAAGGATAAAAAAGTGATTATCTGGGATCATAACCGAGACTTAATTTATCAGCGAGCCACCACAACACTTCAGGATCCTGAAACCGCTAAATATGCACACGGCATCGGCTACCATTGGTATGAAATATGGAACAATAAGAACCAATTATTTGATAATCTTGGAGAAACCCAACGTGCTTTTCCAAATATGTTTTTGGCTTTTACCGAAGGATGTAAAGAAAAGTTTGATATGAAGCAAATTTATGATGTTTCTCTGGGCGAACTTTATGGCAAAAATATGTTGAATGATTTCAACCAAGGCACTGCTTTATGGACTGATTGGAATGTTCTGTTAGATGAAACGGGCGGTCCTAATCATGTTGGAAATTTCTGTTTTGCACCCATCATCGCAGATACAAAAACAGGAGAAGTTCATTATACGTACGAATACTATTACATAGCACAAGCATCAAAATACATCAGAAAAAATGCAAGCCGCATCGGGAACTCATCAAATCGGGCGGATATCGTCTCCACAAGTTTTATGAACGAGAATGGTGAATTGGTTACCGTTATCATGAACGATTCTGAAAAAGATATTGATGTAAATCTTTGGATTGAAGGACAAGCGGCTAAATTGGCTGCTCCGGCTCATTCGATTCAGACCGTTATTTTATAGAACTGTTTTTCAAATGGATAACAATTAAGCAGCTCATCAGGGCTGCTTAATTGGTTCAATACTGTATGCTACTTGACGTCCTTCAATTGTTTGTCAATTGCCTTACAATCTACGGCTTTCAGCTGATGGCCACCTTCATATTTTATTTTTTTATAATCGGAATAGGCGCCACCGTTGGCAGTATGATCGCCAATTCCTTCGCTAATCTCGCCTTTACTCTGAAGAAAATAAATCTCTCTTTGTGAGGTTGTTCCTTCGGATTTAAAGGTGTAATTAAGTTTAAGGGTGTCACCACTTTTAATACCTACCAAATCGCCAAAAGAACTGTCTTTCTCGAAATTCTTGTATCGTAATTTACCGACAATTGTTCCTAAATTATCATCAATTGAAACAAATACAGAGTCTTTACCGGTATTTCCCACATAACAGGTTTGAAGGGAAGTAGATTCTATCGGTTGATGAGTATCCGAAACTGCGGTGGAATCGGGTGGAGCTGTTGGTAACACCTCCGGCTTTTTTTGGCAACTGATGAGTACCATCATAACAATAGCGCTGTAGATAATGTTTTTCATAAATACAATGATTTTTTGAATCCCATAAAATTAGTGAATATTTTTTGAATTGTAGGAAGTGTTCCTATATTATGTTAAATAGAATTTGATCGTAAAGATTACCATATTTTTATGATTACAATTCTAATTTTTTGGTTACAGCCAGAATGTACTTTTTGATTGCTAAACAAAACTTGATAGTAACATTTTTAGGAATACCCTGAACTATTTAAAAGTTGTATAAATGAATGTTCTGTACAAATTAATTCTTTCAAAGAATGCAGTTGTACGCAACAATCCTAATCGCTGAGAATCCACTGTATGTTTTTCTTAATAATTTGATGCAGTAAAAAGCAATGAATTAAAAGATCAACATTCAGTTGTGATAAAGAAGCTGCGAACCGGCTGCAGTCTTTTTGTGAACAATCATATTCAATTGTAATGAAAAAGATTTATGAACTTTTGAGATGGGAATGGACAGTTTCTTTCCATTGGCAATAGCTTCTGAAACACAAGCAGACATTAAAGCAAAACCGCTATGTATGAATTTGCAATTGTATTGCGACAGTCATGCACTTCAACTCCAGAAACCACTATTTTCCTATAATTTATATTATGTTAAATAGCATATTTTACAGTTATAAATAAAACTAATTTTCAGTGCTCAATTCTACCAGCGAGATTCCCTTCTCTTGCTGATCATTCCATCAATGGAAAACTTCCCAGGACCAAAAGCAAACAATACAAGGTAAACACACAGGTATAATAAACTCAATTCCTGCTTGGCAAATTCATCGGTGCTGTGCACAACCAAACCAGCAACGGCCATGGTAACGATAAGAAAGAATAATGCAGGTCTTGTGAAAAGTCCTAAAATCAGAAATATAGAACATACAAATTCCGCAAATACAGTAATAATTAACGAAATCTTAGGACCCATCCCGAGAAAATCGAAAAAAGCAATTTCGTTTCCTGACAGCAACTGCTGCAATTTGGGATAACCGTGAGAAAGCATTGCAAAACCAACAAAAACACGTACCAACAATAGCACTATATCCACAATATAAGGATTTGTTTTAGTAGAAGTAAAATAATTCATTCTCTTTAATATTTCCTTCAAAATTAGTAAAATTCCCTTACATAATGGGAAGTTTGGGCATTTTCATTTAGCGATATCCAAAATTTTTCAGATCGCGTTCGTTTTTGCGCCAGTCTTTTTTAACTTTTACAAATAGATTAAGATGGATTTTTTTAGAAAAAAACTGCTCAAGATCGATACGGGCTTCAGTTCCCACTTTTTTGATGGCATCTCCTTTATGCCCGATAATAATTCCTTTTTGGGTTTCTCTTTCAACATAAATAATGGAATCTATAAAGATAATACCCTCTTTTTCTTTAAACTGCTCGGTGACTACTTCCACCGAATATGGAATTTCTTTTTCATAATTGAGCAGAATTTTCTCGCGAATGGTTTCGTTTACAAAAAACCGTTCGGACTTATCGGTAAACTGATCTTTATCGTAATAAGGCGGATTTTCTGGTAACAGCGATTTTATCTTGGGTAATATAACCTCCGTATTGAATCCTTTAAGAGCAGAAATAGGCAAAATCTCCGCTTTGGGAATTCTTTCGTTCCACAACTCCATTGTTTTTTCTAAATCTTCCTGATTAGATTCATCAATCTTATTCACCAAAATAAGCACAGGAACAGGAATCTTATTGAGCTTATCCACTAAAAATTCGAACGGCTCGGTCTTGTCCAAAATATCAACGATAAACAAGAAAACGTCGGCATCTTGCAAAGAATCTTTCACAAAATCCATCATTTTTTCCTGTAGTCCATATTTGGGATCTAGCACACCCGGCGTATCAGAGAAGACGATTTGCAAATCATCCTCATTATAAATACCGAAAATACGGTGTCTTGTTGTTTGTGCTTTTTGGGTGACAATGGCCAACTTCTCTCCCATCAGCTTATTCAGGAGTGTTGATTTTCCGGCGTTGGGTTTCCCCACTATATTTACAAAACCTGCTTTATGCATTTTTAATCATTCAATAATTGGTGATGAGCCGTGCGAAACAGTGGACACGGTCTTAAAGTACAAAGATAGGAATTAAAGTTTACGAATTTTTGCGAACCAAGGGAAGAATCTCATTCTCCATTAAGCCCCATTTTTTAATGTCGGCGGCCGAAAATTGCTTGGAGTAATAATTGGCATCGGTTTCGAAACCTGCATTCCTCAGCCGATCAAAATAATCCATTCCATACCATCGAACGTGATCGTACTGTCCAAAATGTTTTTGTCTCTCTTGAGGATCCTGGATGGTAAAGTCTTCATAAGTCCTTTCCAGCGACGGCTTCATGGGCACCTGAAAAATGCCCCATCCTCCTTTTCGCATCACACGATAAAGTTCACTCATCGCTTTTTGGTCATCTTCTATATGTTCTAATACGTGGTTACAGAAAACGACATCAAAACTTTCATCATCAAAAGGAAGATCCAACAGATCGGCTTTTACATCAACAATGGGCGAAAAAAGATCGGCAGAAATATAATGCAGATTCTTCATTTTCTTGAATCTACGTAAAAACTCTTGTTCTGGCGCAATGTGCAAAACACTGTAAGGTTGGGTGAAAAAAGTGGTTTCATTTTGCAGATACAACCACATTTGCCGGTGTCGTTCCAAACTTAATGTTCCCGGTGAAAGCGCATTTTCACGCTGTTTACCATAACCATATGGCAAAAATTTACGATACGATTTACCATCAATCGGGTCATGAAACTGATCTCCTTTAAAGAACAAATACGTAAGAGGACGCAGGAAAATACTCATGCTGATGAGTGCTGGTCTCGGAATTTTATTGAGGAGAAATTTGGCGAGTTTTTTCAATGTTTACCAGTTATATTGAAAGGCCTCTTCCTCATTACTCTTAATACCAAGAGCATCGTAAATGTATTGATAGGTAGAGAGCAAAACTGGTTTACCATTTATAATTGTGACATCATGTTCAAAATGAGCAGACGCTTTGTTATCCAAAGTAGTCACCGTCCATCCATCATTATGAAACTTCACTTTTTCGGTTCCCAGATTGATCATGGGTTCGATGGCGAGACAAATACCATCTTTCAAAACTTTTCCGCTCCCCTGCCTTCCATAATTGGGAACTTGCGGATCTTCATGCATCACTCTTCCTACTCCATGTCCCACCAATTCACGGACCACGCCGTAACCTTCTTTCTCGCAATAAGACTGAATTGCATGGGAAATATCGCCCACTCTTTTGCCACGGACGCATTGTTCGATTCCTTTATACAACGATTCTTTTGTGATTTTCAGCAGTTTTTTTATTTCCGGCGCAACATCGCCCACCTCAAAAGTATAGGCATGATCGCCTACAAATCCGTTCTTATAGGTTCCACAGTCAATAGAAATAATATCTCCATCTTCCAGTGGCGTATCGTTAGGAAAGCCGTGAACAACCTGATCATTGGGCGACATACAGAGTGCGTTAGGGAAACCTCCATACCCTAAAAAAGCAGGTTCTGCACCATGATCTTTAATATAATCGTGGGCGAGTTTATCGAGGTATTTGGTGGTAACTCCCGGTTTAATTTCTGGTGCAAGCATCCCGAGGGTTTTAGAAACCAACTGTGCAGATTCGCGCATCAGATAGAGCTCTTCGAGTGTTTTAAGTTGTATCATTTTAAATATTTACGGACCAATTTTGGTGATCAATAATGGAATGAACATGGATCGCTTATCCATTCTTTGTAAAAACTTTGCAGAAATTACTTACCAAAAAAGTCCTTTTTTCTTGTCTTTTTTCATTTTTGAATAGGCCAATACTTCGCCACCATCCACCCGAAACTCAATTCTTTCGTTAATGATGTTGTAGATTTCGCCCCAACCTGGAAATCCTCCCAGATTTCGATCATCAATAAACAGATCGGCATCTATTTTTCTCGATGCATCTGCCGAATCATACACTTCGCCTTCAAAAGACGAATTTACCGCATAAAAATCGATACCCTTACTTTTGCAGAATTCCACGGCTTCATCCAAAGTTTTACCATGGCGATACGTCCATAAAATTAATCGGTATCCTTCGGACTGCAACTTTTTGAGTGTTTCGAATGCAAAAGTCTTGGGCTTACCAATGCCCGGGTATGCATCATCGACAATGGTTCCGTCGAAATCTATAGCTAGTTTTTTGTTACTTTTCATAATGGCAAATTAGATTTGTGCAAAGATATAAAAAATGAAGGGTCATCTGAACGATCACCCTATCAAAAAATATTTTAAAAAATGAGCTTTATGACTTTACCCATTTGAACTGATATGGTAAATCAGGTGTTGCCATTCGGTCGGTAATTCTCTGTAGCCGTGCCGGTAGTTTCATAAGATATTCCTGTGCTTTTTGGGCTTTTTCATTAAGTCCTGAGATGTGTTCAATTTTCCAGTCGTTAAGCAATTCGCTCAATATATTGATATAATCTTGTCCCGTATACACCATCGCGCGCTGTGCAGCATCCGAAAAATGGGCCCACAGTTCGCCAGCTTTTTGCCCAGATTCTCTCATGAGGTGCGCCGGCATCACAATCTTTTTCTTCATCATGTCTTCAAAAGCGAGCATCATCTCGGAAGGATCAAGCTCAAAGATACGGGTCACAAAATGCTTGTATGCTTTTGCGTGCCTCGCTTCATCAGCAGCAATAACCCCACACATTTTTGCCAGTTTTACATTACCACTCTGTTTAGCAAATGTTCCTACTCTGCGGTGCGAAACATTGGTAGCCGTTTCCTGAAAACTGGTATATACAAAATTTCGGTAAGGATCCATTGAAGTGCCAATGTCAAAACCATCCTGGATGAGATATTGGGTAGTAATCTCGATCTCTCGCATATTGACACGGCCACACAGGTAGAGGTATTTGTTGAGTAAGTCTCCATGACGGTTTTCCTCAGCCGTCCAGCTTCGGACCCACTGCGACCAGCCGCTTCTATTTTCCTGCTCTACCCCATCGATACCCATGATCCAAGATTCATAGCTTGGCAACGCTTCTTCGGTAATGCAGTCGCCAATGAGCGTTACAAATAAATCATATCCCATGTCATGCGCGTAACTTTGCAGTTCTTCCACTTCATGCCGAAAAGAATCTTGCGAAGGATCTGGCAAAAAATCGGTGGGCTGCCAAATCTTTTCCACAGGAGTGAGGTATGAGGAAATAAAATCTCCTACTTCTTTACCAAGATTCCGCATCACTTCAATTCTTACCAATTTATTGTACATCCCTTTTTATTTTTTATAGGTCTGCAAATATACTTAAATATCATTTGCTGCATAATTTTTTCTCCAATATTAAAAAGACCAGAATAGCATTCCGGTCTTGGGATGAAGAAAAATGATCTCATGAATATTTTTCTTCATTGGTATAGTGACATCGTTATTAGTTTAAATTTTAGAATAGTTTGCTTTTATTTTTTTTACTTTTTAAGGTAAGCATTATTAAGCACTGATAATTCGGGTGATGTTTAGCAATGACCGGAAACAGATCCGGTCACTCCTAAAAACCAATGATGAATAATGAAAACACATGAATTGGTCATGAATTCGCTCATCATTTGTGCTTATTAATCATTAATATTCATTCTCGAAACCAGTAGTCGGTCTCCGCTTGGCGTTTCACTGAAGAAATAGGTATAATCGCCAATTTGTATTCTGTTATGTTTATCGTAAAGGTAATATTTTTTCTTTTCCAAGTCACCCAACGTGCGGAATTCGGAAGATTTTCCATTGGCTAAATCCAGTTTGCCATATTCTATGCTATAGAATGGAGAGTAGCTGGTTGTTGTTGTACTGGTGCTGGAGCCATCAAAGTTCATCGTGGAGCTGGAACTGGTGTCTTTATCAATAGCTTTCACCATCTCCATCACCCAATTGAGGGATTTTCCGTCTTTGCTTTCTATAATATAGCTCGTTGCAGGAAAATTATCCGCAGTCATCGGCGAATTATTGAAGAATCCTTTTTTATTTTTCTGATCGAGCTGTACTGTATAGTTCCGGATGAGACTACCGTCTTTACTGAAATGCAGCATGTAAAGTCCCTTGTAAATTCGGTCATACTGAGTTCCGCTGCGCGATGTACTTATCCCCGCAAGGGTATTGAGCATCTTGCTACCCGGCAAACCGAAACCTTTTCCTTGGGGTTTATAATCTTGCACACAAAGAACCATGCTACCGTCACTAAGAATCTGGAAGTTGTTGGTAACGAATTTTTTGCCATCAAATTCCAGTGCCTTTTTCATATCGGCACCTGCAACGGCTTTCTGGTTAAGTTCCGCCATTGGTGTTGTTTTGGCAAAGTTTACGGCTCCGTTCTGTATTCTTGTAATGATGAAGTCGTCATACTTTTTTTCGTCCAGCTGGTTATCTAGCGCAACTTGGGAAGGCATCATTTCTTCTTTACCTGAGATCATTCCGCTGAGTTTGTTGATGCTGCCAAACATGCCACCCGCAGACTTGGTGGATGCAATTTCTTCACTATCCATGCTGGAAGGAGAAACCGTCATCCCAAGCACTTCGTCGTTAAACTTACCTTCTTTTTTAATGCCCATACCATAAAGTGTTACCGTGCCATCTTTCTCATACGCATTGAGAATTCGATATCCGGATGAAGGTGAATTGAAGGTGAAATTCTCTTTAATTTGTCCCTCTGGAGAAATCCGTAAATAATTAAACTGCACAGGCGAACCTGCATTTTTGCCTCCCAACACTTTGGAAGGAGCCAGAATTAACACCCAATCTCTCGGGAAATCGTCATTATCAACTTCGCGGCTGTTGTCGTCCATCAACGGTTTAGAGAAAATAGGAGTCATTGGTGATGCTGTGGTAACCGATTGTAGTTTTTTGATGACACCATCATTAGAAACTTTCATCAGGTCCATACTGGCAAAAGCCGAACTTGTTTTGTTTACAGGATATCCCATCACCAAAATGGCACTATCGCGCTCCACTTCGTATGCACCGCCAAACAAATATTCGTCACCATTTTCGTTCGCAAGGCGCTGTTTATCCAGCATTTTAATTCGTTTTACATAGCCGCCTGCAAGCCAGTTGTACTTTGCTTTAATTTGTCGTTTCTTATAAACGAGTTTCCCGCCCATGTTGGAACTCACCGAGATGGCTTGCGTTGAATATTCATCACCTTTAAAATTAAAAAACTTCCATCTTTTTTTTACTTTTTCCACCTCCCATTCGTCTTTGGCGGTATTGGTAAGGTTGGCATCTTTATCAAAACTATAAGTTTCTATTTTCACTTTTTTCCTTGAAGAAGGCAGAAAATACACCATATCGAATCCACCATTTGCTTTGGCTTCTACTCCACCCAAATAACCTTTTTTGGCTTTTCGGGAAATCTCATAGTCTTTTTCCAGAATATTGATTCCGGACTGCTGCGCATAAATTTTTGCAGAAGCAGCCAAAACAACGACTGCAAAAATAGTTTTGATTTTCATTATACAATAGTTTTTAGGTTAATGGTTCAAAGGTAATGGCAGTATCTGGTGATGCTATACCCACCAGAGGGTATTTTTATTCAAAAAAAATCCTGCAACATGGTGAATGTGCAGGAGGTATGTTATTAAAACAATTTATAAGCTTTCTAAAAGATTGAGCTCATTGACGAGTTGGATGAGTTTGGGCAACGAATGGGTTTCGGTTTTGCGGTAAATATTCTTTCGGTGAGTTTCCACTGTACTTTCACTGATAAACAGTTTTGCTGCAATTTCACGATTGGTAAAGCCATTGATCATCAACTGCACAATCTCTTTTTCGCGTGCCGACAGTTTTACCTGCTCATTCTGGATGAGTTTTTCACGGTAACTGTCCATGCATTCGGCCGCTTCTTTGGAAAGGTGAATATAGCCGTCGCGAATAAGCGAAATTCCAGCCACCAGTTCCTGCCTCGAAATAGATTTATTAAAATAGCCCTCGACCCCAATATTGTTAATAAGTTCATTGATAATTTTCGCATCACAATTCATCGAAAGAATAATAATTTTAATGTGAGGAAAATCTTTTTTCAAAATTTTAGAACATTCCAATCCGTTTATTTTGGGCATCATCAAATCGAGCAGAACCATGTCGGGGTTTATGGCGCCGGTTTGCAATTCTTCGATGAGCTGATGGCCGTCATTATACGTTTTAGGGATTTCGATACTTTTTTCAAAACCCAACAGCATCACCAATCCGTCCATGATGATATTATGATCGTCAACAATAGCAAGCTGATACTTTTTTTCCATGATATTAAAGAGGAATTTTAACGGTTATTTCTGTTCCTTGCCCTGCACCGCTGTTCAAAAGAAAAAGACCTTTTAGAAATTCTATGCGGGAGCGGATATTTTCAAGCCCCATTCCAAATGATTTTGATGATGTTGCTTCAGGATTAAACCCTTTTCCATTGTCTTTAAAGTAGGCCAAAATTTCGGTTTTTGTCTGCTGTACACGAATAAAAATTTCCGTAGCTTCCGCATGTTTTAAAGTATTATTAATACACTCCTGAATAACCCTATACATCACAATCTGAATGTTTTCGTCCAAATTATCCATTAATCCGTCCAGCTGCAAATGAACTGCGAGTTTTGGCGTACTCGATTGGTCTATAAGCTCTTTAAGTGCATTGCTTAAACTATTTTTGATGAGCATATTGGGCATCATTTGGTGCGAAAGAGTTCTCACTTCCACCATGGCATCTTTCAGGATTTTCTTGGTTTTTCCAATTACGTCTCCCATGTCGGAATCGGCATCTTTGTACTCCTCTAAAACCATAAGATTCATGTGGGTCGCTGTTAGCATCTGCCCTATACCATCGTGCAGGTGAGACGCCATGCGTTTTCGTTCATTATCCTCAGCATTCATCACCGCTCTGGTGGCCAAATCCTGCTGGTGCAAGATTTCCTTTTGCAACCTGATTTTTTGGCGATGTTGATAATTGCGATAATAACCTACTGCAAGCGCTAAAAGACCTAAAAGAGAAAAAATGTAAATATTTCGATGAAGTATTTGGCTGCGGTTTTCCAGAATTTCTTTGTCTTTTTTTAGCGTTTGATATTTTTTTTCAAGCTCGGTCGACTGACGAATAACAGACGTGTTCACCAAATTTTCGTTGACTTGCAGGTATCGATTAAAATAATAATCAGCACTGTCTGAATTATTAAGTTCATTGTAAATCGTGGTGAGTAACTTATACGCCGACAGTTCGTTCTCCTGCGACTGTTCACTTACAAAAACAGGAAGCACCTTCAGCAGCACTTTTTTGGCCTCCTGAAATTTTCTCTGCGTAATGTATCCTTGCGCCACATCAAGCTGGTTGCTTTCCATATCTACTTTTGAGTTGAATTCTTTCCTTATTTTTTTTGATTCTTCAAGCCGCACCAAATCAGCGGAATCGGCTTTTTTATTTTTCATGATACTAAGATTCGCCAGATTTCTCTGGGTGAAAGCTATGCCTTGTTTGTTTCCCACACTTTTACAGATGGCGGCACTTTTCTCATAGTATTTTTGTGCGTTGGCAAAATCTTTCTTCTGCTGATATGCCTTACCTAAGTTCAGGTAGTTTTCGCAACGTTTATTCTCATTATCTACCGATTTTTCCTGCGATTCAAAATAATCGATACTTTCCTTAATATAAATAATTGCCTGATCAAAATTTTTAAGGTCAACAAACAACAATCCAAGATTTTGCTTTGTAATGTTGATGTTTTTTTCGTCCTTGGTACTTTCAAAATACTTTAGCGCCTGCAGGTACATCTCCATCGCTTTTTTATATTGAAAGGTGCTTTGATATACGGAAGCCAGGTTATTATTGAGCTTTGCCATTCCTGCCCGATTGTTCAGTGTTTCTCGAATTTTGTAGGATTTGAGATAATTTTTTTCAGAATTTTTAAAATCGTTCTGTCGGAAATATACGGCGCCCAAATCACTGTAGATTTGAGACAGCAGATTCTCATTCCCTAAGTCAGCTGCTGTTTTTTCGGCTTTCTTTCCATAGGCAAGTGCCGAATCGATGGAAACGCTGGAGTAATACCAAGTAAGATCAGAAAAAATCACAGCTCTGCGCTGTTCGTCGGTGGTTTTTGTAAGTTCTTCTTTCAACTGACTGATGACTTTCTGAAGATCCTGTGCATGACATATCCCCGAAAAGAGGACAATAAAAAAAAGCAAAATTCTGCTAACTGAAGGGATGGCAATTGTTTTCAATGTTTTAGTTTTTTAGCGGCAGAAGCGTTTATTTCTCACGAAAAAAATGATCCGCCTAATGGTTTTTGCAAAAAAAAATCAGCGCAAAAAATTACGCTGATTAAAATTAAAATATTTTTTTGTATTTCTACATAAAATTTTAGCTTAGCAATACATTTCCCGTCATTGCAGCAGGAATATCAACACCCATCACACTCAAAATAGAAGGTGCTACATCGCCCAGTTTTCCAGGTTTCAAATTCCAAGTGTGGTCTTTATCCATCACA
>MKTK01000029.1:126708-149015 GCA_001898255.1 Chryseobacterium sp. 39-10 | reverse complement strand
GGTATTCACTATGCTTTAGGAACGGTGATTGGCATTACGTACGTTTCGCTGGTTAATCGCAACAGAAATTTGAAAATCGAGCAGGGCATCACCGCCGGAGTGGTCACTTGGGCATTAACGCATGGTTCAACGGTTCCGGCATTAGGATTGCAGGGAAAAGTCTCCGAAATGCCAAAATCGTGGTGGGTCTGGGAATTCGGTTCGCATATTGTTTTTGGGGTGGTATTAGAACAAAGTCGTAAATTAGTGAACAAATTTTTTTGAGCCGTATCAAGAAGAAAAGATTTTAAGGGAGTCTTTTTTTTCTGAATTTGTAAGTAACCGGATAGAAATTATTAATAATAAAACAGATAACCTATGGGGAAAAATGTATCGGACCATTTGGTCGAAATGCTGAAACAAGTCGGCGTAAAAAGAGTGTATGCCATTACGGGAGATAGCTTAAATCCTGTAAATGATGCTATTAGAAGAGATGGGACCATTGAATGGATCCATGTGCGCCACGAAGAAACTGCTGCTTATGCTGCTTCAATGGATGCCGAATTGCATGGAATTGGTTGCTGTATGGGTAGTTCAGGACCTGGACACGTGCATCTGGTAAACGGACTTTATGATGCGAATCGCTCCGGAAATCCGGTGATCGCCATTGCAAGTACTTGTGCCACCGATAAATTTGCCACCGAATTTTTTCAGGAAACAGATCCTGCGATTTTGTTCAAAGATTGCAGTAAGGCCGTTTATGTAGCCAGTACACCAAAACAGTATGCCACAATGATTCAGCGTGTTATTCAAACAGCGATCAATGAAAAAGGAGTGGGCGTTTTGGGGCTTCCCGGAGATGTGGCTTCCGCTGATGCCGAAGAAGTGCTTTCTGGCTCCAAAATGTTCTCTACTAAGCCGATTTTTCGTCCTTCCGATCAGGAACTTTCGGAGTTGGCTCAGGTGATTAATTCCAACAAGAAAATAACTTTTTATTGTGGGCATGGTTGCAAAAATGCCATTCCGGAAATTGAAGCCCTCGCTTCAAAAGCCCATGCACCAATTGCGTATTCGTTTCGTGGAAAAATTTTCTTTGATCGTGCCGATAGCCCCTATTCTGTGGGGATGAATGGTTTGTTGGGGAATAAATCAGGATACGATGCCTGCAATGATTGTGATGTTTTGGTATTGTGGGGAACCGATTTTCCCTATTCCGAATTTTTACCCAAGAAAAAAACCATTATTCAAATCGATGAAAAACCTGAAAGAATTGGTCGTCGTGCGCATGTGGATTATGGATATGCAGGTGATATTAAAGATACTGCCGTTGCTCTGTTGTCGAAATTAGAACAAAAATCTGACGACAGCTTCTTAAAATCTATGAAGAAGATTTACAGTCATGATGAGAAGCATTTCTCCGATTTTGCCACCAAAAAAGGAACTTTCGGGAAAATAGAACCCGAATATGTCGCCACTCTTATCGATCATCTTTCCGCTGATAATGCCGTATATATGGTTGATACTGGAATGACGTCGGTTTGGGCAGCACGATTTATCCGTGCCAAAGGAACCCGCTATCTTACAGGTTCTTTCAACCACGGTTCAATGGCGAATGCATTGCCAATGTCGATTGGTGCGGCTGCATCTTGCAAAGATCGTCAAATTGTTGCGATGTGTGGTGATGGTGGACTTTCTATGCTTTTAGGCGATCTCGCGGTAATTATGCAATATCAGTATCCGGTGAAAATTTTCGTGTTCAATAATCATTCGTTGGGCATGGTGAAACTTGAAATGGAAGTGCAGGGTTACGTAGATTGGCAAACCGATATGGTGAATCCGCCGTTCGATAAAATTGCGGAATTAATGAACATCAAAGGTCTTGAACTCAAAGATCCGGAGCAGGCCGAAACTGTGCTAAAACAGGCATTTGAAACACCTGGTCCGGTTTTGGTCAACATTTATACCAATCCCGATACGTTGGCGATGCCTCCTCATATTACCTTCGAACAGATGAAAGGATTTGCCACCTCGTTAATGAAAAAAGTGGCGCTGGGCCAATTTGATCAGGTAAAAAGTGCAGTGAAAACCGGCATGGGACATATTGACGAAATTTTGTAAAGTGTGGATCGTTTTTAGTTATTAATAGAATCCCCATCATTATTGTGTGATGGGGATTTTTTTTCGTTCAATTGTTCCCGAACTTGGGATTTTTCAAATTAATAGTTCACCGATGTTGTTCTTGATAATTAATATAGTAATTGGCATCCACAATAACCGGTGTAGATGATTTAAGCTGTACTGTTTGCCACTTCTCGCCGGGACAAATCAGTTGATTTTTATTAACTCTAATAGGGAGATGAAAGTTAGGAACTACGTCCTGATACCTGAAGGTAAAGGATTTACCTTTTTGAATATACTCAAGCACCGGGATTTTGGTGGTCCTCAAATATTGGTCAAAAATGGTGGTGAAATCAATGCCGGATTTGCTACTGATGTATTGCTCAATTTGCGCACCGGTAACGGTTTGATGGTAAAAATCACGATTCAGTCCGCGAAGGATTTGTCTAAACTTTTCATCATCATTTATCACCTGTCGGATGGTGTGCAGCATATTGGCTCCTTTGTAATACATATCGCCACTGCCTTCTTCGCCTACGCCATAAGTACCGATAATGGGGCGGTCATTCAGTATATTGTGGCGAAGTCCTTGTACGTATTGGTCGGCGGCTGCTTTGTTCATGTATTTTTCGGTGAATAGTGTTTCCGAATAGCAGGTAAAGCTTTCATGGATCCACATGTCCGCACGGTCTTTAGCAGTGATGTTGTTGGCAAACCATTCGTGCCCGCTTTCGTGCACTATGATGAAATCCCAATGCAGCCCAACACCAGTTCCCGACAAATCTCTTCCCAGATATCCATTCTCAAAATGATTTCCATAGGCCACCGCACTTTGATGTTCCATCCCTAAATACGGACTTTCCACAATTTTGTATGAGTCTTCATAAAAAGGATAAGGGCCAAACCAATATTCAAATGCAGAAAGCATTGGTTTTACCTGCTGAAACTGTTTCTGAGCTTTATTCAGGTTATAATCCAACACCCAGTAATCGAGGTCGAGTTTTCCTTTTTCACCGGTGAAGGTATCTTTAAAATTTACATACTTCCCTACATTAGGAACAATGGAGTAGGCATTGATGGGGTTTTTCACTTCCCAGGTAAATGTTTTCTTTTCCATTTCTTCGGTGGCGGCAATAAGCCGTCCATTACCTACGCCAACAAGATTTTTTGGGGTAATAATTTTCATCACCATTCCTTGGTCTGGCTCGTCGCTCCATAAATCTTTAACGGGAAGCCACACTGAAGCACCAATTCCTTCCTGCGCTACCGACATCCATGGATTACCATTTTGATCTTCAGTAAAAACCCAGCCGCCATCCCAAGGTGCATTTTTAGCAATCTTGGGCGCTCCGGAATATTGTATGGTGAAGCTGTGAAGTTCTCCTTTCTGGTATTTCTTTTTTGCTTTAATGAAGATGAAATCGCCATCGCGAGTGGTAGCAAAAGTCTGGGCATCATCGCTGATGATTTTGAAGTTCATTGGTTGTTGCAGATCAATCTGAAAAGTGGGATCGTTCACCGCTTTGGTTATTTCAAAATAAATGGTGTTGGTTCCGGAAACCGTCTTTCGATCGAAGTTGGGTTCCACAGTGATTTCGTATTTTTTTACATCCCAAAAATCGCGATAGACGTTATCGGAATTTTTTAGAGAATCGGCTTTGGTAAATGTTTGCGCCTGCAAAACACTCGTAAGCCCTATCAGTAAAAAGAAAATTGTTTTCATTGGTGTGCAAACTATTGAACAAAGATAAGTAAATCATCATTTCGTGCTTTCAATTCTTGAATGTCAATAGACAGCAGCGTTTTTTTATGTTGAATTTGGCTCGTTATGTGTAAGTAAATTTCAGTAATTTTGAAAAAATTTTTTTAATGAAGAAAAAACTTCTTTTATCCGCTGTGGTGTTTGTTTTTTTTGTTTCCTGTAACAAGGACAAGGAAATGCTCAATGATCTTAATCAATACAATACTTCTATGGAAAGCAAAGGATATCACTTCGGTGATGCCATTGTGCTGCCTAAAGAAGTGACAGATAATGCCTCGAATATTTCCATCAGCTTTGGCGATAAAGAAACCGATCAACTTAAGATTGATCCCAGATTTTTCACATTGGGAGATAATGCCGTTACTTTTACAATAAAAAAGAAGAATGGCGAGACGATCAGTCAGGATGCCACCATCAATGTCTTTGCAAAAAGTCCGGAAGCTGAGCTAACCTATACCATCGTTAAAGAATATCCGCATGATACCAAAAATTTTGTGCAGGGCTTTCAAGTAGATGGCAACACGATTTACGAATCGGATGGACAGAACGGCTCTTCCAGAATTCTAAAATATACGTTAGGTTCCACTACACCTATTGCCTCAACTTCGCAGCCCGACGATGTTTTTTCTGAGGGATCCACCATTGTTGGTGATAAAATTTACCAGCTAACTTGGCAGAACAAGAAAGGTTTTATCTACGATAAAAACTCCTTGAAGCTGCTGGGAGAATTTCCCTATCCAAACGTTATGGGCGAGGGTTGGGGATTAACCTACGATGGCAAAAACCTAATTGCTTCCGACGGTACAAAAAACATCTATTTTCTTGATGTTTCTAATCCATCAAAAATGGTGCGTTATATTTCTGTGGCGGGCAGCAATGAAGTGTACGACCAACTCAACGAACTCGAATATCATCAGGGATTTATTTATGCTAATGTTTGGCAAAAACCCATTATCCTGAAAATTAATCCAGCCAATGGGGAAGTGGTAGGGAAATTTGATTTCAGCGAAATTGCAAAACAGCATACTTCCGGAACCGATGACGTATTGAATGGAATCGCTTTTAAAGGTGAAAATATGCTTGTAACTGGTAAAAATTGGTCCAAGATTTATGAAGTGGCAATTAAGTAGCTGAGGAATCATCGCCTGCAATAGAATCAGAAAAAATAAAAAAATAGTGTTGAACCGTCTACTTCATTTTTTCACCATTTTCTTTTTCTGGGCGGTTGCTGCGCAGTCGGTTGTAAGCATCGATTCGGTCCGGTTGAAAGATGCCGATGATCTACAGATTGATGATTATGGCAATCTCTACCTCTATAAAAACAAAGATTTTTCGCTTACCAAGTACGATTCGTTGGGAAAGCAAATGGGGAAGCTGATGCTTACTTTGCCTTTCAAAATACAATCGGTACAAAATCCGCTTAACATTCCTCTTTTTTCTGAAAATGCCCAGGAACTGAGATTTTATGACCAGAATCTTAATTTGATTCAAACCATTACTTTTCGGCAGAAGTTCGGTTTCGTAAGAATGGCGTATGCTGAAGATTTGCAAGTTGTTTGGTTGCTTGACGAAAGTACAAAATTGCTTATTCAATACAATTTCCGGCAAGATTTGGTCATCAACTCTTTTCCGCTGAATTTTGATTTTGACGGGATATTGGATATTATGGTTTTCGAAAACCGGCTTTATCTCCTGAAACAGGATAGCTTTGATGTGTTCGATTTTAAATCGAAACTGCTGTACCGAATACAAGTAGAAAATGCGAAGCGGATTCGTCGCGAAAACCAGAGCATACTGATCATTGGTCGCGACGCCATTCAGCAGGTGCGAGATAAGCAACTGAAAAAGATTTTCGCAGCGTTAAATTCGCGGATTGTGGATAAAAATTCTTCCACATATTTTGCAGTCGGTGCCAACAAACTTTATCTTTACCGAATCCAAAAGGAACAAGAACAACAGTAACTTTATTGCAGTATCGATTCCCCAACTTCGCGGCACAAAAACAGAGCGCTGCGCTCACCGTTTTCTTTATCTGAAAACAAAACGATTGATGGGCCTCACTGATGCGGGAATGCCGGCTGCACATTTAAACAGAATTGGTTTATGCACATTGCAATTACCGGAAACATCGGCGCAGGAAAAACAACACTCACCACTATGCTGGCAAAACATTACGGTTGGGATGCACAGTTTGAAGATGTAGATCACAATCCGTATTTGGAAGATTTTTATGCAGACATGAGCAAATGGAGTTTTGCGCTGCAAATTTACTTTCTGGGAAGCCGCTTTCGGCAGGTAAAAGAAATTCGGGAGAGTGGCAAAAGTATTATTCAGGATAGAACGATTTATGAAGATGCGCATATTTTTGCAGAGAACCTGAACGATATGGAATTAATGACCGACCGCGATTTTAGCAATTATACATCGGTTTTTAATTTAATGAAATCTTTTGTTTCCGCGCCCGATTTATTGATTTATCTAAAATCGGATGTGCCTAATTTGGTGAAGAAAATCTATAAGAGAGGCCGAGATTATGAGGCGACCATTTCCATCGAATATCTGTCGAAACTCAATCAAAAGTATGAAAAATGGATTTCCAATTATCAGGAAGGTAAACTCTTAGTCATCGAGGTAGATGAACTGGATTTTGTGGAAAATCCTGAGGATTTCGGCTTTATTCTGGAACGGATAGAAACTGCGCTTCACGGGCTTTTCTAAATTATTCGTTTTATTATCCACATTGTATTTCAAACATAAATAACCTAGAAATGATTAAAGTTCTCCATCATCCGTCCTGTTCAAAATCTCGTGGAGTGCTGGAGTATCTGGATGAAAACGGCGTGGCCTTCGAGGTCATCGATTATATAGAAGAGCCACTGTCGGTCAATGAACTAAAGGCGTTGCTTAAAAAGCTGAACCGAAGTGTACACGCCATCATTCGCAAAGAGGAAATGCTTTATACTACGAAGTATGCAGATCGCGATTTTTCTGAAGAAGAATGGATGGCCATTCTCGCCGAAAACCCTGAACTTATTCAACGTCCGATTCTTATCAAAGGCCCTGTAGCCATGATTGGCCGTCCTTTGGACAATGTAAAATACTTTATCGACAAGTAAAATTTCTGGGGCGATTCTGCCCTTGCCTTAGCAACATAAACTGCCCTTTATTAATAGCCCTGATCGCAGTGGAAATCCTCTGTTGACGGGCATCCGGCAACAGAGATTGCAACGGAGAGCAGGACGGGAAGTGGGAGAAGTTCTGCCCGAGTTGCTCCTTCATTCAGCTATCGTTTTTCATAAAAAGTGTTGGTGTAAAATCAGAAATAAATTTATATATTGCGGCACATTAAAATTGAGAGCAAATATGGCAAAAACGAAAGTACATTATGAGTTCCCGATGCACTGCCAGTCTGAGATTTTATACGAATACATGGCAAGCGCAGAGGGTCTTTCTGAATGGTTTGCAGATGAGGTGATAGAAAAAGGAGATGATTTCTTTTTCAGTTGGGGTGGTGGCGTTGCAGAAAAAGCAACCCTTATTCGCTACAAACCTGAAAGTTTTGTACGTTTTCGTTGGGAAGAAGATGAGGGTACGAAGAATTTTTTTGAAATGACGATTGTGATTGATGAAATTACCGAAGATTTGTCACTGAATATCGTTGATTTTTGTGAGCCCGGTGACGAAGGCGAGAATCAACTGTATTGGGAAAACCTGATCGAAAATCTGCAGATCAAATTAGGAGCTGCATAATTTTTTTTGAACAAACGAATGCGCATGATGAACGAGTTTTCGTTCATTATTTTTTTTAACTTTAAGTGAGAGGTAAGATGGATACGGAATGGACTTCTGATGATTTTGAGCCCGTTAATAGGGCATTTCTTTATGGTGATGCGGTAAAGGTTTATTTTTTTGTACGGCACTCGAAACTGATTTTGGCAGAAGAATGTTATTTTTTTCTAATGGCATCAATGCGGAAAATGCGTATGAATATTCCGCTTCATTATACATTGGATTTTTTTGAGAATATTTTTCAGGAGCATGTTATTAATCAAGGCATTGAGAATGCTATTGTTGCGTTGATGGCGTATCGTAATGTAACAGAAGGTTTACTCTCCAAATCAGCGGTTTCTTTTTATTTTGACGTCAACAAAGTGAGCGATGTGCTTGCTTTGGGGAAAGATTATGAGATGGATATGATGAAGGAAATTAATGTGAACAACAATTTGCTAAGCAATATTCGGGTGCACTGCGCCGAAAACACCTATGCGGAGATTTATGCGAAGGAGAATGAGTTGGACGATGTTATCCTGCTGAATCCGGACAAAAGAATTGCAAGAAGCATCAGTGGAAATCTTCTTTTTTTGCAAGATGACGTTATCAAAATTCCGAAGCAGTCGGAAGGAGCATATATCTCACCACTGATGGAAAACTTTGTGACTTTTCTTCATCGGCAGCAATTGGTGCAAATTTCAGAGGCCGAAATGGTTGGTTTTGAATCTCAGAAAGCCGATGAAATTCTGATGATCTCGGATGAAAAAGGAATTCATGCTGTTTCAAAAATCAGAAATAAAACTTTTGGCCAAATCCGATTTGCCGAGATGATAGAAAAATGGAAGAATAGTTTCGAGTCGCACTGAATTGACAAACCCGATCAACAACCATTTTTAAGGAGTCGTTGAACGGGTTTTATTTTTTAAGGGCTACACTGAAAACGGCAAATGGATATTAAAATTGTGGAATGAAAAGCTAAAAATTGTTAAAGTTTTGCCTTCAGCAGTAAAGTCTTTAATTCATCGTTACATCTTGCGGAGCGTTGGCCCACAGCAGAAATTCGCCACCCAGGTTTTGCATGATATTTTTCCATAAACTCTGATCATTGGGTGTGGTATAATCTAAATTATACACGTCAACCACCGTCCACATTTTGCGCTGAATTTCGCTTTCGAGCTGTTGCGCTGCCCAACCGGAATAGCCGCTGAAAACCTTGATGTCGCTCACCGCAATTCGTTGGTCGATAATGGCGGAAACAACATTTTCGATATCTTCTGTCAGGTAAAATTCGTCAGTAATGGGTGAGTAATTTTCTGTTACTTTATCTGCTTTACAAATGAAAAATATTTTGTCATTTTCTACAGGGCCACCCTCGTAAACATCCACCTTGAAGCCGAAAATCTCCAGTAACCTCGAACTCATATTGTTGTTTTTCTTGTTGAGAATTAGGCCAAATGCACCATTATCATTATGATCGATAACCAGCACCACGGATCGCGAAAATACATCGCCTGAAATATCAGGTGTGGAGATTAATATTTTACCTTTGTAAGAATAATTCATTTGCACAAAAAAGGTTAGTTTAACCTGTTATTCAAATGTAATAAAAAAATCATGGAAAACCTGCACGATAAAAGAAAAGTTTACGAAATATCACAACTGCTTGAAAATCAAATAAAAACGAATCCGATGGAGCAATTCCGGGACTGGTTTTTGGCTGCACAGGAACACCCGATGATTTCTGAAGCCAATGCGATGTCGGTGTCCACCATGGAGAGCGACGGTTGCCCAAGAACCAGAATGGTGTTGCTGAAATCGTACGACTGGAATGGTTTTGTTTTCTATACCAATTACGAGAGCCGCAAAGGAAAAGCCATCGAAGACACGCATAAGGTGTGCCTGCATTTTTTTTGGCCGCCGCTGGAACGGCAAATTATCATTAAAGCCACTGTGGAACGGACGGCAGAGAATATCAGTGACGGATATTTTCACTCCAGACCTTTCGGAAGCCAGTTGGGAGCAAAGGTTTCACCGCAAAGCCAGGTTATACCTAATCGCGAATTTCTAGAGAATAAACTCAATGAAATGACAATTGAATTTGAAGGAAAAGAAGTGCCGCGACCTGAAAATTGGGGTGGCTATTTGGCTACACCTTATGAAATTGAATTCTGGCAGGGTCGACCAAATCGGCTTCATGACCGCATCTTGTATGAACTGCAGGAAGATTGGGATTGGCGTATTTCGAGACTGGCGCCGTAGCAAATGCCGCTAATCCTGTGAGCCAATCGATGTTTTGAAGATCATTTACTTTTAAATGAAACAATTTCCCCACAAAAAACCCCGCTGCAAGAGCGGGGTTTGGATGATCAATGTTCATTGAGGATTATTTTTTCTTTCCTCCCATCACTGCGCCAGCTAAATCGGCACCAGCTTTAAATTTAGCAACTTTTTTAGCCGCAATTTTAATTGGTTTTTTAGTTGCAGGGTTAATACCTTGTCTTGCTGCTCTTTCCGCTACAGAAAATGTACCGAAACCTACCAACGAAACTTTTCCGTCTTTTTTCTTAAGGGTAGATGTTACGTGAGAAATGAAAGATTCAAGCGCAGCTTTAGCTGCTACTTTAGTAATGCTCGCATCTTTTGCGATAGCGTCGATTAATTCAGACTTGTTCATAATAATATTATTAAGGTTAGTTTTATTGTTAAAGCAAATATAACAAAATTTTCATATTGTGCAAATCTTTTGCTAAAAATTACTTAAAAATGGATTATATCCTGAAATTTAACAAAAAGTTGTAAATTAGAGGTTTTGCCAATTTATCATAGTTTCGGTAAGCGAAATTCATGCCAACGCCTTTGCTCATCGACTTTTATGGATTTGCTTTAAATTTTTAAATAGATTGCGAATTCTTGAATTTTATACACACAATTTTAATATTTTTAATTATGAATGCCAAATTGCGTTGTAAGTGGTTGATTGATTATGTATTCCGTATTTTTATTCGCAGAAATTATGACGAAAAAAATTAAAATTAAATCTGTTGTTGATTAAAATAGTTAAATTTGCGTCATGTTAATTGAAGTTTTCAAGTCGAAGATTCATCGTGTACGCGTAACAGAATCGGACCTTAATTATATTGGAAGTATCACCATTGACGAAGATCTTTTGGAGGCCTCTGGAATTATCGTGGGAGAGCGCGTGTTCATTGTCAATGTAAACAATGGCGAACGTTTCGATACGTATGCAATAAAAGGAAAAAGAAAATCCGGCGAAATTTGCCTCAATGGTCCTGCTGCAAGACGTGTGCAGAAAAACGATATCATTATCATCATCTCTTATGCGCAAATGACGCCAGAAGAGGCGAAGACTTTTCAGCCGAAAATTATCTTCCCCGACGAAAAAACAAATCTTCTTACTTAAATTCCTTTCTTTTGGAACAGCCAAAAAAATCAAATCTTTTTCGAACGGTTATCACCATCGTTGTTTCGTTGGCCATTGCCGTTTTTTTTATGTGGCTGGCTCTGCGCGGTCTGGAGTTTCGGAAAATTGCCAGCTACTTCGAAAATGCCAACTACTGGTGGGTTTCTGCTGCGGCTGTTTTTGGCCTGTTGGCGTATTGGTTTCGGGCGGTTCGATGGAATCTTTTGCTACAGCCGTTGGGCTATCAAATCTCTAATTCCAACTCTTTCTGGACAATTTCTTTCGGATATCTGATGAACCTTACCATTCCCAGAAGCGGCGAGTTGGCACGTGCTACAGCACTTTTTGGTGTGGAGAAAGTTCCAGTCGAAAAATCCTTCGGAACCATTATTTTAGAACGAGTAGTGGACCTGATTTGCATGCTTGGTTTTTTGGGCTTAACGCTCATTTTTAAATACAAAGCAATTCTGGCTTTCTATCATTATGTCACCGAAGAAAAGGGAAAATCCACAGCGCAGCAATCGGGAAACGGCATGTATCTCATTGTAGTCGCAGGCGTTGTTTTGTTGCTTTTGTTTTTAGTTTTCCGAAAAAAATTGGCAAAGTTCCCGTTGTACGGAAAAGTAGTTGAATTCGCACAAGGAATTCTGCATGGGTTGACCTCTATTTTCAAGCTCAAACAGAAAGTTCGGTTTATTCTGCTTTCGGTAGCGATTTGGGTATGTTACTATTTCGCAGCTTATCTCGTTTGTTTTTCGCTTCCGGAAACGTCGGATTTTACTTTTGCGGATGGCTTTTTCATTATAGTGGTCGGTACATTAGGCATGATGGTTCCTGCATCTGGCGGAATTGGTGCTTTCCATTTTGCGCTGAAGCTGGGCATTATGGCGCTATATCTTTCCATGGGTAAAAGTCCGGTACAAGGTGGTGAAGTGGGGCTGTCTTACGCTTTTATTTCGCATACGATGCAACTGGTCATTATGGTGGTGATGGGCGTTATTTCAATTCCGATCCTTGCTAGAGAACGAAGCAAAATGCTGCACCAGAAACAGCAATCTTAATTATTTTTCACCCGAAAGCGCGCTTCAGTAAACTTTCCACTTTGGGTTCACTGCCACGGAAATCTTTGTAAAGTTCCATTGGGTCTTTGGTGCCACCCGAAGATAAAAGAATTTTGTACTTGGCTGCAATTTCTGGATTAAATATTCCGTTTTCTTTAAAGTAAAGGAAGGCGTCTGCGTCCAACACTTCTGCCCATTTGTAAGAATAATAACCGGCGGAATAACCACCTTGGAAAATATGCGAAAAGCTGGTGCTCATCATTGTCTCAGGATTTGATGGGTAAAGATTGGTGGCTTTGGTTTCTTCGGCTTCAAAGGTTTTTACGTCTCCCACTTTTTCGGGATCGGTGTGGTAGGCCATGTCCAGAATTCCAAAACCAATCTGTCGTAAGGTTTGGTATCCTTCCATAAAGTTTTTAGAATCGGATAATTTGATGATTTTTTCTTCCGGCAACGTTTCACCGGTTTGATAATGCTGTGCGAAACTTTTCAGGAATTCAGGTTCGTAGCAATAGTTTTCCAAGAACTGCGATGGTAATTCTACGAAATCCCATTTTACCGACGTCCCGGAAAGATTGGGATACGTGGTATTGGCCAAAATTCCGTGGATAGCGTGACCAAATTCATGGAAAAGCGTCGTGACTTCCTGGAAAGTAAGTAAACTTGGGGTGTCGGCGGTTGGTTTTGAAAAATTGCAAACCACAGAAATATGAGGTCTGGAGTTTTCACCATGTCGGATGAATTGGTTTTTGAAGCTCGTCATCCAAGCACCAGCTCTTTTGCCTTTTCTGGGATGGAAATCGGTGTAAAGCACTGCTTTAAAAATATCTTTTCCTGTTTCTTTTTGATGTTCGAAAACTTCATATGTTTTCACATCAGGATGATATTTGGGAATCGTGTTCACTTCCACAAAGCGCAGGCCGAAAAGGGTTTGCGCCAGTTCGAAAACCGCTTCCTTCACTTTTTGCAGTGGGAAGTAAGGTTTAAGTTCTTCATCGTCCAGATCGAATTTTTTCTTTCTTAATTTTTCGGCATAAAACGAATGATCATAACTTTCCAACTGTGCAATGCCATCTGCTTTTGCCAATTCTTGAAGTGCCGCAATTTCTTTTTCAGCAAATGGTTTTGCTTTCAGCAATAGCTGGTTCAGAAAATCGCGAACCTGAGCAGGCGATTTCGCCATTCTTTCTTCCAGTACATAGTCCGCAAAAGATGGATAACCCAATAATTGCGCTTTTTCATGTTTGAGGGAAATGATTTCTTTAATCAGATTTCGATTATCAAATTCATTATTTTGCGCACCTTTTTTTCCATTGGCCAATGCCAATTCTTTTCGCAACTCACGGTTTTCGGCATAGGTCATCAGCGGGAGGAAACTTGGGTATTGTAAGGTGATCACAAATCCTTCAAGGTTGCGTTCTCTGGCTTCTTCCCGGTATTGTTGAAGAATAGGTTCCGGCATGCCTTTGAGGTCGTTTTCGTCGGTGATGTGTTTAAAATAATTGTTGGTTTCTGCCAAAACATTTTGCCCAAACTGAAGCGATTTCATCGAAAGCTGAACGTTGATTTCCTTTAATCTTTCTTTCTGCGAATCGTTGAGCAGTGCGCCACTACGAACAAATCCATTGTAGGTTTCATCGAGTAAAGTGTGTTGTTCTTCGGTTAAGCGGTAGGTGTTTTTTTCATCATACACTTTTTTTATCTTATCGAAGAGTTTGGAATTCTGTGATATTTTTGCTGAAAACTCAGTAAGTAAAGGTGAAATTTCTTGTGCAATTTTCTGAATTTCGTCGTTGGTTTCTGCAGAATTAAGATTAAAGAAAATGTTGGAAACCACATCTAACTTCTCCCCTGAAAAAGCGAGTGCTTCAATTACATTTTCAAAAGTTGGTCCGTCAGGATTTTCTACGATTTGTGTTATTTCTTCTTCGGAAGAGCGAATAAGTTGCTGAATAGCCGGTGAATAATATTCTTCTTTAATTTCGTTGAATGGCGCTGTATGATGGGGTGTTTGGAATTTTTCTAAGAGAACGTTGTGCATGATGTTTTGGTTTAATGCAGTACAAATCTTAACCGCATAGTTGAACTGGAGGCAAATTTAATTAAAATAAAAATGGACTGCATCAAAAAAGAGAGTGGTTACCGATCACAAGTGATTGTTAAAGGTTTACTGCAAAACCATTAAGTACAAAGCATATAAACGCTAAATATTCGTTAAAACTCCGTTGTACGCAAAGTGGTCTTAAAATAATTAACTTAAATTTGCCAGAAATTCCGTAACTGGAATTGTACTTACAAAAATGAATCGATCAATGAAAAAAATAACAGCCCTTGCGCTAATTTCCATGGCACTGTTTTCGTGCAAAAAAGAAACAAAAACCGTAACCAAAGTTGATCCTAAAACGGGAAAAACTGTCACCGTGGAAGTTCCTGCGGATTCTGCCAGCACGTCAACTGCGAAGGTTGCTGCGCAGCAGGCCATCAATGATTCCGCGGGTGTTTTTCATCAAACTTTCGTACTTGAAAAAGGGAAATCTTATCCATTGAAAACAGTGCAGAAAGATGTGCAATCTATTACCGCGCCCAACGGGGAAACGCAAAGCGGTACCAGTGAAACCACGGATGAAATGTCCTTTGCAGTCGATAATTTTGATAAGGGTGTTTATGATATTACCATTCATTTATTAGGAAAAAGAAATGCGCAAACCGCCAATGGTAAAACGGTTGCTGTAGATACCAAAGCTGCCGAACCTAAAGAAGAGCAGCTGAAAATGATGTGGAAGGTGAACAAAGCATTGGTAGGAAACACGTTGAAAATGAAAATGGACAAAAAGGGGAAAGTGATTTCTATTACCGGATTTGATCCTATTTATACCAAAGTAGCCAGTTCCGTATCGGGTGTAATTAAAGATAACAAAGAGAAGACTGCTTTTGCTAACAGTTTTAAACAAAGTTTTAATGAAAAAATGCTTAAAGAGCAGTTTAGCAAAAATCTGGTTCTTCTTCCTTCGAAAGGTGTAAAATTGGGTGAGAAATGGAGCGAATCCGAAAATGCATCACCCGACGGAAAAGTAAAGCTAACCACAACCTACATTTTGAAAAGTGTGGATAATGGTATTGCCGAAATAGCCGTTACCGGAGGTATTCCCAAAAAACACGACAAAGCCACACAGCAGGGAGTCACCCGATCAATGAGTTCTGAGCTGTCGCAAAACGGAACCATTAAACTGGATCAGAATACCGGCTGGATCAAAAATCAGGTTGTAAGTGTGAAAACCAATCAGACCGAAACACTTTCTGATGGTAAACAGACGCAGACCATGAAAACCAACTCAAATTCTACAGTAACCGTTAATCCTTAACTCTTTTTTAACCCAATTAAAGTTTACCCGTGAAGTTTATTTTAGAACTAATTCTGGTCACCATCATCATCTTTTTCCTCTGGAATATGTTGAAACGCCTATTTTTTTCAACATTCTATAAATTCCCGACTACTCGCCAAAATGATGATAATGTAACCGTAGGAAAAGGTAAAAAAAACCTGGATTCGCAACTGAACTGGGATGCGGAAACCGTAGAGTACGAAGAGGTAAAAGAAGAAGGATCAAAAAAATAAAATCTATTATAGTATTTTGAATGCCGAAAGATTTTTGCAAACACAGCTTATGGTAAAAAACAAAAATATTTTATACATCGTAGGAAGCATCGTTTTATTCGTGGTACTTGCGGTGATTTATGCTAATCCGGTGCTCATGGGCAAGCAGCTTTTTCAGCATGACATTATGCAGTACAAAGGAGGCGCAAAGGAGTTGCTTGATTACCGTGCACAAAACGGCAAAGAAACTTATTGGAGCGACTCTATGTTTGGCGGAATGCCGACTTACCAGATGGGGGCGCAGTTTCGGGGTGACGTGATCAAACTAATTGATGACGTGCTGAATTTCCTACCGAAACCCGCGAATTATCTGTTTTTGCTTTTTTCGGGCTTTTTTCTTCTAGGGCTAGTTGCGGTTCGGAACTGGAAATATGCTCTTCTGGGAGCTACTTTTTTCGGGCTTTCTACCTATTTTTATATCGCACTCGCTGCAGGTCACAATGGGAAAATCCATACGGTTGCTTATTTCGCACCGCTTTTGGCTGGAATTCTTCTTGTTTACATCCGTCGAAAATATGTCCTCGGATTTATTGTAACTGCTTTGTTTATGGGACTTCAGGTTGCAGCAAACCATCCACAGATGACGTATTATCTTTTCCTTGCGTTAGGATTTCTCTTCCTATCGGAGTTGGTTCGGGCATTTCAAGGCAAAATTTCCTGGAAGCATTTCGGGATTTCGAATGGAATTCTGGCTTTAGCTATGGTGATAGGAGTGGGCATGAATTCGCAGAGAATCATGGCCAATGCTGAATATGTCACCGAAACCGTTCGTGGAAAGCAAATACTGAACAATGACCGGCATTCCGCAGAAAAATCGGGGATGGACAAAGAAAGTATGCTGATGTGGAGTTATGGTAAATTGGAAACACTCAACCTGTTTATTCCACGGCTTATGGGTGGTTCCAGCAACGAAGAAGGCGCGGAGCGAATGATGAACCGGATGCAGGAAATGGTACAAGAAAATGTAACCTCGCAGTCGGAGATGGATCGCATATCTAAAGGATTCTCGTCACTTACGTATTGGGGCGACCAACCCGGAACTTCCGGCCCGGCTTATCAAGGAGCAGTAGTTTGTTTTTTGGCTATTCTCGGCTTTTTCTTTGGTTGGAAGAAGTACCGGTATTGGATATTGGCTGCGTCCATATTGACTATTTTTTTGGCGTGGGGCAGCAATTTTATTGTGTTTTCCGATTTCTTTATCGACTTCGTTCCGTTCTATAATAAATTTAGAGCGCCAAGCTCAATATTAGTTGTCGTAGAACTTTTGTTTCCATTAATGGCTATTCTTGGGCTTTATCGGTTTTTCAATTCCAATGCGAAAACAGAAACCTCCGAGGTCAATATACTATCCGATGATTACAAGAAGAAAATTTTAATTTACGTAAGCGCCGCGGTGTTGGGGATTACTTTTTTGTTGCTGATCGCCGGCAAATCCCTTTTAGGATTTTATACCCCGAATGAAAAAACATATCTACCACCTTATCTGCTGGAATTTTTAGTGGATGAACGCTTCAAACTCTTCAGCATGGATGCCATTAAAGCCATCGTGTATGTTGCAATTGTTGCAGGTGTTTTGTTTTTAAGTTTAAAGAAAAAGCTCAATCAAAATGTGGCGTTAATTGTCATTGGTTTGGTAAGCTTGTTTGATTTGTGGAGTGTGAACAAACGGTATCTGAACGATAGTAATTTTATCGATAAGTCTTTTACCGAGAATCCGTTTCAAACGGAAAGCTCGGAGCTTTTGATGCAGAAGGTGGGAGAGAATCCTAATCTGCAGTCGCTTCTGGAGAATGTAAATGTGAACAAAACTTTAGAAACCATCGCGGAAAAAGACCCTTCGCATTACCGAATCTATAATCAGGTTTTGGGAACATTTGGTGAAACCAATACGTCTTACTTTAAATCTTCAGTTGGCGGTTACCATGCGGTGAAACTCCGCAGGTACGATGATTTAATCAATGAATATTTCAGCAAGATGGATACTGTTCGCGTTCCAAGAATACTCAATATGCTGAATTCAAAATATATGATTTTCGGCAATGCACAAAAGCCGGATGCCATCATTAATCCTAAAGCCAACGGGAATGCATGGTTTGTTTCGGATGTGAAATTTGTTGACAGTCCGAACGACGAAATTAAGCAGATTGGTGAAGTGGATACCAAGCGAATTGCAGTGGTGTCGAAAGCAGATGAATCTTATTTTAAAGGGAAAACCATGCGGACGGATTCTACGGCTATCATCAATCTTACCCGCTACCAACCGAATGAGCTTGAATTTAAGACCCAATCAAAAACACCGCAACTAGCCGTAATTTCGGAAATTTATTACCCGAAAGGATGGAAGATGCTGATTGATGACCGGGAGGTTCCTTACATTAAAGCAGATTATTTACTGAGAGCTGTTCACGTTCCGGCAGGAAATCATGTTATTAAAATGATCTTTGAACCTAAGGTAATACAAACTGGTAAATTGGTTTCTATGGTGAGTTTCGGCTTGTTCGTACTACTTAGTGCTTTGGGAATTTATTGGATGTATCGGAAAAAATCAATGAAGAATCCTCACCATTCGCAAGAGCCGGAAATAGCTTAGACTGACAGTCGGTTGAGAGTTCCTTTCTTCTTTAAGATGAATGGCGATGAAGATTTTTGATGAACGTAAACATGGAAAATAAGAAAGTTTTAATTATCGCTTATTATTGGCCGCCTGCTGGTGGACCAGGCGTTCAGCGATGGTTGAAGTTTACCAAATACCTGCCCGATTTCGGTTGGGAGCCAACGGTTTTTATTCCCGAAAATCCAAGTTATCCTATTGTTGATGAAACGCTGGAAAAGGATGTTTCTAAGGATCTGCACGTCATTAAAACTAAGATTTGGGAACCTTATCAGTTGGCAGAGATTTTCGGTAAAGACAATAAGAAGTTCAAAGCAGGGCAGTTTGATGTGGGAGAAAATCAGTCTTGGAAATCTAAATTGTCAATCTGGGTTCGAGGTAATTTTTTTATTCCTGATGCCCGTGTTTTTTGGGTGAAACCATCTGTTGACTTTCTGAAAAAGTTCCTGCGCGAAAATCATTATGATGCTTTGGTGACAACAGGTCCGCCACATTCTATGCATCTCATTGGGCTAGAATTAAAAAAAGAATTTCCCAATTTGAAATGGATTGCCGACTTTCGTGATCCCTGGACGGAGATTTCATATTACAAGCATCTGAAGCTCACACAATGGGCCGATAAAAAACACCGCGCTTTGGAACAGCAAGTTTTTTCTAATGCAGATGTTACCCTTGCCACAAGCTATACGGATGCCGAAAACTTTAAGAGAAAGGGAGCCAATGCGATCTGTATCACCAATGGTTACGAGCAAGATTCCAACGGAGAAAATCTCAAACAAGATCAAAGTAAAAAGTTTGTTTTGAGTTATATCGGTGTTTTAGAACAGTTGAGAAATCCTGAAGTTTTATGGCAAGTTTTGGATGAACTTATTACCGAGGATAAAGATTTTCAAAAGCATTTTCAGTTGAAATTCATCGGTCGTATTGACAACAAAATTCTGGCAAAAATTGACAATTCACCGTTGGGTCGTTTGGTAGTTAATAGAGGTTATGTATCGCACGCAGAATCGAATCTGGAAATGCGCATGTCGGATTTACTGCTGATTACCAATTTCCCTGACGAAAGTTCGAAGGGAATTATCCCCGGCAAAATTTTCGAGTATTTGGCAAGCGGCAAACACATCCTTTCTTTTGGGCCCGAGGACAGTGATGTGAAAAGGATTTTAGAAGAAACAGATGCCGGGCAACATTTTTCATATAATGATGCTGTTGCCTTGAAGGCATTTATTTTAAAATGCTATCTTCAATGGAAGTCTGGAAAATACCATCGTAACATAACGAGTATCGAGCAGTTTTCACGACGAAATCTTACGAAGAAGTTGGCCGAGATCCTATAAAATAAATGGCAGTCCCCAGAGACCGCCATTGTTATGTTTTTCGAATGGGCCTAATCGAGCCAACCCATTTCTTTCATCCATTCATCATTGTAAATTTTGCCTACATATCGCGAGCCGTGGTCATGCAAAAGTACAACAATCACGTCATCCTTGGTGAACTGATCTTTCATTTGAACCAGTGCCGCCATCGCACTTCCGGCAGAATATCCGCAAAAAATCCCCTCTTCTTTCGCCAGTTTTCTGGCGTAGATGGCTCCATCTTTATCGGTTACTTTTTCGAAATGGTCGATGACGGACATGTCATAATTTTCCGGGATAATATCTTCACCAATTCCTTCGGTAATATAAGTATAAGCATGGTCGTAATGCAGTTCGCCAGTATCGTGAAACTCTTTTAAAATTGAACCATACGTATCTACGCCGACAATTTTGATGTTTTTATTCTTTTCTTTGAAAAACAGGCCACAACCGGTAATGGTTCCGCCGGTTCCAGCTCCTGCTACAAAATGCGTGAGCTTTCCTTCGGTTTGTTCCCAGATTTCCGGAGCCGTTTGTTCGTAATGTGCTTGTCTGTTGGAAAGGTTGTCATACTGATTAACATACCAGCCGTTTTCGGTTTCCTTGGCCAATCTTTTAGAAACGGAATAGTAAGATCTCGGGTCGGTCGGTTTTACATCGGTTGGGCAAACAATTACCTCTGCACCTACGGCACGCAGGATGTCGCACTTTTCTTTCGATTGTTTGGAGTTGGTCACAAAAATACATTTGTATCCTTTCACAATGGCTGCCAAGGCAAGTCCCATTCCTGTATTGCCGGAAGTTCCTTCGATAATGGTACCACCAGGTTTTAATCGCCCATCTTTTTCAGCATCTTCAATCATTTTGACTGCCATTCGGTCTTTTACCGAATTTCCTGGGTTAAATGTCTCCACTTTCGCCAAAACCAGCGCCGGGAAATCCTCACCTAATACTTTATTCAGCTTGACAAGTGGTGTGTTTCCAATAGTTTCGAGTATATCTTTTGCGTATTTCATTGCAGGGATTTGTCTTTTTTAGTGCCGCAAAAATAAGAATTCTCGGGGAGATCATTGGTCATGCAGTCAAGTTAAAAGCGAAAAACAGTGATAGGGCGGGAAGGGAAGAAGCTGCTGTTTCTTTTTCATTAAGCTATAACATCGTGAAGAGCAGGATTCTTATCAAAGGTTGCCTTGGCAAAAGGACAAAGCGGTATAATTTTAACTTCGTTTTTTCTTGCATAATCCACTGCTGCCAAAAGCATTGCTTTACCTACGCCTTTTCCGCCAAAAGCTTCATCAACTTCTGTATGGTCAATAATGAATTTGTCGGTTCCTGCCCACGTGTAGGTCATTAAACCAGCATGCTTCCCATCGGTTAATGCTTCAAAATTTCCGTTCTTTTCATTGTTGTGATGTTGTATTTGTATCATCTTATTTTGGATTTTAAATGAGAAATTTTAGTATAATTCTTCAAATTTATTACTTTTGAAAATTGAAGTTGACCGTTTTTGAAAAATATCATCCGAATTTTTACGCAGAACAATATTTTGGAGTTTCTGAAGACGGGGCATCCTTATCATACATCCGATCCGGCTATTCTTTTTCTTAAGCGTGGCAATATTTCAATTAAAAAGCAAATAAACGAAATCAATTTAAGTGATAATACTCTTATTTTGCTGGATGTTGACACAGCTTATGAAGTTTTGAAGTTTGATCGCCACATGGAACTTTTCTTAATGGTGTATAGCCGGGATTACATTGAGAATCTTACCTTAAAGTTCAATAGATTAAGTGTTTACCGCAATATTCGTTCGGTTTTGAGAGAAGATTTTCAAATTGCGGAGCAAGAGATGCTTGCTTTTTTTGAAAATATAAAACACCTTCGGTTTTTCCTTGAAAATTACGAATCGGGACAAACCTACTATTCCGAAATTATTGAAAGTTGCATGAGCAGTGTGCTTTACCAACTTGCCGGCGTGGTGCAACATGAGAATGAGAAAAATCCGAATAAAATGATGACGCGTGCGCAGGAGATATCGCTGCAGTTTTTAAAAATGGTATCTCAACATTTTAAGGAAAGCACCTCTGTCAACTTTTATGCGGAACAGCTACATCTTACTTCCAGACATCTTTCATCGGTGTTAAAAGATACGTTGGGCAAAACCGCTCATCAGATCATTAGTGATTTTGTTTCTAATGAAGCGAAAGCTTTGCTTTCCTCAACCCAAAAAACGCTGAGTGAAATTGCTTATGACTTGAATTTCAGTGATCAGTACGCCTTTAGCCATTTCTTTAAAAAGCATTTTAATCTAAGCCCCAATCAATATAGGAGACAGTTTAAAGATTAGAATCTTACTTTTAAACATCTTTTTCATTTTTACAATCATTCACATCAGGATGAGGTCGCCGTATCTTTGCAGCCGAAAATGAAACAAGGTACAATGAAATTTAACCAAAGAATCAATTACGCTTTTTTGGCGGTCTCTCTTTTGGCGTCGCCATTGGCATTCGGCCAAAATAGCAGGGAGATGTCCATTGATGATATTACTAAACTGGCTTTAGAAAATCATCCTCA
>MKTK01000029.1:72369-126630 GCA_001898255.1 Chryseobacterium sp. 39-10 | reverse complement strand
ACAAGGATTTTTCCGATACAAAGACGTTTACAATGCCACACTTCGGCAATACGTTTGGGGTAGAAGCCAAAGAACTTATTTTTAAAGGTGGTTTAATTAAAAAATCACTGGAAGCTGCCGATCTTAAAACCCAGTTGGCGGAGTTGGATTTGAATGCCAATCAGCAAAATGTGAAGTTTTTGGTCATTTCTAATTATTTGGATATGATGAAGCTCCAGAGTCAACAAAAAGTGTACGAAAATAACCGGAAGTTGGCGGCTGAACGGGTAGACAATGTTAAAAAATTCTACAAACAGGGAATGATCACTCGAAACGAAGTCATTCGGGGCGAACTTATTCTGAAAAATCTGGATCAAGCACTTTTAACGATTTCCAATAACATCGATATCCTGAATTATAACCTGGATCAGGCGCTTGGACTTCCTGTGGATACCAAAATTATTCCTACCGAGCATGTTGCGTTGTTGGAAAATGAACAACTTCAGCATCATTTTGTAGACATGGCTTATGAGAACCAACCGGCGCTTAAAACAGCCAATACCAATATCGAAATGGCGAAGAAGAATCTGGAAATCATCAATACCGATAAAATGCCGACTTTGGTTGCATTCGGAGGGTATAATATGAAAAGACCGATTACCAACTCGCTTCCGGCCATCGATATGTATTTGAATACTTGGCAAGCCGGAATTGCGCTTTCGTACAATATTGATAATCTGTATAAAACGAAAGAAAAACTGGCATTAGGAAACCTGCAGAAAGCACAGGCGGAAGAAGCACTTAACTATACCAAACAGAATGTGGAAATGGCAGTGAATGCAGCGTACACCAAATACACTGAAGCGATTCAGAATGCTAAGATTCAACTGGAGTCACAAAAATTGGCACAGGAAAACTATAAGATTATCGAAGCCAAATACCTTAATCAATTGGCGGTACAGGTAGAAATGACGGATGCCACCAATGCAAAGTTGGAATCTGAACTCAATTACGTCACGGCAGAAATCAACGTGATGTATCAATACTACAATCTTCTTAAAACTACAGGAACCCTTTAATCATCAAAGGAAAATAAGCATATACAAAGAAAAATAAGCATATACAATGGAAAACAAGGATATAAATACACAGGATATAGCATCTCAGAATACGGTTCCAAATTCAACGGAACACGAAAAAACAACCCAAAAAGTGCATGCACCTAAAAAAGTGGTGAACAAAAAAGAAGCAGAAAAGAAGAAAACCAAGAACAAAGTTTTATTTGCCAATCTTTTAGTGTTTGTCCTTATCTCGGCGGCATTTTACTGGTTGGTAACTCAGTATTTTCATATCGGAGATAAAGATTATACCGAATCGGCCCAGGTTGAAGAATATATTAATCCCGTGAATACCAGAATTCCGGGGTATATTAAAGAAATCCGCTTTAACGAACATCAAAAAGTGAAAAAAGGAGATACGCTGGTGGTGATCGACGATCGCGAAATAAGAACTCAGGTTGCACAGGCAGAAGCGGCTTATCAAACAGCGTTGGCCTCTCGAAATGTGACTTCTTCGGCTGTAAATACCGTTTCTAACAATATTGCAGTAATGAATTCGAATATTGAAGGCGCGAAAGCCCGACTTTGGAATGCTGAACAAAACCTTAACCGATACAAAAATCTATTGGCTTCCGAAGCGGTGACCAGACAACAGTTCGATGCCGTGAAAACCGAGTACGAAGCAACCAAAGCGGCTTATCAAACCTTATTGAATCAGAAAAATTCGGCTACACTTTCTACTTCTGAAACCAAATCCAGAATCGGAATCAACGATGCGGAAATCAAACGTGCAAAAGCAGCTGTGGATATGGCTAAATTGAATCTTTCGTATGCTGTAATTATAGCCCCTTACGACGGGGTGATGGGAAGAAGAGCCATTAACGAAGGTCAATTGATACAGGCAGGTCAACAAGTGGGAACCATTGTGTTGAGCAACCAGAAGTGGGTAACCGCCAATTTCTTAGAAAGCCAAATGCCTAAAATTTCCATCGGGAAGAAAATGACCATGACTGTGGATGCGATGAACGGTAAAACATTTGAAGGAGAAGTAACGGCCATTTCTGCGGCTACAGGATCGAGGTATTCCAATATTCCAACCGATAATTCTACAGGAAATTTTGTGAAAGTTCAGCAAAGAATTCCGGTGAGAATTGAATTTACCCCTAAAAATAAAGCCACCGATGTTGAGCAACTAAGGGCGGGAATGAATGTAAATGTTCAGATTGAATGATTTTTTTTATCTGATTTTAAATTAACATTCATTAAAAAAGAATAAATGTACAATCAAGGATTATTTTATAATTGGGTTCCCAAAATCTTGCAACTGCTGCTGATTCTTATTTTTCAGTTCGCATTTTTGGCAGTGAATGGCGTGTACACCACCAATATTTCCTATATGGTGGGGCAAAGCGGAAACCAATCCGATTTTTATATGTGGGCGTACTATGCCAATTCTATTGGAATGGGCGTTGCGATGCCGCTTTTGGTGCGGATTAAAAGCCGTTTCCGAACCAAAGAAATTGTTTCGGGAGCATTGGTTATTTTGGCCTTTTGCAGCTACATTATCGGCACCACAACACAGCCCTATGTTATCGTTTTGTGTAGTTTACTGATGGGCTTTGTGAAGATGTTCGGGTCCATCGAAATGCTTTTGGTGCTGATGTTTATCTTGAGCCCGGATGGCAACAGAGGGCGTTTTTACTCCGTTTTTTATCCGTACGCTTTGGTAGCTTCTCAGCTTGCATCGTATTGGATTACCGATATTTCGTATCACCTGAACTGGCAAATTTCGTATATGTATATTGCTGGTTTTTGTCTGATATTGGCAATGCTGAGTATTATTTTTCAGCACAATCAACGTTTTGTTCGTAAACTTCCGCTGTATTATGTGGATTGGCTGAGTGCCATGTTGTTTTCTGTCTGCTTTATGGCGTTGGCGCATGTTTTTTCATTTGGGAAATCTCAAAACTGGTTTGTTTCGGATCAAATTAAATTGAGTTTTGGCGTATTTGTAATTTCAGCAGTTTGGATGTGCATTCGGCAGGTCACTTTAAAAAGACCTTATCTTTCCTTTAAAATATTTGAACGTTCGAATGTGAGACATGGCCTTTTAATGCTGTTTTTCACGGGATTGTTTTTGGGCGTTTCAGCGCTTCAGAACACTTTTGCGGTGGCTGTCTTGAACTATGATCCACTTACAAATGCAAAATTGGTTTTGCTCACCCTTCCTGGGATGTTATTGGCAGGTTGGTTCGGCGTCTATTGGTTCAATAGGCAATATCCGATTAAGTTTTACGTATTCACGGGATTTGCGAGTTATATGATGTACTGTATTTACATGTACTTCAGCGTTTCTACGAGTTTTAGTTTCGATATGTGGATTTTGCCGATGTTTTTCCGAGGTTTCGGGATGTGTGTGTTGTTTATTTCGGTGTGGTATTACACGTTAGATAAGCTCAATCCTAATGATATGTTGGCTGCTTTTGGGCTTATTATTGTATGGCGGTCATTTGTGGCGATTGGTTTTTTTACCGCATTTTTCTCGTGGTTGCAATATGCATTACAATTGCAGAGTGTGAACGATCTTGCTGTGTATCTGGATGCCAATACAATTTCCTATTCAGCAGCGATGGGCAATTTAAAACTCACACAAATTAATGCCATTCTTAGCTCTACCAAAATCATTTTTGGATATACAATTATCGCGGGAATTGGGATTTTGCTGTATGTGTATTTTCATCATTTCGGAAGAGTTCGCTTTACGATTTTACGTTTTAGAAGATTGTATTCTGGTAAGAAAGGAATTTATAGAAGAAGGAAAAAAGAAGAACAATTGCGATTGGAGCGCCAGGCAATCGAAGAAGAAATTGGCGATTCTGCAGGTGCAATTATGTAAAAATTACCCTTGTTTTCATGAAACCCTGTTCGATTTATTTTGAATCTTGCAGGGTTTCGATTTTTGAGTCAGTTCCACGCAAAGCGGTTCGTGAATTTCTTAAGGTAATAAACAACAGGTTGTGGCCTCTTTTATGCTTTTTTGTTTCAAGACAAATCGACGAAAGAGATTCGCTGATTCCCTTAAAAAGAGTAGAAAGTAGAAAAGCACAAGGATATGAAATCCAATTAAAACGATGTGTTTATCGTCTCTAAATCCTTAGTTTATGTTGAAGAACTCATTCAACCATATCCGTTAAAACCCTTTAGAGAGTAGTTTAGTTGCGGAATTTTTACAATGTAGATACAGCCACACAGTAAATTATTCTGTTCATTTTGAAGAAATTTTGAAAATGGATGTGATTGGGTAAGCATGCGCAAGCAAGATCCATATGCCAATAGAATGATAGTGACTGCGTATGAATGGTTTTGACCACGAATGAATAGTAGTTTGCACAACTATCAGTTTATCTAAATTCCATAGCCTTCATTAATGAAGTATTTACGAACAATTGAAAACTAGGTTTATACTGTTTTCTTCGGGTCTTCTTCGGGTCTCCTTCGACTGTGCTTCGGAAAATTAACCTTTTTTCCGAAGAAGACCCGAAGAAACATCGAGCAAAACCCGAAGAGATTTACTTCATCTTCTATTCCGCACAAAACTTTTTACAAAATTTGAAAAACAAGAAAAAGAATGGCAGTGAACACTATGGGTTGTAGTATCTAGAAGTTGCTCAGCACATAATAAATACAAAAAGGCATCAATGGTCAGGATTTATACCCTGTCAGCATACATTAGGTAAATTATACGAAAATAATTAGCCCGAAAAAAAACATGCTTTACTTCTAACAAAAGATTACAGTGGTTTTGGCTCATGTCAGTGGTAAGCGTAAAAAGTTGAGATCCACAGAACAAAGAGAATATGAATGAGGGATTAAAAGAATAGTGTTGATTTATAGAGGTTTACTTAAAGAAGGAATAATAAAATTGGTGGAAAATTTAGCAAACGGTTAAGAAGAAAGTTTTTTAAAAGCTAAATTTAATGGAAATGATGAAACTTATTTGGAAACTATTGATGGAAGAGTACGATGAATGGCATTAATGGCTGCACATTTTGATTGTTGAGAAATGATGAAAGCTGCAATTAGCTTCTTCTTTTTAATTCTTTAAATTATGAATATACTGCAAAAATGGGCTATGAAAACCTGAATAATGCATTCGGAAATCATCAAAAGAATAGCAATGGGGTAGTTGTTAGAAAATGGAAAATTGCTGCTAAAGACTTTGGATCATGGTTGGGAATGGGAGAATTAGAAATCGCTTCTGCATATAATGGAATACCTATTTATGGGATGCCTACAGTTGTTCTAAGTCATATAATTAATGCGCCGAAGTTAGAATACTTACCTAAATCAATAAAAACAATTAAAGAAATTGAAGAAGAAAAACAGAATTTAAGCAAATCTCCTGCTGGATTAATGTTTAACTAGAAATAATTATTATTCCTAAAATGCATTGAGAAAAAGCAGGGTTAAATCCCAAAGAGAAAGATTTGTTTGCATTTTTTTCACAAGAAAAAATTTTCGTTCCATAGATTTTTTGTGGGTTACTTTTGTTTTTGAATCTCAGTATTTTTATATTTTTAACAAAATTTTTCCAACATGAAAAAAACGCTGTCAGTTCTACTGTTTTTTGTAATTCTTTTTACTCAGGCGCAGGAGAATTCTAATCCTGTAAAAGAACTTTACCATAAAAAGGAAGTCTATATTACAATGCGCGACGGCGTTAGGTTGTTTACTTCGGTTTATATTCCGAAAGATGCCTCTGCTGACAAGAAGTATCCTGTCTTAATGCAGCGTACCTGTTATTCTGTGGCGCCTTATGGTGATAATGAGTACAGGAAAAGTCTGGGCCCGAACCGCTTTATGCAGGACGATAAATATATTTTTGTCTATCAGGATGTTCGTGGTCGGTACATGAGCGAGGGAACTTTTGTGAACATGACTCCTCAGGTATCGCATAAAACAAAAAAAGAGGTGGATGAAAGCACCGATACGTACGACACCATCGACTGGCTAATAAAAAACATCGACTTTAATAATGGAAAAGTAGGGCAGTATGGCATCTCTTATCCGGGTTTTTATACCGCGGTGGGGGCGCTGGCCGATCACCCGGCACTGAAAGCATCGTCGCCACAAGCTCCGGTATCCGATTTTTGGAACGACGATTTTCATCATAACGGCGCTTTTTTAATGGGATATTTTAGAACGTTTCCTGTGTTTGGGGTTCAGAAATCAAAACCCGAAAAGGAAGCGTGGTACAAAGATGATTTTAAAAAACTAACCGAAAATCAATCGGCCGATGGTTCACTTTTCTACGATCATATAGGAACAATGAAAGAGGCAGTGGCTAAGTATTATCCTGATAATTTCTTTATGAAAGAAATTGTAGAACATCCCAACTATGATGAATTCTGGCAAAAGCGAAACCTTCTCCCTCATTTAAAAAATATTCGCCATGCGGTAATGACGGTTGGCGGTTGGTTTGATGCCGAAGATCTGGCGGGGCCGCTCAATATTTATAAAACCATTGAAAAAAACAATCCAAAAACCTACAATACCATTGTAATGGGTCCGTTCTCTCATGGTGGCTGGAGCCGCGAAAGCGGAAAAACGTATCACAACGATATTTATTTTGGAGATTCTTTGGCTACCTTTTATCAGAAAAACATTGAAACTCCATTTTTTAAGCATTTTCTAAAAGATGATAAAAAGCAACTTCAACTTCCTGAAGCATACATGTTTGATACTGGAAAAAAAGAATGGAAAACATTTGCAGAATGGCCACCAAAGCAAAGTAATAAACGTACTTTTTACCTTGAAGCAAACGGGAGTTTAACATCAAATCAGCCAAACGCAACGGCTTATACCGAGTATTTTTCTGATCCGAATAAACCCGTGCCAAGCAGTGAAAACCGACGGGATTTCAACGGCTTTTCGCCGCGAAATTATATGAGTGAAGACCAGCGTTTTGCAGAAAACCGTCCGGATGTTGCGAGTTTTACCACCAATGTTCTTACAGAAGATCTTACCCTTACCGGAGAAATATTGGCTAAACTGAGCATCGCTTCTACCTCCACCGATGCTGATTTTTTCGTGAAGCTTATCGATATTTATCCGCCCGACGAAAAAGAAAATCCGGACAAACCTAATGTGCTGATGGCCAATTATCACCAAATGGTGCGCAGCGAAATTATGCCTGCACGTTTCCGTAATTCTGCAGAAAAGCCAGAAGCGTTAAAACCCAATCAGGAAACTGCTGTTACCGTGCGGTTGCAAGATGTTTTTCATACCTTTAAAAAAGGACATAAAATACAAATACAGGTGCAGAGCACGGCTTATCCGTTGTTTATGGTTAATTCGCAAAAGTTTCTGGAAAATCCGTATTTGGCTGAAAAATCAGATTATACGAAAGCTTTTCAGAGAATATTTAACCACTCAAAAATTGAAGTTCAAATATTGAAAGATTAACCAGTTTTTTTGTTTAAAACTTCACCACATCGAACTTTACAGAAGGAATAGAGTTTTTGACTTCTCGCGATTTTGTGTGGAAGTTAATATGGATTACTATTTTGGCCAACCTCGGAAATGGAGGCGTTAGTAAACTCTGGAAAATACGAACCTACCGATTCAGAATTGCTTTAGGAAGCGGGACATATTCCCGATCGTCTCCCGGAATTTTAGGGAAAACACTCGTGTTCTGATCGTGCCAATCCACTTTGGCTTTTTCGAGTTTATCCTTGTCTGAACTCACGAAATTCCAGAACATAAAGCGTTCTTGCGGAAAAGGTTCGCCACCGAAAAGATAAAGGGTGGTTTCGCCATTGGTTTCAAATTCGCACAACGACGCGTTTTTTGCAATGAGCAGCTGTTTACTGCCATAACTGTTGTCTTCAATTTTTACCGTTCCGTCCAAAACGTACATTCCCACTTCACCGAAAAGTTTTTTACCGATGTTGATTTTCTTGGCTTCACTGGTTCTGATTTCCAGAAAATACAGCGGACTATGCACAGGAACTGGAGATTCATGATCTTCAATTTTGCCGGCAATCAGTTTAAAATGAATACCGTTTTCTTCCCACTCCGGAATTTCTTCTTTACCGAAGTGATGAAAGGTAGGTTCTGTTTCTTCCAAATCTTTCGGCAAACCAATCCACAGTTGAAAGCCGTGCAGAAATTTATCATCATGTCGAAGATACTCTGGTGTTCTTTCGCTGTGCCTAACGCCTCTTCCGGCCGTCATCCAATTCACTTCACCCGGTTTTATTTCGAGGGCATTTCCCAAAGAATCACGATGAAAAATGGCTCCGTCAAAAAGATACGTCAAGGTTGAAAGCCCAATGTGCGGATGGGGTGGGACATCAAGGTTTTCAAATTCTTTTAAACAGGCCGGTCCCATGTGGTCGATAAAAACAAATGGCCCTACAGCACGTTTTTCACGAAACGGCAGCAGTCTTCCCACAAGAAAATTCCCGATGTTGGCGGCTTTTTCTTCTATAATTAATCCAACAGTAGATTGCATTTTTTTAGATTTCGTTGTATTGAGGAAAGGTTTCGGAGACTAATTTCTTCCATTCAGGATGTTTCTTAATGTACTTTAAAACAAACGGACAATAAGGTAATATTTTCTTATCTGTACCTTCTATCGAAGCGAGTGTTTTTTCCACCAGTGCCACCGCTACACCTTTGCCACCCAATTCCGCAGGAACTTCAGTATGGGTTAATGCTATTTTTGTGGACGTTTCTTTGTAATCAATAAAAGCGATATGGCCGTCAATATTGAGTTCGTAGCGGCTTTTTTCCTCATTTTTGAAAAACGGTGAGGAAGCTAGGGTTTCAGCGTTCATTTTTTTGTCTTTTAAAGGTATTTAAATATACGAAAAAGCAGCCGAAATAAAACTTGCGACTGCTATCATCAATTATTAATCTTCTAAATAACCAAATTTTCCGTTGTTGTAATCGTCAAATGCCTGAATGATTTCTTCTCTTGTGTTCATCACAAACGGGCCATGAGGATAAATAGGTTCGTTAAGCGGTTGGCCGCTGATGATCAAAATAATGGAATCTTCCTGGGCTTCAAGGGTAAACGTTTCCCCTTCGTTCTGGAACAGTGCAAAATGATCAGTCGCTACTTTTTCTTCGCCATTAATGATCACTGAACCTTCAATTACCAGCGCTGCTGTTGTATAATCAGCAGGAAATGTAAATTCTGCTTTTCCACCAGTTTTCAGTTTGGCATTCATCATATTCACGGGCGAAAAAGTGGTGGCAGGTCCTTGCTGTCCTTTATAGTTACCCGCAATGATTTCCACAAAGCCATTGTCGCCCAAGTCTACTTGAGTCATTTCTTCATTTTTAATAGCTTGGTATTGAGGTGTACCCATTTTGTCTTTAGCCGGCAGGTTGACCCAAAGTTGCACCATCTGGAAGATACCGCCTTGTTTTGCCCATTCGGATTCGTGGAATTCTTTATGCAAAACGCCTGATGCGGCCGTCATCCATTGTACGTCTCCTTTGCCGATAATTCCGCCGCCACCAGCCGAATCATGATGTTCAACTTTACCCTGATAGGCAATGGTAACCGTTTCGAAGCCCCGATGCGGATGAACCCCAACACCTCTCGGCGTATCGGTAGCACCAAAATGGAACTGTGAATTGTAATCTAACATAATGAAAGGATCCATTCTTTTCATATCCAAATGATAAGCACTTGGAATAAAATTATGAACTCTGAAGCCGTCTCCCACAAAATGCGCAGGTTTTGGCGCTACTACTATTTCTACGTTTTTTACTGACATTGTTTTATCTTTTAATTTCTATTGCAAAATTACACGAGTACATTAAAAAAAACATTGATGTAGGATAAGAATGCAATCCATTGAAAATCAGTAAAAAAATTTACTGCTTGGCCCGCATGTTTTGACCATCTTTGGAATGAAGCCGGCGAAAAACAAAACCTGAAATAATGGTCAGGATGCCCATCACAAAAAACGAATAACGGAACGCAAGGTGAGGATCTGCACCCGTTGTGCTAAGCTGGGATTCGAATAGTTTGAGCACAATGAGTCCAAAAGCAATTCCGAAGCCAATAGAAAGTTGCTGATTAACCGCCAGTAGGGAATTGCCACTGCTCGTATGGCTATTACGAAGGTCGGCAATCGAGATGGTATTCATCGAAGTGAATTGAATGGAATTGAAAAAGCCCATCACTGCAATAATTGGGATGTACCAAAAGATTGAGGTGTGAATGCCCGGAATTCCAAGGCAGCAAATGAGGACACCAATAGTAAAGGTATTCACCATCAATGTTCGTCGATAGCCAAAAGTATTTAGGATTTTTATGACCAAAGACTTGCCAAAAATAGCGGTAATTGCCATGGGTGCAACAATCCATCCGGAAACAACGGCGGTTTCCTTGTAAGCGATCTGGATCATCAACGGCAAAAGTAACGGAATAGAACTGATTCCTAATCTTGTGATGAGGTTTCCCAAGATGCCTACCCGAAAAGTCCGCACCTGAAACAAATTCAAAGGAAAAATAGGGTTACTGTCTTTTTTAGCATGTCGGTAGTAAAAATACAGCATGATAAATCCTAATAGGAAAATGAGCAAAACAGGCGTTATGTTTCCCGTATTTCCCAGCCATTCAATTGAAATAGACAGCAGCAGCGATGCTGATGCAAATATTAAAAACCCTTTGAAATCGAAATCGGTGGCATCCGACAGATAATTTGGCATATATCTGAAAGCCAATATGATACCAAGCAAGCCCATGGGAATATTGATGAGGAAAATCCAGTGCCACGAGAAATAATCTACCATATAACCACCCACCAAAGGCCCCAAAACCGGACCTATCAGCGCCGGCACGATTGCATAATTCATCGCTTGCAGCAGTTCATTTTTAGGGTAAGTTTTAATGATGGCAAGTTTTCCTACCGGGGTCATTAAACTTCCGCCAATACCCTGTATCACTCTGGATATAACCAGTTGGGTGAGGTCTTGAGATAGGGCGCAAAACAAGGAGCCCAAACTGAAAACCACCAGTGAAAAGATGAAGATTTTCCGCGTACCAAATTTATCGGCCAGAAAGCCAGAAACTGGCATAAACAAAGCCAACGTCAGTACATAGCTGATGATGGCATTTTGCATATTAAGTGGTGATTCGTGAAGGTCTTTAGCAATAGCGGGCAGAGAAGTGTTGAGGATGGTAGAGTCCAGCATCTGCATGAAAATGGCGGTAGCCAAAACCAGAGGCAGTATTTTCTTTAAGCTTTCATTTTGTTGAATATCGCTCATTATGCAAAGATCGAAAATTTGTAATAAAAGTACTTGTGATCAGAAAAAATAAAACCTCACAGCTATTTTCGCAAAATAGTGAATCGGGTAGAAATCTATCCTCGATTTTGGCGGAATAAGTTGCGAAGCCGTACAACTAAAAGGATTACCATCACCAGCCAAATGATCAGTAGGTGCAAAATACTGGGTAAAACATCGGCAAGTGCGCCGCCACTCTGCACAATGGAAATATACGCTTTGAGGAAAGGGGAAGTGGGCAGCATATCCGAAAACCATTGCACTGCCTTGGGCAATGCCTGATAGGGCATGGAATATCCTGTGACCAGAAAGAAAGGATAGGATGAAAAAACCAATACCTGAAAAGCCAGAAGTTTGGTCTTAAAAAAGCTGCCTATTAAAAATCCCATGGTAATAATCGACATGATAAACAAAGCTCCGATGATCCCCAAACTCCAGTAGCTTCCGCGAATCTGAATATCAAAAACTGAAAAATTAATCACCGTAAAAAATAATCCAAAGACCATAAAAACAATAAAGTAGAGCAAGCTTTTGCCTACGATAATTTTGGAAATGTTGTGTCCGGAAAGTCGGTACAAACTGCTTAGTTTTTTATTTTCTCTTTCGGTTGTTAAACTTGCAGCAACGCCGATGAGCAGTGTTTGCTGAAGAATAATGGCCAACAATCCGGGAAGTAGGAAAGAGCCATACGTCATGCTGGAATTGTAAAGGGGGCGGTAATCTAAACCAATGGGATTCGTCATTTTCATCGATTCGTCATCACTCATTCCCTGCTTGTTAAAATAGGTTTTCCGCACGCCGGCGCCTACGGTTAAGCAAACTTTCGTTACGGTGCTCAGCAAATCACTGGAAGGTAAAAATCTAGACGCATTCAGCACAAGATTGACATTCGCCTGCTTTTGCGTATAGATGAATTTTTCCAAGTTCTGTTGAATATAAAAATAACCCTGCACTTCGCCGCGATACATTTTTTCCTGTGCTTCACGTAAATTGGAGCTCGGAATTACCTCAATCATTGGGGTGGCATCTAGCTGTTGCGTTAATAGTCGGGATACCGCGGTTCCGTCGTTATCAATCACCGCAAGCCGCACTTTTTCTTCTCCCTTGTTCAGGTAAATGCTGCCGTACATAAAGGCATACGCAATAGGCGCCAGCAGCAAAATCAGAAATAAGCTCGCATCACCCGATACGTTTCTTACTTCTCTTTTCAATATTTCAAAAATTTCCTTCAATGCGTTTTACTTTTTAAATATCGATTGATTTTTTTCTGAAACAAGAAAATGGCTACCGGAAATGTAACGCATGTGAAAATCAATAATTTATATATTTCAGTTAATGAGTATTTTAAAGGGAGTTCCATGAAGTACAGTTTAATGAAACCGTCGAGAAAATGCGTGTAAGGCATGATATCGGCATAAAACCTGTCGTACCAAGGCATGGCCCATCTTGGGAATGTAAATCCGCTGAAAACGAAAGCCGGCGATGTAAAAAACAATGCAATATCTGTGACGAGAAGCAGGTTGTTCGACAAAGCAGAGAGCATCATGCCAATGCCTATACATCCCAAAGCCATTAAGGTATAAATGATAAAAAAATTAAAATCAGTGGAGGGTTTTCCCAAATCGTAAACGGGGAAAATAACATAAGCGACTAAAACAAACAAAACCCAGGCAATACAGAGGTGAGCCAATGTTTTTCCCAACACGACTTGGGATGATGATTTTGAAATTTTTAAGAGATCATCGATCGTATGCTGTTTAAATTCAAGATTGAGAATAAGCACCGAAGCCACAATGAGTGCCATTTGTAAACCTACTGTGATGAGTCCTGGTGTAAGGTACAGTTGGTAATTAAAATCAGGATTGTAAAGCGTTGTGGTATTGAGTTTAATGGGCTGAACCAGTGTGTTGGCTTGGCTGGAAGGCATTCCTTGTTTTTCTGCTTTTTGCAAAACGACAGCAAGTCCGCCTTTAATGATCACTTGTGCTGCACCTTTATAGATCATTTTTGCAGGCACCAGATAGGCGCCATTGGTGTACAGCGTAATATTGGTTTGGTGATTTTTCTTTACATCAGATTCCATATTCTTAGGAAAATGAACTGCTCCGAAAATCGCACCTTCTTTCATCATCTTTTCGATTTCTGCATTGCTAAAAACCGTCTGTGCAATATGGATATTAGGGTCTTGCTCCAGCATGTCCGTAAGGGTTCGCGACACCGCGGAGGCATCCTCATCCCAAACGGCGATAGGTAACTCACGCGCAAATTGCTTCTGATAAATAAAGCCGTAAAACAGAAAAAGAATCGGCGGAATAATCAGTAAAACCACGTAGAAGTTAGGAATCGAAAAAATTCGCTTCCATTCTCTGACGATGATTTGACTGATGGTTTTCAAATGATTTTTTTTGGAGCACTTTCTAATTCAAAATCAGCTGAGCCGTCATTCCGGAACGCAATCCTTTCACGGCATTGGGATTTTCAGGTTTTACTTTAATTTGGAAAGTACGAAGCTCAAATTCTCCGTTTTGTTTCTCGGGTACCCAATCGGCATAACCCAATGCAGGAGCCAGCTCCGAGACTCTTCCTCTCACCGTTTCGGGCGTACATCCCGGAATCGTCATCGTCACTAAACTTCCTTTTTCGATTTTATTCATCTGGTTCTGACGAAGATTAAACTTCACAAAAAATGAATTACTTTTTTGAATGGTCATCATCGGATAACCCGCGTTCACCATTTCACCTTCACTGCTGACTAAATTTGAAATCTGACCGGAAGCCGGCGCCTTTATCGTAGAATTATCTTTGATTTCCTGCGCAAGCTGATCCGCATCTTTTGCCTGTTTCAGCACCGATACTGCTGAATTTTTAAGTTCTTTGTTATTGCCGCGTTGCAAAAGTTCCACATTGAGTTTGGCTGTTTCTAACTCTTTTTGTGCTGCTTTGTATTTAAAATAAACCACATCACGTTCCTGTCCCGAAACAACTCCTTGGGCATATAAATTTTGAAAACGACTGTAGGTTTTATTCATTAAATCCATTTGCTGCTGGGCGATTTGCTGTAGATTTTTGGCCGATGCCAAAACTTCGGGTTCCACACCGCGATTAATTTTATCGAGTTGGTTTTGGGCAACATTTACCGCTTCTGCAACTTGAGACTGAATGGTTTCAATTTCGGAGGTTTTCATTTGGGCAACCGTTTGTCCGGCTTCCACTTCATCGCCTACCTTCACAAGTAAATGCAGCAATCTTCCCGGCAGTGATGCGGAAACATCTACAAAATCAGCATCTACCATTCCGATAACGGCATCTTGATCGGCATCCACGGTTTTATTTTTTAGCAAATAAATAAGGGCAATCGCTAAAACAATCAGCGGAACAGAAATGGCCCAGTAATTTTTGATAAAATTCTTCATCTTGTCGTTATGTTAAGGAATGTATTGGGTGATGTTTTCCGGATTTCCTGTAATGTAAAAGTAGGTTGCCAACGCCGTTTGATAGGCCACAACGGAAGTATAATACAGTTTTTCGGCTTCGTACTGAAACTGCAGTGCATCATTCACATCTTTTACTGAAGACATGCTGTTTTCCATTCTTTTCCGCACCATGTCGGAAGTGGTGTACGTCTGTTTTCGTGAAGCATCCAACGTTTCGCTCTGTTCTTTAAAACTCAATAATTTGTTTTCGGCAATCTTCGTGGCGAGGTTTACTGATTTTTGTTTTTGTTCGATCAGTAAATCGGCTTCCTTCACCAATGATTCGGATGCCAGATTTCTTGATTTTCTTTCGGGGTCAAAAAGCGTCCACTGCATCTCAACGCCTACCAGCCAAGGCGGCGTAATGAGTGGAAGATCTTTGCGTAAAAATTGCACATTGCCAATGGCAAAGATATTGGGCTTGGAAGCAGATTTGGCAATACTGAGTCCGGTTTCGGCTTCCGTTTTTTTGCTTTGAAGCAGTTTTAAATCGGCATTGTTTTCTCCTGCGGAAAATGCTGGCAGTTGTGTGTTTTCGCTGAGTTTTTCAGTGATGTCAATGGTTTCATTTAGAGGAATTCCTATTAGATCTTTCAGCGCCAACAATGCGTTATCTTTCTCAAGCAGCAGATTTTTTAAATTGGTTTCACCCTGTTTCTTAGCTACATCTGCCCATTGCTTTTGGTAAGGCGGAATAATCTCAGCTTTTAGTAAATTCTGCGCATATTCCTCATTCTTAGAAAGAGAAGCAACGGAATTTTGTTGCTTTTCAATCATTGAATTCAGGTACATGATCTGGATGTATTGCAAGGCGACATTATAAGCTGTAAGGTTTTTCGTGGTTTCCACATTGGCTTTACCGCTTTCTACCTGCTGATCAGAAAGCTTCTGTGATGCTTTCAGTTTTCCACCGAGATAGATGGGTTGACGCACCGCAACACCTGCTAAAAAGTAACTTTGTTTCGCAATTGCAGGGTTGTAATTGGGGTACACAGCACTGATGATGTCTTTGGAAGTTTGATAAATAATATTCTGAACTCCTTGTGGAAGCTGGTTTCCCGTGATCTGTTGATAAATGGCATTGGCAGAATTGGCCGATTGGCTTGCTGTTCCTTCCACAATCCCATCTTTCACCTGCGCCATATTGATGCGGATGGGTTCTCCTAAATAATTATAACCCCCTAAAAAATCGACTTTGGGAAGGTTATTGTTTTTGTTGGATTTTTGCAGTTGCGTTCTGGTTTCCAATGACTGTTCTGCCAGTTTAACGACCGAATTGTTTTGTTGCGCTTTCTCTATGCAGTTTTTCAGCGTCAGTTGCTGCGAAAAACCATTCGCAAAAATGAAAATCAAAAAGGAAAACGTTAGCTTCTGTATTTTCATAATCTTGTAATAAAAGAGTGTTTTACCAATAAGGCGCATGCTTTGAACTTGGACAATTTAAGAAAAAAATGGAACATGAATCTTCTTGTAAAAAATATTTTGCAAAGATAGTTGAAAATTAAACAAATGTTTAACTTATTTCGTTGTTTCTTTAATAGTCGGAAATTTGCATCATTCAAGTTCAATGGAGCAATCGGTCAAATGAAATAGTCTGTCTCAACGCACTAAAATAAAAGTGATAAAGCGCTCAGACAGACTTGTTTTTAATATTCAGCGATGGATATTAACCCAATTTCATCAGCAAAACATCATCTACTTTTTCCACTTTTACCAAATTGTTTTTGCTTAAATTTTTGGAGGCCTTATCCCATTTTTTACCGGAAAGCTGAGACTTTTCTTTGATTTCCGCCAATGGAAATGATTCGCCAGATTTCAATAATTCCAAAATATGTTTTTCATCTTCACCTAATTCAACGGTTGGAGCGGCTTTCTCAGGGCGCATTTGTGGGAAAAACAATACTTCCTGAATGGACGGATTATTTGTTAAAAACATAATCAAACGATCCATTCCTATTCCTAAACCGGAAGTTGGCGGCATCCCGTATTCCAAAGCTCTTAAGAAATCTTCATCGATAAATCCAGTTGCTTCATCATCGCCTTTTTCAGATAATAGTAATTGATGCTCGAAACGCTCTCTTTGATCAATGGGATCATTCAATTCCGAATACGCATTCGCAATTTCTTTTCCGCAAACCATCAATTCGAAACGTTCTGTAAGTCCTTCTTGACTTCTGTGTTTTTTGGTTAAAGGCGACATTTCTACCGGATAATCGGTAATAAATGTTGGCTGAATGAAGTTTCCTTCACATTTTTCACCAAAAATTTCGTCGATTAGTTTTCCTTTACCCATGGTTTCGTTCACCTCAATACCGATAGATTTCGCAAAGTCGAATAATTCTTGTTCTGATTTTCCAGTAATATCAAAACCTGTGAATTTCAAAATGGCTTCCGTCATCGAAACTCTCGGGTAAGGCGCTTTCCAGCTAATTTGATGTTCACCAAAAGTAGATTCTGCCGATCCATTTACTTGCGTTGCACAGAACTCCAATAACTTCTCGGTGAAGTCCATCATCCAGTTGTAATCTTTGTATGCCACATAGATTTCCATGGCGGTAAATTCCGGATTGTGCGTTCTGTCCATCCCTTCATTTCTGAAGTTTTTAGAGAATTCATACACTCCATCAAAACCACCAACGATCAACCTTTTCAGATACAGTTCGTTTGCAATTCTCATGTACAAAGGTATATCCAATGCATTGTGATGGGTGATGAACGGTCGTGCCGCCGCTCCACCTGGAATCGCTTGTAAAATGGGAGTTTCCACCTCGAAATAACCGGCATCATTAAAGAATGTCCGCATCGCATTGAACAACTTTGTTCTTTTGATGAAAATTTCTTTTACCTGAGGATTTACCACCAAATCTGCATAACGTTGTCGGTAACGCAATTCGGGATCGGTAAAACCATCGTATACATTTCCATCAGCATCCACTTTTGGAAGTGGCAACGGACGAAGCGATTTGGTAAGAAGTGTAAAATCTTTTACCATCACGGTCATTTCACCTACCTGAGTTTTGAACAATTCTCCTTCGATACCGATGATATCACCGATGTCTAGAAGATGTTTGTACACTTCGTTGTATTTTTCTTTGTCTTCACCAGTACAGATTTCATCTCGGTTAAAATACACCTGAATTTTCCCTTCCGAATCCTGCAGTTCCGCAAAACTTGCCTTCCCCTGGATTCTTCTGGACATCAATCTTCCGGCGATTTTCACCTTCTTCCCTTCCTCAAAATTTTGCTTTATAGAAGCGCTGGTTGCTGTAATTTTGTATTCTTCGGCTGGGAATGCGTCAATTCCAAGAGCATTCAGTTTTTGCAATTTCTCGCGACGGATGATTTCCTGTTCTGATAATGACATTATTATAATAAATTTTAGGTTGCAAAAATACGGATTTTCTAAACAAAAAAGGACCCGCTGACTTTGCCGTCTTTATCACAGTAACTTTTAATGATTTATGCTTTGGAATGGCCCCACAATTAAGTGTTGACGACGCAAACTATTCCCCAACTCAATTTGCTCGTTGGCGTTCATCCATGTCATGATGAAACCCACCAAAGATGGGTTATATGTTTAATATCACACCAAAGTATCTACTCGAAATTTTATTAAAAAAAGGTTGATTTTCCTAATTTTCGTTTGTAGCTTTGTACTGTTATTGGCTTCGTAGCTCAGCTGGCAGAGCAATTGACTCTTAATCAATGGGTCGTGAGTTCGATCCTCACCGGAGTCACTTTATTATTAATAAGTTACAAGAAGATTTTGTAACTTATTTTTTTATTATTGGTAAAGTTTAATTTTAAAGCGGTATGCTTTGCCGATTATGTGATGAAAGCGTGTTGGGGTTGTTCTTTAAATCACAGACTCGTCATCGCTGCACTGCAATTTTTTTTACCTTTGTAACTTGTTTTTAACTAAAAAAAGATTTTTAATGAAGAAGAACTTTTACACACTGCTTGCTCTTGCAGCAACAATTTCGCTTGAGGCACAGGTTTTCAATGCCGGATTTGAAAATAACAATGGTACACCATTTTCGTCATTCAAAAAAATAAATCGCGATGGCAAAACCGTTCCGGTGTATGCAGAAATACAGGATTTTAATACTGAGGCATGGATTCAGTTTTACGACGGATATGATAATAAAATTGCATTTAGCACTTCTTATTACAGCCCCGCTGGCCAATCTGATGACTGGTTGATTACGCCAAAAATTGATGTGCCAAATGAAGGAACACCCACCCTTTATTGGAAAGGAAAATCATACGACTTCGATTTTATGGATTCTTATGCTGTAAAAATTTCGGAATCCGACGATCAGGCAGATTCTTTTACCAGCACGCTTTTGCAGGTGAACAATGAGCAACCTTTTGATTTTGCTTCGCATACATTGGATCTTTCCGCATACAAAGGAAAAAGCATCTATATCGCTTTTGTCAATAACACAAACAACGGGACGTATCTTGCGCTGGATGATCTTTATTTGAGCAAATCTGCTAATTGTACAATGCCCGATCTTAATGGTTTTGGAGTGGTCAACCTTAAACCGACTTCTTTCTCCATCAACTGGTCTTCCACTGAAGGAATTTCACAGTATGACACCGGGCTTACTACCTTTGATACATCAGTAGCTTCTACAGGAATTGCAACGGGAACCGCGAAAGATTTCAGTGGATTGCAAGCAGGGAAAAGATATCAGTTTTTCCTTAAAAATGCTGATTGTGGTTCCGGTTGGGCGGGTCCGAAATCGATTTGGACCCCTTCAACGTTACCTTATGAATATGATTTTGAAAAAACAGTTGAAAATTTCGGAGAATATGATTCTGATGGTTGGTCTTCTTTTTCTTGGATTAATGGGAATAATCAGAATGCTGCAAACGCCGGACAAGGGTATGCATTTAACAATACCAGCACTTCTTCTACAAAAAATGACTGGCTTTTCAGTTATCCGGTTTATTTGGAGTCCGGCGAAACGTTGAATGTAAATTATTTTACAGCGATCGGCAACGCAGATGCTGATCCGGCCACGTTGAAGGTGGCTGTTGCCACGGCACCAAAAACAAGTAGTATTGTTTCTAATTTATCTACCGTGGTTGTTTCTCAATCTGCTTATTCGGAGAAAACGTCTCAGTTTACAGCAACAACTTCCGGAGTTTATTATGTGGCATTTGGAAATGTAACCGCTCCGGTTGCCAAAACTACAGCGCTTCGTCTTGATAGTGTGCATTTCACCAAAGAAATTTTAGCGGTTGCCGAATCTGCAAAAAATGAGGTGAATGTTTTTCCAAATCCAGTGCAGGATGTTTTACAAATATCATCTAAAGCTGATGTGGTAAAAGTAGAAGTGTACGCACTTGATGGAAAACTGATTTCGAGTCAGAAAGCAGATAAAATTGACTTTACGAGTGTGCCGAAAGGGCTTTATCTGGTAAAGGTGACCACCAAGTTGGGAACAAAAATTGAAAAAGTTATCAAAAAATAATGTTCAGTTTCAAAAACCTTTCTATATTTGTCTCAATGAAATCAACGGCGAACAAAACTTGGTGGTGGTACTCAAAATCTTGTCAGAGATCTTGATGCACTTTCCATTTTTGTAAGCGAATAAAAAAATAGAACAGTAAAGGACTTTGACAGTAATGTTGAAGTCTTTTTTTATGGAAAATATCCAAGGTAAAAAGTCCCACAGGGACGACTTAACAAGGGATAGGATGAAAATCCTATCAGTAAAACAAGCAGAAAAAAAATGAGTTTCAATCAACAAATAAAAATCAAAACCTCGGTAAAATCCAAATTGGCCGATCTTTTCACGCCTATCGGAATTTACCTGCGACTTCGCGATCAGTTTCGGGATACGATTCTTTTGGAAAGTGCCGGAAATTCGGGTGAAAACAACAACTTTTCTTTTATCTGCGTGAATGCCATTGCAGGGATTGAAATCTGCGATCGTGATGAAGCAGAATGTAAATTTCCTTTAGAAAATCCTATTAAGTTAGATCTGAAAAATGAAAAACTTTCGGAGGTATTACAACAATTTTCAAAATGTTTTGAATGCGAAGAGCCGAGCGCGAAAATAGGAAAACAAGCCCAAGGTTTTTTCGGGTATACGAGTTATGATGCCATTCCGTTTTTTGAAAATATTCAATTTAAAAAACAGTCAGAAGAAAACAAAATTCCTCTGATGCGCTATCGTCTCTATCAATATGTGATTGCCATTAACCATCACAACGAGGAATTATTTCTTATTGAAAATAAAATCGAAGGTTTAAAATCGGAGCTTTCCACCATTGAAAATCTAATTGAGCAAAAAAATGCACCCGTTTTTCCTTTTGAAATCGTGGGCGATGAAACCTCAAATCTTACCGATGAAGACTATTTAAAATCGGTACACTTTGCAAAAAAACACTGTTTCCGGGGCGATGTTTTTCAGTTGGTTTTGAGCCGTAGATTTGAACAGAAATTTCGCGGAGACGAATTCAATGTCTATCGCGCTTTACGAAACATCAATCCGTCGCCGTATTTATTTTTCTTCGATTATGGCGATTATAAACTGATGGGTTCCAGCCCGGAAAGTCAACTCATTATTAAAAATCATCAGGCGATCATCCATCCTATTGCCGGGACTTTCAAGCGAACCGGAAATGTAGAAATCGACCTACAATCTGCCGAAGAACTCAAAAAAGATCCTAAAGAAAACGCCGAACACACGATGTTGGTAGATCTGGCAAGAAACGATCTCAGCATTCATGGAAAGAACACCAAAGTGTCCAAACTCAAAGAAATTCATTTCTTTTCGCATGTTATTCACATGGTTTCCGAAGTGGTTGCAGATCTGGACAAAAACCAAAATCCTTACGAAATGATTGCCACCACTTTTCCACAAGGAACTTTGAGCGGCGCCCCGAAATACCGTGCCATGCAACTGATTGATGAACACGAGAAAACCTCCAGAAGTTATTATGCCGGCTGTATTGGTTTTGTTGGTTTTGACGGAAGCTGCAATCAGGCGATTATGATTCGCACCTTTTTAAGCAAGAATAACACGCTTTTTTATCAAGCAGGAGCCGGAATTGTCGCTAAATCTGTTCCTGAAAACGAACTTCAGGAAGTAAACAATAAGTTGGGTGCGTTGAAAAAGGCGATTGTAAAAGCAGAAAAATTATAATTCAAATATGTAAAGTTCCGAAGGAACGATTTAACAAAGGATAGGATGCAATCCTATCAAAACAAAAAAACAATAGAAATGAAAGTTTTAGTATTCGACAATTACGATAGTTTTACCTACAATTTGGTTCAGTTGGTGGAGCAAATTACAGGTGAAGAAGTGGATGTCATGAGAAACGACCAAATTCCATTAGAGGAAATTGAAAAATACGACAAAATTATTCTTTCTCCCGGACCTGGAATTCCCGAGGAAGCCGGAATATTGTTGGAAGTCATCAAAAAATATGCGCCTACAAAATCCATTTTTGGTGTTTGCCTCGGTCAGCAGGCCATTGCGGAAGCGTTTGGCGGAACTTTAATCAATCTCACCGAGATTTATCACGGTGTAGCGACGAATGCAAAACAGATTAAAGAACATACAATTCTTGCCCATTTACCCGAAACTTTGGAAGTGGGGCGTTACCATTCTTGGGCAGTAAATCCCGATGATTTCCCGGAAGAGCTGGAAATTACTTCAGTGGATGAATCAGGGATGATCATGAGTTTGAAACACAAAACCTACGATGTTCATGCGGTGCAATATCATCCGGAAAGCATCTTAACCCCAAACGGAAAGAAAATTTTAGAAAATTTTCTTCTCAATGATTAATAAGTAGAAAACACTCACAATTGATCATTAAAAAATTTACAATTAATATGAAACAAATCCTACAATACCTTTTCAACCACCAAACTTTGACAAAGGCCGAAGCCAAAGCCATTTTGACTGAAATTTCGCAGGGAAAATTCAACGATACTGAAGTCACTTCTTTTGTCACGGTTTTTCTGATGCGCAGCATTACGTTGGAGGAACTCGAAGGTTTTCGTGCCGCACTTTTGAAACTTGCCAAACCCATCGATCTTGGCACGATAGATTTGGTGGATATTGTGGGAACCGGCGGCGATGGAAAAAACACCTTTAATATTTCCACCTTAGCGAGTTTTATTGTGGCCGGAACCGGTCAGAAGGTGGCGAAACAAGGCAATTATGGCGCTTCCACCATCTCTGGCTCATCCAATGTTTTAGAAGAATTGGGCTATGTTTTTAAAGATAATGAGGAAGATTTGAAGGCCGATCTGGAAAAAGGAAACATTTGTTTTTTGCACGCTCCGCTGTTTCATCCCGCTTTGAAATCGGTAGGTCCTTTGCGTAAAAGTTTGGGATTAAAAACCTTTTTCAATATGCTGGGTCCGTTGGTGAATCCGGTTCGTCCCGATTTCACGATGATTGGAGTGGCGAATTTGGAAATAGCGCGAGTGTATCAATATTTGCTACAAAAAGAAAATTCAGAATTTATGCTGGTTCACGCCTTGGATGGTTACGATGAAATTTCGCTAACGGGCGATTCCAAAATTTTTGATAAAAACGGTGAAACCATTTATTCTGCGCAGGATTTAGGATTTAAAAATGGTGCTCCTGAATCTATTTCTGGAGGCAATACCAAAGAGGAAGCTGCCCAGATTTTCCGGAATATTTTGGAAGGAAAAGGAACGGAAGAACAAAACGCCGTGGTTTTAGCCAATGCGGCATTGGCGTTGCAAAACACCAGAAAATACGGTGATTACAAGACTTGTCTTGATTTGGCAAAAGAAAGTTTGAAAAGTGGAAAAGCATTAAATAGTTTAAGGGCCTTGGTGGAGCGTTGATAAAAACAAATCACTAATTTTCACATCAATTCCGAAACCGAACCGACAAATTTCAACCCAATAAATGAACATTTTAGACACCATCATCGAAAACAAAAAAAAGGAAATTGCCAAAGCAAAATCCAACATTTCTGTGCAGCAGCTTCAGGATGCGGAATTTTTTGGAAGAGAAACCTTTTCCTTAAAGCACACTCTAAAATCCAAATCCGGAATTATAGCGGAATTCAAAAGGAAATCTCCGAGCAAAGGCATTATTAACGATACCAAAACACCGTTGGAAGTAGTTTCCGAGTATGAGAAATTTGGTGCGAGTGCGGTTTCAATTTTGACAGATTCTGAATTTTTCGGCGGAAGTTTTGAGGATATTAGAAGCGTTCGCAAACACCTCAATATTCCGATTCTTCGTAAAGATTTCATGGTGGACGAATACCAGTTCTACGAAGCCAAATCCATCGGAGCCGACATTATTCTGTTGATTGCCGCTTGTCTTTCGCCAACGCAGGTTTCGGAATTTACCGATTTAGCGCATCAACTCCATTTGGAAGTTTTGCTGGAAATTCACACCGAAGAAGAACTGAAACACATCAATAAGAATGTGGATTTTGTGGGCATCAACAACAGGAATTTGAAGGATTTTAAAGTGGATTTACAACATTCTGTAGATTTAAAAAATCAACTTCCCAACGGAATTTATTCGATTGCAGAAAGTGGAATTTACAGCGAAAAAGATTTCAAATTCTTAAAAGAAAAAGGATTTGACGGATTTTTGATGGGCGAATATTTTATGAAGGGCAACAAAATCCAAGATTTTATCGCCAATGTATCAATTTAAAAATCTTCCAATGAAGCATAACAATTCTCAACCACTAACCGTCAACTCTCAACCCAAATTGAAAGTTTGCGGAATGACGCAGCTTAGTCAGATTCAGCAACTGATTGAATTCAACGTTGATTTTATTGGTTTCATTTTCTACGAAAAGTCACCGAGATTTGTTTTGAATCATTTGAGTTTACAGCAGATTGCAAACATCAATCATCCTGGAAAAGTGGGTGTTTTTGTAAATGAAGACATTGCTGAAATTGTCAAAATTTCTGAACAAGCACAATTGAATTTCGTCCAACTTCACGGCGATGAAACCATAGATTTTATTTCAGAATTAAGAGAAAAGTTAAATCAGAAAATTGAAATTATAAAAGTCATCCGAGTGGGACAACAAACTTCTGACGAACTAGAAATAACCATCAACCGTCAACCATCAACCATCAACTATTTATTATTTGACACCGATTCCAAAGCGTTTGGTGGAACAGGAAAAACCTTTGACTGGATGATTTTGAATGAAGTCGAAATTCCGATTCCCTATTTTTTAAGTGGTGGAATTTCATTGGAGAATATCCATCAACTTTCAACCATCAACTCAAATCCTTTTGCCCTCGACATTAATTCCAAATTTGAAATTGAACCCGGCAATAAAGACGTAGAAAAAATAAAAAAAATAAAAAATGAACTTTCAAAACCCAGATAAAAACGGATATTACGGCGATTTTGGCGGGGCTTTTATTCCCGAAATGCTGTATCCAAATGTTGAAGAATTACAGCGCAACTATTTACAAATCATTGAGTCGGAAGAGTTCCAAAACGAGTTTCAGGATTTGCTGAAAAACTATGTTGGAAGAGCAACGCCGCTTTATTTTGCTAAAAATTTAAGCGAAAAATACGGCGCAAAAATTTATCTCAAGCGTGAAGATCTCAATCACACCGGAGCGCATAAAATCAATAATGCTTTGGGGCAGGCGTTATTGGCAAAACGCCTCGGAAAACACCGGATCATTGCGGAAACCGGCGCCGGACAACACGGCGTGGCAACAGCAACTGCATGTGCATTGCTCGGTTTGGAATGCATCGTGTATATGGGCGAAATTGACATTGCAAGACAGGCACCCAATGTGGCCCGAATGAAGATGCTTGGTGCGAAAGTGGTGCCTGCAACATCGGGTTCCAAAACCTTGAAAGATGCCGTGAATGAAGCTTTGCGCGATTGGATCAACAATCCGGAAACCACGCATTACATCATCGGAAGTGTGGTAGGTCCGCATCCTTTTCCGGATTTGGTCGCAAGATTTCAGTCGGTGATTTCCAAAGAAATTAAAGAGCAGCTCAACGAAAAAATCGGCAGAGAAAATCCTGATTACTTGATCGCCTGTGTGGGTGGCGGAAGCAATGCTGCGGGAACTTTTTACCATTTCATCAATGAACCTCATGTAAAATTAATTGCTGCTGAAGCGGGCGGTTTGGGCGTTGATTCAGGTGAATCGGCGGCCACCACCTTTCTCGGAACGTTGGGCGTTTTGCACGGCAGTCAAAGTTTGGTGATGCAAACCGAAGACGGACAAGTGATTGAACCTTACTCCATTTCTGCCGGTTTGGATTATCCGGGAATTGGACCGATGCACGCGCATCTTCACAAAGAAAACCGAGCCGAATTTTTCAGTATTAATGATGATGAAGCCCTGAAATCGGCATTTGAGCTGACAAGAACAGAAGGCATTATTCCCGCTTTGGAAAGCGCGCACACTTTGGCGGTTCTCGAGAAAAAGAAATTTGAAAAAGACGAAATTGTGGTGATTTGCCTCAGCGGACGCGGCGATAAGGATATGGAAACGTATTTGAGAGAAATGAGAAGTTAGAGATGAGATAGTAGAATGCTCAATTCGAAAATTAAATTCTAACTTCTAAAATCTAACTTCTAACTTCTAACTTCTAACATCTAACTTCTGACATCTAACATCTAATTAAAATGAAAAAACTCAACATATATTTCACAGCCGGAATTCCCAATTTGGAAGACACCGGAAAAGTGGCACAACTTATTCAGGAAGCCGGAGCAGATCGGATGGAAATCGGAATTCCGTATTCGGATCCGGTTGCGGACGGACCGGTAATTCAGGACGCACATTCATTGGCATTAAAAAACGGGATGACCATTAAAAAATTGTTTGATCAACTTGCTGAAATCAAAGATTCGGTAAGTATTCCGAAGGTTTTGATGGGTTATTTTAATCCGGTTTTGCAGTTCGGTTTTGAAAACTTCTGCAAGAAATGTCAGGAAGTAGGCGTTTCAGGATTGATTATTCCGGATTTGCCACCGATTGAATTTGAAAAAAAATACGGCGAAATTCTGAATAAGTATGGATTGAATTTTACTTTTCTTATTACGCCGGAAACTTCGGAAGAGCGTATTAGATATCTGGATTCTTTAAGTTCAGGATTTTTGTATGCCGTAAGTTCTTCCTCAACCACTGGAAATGAAAAAGCGCAACTAAAGAATGAAACCTATTTAAACAGAATTGCTTCTCTTCCACTAAAAAATCCAGTATTCATCGGATTTGGAATAAGAGACAAAGAAGGATTCGATTCCGTTACCGAAAAAGCGCAAGGCGGAATTATAGGAACTGCATTTGTGAAAATTCTGCTGGATCATGCGGATTGGCAGGTGAAAGCAAGTGATTTTATCAAAGGAATTAAGCGATAATCTTATTGATCGCCTACTATCTCAGAGAAAAAGGAACATTATTTCGGTAGGATTATGTATTTTGGTCCAAATAATTATGGATGTCAATCTACGCCAAATTAACGGAAATAGGTAAGAAATACCATGTGCTGCACAAATTTTTTAGACCAGTTTTCAATTGGACACCGATGTACAGACGAACAACTGCAAAAGTAATCTCGGTTTCTGAAGATTTTACGTTTGTGGCTATCAAAATACCGCTGAGTTATAAAAACAAAAATTATAACGGTTCCTTATTTGGAGGTTCCCTGTTTTCCGCCGTCGATCCCATTCCGATGGTGCAGCTCACGCAGATCCTCGATAGTCGTTACGTTGTTTGGGATAAATCTGCCGAAATTTTTTTCAAAAGACCTGCAAAAGAAGATGTCTATGCTCAATTTGAATTTAATCATACTGAGATTGCTGAAATCAAAGAAAATGTAAAGAATTTGGGAGAATATACTTTTGTAAAAACAACGGAATTGCGGTCGAAAGACGGAGAGAAGTTATTTTGTGTGGTCAATAAAACATTGTATGTCGCCGATAAAAAATTCTATAAAGAAAAAGAAAGAAACAGATCATCAATCAGAACGCAAACTTCCAATTCGTTTTAATCTAACTTTCTTGAGCCATTGAAATCCCAGTTTAGCAACCACACTTTTGTCTTCTGTGCCGCTTCATTTCGTTGTCCCAAAATGGATAGAGCTTAATTGCCATGTAAAACGCCGCAGCATGAAGCTTTTGATGTTTGAAGAGCAAAGGTAAAAGATTTTCACTGCCTATAATGAGCGGTCCCCACCTTAAATATCCACCAAAATTGATGTCTTTATACTCTGATAAACTGGTTGATAAACCATATCCCAATGCAGCTTTTTGAACGGAATAATTTACATTAATGATATTATTTTTCTTCATTGAGTTTTCAAAAATGGACAAACGCTGAACATAGTTGACATTTAAGAACTGGTTTTCTTTTATTCTTTGGCTGTAATTAATGTTAATACTTGTGGGCAACCCAATTTTGAAACCATTATCTACAAAAGACCTGTTTTCGTCGCCATAAGCTTCCTTGCTGAGAAGTCTCAGAAATTGTTCAGGACTTTCAAACCTTTTATTTTGAAGCTCCGGATTATTCTGGAGCCATATCTTATTTCCATTGGCGAAGCTATGATTAATGCCTTTGTTGAAATTAATATAACCCAAATCAAGCATATTGAGAGATAACAGATAATTGTATTGTTCCTCATTTGGCTCTTTATCGAGCATGGTTATGCCAAAATCTAGCCCAAGTCCTGAGCCGTTTTGCCGATATTCATACCGTTTTTTCTCAAAGTTATAATTGGTGATGTAATGCAAAGAAAGATCGTAGTTGGAGGCGTAGATATCCATTTTGCTGGGATCTTGGAAGGGATTGAAAGGAGGGTCGGAGGCCGTTAGTTTAATATGTTGATGACTCACCATATTGACTGCGTCCATTCCCATTTCATACTTTAGATTAAAACCAATAATCCATTGTTTTTCAGAGTATGGAAAAATTGCTGTTGCGGCATTAAATCCGAGTTCATTCCAGCTCATCACCTTTCCGGAAAATGGATCCATTTCATAAACCGGAGGTTGTTTCATCATATCATTTCCAAAGCGGAAATAATTATCAAAATCCTCAAAAGAACTTTGCACTCTTGATCGTGTAAAAGCGCCCAAAACGAACTTCTTCTTATTGATGTTGGCGCTGATCGAAAAAGAGGGTCCCAAAATATCGGTAAACAGCCCATAAGAAGTGTTTTTTTTATTGTAAAAATCGAGTACATTGGGCTGGCTTTCGCCTGTAATGTTTTTTTGTGGCGTTGCGACTACAATGTCGGCATGGGACAATCCAAGAATACTTTGTTGAGAGATATAACCATAATTATTATGAAATAGAATATCCGCAGAAGCGAGGTTAATATCCCATGGGTTAGGGTTGATAAAGGTATGGGTGGGTGATAAAACTGCGGAATTAATGCCGCTGTAAATATCATTACTAAAGGTAAAATTGTTCTGAGCTGCAATCATTATATTACAGCAGGTGGTTACGCAAAACCAGAATTGTCTTATCATCAACTATTGAATAAATTCTAAACTAAATTAGATTAAAAATAGTATTCAAAAATTCTTTTTCGACCTATTTTTTTTTCTCGTTGATTATTAATAAATTAACTAAGGATTGCAGCAATCATGCGTTGATTTTCATCAAAAAAGAAGTGAAAATTTTTGCTGTTACTAGGGGTCAAAGGCGTTGGAGAGAGGGAAAATGTGAAATTCAGTAAGTAAAAACTCTTCTTTCTCAAAAAGTAAATTGGCGAGTAGAGGCAGTAAAATCTATGCTGAATAGAAGATACAATAGAGTAAGGTGAAAATCAAAATCCGCGATTGTATTCACCGAATAATGTTTTTATTTTTAATAATTTTGGTCATTATTATATTTGAAATTCTTAATGGAGCAGAACAGGAATATTCTTATTGAAGATATTGGAATAAAAAATTATTCGGAGGCATTTGATTATCAGGAAAATTTAATGAAATCTATCATTGAACTCAAACTGAGCAACCGAGATCGTACCGATGGAATTATAGATATTACGCCGAATTATTTTCTTTTTGTTGAACATCCGCATGTGTACACGCTCGGCAAATCGGGGCACGAGGAAAACCTGCTGATTAGTTCTGAAAAGCTGAGGGAAATCAACGCGACGTATGTGCATACAAACCGTGGCGGCGATATTACTTATCATGGTTTTGGGCAAATTGTTGGTTACCCAATTTTGGATTTGGATAATTTTAAATCTGACATCCATTTGTACATGCGAAATTTGGAAGAAGTGATGATCCGTGTGATCGCAGATTACGGCCTGAAAGGCGAAAGAAGCGAAGGCGAAACCGGTGTTTGGCTGGATGTGGGCAAACCTTACGCAAGAAAAATTTGTGCTATGGGCGTAAAAACGTCAAAATGGGTTACTATGCACGGTTTTGCACTCAATGTGAATACCGATCTACGTTATTTTGAGTACATTATTCCATGTGGAATTAAAGGAAAAGCAGTCACCTCGCTGCAACGGGAATTGGAACGCACATTTTCTCCTCAAGAAGTAGAGGAGGTGAAATCGAAAATTCTACATCACTTCTGCGATATTTTTGATGCTGAGATGAAAAAAGCATATTCTGGATTGCAGCCGTTCACTATAGAATAACAAAAAAGCAGAAGAATTTTTCTCCTGCTTTTTTTTAATAAAGATTGAAATATTATTTGTTGATCACTACTTTTTCAGTGAACTGAACGCCCATTCCTTCACCTTTCACCATATACACTCCATTGCTTAGAGATGAGGTGTTCAGCGAATTGCTGTTTAAGTCGATTTTGTCTTGCAATACCAGTTTTCCAGAGAGATCGTAAACGGTAACGAACACTTTTCCTTGTGTTTTCGCCAATGTTTTAAAGAAAATCTCATTCTTGGCAGGATTAGGAAATAAAGTGACTCCTCTACCGGCATTGGTTTCTGCAGCGGCAAGTGGGGTGCATTCTGCTGGGTATGTAAAATCTTCCACCTGGTCGTTTAATGCGGCAATTACATTAGTAGCACTGGAACTTACGGGTTTAATTAAACCAGGATTGGCATTTACACCAAGGCCTCGCTTGGCAAAAGTTAACCAGATCAAACATTTGTTTGCACCGTTGGTTGCTGCCTGATCAGCTGCAATAATTGCATTTCTGCCAGCAACAAATGATGGGTTGCAACCTTGCAATTTTAATCCGTCCATAACCACTTGCAATACTTTTGCACTTCCAGAATTCATATTGTTGGTTACCACCGAGCTGTATCCATATTTTTCTACATAGTTCCAATGCAAATCCCAAAGCATGGTGGCCCAAATGAATCCTATACTGTGGACGTGAGGAACGGTTTCTCCATACTGGTTCACATAATGCATGCCGTTTGTTTTCGCATACGTATAATTGTTGATGTTAAAATTGGGAGAGTATTTTGCAGGTCTTATACCGATTCCATCGATTGGCTGGTTCTTTGCGAATGTACCAATCCCTCGCGGAACAGAAGCATTGTCGCCCGGTCGGTTGGTGAGCATTAAAGCAAAAAAGTCGGACCAACCTTCGCCCATTTGTTCATTGCTATTCGAAGAGCTGAGACAGCTATAACCGTTACCCGTATTTCGGTTAGAAACTCCATGGCCATATTCATGAATGATGATACCGTTGTCCAGGTCGCCATCGATGTAGACATACTGCTGTTTGTCGTCTTTTAACGTCACATTTACTGTTGCACTGGCCATTTTTGATAAAATGGATGTTCCTGTTGCACTCTCTACAAGAATAGAAGGAATGGTTATGGATGAATCTGAACCCGTCATTTGTCCAAAATTAGTAATGGTGGAGGGGTTATAAATCACCACACCTTTTGCACCTTTCAATTGGGCGTTTTTAACCTTTGTAGTGAAATTACAGCCGGTACTGTTTACAATAAGGCCAATTTTCCCAGTGAGATCTTCGCTAATAGCCGAACAACCATCTGTAGGTGTTGTTTTTTCTAAATCTCCGGTTACCCCTGTTGCATTAAGCAGCGGGCCGAAAGATGCTTGTTGTGTGTTAGGATACAAACTTGTTAGCTGTGTATTAAAGAATAGCCGATTAATATACTTTGGATTCCAAAGATACATCTGCATTCTACCTGCGGATCCATCCGAAGGAGTATTGAAGTTCGCATTGTTCAGGTTCATGCTCGATTTTGTGCTGCCATCTCTGGCCTCTGCCAAAACAGCATCATTACCACTTCCTCCTTTTCCAAAGTTATTGGTCTGAAAGTTTCTAGCCGCTTCATTAAAACCAAATTTATACATAATATCATGAATCATGTTATTCGCATAGAAAAGGTTGGTAATGGCCGCTTTTTCATAAAGCAAATAAGGGCTGTTTACATCAAGCGGAAAGTCAAAATTTAAAGAAGAACCACCATCTGCAACGTTACCCACGGCGTTGGTGGAATTGGCATCCACATAGGCATACACGTTGTTTCCTCTCGTGATGGTGTAGGAGTTGTTAATGGTAGAATGCCATCCTTCTGGCGAGGCAGTAAGATCCCACGGATTAGAAACTATTGATCTTTTTCCGAAAGAAGGCGCTTCTAATGGAAATTTGAAAACATTATAGGTTGCGTTACTCGGAGCAATGAAAGTTGACTGCTCAACATCATCTGAATGAAGGATAGGTCCCACAAACTGATGCTCAGCATCATCTTCATGCTGATGTCTTCCATAAGGATGATCGGTGAAGGAGCAACTTAAAGTTAAATTTTGCCGCGAAAGAATTTCACCCGTATTGATGTCGGCAACAATATTCCAATAATTATCGCTGTCTTTTTCGGCAAATTCGTATTCGTATGCCAACCTTAACTCATTGTTAACGGGCATGTACACTAACTTGTTGATCACTGAGTTTTCAACCTTTGGATCAAAAGAATAAGTACTTCCCAGATTCATTTGTTGCTGAACTTTCTCAAAAACCTGAGCCGCATTCTGGCTCACTGCAGCAGCGGTTCCAGCAGCACTTTTCTGAAAATTGTCAGTAAAATAAACCACCTTGTTGTCCTGTACCAAAGCACTTGCTACGGAACCAAATACCGGAATTTTATTGTACACTTGTTGAATCTGTAGTATGGTACCGCGCAAACTTTTCGAGTTGTCCTCGTTTTTGATCACAAACGATCGGTTCTCATTCTGGGTTAATCTGAATTCCGGCGACTGTGCCATATAATCAGCAATTAAACCTCTAAAGTCCTGTGCCTGCAGCGATATTGCACAAAATGCTAAAGCTGCCGCACTAAGAAGTCTGGTGTGTTTCATAGGTTGTTTTTTTATTAGTATTTTAATGTTTTTATAATGAACTTGATAATGATGCCATAAAATAATTTTAATAATAAATGAGAAGAAATACCTCCAATTAGCAGTTCTCACCCGAAATTTAATAATAAAATTATAATAATTTTTTGCAAAATGTACTAATGCGTCACATTTTCATGATCAACAAATATAGTACTTTATATCAATTGATTAAAAAAAATAATGATAAAAGTATCCAGCTGCTCAATCTATTGCGAATTATGAAATTCACAATTTTTTACCGAAAATTTTTAGATGTTTAAGAATATTTTATCTTTGTAGAAATCCAAAAGAATAAAATGGCAGAATATAAATTACTATTACCTTCCATGGGAGAAGGAGTTATGGAAGCAACTATCATCAGCTGGTTGGTTGCGGAAGGTGATGTGGTAAAAGAAGACGATTCCGTGGTAGAAATTGCAACCGATAAAGTGGATTCTGACGTGCCGACGCCTGTTTCGGGGAAGATTGTGAAAATTCTTAAACAGAAAGATGAAATTGCAAAAGTGGGTGAAGTGATTGCTATTCTGGATATTGATGGTGAAGGAGAAGCAGTTGCAGAACAGCCGCAAGAACCAAAATCTATTCATCAAGTAGCCGATGAGATTCCTCAACCTTCAGCAGAAGAAATCAAATCATTAGAGCTGCCTTTGGAGCAATCGGGCGCGGTTGCGCTGTCCGGTGAATTGTATTTATCACCATTGGTAAAGTCGATTGCCAAAGAGGAAAAAATTTCTGAAAGCGAGTTGCAATCCATCTCCGGAAGCGGTTTGGAGGGGCGTATTACCAAAGAAGATATACTGGCTTTTGTTGCCAATCGCGGAAAACATCAGACGGTTACACAATCTGTTTCAGCAGCGGCAGACAACAAGGTTTCGCCGGCACCTGTTGCCACTCCAGTTGTTGTGGCAGAAGGGGATGAGGTGATTCAGATGGATAGGGTTAGAAAAATTATTGCTGATGCCATGGTCAATTCGAAGCGCATTTCCCCTCACGTGACTTCTTTCATAGAATCGGATGTGACGAATGTGGTAAGATGGCGTGCAAAACAGAAGGATATTTTTGAGAAGCGCGAAGGTGAGAAACTCACTTTTATGCCGATTTTTGTAAAGGCAGTGGTAAAAGCAATTCAGGATTTCCCGATGATCAATGTTTCCGTGGACGGCGATAAAATCATTAAAAAGAAAAACATCAATATTGGTATGGCAACTGCATTGCCCGATGGAAACCTTATTGTTCCTGTTATTAAAAATGCCGATCAGCTCTCGTTATCTGGCTTGGCCAAAGCCATTAATGATTTGGCATATAGGGCAAGAAATAAAAAACTACGGCCGGAAGATACACAAGGTGCAACCTATACCATTTCCAATGTCGGCAGTTTTGGTAATTTAATGGGAACGCCTATCATTCCGCAGCCTCAGGTGGCGATTTTGGCCATCGGTGCTATTGTAAAGAAACCTGCCGTTTTGGAAACCAAAGATGGCGATGTAATTGCTATTCGTCAGCTCATGTTTATGTCTCATTCTTACGATCATCGTGTGGTTGATGGTTCGTTGGGAGGCATGTTCTTAAAACATGTTCATGATTATCTTCAAAACTGGGACATGAATACTGAAATTTAGCAACTGATAAGCCCATCATTGAATTTTGTAAAGGTATGGGCTCAGAAGCAGTCATTGAATTGATTTTTCCTTAACAACCACGAAATTAATTCGGATGCAATTAACAAATATCCCGGTCATTACTATAACTGGGATATTTTTTATTAATTGACCATCAATTTATTAGAGAATTTTGGCTACCTCGCCACACAACCACTCCAGCATTTCGCGGTCTTCCTTAGTAAAAGGATCTGTCTTGTGTGAGTCGATATCAATCTGGCCGATATTTTTTCCGTCTTTAAAAATGGGGACTACAATCTCCGATTTCGTGTCGATGGAGCAACTTAAATAATTGTCTTGCAGCGAGACATCCGGCACCACAAAAGTTTCATTGGAAACCGCTACTTGTCCGCAGATTCCTTTGCCGAAAGGGATGACGGTATGGTCGGTTTTGGCACCCACATAGGGTCCTATCACTAATTCTTCTTTGTCACCGTTTCGAAAATAAAAACCGGTCCAGTTGAAATAATCTTTTTCCTGATCCAGCAAATGGCAAATTTTTCTTAATTGATCTTCGGCTTTTTGGTTTGGGCTTTCTAAAATAACAGAAAGTCGCTTTTTTATTTCAGACATGGTGGATTTTTAGAGGAGAATATGGTGTAATGATATTTTAAATTCTATGATGCTTTTCAAATGGGCAACTTCGTAAAAGTGGCTTTTCGGCTCAAGCTAAATATTTTTAATAAGTATATCTTTTTAAGAAAATTCTTTCAGTTTTAATGCTTCCTTGTATCCAAACATTCCGCGTTCCTTGATCATTTCGGCAACGCCTTCCGGAATCATTTTTTCCCAGCCCGATTCGTGGTTCGCGATTTTGTTCAGTATTTCTCGCGAGTAAATTTCGGAGTAGGCAGGGTTCACATCGGTGATGTCCACAATTCTCTTATTGAGTTTAAAATATTTGTAAAGTTCTTTAAGGTTGTCGTGCACTTTAAGGTTGTTGGAAGTAAGCGATTCGTGGGTTTCCGGATCTTTGTACGGATAAAGATAAACACGCATTCCCTGCCTGAAGAACTTGCCAAAAGCTTCCAAAATGCCGCCTGAAAGGTTTTTGTAATAATTTTCGTCAAACACATCCAGTAAATTGTTTACACCCATTGCAATGCCGATTTGTCCGTTGGTATAGGTGGCGAAATAATCGATCAGTCGGTAATATTCGGAGAAATTTGAGATCATGACCGTGTAGCCCAATTTTGCCAAAACATCCACGCGATTCAGGAAATCCCGTTCATCAATATCGCCAGATGCCCTCAGGTTAGAAATAGTGATTTCAAAAAGTACAACGGTTTCCTCAAAACTACAATTAAAATCTTGCATAAACATGCTCAGTCCTTTTTCGAACATGTCGGTATTTACCAGTGTTACTGGTCGAAAGCTACCGCGCACTGCAAAAATGTTCTTCTTGTACAGGATATCAGCTGGTAGCATATTGTTTCCTTCGGAATTAAAGATTACCGCGTCTGTCATCCCGTTTTTTACCAGTTGTAGCGACATAAGCCGGTTGTCAACGTATGCAAATGCAGGTCCGCTAAAATCGACCATATCAATTTCAACATTGTCGGTAGAGATGTCGTCATAGAGAGAATTAAGCAATAATCTTGGATTATCTGCATAGTTGAAGGCGCCATAGATGAGGTTCACGCCCAAGCTTCCGAGTGTTTCCTGCTGCAGAGTTGCGTCGTTTTCGTTAAATTTTACATGGAGGATGATTTCGTTGTAATCCTCCTTTGCACTCAGCTGAAAACGCAGTCCAACCCAGCCATGCCCCTTCATGGTTTTGTCGAAATTGATGGTGGTCACGGTATTGGCGTAGGAAAAGAATTTTTTATTGGGTCTAGAGTCCCTCGGCAACCGCTCTTCCATGAGTGCTACTTCATATCTCAGCATTTTGCGAAGCCGGTTTTGCGTCACATACCTGTTTCTGGGTTCTTTGCCATAAATAGCATCACTAAAGTCCTTGTCGTATGCCGACATTGCTTTGGCAATTGTTTGTGAAGCCGCTCCTGCACGAAAAAAATGACGCACCGTTTCCTGGCCTGCTCCAATCTCGGCGAAAGTACCGTAAATATCGGGATCCAAGTTGACGGCTAAAGCTTTCTGTTTGGGGGTTAGTTTCGGATTAATCACGTGGCAATATTATTTTCCGTAAATTTACCAAAATTAATGCAACCTCAAAAAATGAAGTTGAAATTTTTAGGAACCGGCACTTCACAGGGTGTTCCGGTTATTGGATGCCACTGCGCAGTATGCACTTCTGGAGATAGAAAAGATAAAAGGTTCCGTTCTTCCGCGTTGATAACAACCGATGCCGGCAAAAAAATATTAATCGATTGCGGTCCTGATTTCCGGATGCAGATGCTGGAACAACATGAAGAAGAAATTGATGCAGTACTGATTACTCATGAACACAACGATCATGTGATTGGTTTGGATGATTTACGGCCATTGATTTTTAAAAATCAGCAAGCGATTCCCATTTATAGCATGAAAAGAGTGGCAACAGAAATTGTTGCGAGGTTTCCCTATGCTTTTGCTGATGAAAAATATCCGGGTGCACCATCATTCGAACTGCACGAAATTGATGAGGTATTTCCGTTACTGGATGTTGAAATTCGACCCATTCATGTGATGCATTTTCATCTTCCGATTTTGGGCTATCAAATTAAAAGTTTGGCATACATTACCGATGCGAGTTCGATTCCTGATACGGAGAAAGAAAAACTATATGGATTAGATTATCTTATTTTAAATTGCATTCGCAAAGAAAACCCTCATCCTGCCCATTTTATATTACCGCAGATTCTGGAACTCAATCGGGAGCTCCAGCCAAAGCATCTTTACCTTACTCATATTTCGCACCATTTAGGTGTGCATGCCGAGACGGAAAAAGAATTGCCTGCCAATGTTCATCTTGCATACGATGGTTTGGAGATTGGTTTTTAATCCTTAATTTTTTTGAGGTTTTATTTTTGAGGAATAAAAAATAATTCTATATTTGCACACCCAATTACGAGCCCAGGTGGCGGAATTGGTAGACGCGCTAGACTCAAACTCTAGTATCGCAAGATGTACCGGTTCGATTCCGGTCCTGGGTACAATTATTTTTAAGTCCTAATTGATTAACAGTCAGTTAGGATTTTTTTTGTTGATGCATTTGTTTTGAGAAAGTTGACGCACGGCAGATATTTTCTAAACAAGCTTAAAGGTGTCGCTGTTAACCTGTATCATTTCAGCCCTAAGCTCGCAGAAAAGTGGGTGAAATTGTTTTCACAATTTTTTAATTTTAATATTTTTAAACCACACTGTGTCGCCATGGTCTTGCAATGCGATTTTGCCGGTGTTGTAGCTGCCGAACCCTTTCATGTCCTTGAATTTGCTGTTGCTGATCATGGTTCTCCACTGGTCATTCCATAGTGTAGTTTCCACTACTTTTACATGGTTAAGCCATAGTTGTAACTTACTATTCTGGACAATAATCTCGGCATGGTTCCATTGCATGGCAGGTTTTGCTGTTTCGGGTTGCGCAGAAATTAGGTCGTACAAATCACCGGCTCTATGTTTGATGATTTTTGCATCAGGATGCCCATTATTGTCCAGAATCTGCATTTCGGGTCCTGTTTGCCATGGCCATTGGTATTGCTTTTCTTGCTGATTAACGTGAAACATGATGCCACTATTTCCATTGGGTGCAATTTTCCAGTCGAGTTTCAGGTGGAAATTGCCATAGCTCTCATCAGTCACAATGTCGCCGCCGTCTTGTGTCTGCCATTGCTCTTTCTTTGCAGTATTTAAAAATAATGTTCCGTTTTCAACCGTCCACGCTGCACCGGTTGGTGAACCATCAAATTTTTGCCAACCGTTTTTTGTTTGGCCGTCAAAAAGCAATACCCAACCGTCTGCCTTTTCTTTTGAGCTAAGCTGGTTGTCGCTTTCTAGCGCATTACCGTCATGAAGGAGTTTGCTGTTGGTACAACTTAGGAGCAAGGTGGATATCAATAGCCCTGAAAGTAATTTCCGCATGAGTTTTTAAATTTACTGCTACAAAAGTACGGTTTGCTTCAATAGAATGAGCATGCTCACGAGTTCAGATCATCTACAATTAAAAATAACCTGCACACATCGATCGAAAAACTCCAAGGAGAAATATTGAATGCATTATTTTTTTTGTTGGTTTTTTGCTTCAATCCATTTTCCAAGATATTTTGAGCTTTGCAACGTATGGTGTTGCAGAACCTGCCCCATGAAATTCTGTTCTCGATGTTGCTGAAGATGAGTCATCATGTGCTGAATTATAATGGCGAACCGTTGTAAAAAATCTTGTTTACGAAAACGTTCGTCAATAATAGCAAAACCATTGTGTTGCTTGGCTATCCAAAGCTGCTCATCGGTATAAAGTTCGATCGCCTTTTCAATAAAATTTTGATCATCATCAGAGATAAACCCATTCCAGTCGAGGTTGCCATGCATTGCTTCAGCGCCCATACAAGTGGTGACAGAGGGTAAACCGAATGCCATACTATCGAGTAATTTCCCCTTAATTCCTGCACCAAACGGAATGGGTGCGAGTAAAACTCTAGCTTGGGCGAAAACATTTTCTACACTTTCCGCCCGGCCCTTGATGAGGAACCCATCTTTTTCATTGTGCAACTGAAGGGCTTTTTCTGAAGTGTAGGCGCCGTAAATATGCAGTTCAGCATCGGTTTTTTTTTGTCGAATTTTTGGCCATATTCTTTTCAGAATTAGCACCGTTTGCCAATTGGGCTCATGGAGAAAATTACCTATGCTGACAAAATTTTTACGCTCCGAAAAGACCTTACCGCCAATTTTTTTCTCCGCAAACAAAGGCATATAGAATAATATTTTGGGATCCATTCTATATTTTTGAATGAGAAGCTCCATTTCGAATTCCGAGATAATCAGCGAAAGATCGCATCTTAAAATGGCTGCAATCTCTCTTTTGAAGGTGTCGTTCTGCAGGTCGCGTTCCTCGGTTTTTCGGTTTTCTTTAAAGCTGTTGGCTCGGGCTTTTCTGAGAAAATGGAGATCTTCTGTGTCCAAAATTTTAAGGGCATCAGGACATATTTCAGAAACCTTCCATCCAAACTGTTCTTCAACCATAAATCGATCGTAAAGAACTACATCCGGTTGTAGTTCCGCTAGTAAATGATCAAACGAAGAATGGTTCAGCTGTATCGTAAAACTCCGGATTCCTTTGCTCCTCAAATCAAAACTGAATTCGGACTTTGCTGCAGCGGAAAGAAAAGAAATTTGGTAGTGTTCGCTTAAAAAGAAATCAATCAGCTGCAGCATTCTCTTCCCCGCTGCAGTGGAGCCAGGTTCGGGAAATACCGTTCCGATAATGACAAGATGCTTCATGAGCTAAAAATAAAAAAAAACTTTGCAGCTGCTGCAAAGTTTATTGTGACCTCGACAGGATTCAAACCTGTAACCTTCTGAGCCGTAATCAGATGCGCTATTCAGTTGCGCCACGAGGCCTGATTTTTGGTTTGCAAATATAGTACTTTTTTACGTTCTTTGGGAAATGAAATCGACCTTTTTATCAATTCTTTTCTTTTTTTTACTTTTTTCCTGTAAAAAAGAACAGTCCAAATCCATTCAAAATTGGCAGAAAATTTCGGAAAATGTGCAATTGAGAAATACACCTCATGCACTTGAACTGAAATCTGGGAAATTCAATTATCAGATTCCCAAAAATAAATTGCCATTGAAGAAGGTTATTTTGCTCAATGCTAGTTTAATGGGCTATTTCACCGAACTGGGGTTGGAAGATAAGATCATTGGGCTCTCGAGTCCCGAATATATATTTTCTGAAAAAATTCATCAGAGGATGGACGCAGGAAAAATTGAAAATATTGGCAACGAGCAAAAGTATGATGTGGAGAAAATAATTGCCTTAAAGCCCGATCTCATCATGACCAATTATTTTCCAAGTTTCGAAAACACCTACGATCTGCTGAAAAAAAACGGGATTGAAGTTGTTTTTCTTGATGAGTATGCTGAGCAGAATCCTTTAGAAAAATCAAAATATCTTTTGGTTTTTGGTGCATTGTTTCAGCAGGAAAGATTGGCTGAAGAAAAATTCAATGCCATTCAGAAAAATTACAGTGCATTGAAGGGTTTAGCCCAAAAAGCGATCACAAATCCTGTGGTTATTACCAACGAAATCTACGGCGGGCAATGGTTTTTTCCTGGTGGCAAAACCAGTTTTGCGCAATTGATGAAGGATGCACATGCCAGGTATATCAATGCTGATAATAATGATACTAAGGCGTCTGTAATGAGTTTTGAGGAGGTTCTTGTGAAAGCAGAGCTGGCGACATTTTGGGTAAATCTAGGTCATTTTAATTCTAAGAAAGAACTTTTGCAAACCAACCCCAATTATGCAAAACTGAATGTCTTTAACAAAGGTAAAATCTATACAATGATGGGGAAGAGCAAGGGCAAAGCCAACGATTATTTTGAAAGTGGAGTGGTGCATACCGATTGGGTTTTAAAGGATTATATCAAGATTTTTCATCCCGAACTGTTGCCGCATGATTCACTTACCTACATGAAAGAGTTGAAATAAATTTGCTTTTACAAACGTTGTTGGTGCTCTTTTGCTTCAAAATATTATTTTTGTGAAAGATTTCAACAACCCTGATGTTTTATTTATGTGGAAAAAAATCAAGAAAATCGTCTTCATCATCATCCTCGCCAATATTCTATTTATTTTCTGGGGAAAATTCTTTAATCCGCCTATTACTTTTACGCAAATCGGTGGCTTACTGCAGTTTGGAAAAATCGATCGAGATTATATCTCGTATGACGAAATGGGAAGCAATGTGAAAAAAGCAGTTATTGCCTCCGAAGATCAGGCCTTTTTTGTGCACAACGGATTTGATTATACCGCCATAGAAAAAGCTATGAAACATAACGAACAGGGCAAAAAACTTCGTGGGGGAAGCACGATTTCTCAGCAAACCGCAAAAAATATTTTTCTTTGGCAGGGAAGAAGCTGGATTAGAAAGGGATTAGAAGCAGTTTATACCTTTATCATCGAACTGATTTGGGGCAAAGATGTGATTCTTGAACGTTACCTCAATTCGATAGAAATGGGAAGAGGTGTTTTCGGGGTAGAAGCCGCTTCCGAGTATTATTTCAACAAACACTCAAAAGATCTTAGCAAAAGCGAAGCCGCATGGATAGCTACTATTTTGCCTAATCCAAAAAAGTATGATCCCAAAAATCCTTCGGCTTACCTGGCCAGAAAACACAGCTGGATCATGCGCCAGATGAACAACGTCAATTTGAAATAATTTATCTTTGCGACTGTTATGAATTTCAGGTTCCGAAATAAAGAGGATTTCAGCACTATTCTTGTGAAGTATTTCAGTTTCAGGAATGAGACGGCATCGCTGGAGCCGCTCATTCTTGTACTTCGTGCAGTGCGAAAAACTGATTTTTCGGTATTTCTTCAGTTTTTGAAAGAGAATCGGGAAATTACCGATCATTTTTCATTTTATATCAATACGATTTTTAAAGGAAAACCCTTTAACCTTTCGCTTACCGAAGCCAATATTCTTTCTGAAATTGGTTTCTACCCGGAACTGAAAAAGCGTATGCTGGATAAATTGCTTCCCGCGGTAGAAAACGAGGAAACGGTTTGGTTTATGGTCGATAATGTGTCGGTGCGTCCGCAGAAAGACCTCGAGTTTTTTAGAAATCTTCCCGAAGAACAACTTGACGAACTTTTTCGGCTGTTGAAAATAGATCGGTTTATCCTCCGTAAATCGGTGGAGAAAGAATTGCTGTTTTCTACAAATATTCTTGCTTGGCGAGTGTTGGGAAATGCGCTCAACGTGGAAGTGGTGAACATGGCGCCCAGTTATCGTAATCTTGATAACCCTTTTGTGGCACTCCAAAACGAAATTGATATCCTAACCAAAGAATACCGCGAAACCAATCGCTTTCATTTTACCTCAAAAGATCCGCACTACAAACAAATTAAAATTTATCTGGAGCAGTGTTTCGATTTTGTGGAAGTGGCATTCAAAAATGCTGGTAAATACGGTATTTCTTCTAAAATTAATAATTCGTTGCTACAGATCAGGCAACAGCTTCGCCGTATCAACGATATTCTTTCGGTGGTGATTATTGATGACGAAAGGGATGTGTTGAATAATTCTAAAAAATTGTTTTTCAATATTTTAGAGTATAAGTCGCACAAGAATAACCTGCGCGAACTCTTTGCCGACAGTACTACACTTCTGTCTCACCTTATTACTAACCACACTGCAGAAACTGGTCTGCATTATATTACCGCCAATAAAAAGGAATATATGAAAATGTTTCTTCGAGCGAGTGGCGGCGGCGTTATTGTGGGTGCACTTTGCGTTTTGAAGATGTTGTATGGTTCCATCCCCGGAAGCGATTTTTCACATGCTTTCTTGTATGCATTCAATTATGCAATGGGATTTGTTATGATTTATCTGATGAAATATACACTGGCCACCAAACAGCCGGCAATGACGGCTGCAACTATGGCAAAGGTACTTTCTGAAGAAAAAAATACGCGGAAAAACTATGTTGAATTTGCCCATTTGGTTTCCAAAGTTTTTCAATCTCAGTTTATTGCGTTCATGGGAAATGTACTGCTGGCTTTTCCTGTGGCTTTGGCCATTATTTATGGGTTAGACGTGGTTTTTCAGCAGGATCTTGCGTCTGATAAATCGGCCAAACTGCTGAATGATTTGGATCCTGTACAGTCGAAAGCTATTTTTCATGCGTGTATTGCTGGTTTTTTCCTCTTTATTTCTGGCATTATATCGGGTAATGTAAGTAATAATTCTGTGTTCTACCGAATTCCGACAAGAGTCGCGAAGAATCCTTCACTTAATTATTGGCTGGGTGCGAAAGCGGCAAAAAGCATTTCGGATTATTTTGCCAAAAACTGGGCGGGTATTGTTTCAAATTTTTGGTTTGGGGTTTTTCTTGGCGTCACCGGGCCTGTAGGTCTGTTTCTCGGCCTTGATCTCGATATTCGCCATATCACCTTTGCATCCGGTAATTTTGCGTTAGGTTTGTATGGTGCTGATTTTTCTGTAAGTACTTACACGTTTTGGATTTCGTTGATAACAGTTTTCCTGATTGGTTTTTTCAATTTTGCGGTGAGTTTTGGCTTGTCGATGACGTTGGCTTTCAGATCCCGGAGTGTAAATTTTGGTGAAGTGAAAGAAATCTATAAAGAAATCGTGCGATATTTTATGAAAAATCCGTTGCGGTTTTTCCTTCCTATTCGCTCGCAGCTTGATGCCAGTGCAAAAGAAATGGTGGAGAATACGGTAGCTACAGAATCTGAAGATCACTAAATTTTTCTGCTCCAAACTGATCTCGAAATTTTTGCAGAAAAAAGGATTTTCGCAGCCGGAAATCATTCTTCAATAGCGGTGATTTTACCACTACCGAAAGTACAGTACGGTTGAGATCAACATTTCCGATTTCCTGAAAAAGCGCATGGTCAAGATATTCCGACAAAAAATTCTTCACTTCTAAAGCCAGTAATTTTTCTTCAAAACCGTGAATCTTAGCAAATGTTTTGACGAGTTCGGACGATTGAAATTCCCGCTTTTTCCTTTTCATAATCAATTTAAATTTCAAAAATTTTCGATTCTTCGTTAATCTTTTTTACCACATTTTCTGTTCGTTCCTTATGGGTGTCGGTAATGAAAATTTGACCAAATTTTTCATGGTTCACCAGTTCGATCAACTGTGCAACGCGGAGATCATCCAGTTTGTCGAAAATATCATCCAGCAATACAATTGGTGTTTTACCCGTAATTTCTATAATTCTTTTAATCTGAGAAAGTTTCAGCGCGATAAGAAAAGATTTTTGCTGTCCTTGGCTTGCTGTTTTTTTCATGGATGATCCGTTCATTTCAAATAGAAGATCATCCTTATGGATGCCACGCGAAGTGTAAGTCAATACCCGGTCTTTCTCTTTATTCTGCAATAAAATTTCGTCGAAACTTTGGGTGGAAAGATCTGATTGATAAAGCACCGAAACCGTTTCCTGACCATTGGAAATAATCTGATAATAGCTTTGAATTAAATCTGAAACGGAAGCGATGAATGCCTCTCGCTTCTGGAAAATAAATGTACCAAGTTGACCAAGCGGTGCATTGTAAATTTCCAGATTTTCAGCATCAAAATAACGGTTTTTCGCAAAAGATTTTAGCAAGGCATTTCGCTGTTGAATGGTTTTTTGGTACTGAATAAGATTGAACAGATACTCGGAATCGGTTTGAGAAATCATTGAATCCAGAAATCTTCTGCGGCTTTCTCCGGAATCCGTAATGAGGTTGGAGTCGTAAGGCGATATCATGACACTGGGTAAAAAACCTATGTGATCAGCAATGCGGTCATAAGGTTTATCGTTCTTGCGAATGATTTTCTTGCCTTCTTTTTGAAGCAGGATTTTAATGGTATTTTCTTTTTCGCCATCATCAATTTGGCTCTCGATACCGAAGAAATTTTCACCTGTTGCAATATTGTTCATGTCGGTGTTTCCCAAGAACGATTTGCCCATAGAAAGGTAATGCAACGCGTCCAGCACATTGGTTTTTCCTACGCCGTTGTTGCCCACAAAACAATTGATTTGTGGTGAAAACTCAAACTGCCGATCGATATGATTTTTGAATTGAGTGAGCGATAGTTTTTGGACAATCATGAACGAAATTTCTGCTTAAAGATTTGATAAAAGGGTAAAAAAAACGCCAAAGTATTTTGTTTTTTTCCAAAGTAGTAAAACGCTTTACTTATCTAAATGGCAGTAAAGGTAGATATTTCTGGGGAGAATTTTGCGCCCATTCATTAAGGGAAATTGACAAAATGCGGAATATCGGTATCAAACTGTTGGATGGGGAACATGTCGTTTCGATATTGATCAAAGGCATAGCCGGGTTTATTATCGAAAGGTGTTTTTGGGTAATACATGAAAGAGATCTGGATTCGGTTGAATACCAAAAATGGATTATATATAAGTAATCCCACTCCAATTTTGCTTTGCAACGGCGAGCTGAAAAGTGACTTTTCGTTTTGCGAAAGCCAGCCAATATTTGTCGTCAGGTAAGGATTGAAGCGGAAATTCTTCCAATGCTTATTAAGAAAAAACTGCATTTGATAGCGAAGAATTAGTTTCTGGGTGCCGATATAATCGCCACTGAAAATCGGGAATTCATTGGCCGCAGAAAGGTTGATCCTGTTTTGATAGGAATAATTGTAATAGCTGTTTCCCAGCACGTACGTTGGAGAAAAGAAATGGCGAACTCTGGCAAAACCCCAGTGTTGAAGAGGAGTGAAGTAACTGCCTTCAATTTTGAATTCGTTACGATTGTGTTGGTCGGCATTGAAAAATCTTCCATATTCTGCTTTCATACTGTAATATCCCAACTTAAAAAACTCGCCAAACGATGCAGACATTCCTGCATAAGGTACTGCGATATTACTTTCAATAAGAGAACCTGCCGTAACACCAAACGATTTGCCGTAGGGAATATCCTCTGGAAGTTCGTACCTGAAAACGTTTCTTTTTACCTCGTATTTTCGGTCGGTGAAAAGGGCGGAAACCAATATCGAATTAGAGGTTCTGAAAAAACCGTTCTCATCCGTCTCTGGATTGTCTTTAAACTGATAGTTCTGGAATCTCCCGAGAATAGCGATATTTCTTGAGATTAATCCGTCTGCACCTGTGAGTACAGGAAACTGATAGCCGGCCCATAAATCCTGGCGAAACACTTTAATTTGCATGCTCGGAAAAGTAGCAGCTTCTGTTGTTGGTAAGGCAACATGGCGCTTGAAAAAATCGAAGGTAAAACCACCTGCCCATCGGGTGAGTGGTGAGAAGAAACCTCGCGTGGCAGAGAGCGTAATATTTTCATTATTAAAGAAATCCCTCTCACCCACTAAGGTTGCATTAATGTACGTTCCTTTAAGGTTATTGGCGGTATATCTTCCGTAAAGGTGATTTTGCTGCGTGCTAAAATTTTTGGTATAAATAACTTCCAGTTCATGACCCCAACCCATAAAATTTTCTTCGGCGGCACCTATACCTAGTTCGCTTCCAGAAAAGTTTAGCCGAGGTTGTAAACTCCAAGAATCGAGAAGTTTTACCTTAACATCGACAGAATCTCGGGTGGATGTATTTTCGTCGGCACGAATATCCACACGGTTTACAAAAGCCATGGTTCGCAGCAAACGTTCCGATTCATAAATTTTTTGCGAATTAAAGGGTTCACCTTCCTTAAACATCAGGTAATTTTTTACCGTAGAGTGTGTGGTTTCAATATGCACCTTCTCCGCAAGCCGATCATACCACTTGGAGTCTTCTCTACGTTGAGTTTTGGTGTAGCCAAAAGGATCAATGGTCTCTATAGCAATACTTCGGATGGTTTTCCCTTCATAATTAATTTCTTTATTCACGTTCTTACTGGAAGGAACCGAAACCGAATCTGCCTCGCGCCGGAAGACGAAACGGTGCAGAAATTTTGTATATTTTCTTTTGTCCGAGAATTCTTCAATTTTTGTGTACAACGAATCCTTCTTTTCCTGCCCCAAAAAAAGAGCTTGAAAACCAGAGTATAACAGGAAAAAGATCAATAAACGATGTTTCAACAATATACTTTTTTAAAGTTGATCAGGATGAAGCAAGACATACAATTCCATATAAAATCATCGGTAAACCGCTCATACTCTCCACCCAAAAAGAAAAATAAAAATCAGGATTTGAATTTTCCGAAAAATAGATAAGCACAAAAGTGGTGCCACAAGTGATGAAGTAGCAAATGGAATAAGGAAACCTCAAGTAGCTTACCGCAATCATCAAGCTTGCAAAAAGCAAAACATATGCGAGGTATTTCGTATGCTGCACACCAATTAGCCGAGGAAATGTAACGATGTGGTCTTCATTCACATCACGAATGTCGAAGGGTAAAATGAGCGCGGTTACAAAAAGGATCGTTATGAAAAAAATACTCAAATGAAATTGTGGTACTATAAGCCAGGCATTGATAAGCGCCCACGTAAAGCCCACATAAAATACCTTTAGCAAAGGAATCTTGCGAATAAATTTTTCCAGAAAAAAACTGTTGTACAGCAACCCCAAGACGACAATAACCAGCCATTTGAAGATGCGGATTTCATTGTGGTTAAGGAAGATTAAAACCATTGCGAATATGCCGCAGGCCGCGTTCACGATCAGAATTTTATAAAAATGCCGGTGATGCTGGTACTTGGTATAAAGATAGCCACTAAAATAAGTGAGAAATACCAGTAGCAGTGTAGGAAAACGGAACACGTTTTGCTCCATCATAAAAAACGCAGCCAATGCAGTACCCATTAAAGCAACATAAATTTGCCAATCGACCACATATTTTTTTAGTAACTTTAAACACTGCATATGGCAACAAATTTAACCAATTCTTCCTTTTTAAATCCATACGCTGAGCATTTATTGACGTATTTTATAAAAAATTGACAATTTCTTACCTATTATCTTATGACAAATCGAACGCTACTTTTTACATTTTTCCTGCTCCTTATTTCTTTTAAATCGGTGTTTGGTCAAAAGTATTACGAAGACCAGTGGAAAAAATTGGAAAATAATACCAAGCAGGGTTTATTCAAATCTAATCTTCCTGTCATTTTAGAAATTCAGAAAACCGCTATGAAAGAAAGCAACTCGACCCAATTGATACGCTCGCTGAAAGCTGAGTTCAGTATTTTGAATACAACACACGATGACGAACAAAATGATGAAGCCAGCCAGTTTTTTAAAAAAGTAAATACCTTAAGACAATCCATAAAAGGCGATGAAAAATTGCTTTTTGATGTTTTGACGGCGGAGTTTGTGGACGATTATTATCAGCAGAACAGCTGGAAGATTCGTCAAAGAACAAATTTTGCAGAAACACTTTCCGAATCGGACGGTGCCGTTGCTCAGCTTGAAACTTGGAGCAAATCTGAGTTCAAAAATTATTTGTCGAAACATTTTGCAGCGTTGGAACGAAAAAAAAACGAGCTGCAGAAAATAGACATGGGTAAGTATCGAAAGGTATTCGAAAACAGTGATGACTGGGATTATTTCCCCACTTTGTTCGACTGGAATGCTACCAAGGAAATTGAATTCTTGAAGAATGCCGATTTTTTTACCCCCAACGAACTTAAGGTTAACCAGTCAAAAGTTGTTGCCATTGATGATGAACTGATTGCCAAAAACTCAGGAAGCAGTCAATTGTATTTTCAGCACAAAAAAATTGATCATCAGTGCTCATTTACCAATTGCAAAGACAAACTTTCGAAGCTGCAGAATCTGTATAATTCTGGTACAGAAGGCGACTATAAAGTTAAAATAGCGGCAGCAATTATCGACCTGTTGGTCTCAGATAAAAAGTACAACGACGCATTAAATTGGGTAAATAAGGTGAAAAAACAATATCCTTCATCAAAATTTATCAACAATATTTTGCAGCGCGAAACGCAGATCGTCAATCCGACACTTACAATTTATTTCGAAACCCACACCCAAGCTAATTTACCGATTCATCTCGTCGCAGATGCAAAAAATGTGAACCGTTTTTCCCTGAATATCTACGAAGTGAAGGACGATTTTCAGAATTTCCTGAAATATGTTTCCAACACTTATGATCAATCAAAATTTAATGCAGTAAAGAAAACACTGGTTCGAAAAGAGTCTTTTGATATTCAAAATCTTAAAGATTATAAGAATCACAAAACCTCATTGGAAATGAAGCCACTTCCATCCGGAATTTATCTGGCGGAATATGTGGTGGATGACAATATCCAAAATCGCTTGTATTTTTTAGTGGGCAATTCGATGGTGATTTATAACCAGAAAAATGACATCAAAACAGCAGACAACCAACTGAAACTGGTAAGCCGCCAGAACGGAAAATCTCTTCCGAACGAGTCCATCAAAATTTATGAGTATTCGCGTGGAAATAGCATCAACACTTATCCGGTAACGACGGATGCAGCGGCTGTTTTCAAGTTTCCGCCAAGCAAAGACAATGATTATTACCGGTATTATTTGGTGCATCAACCTGCTACCAACGATTTCTCGCTGATGCAAGTGTACGGAAACCGATACAGTGTAGCTGATAGCCGAAATGACACCCAAAATCTGGCGCAGGTTTTTTTAGATCGCGCCATTTATAGACCCGGACAAACGGTTTATTTTAAAGTGATCAATACCCAACTTTTGAACAAGAAAGAAAGTGTTGCAGCAGGAGTTTCTCAGAAGATTACCCTTCACGATGCTAATGGTGAGGAAATCTCGAGCCAGACTTTCAAGACCAACGAATTTGGTTCTTATAATGGAAGTTTTACAATTCCATCCGGGAAGTTGAACGGCCAGTTTTCGCTGCAGGTTCATGGAAAAGAGGTGGACGCCTATAAAGCATTTAGTGTTGAAGAGTACAAAAGACCGAAGTTTGAAGTCACAATGGAAGATCTCAAGCAAGAATACAAATACGGCGAAACCATTGATGTAAAGGGAAAAGCAATGACTTATTCCGGGATTCCTTTAAGCAATGCGACGGTGAATTATGAGATTAAAAAACAAAATATCCGATGGCGGTATTTCTGGTGGTTTCCGCGTGGTGAAGATAATGAAAACTCCATTTTGGGTGAGGTAAAGACCAATGAAAAAGGTGAGTTCACCATTAAAATGGATCTCAAAAAAGACGATACTTTAGAGGGAATTCAAATTGATCAGTACGAAATTAATGCAGACGTTACAGATATTAATGGTGAAACACAAAGCGCTTCCAAAAGCTTGAGGGTTGCATCGGTTTCGCACTACATCAAAGCTAGTGATGTCGCGGATGCGTTTTCTGATGATAATATTGCCGTAAAAGTGGAAGCCAAGAATTATAATGACCAGAACCTCAAGAAATCTTTTCAGGTGAAGCTTTCCCAAATTAGGCCTGACGAAAGGATTTACAGGGATAATTTTAAATCTGCTGTTCAGGATTTACCGCAGCTATCGAAAGCTGATTTTGTCGCAAAATTCCCCCATGATTATTTCGATAAGAAGGAAACGGAACCTCAGATTCATCAGACGCTTTTTACGCGTACCGAGAATAATGAAATGGTGCAATTGGGTAAACTGAATCCCGGAAAATACAAATTAGAAATTTTTAATATCGAAGGAAAGGACACTATTAAAACAGAAAAACAGTTTGAGGTTTTCGACCGAAAGTCGCTGGTCGGCTCTCAGTTAACATTTCTGAAGGTGGTGCAGCCAAAAGCTGAATTCAGCCGAAATGAGAAAGCAAAAGTCTATGTGTACTCTTCCATTCCGAATGAAGTGGTTAATATATATGTACAAACCGGAGATGGCGAGACGAAAACTGAACAAAAATCCTTTAAAAATGGAGTGTTGGAGTATGAAGTATCGTTTCCTAAAGCAGAAAATGTCGATAGGGTGAATGTACAATTTCAGGTGGTGGCTTACAACGATGTGCAAACTAAAAGTATTGATCTTAAAATTGCATCCGACAAAAAGCCGCTACGCATAGAAACGGTGACATTTCGTGATAAACTGCAACCTAATCAAAAGGAAAAATGGGTGGTAAATGTTTTGGGTGATCAGAACGAAAAAATCAATGCTGAAGTGTTGGCCAATATGTATGATCAGTCGCTGGATCAATTTGCAGCCAATACTTATTCTTGGCAAAAGCTCTATCAGCAATATTTTATTTTGAATAGTTATGGTTTAAATGAAAACCTAGTGCAGAAAAGCTTCAGCAAACGGTATAAATATCTTACCCAGAAAGAAGTTATTTTTCCCGAATTTTCGTGGTTCGATGGCGCTATTTATGGAACAACAAAGATGATGCGAAATTTTGCTGTGAAGAGCATGAGTGAAAGTACGGGCGCAATGAGTGTGGATGCTGCAATGCCTTCTTTGGCTAAGCAAAAATCGGAAGAAGTGGTAGCAGAAGCAGTGGCAGATTCTGCGGTAGCACCGCCCATCGAAACAGAAAATGTTGATAAAATTCCCGTTCGTCAAAATCTGAACGAAACTGCATTTTTCTATCCTAATTTATTGACGGATGCAGAGGGAAATGTCTCTTTTGAATTTACTTCTCCTGAAGCATTAACCCAATGGAAACTGATGTTTTTGGCGCATACCAAAGATGCGAGAGCTGCCGTTTTGGAGAAGGAAGTCGTTACCCAAAAAGAATTTTCGGTAACGCCGAATTATCCGCGATTTTTGAGAGAAGGCGACGAACTCACGCTACAGGCAAAAATTTCCAGTTTAGTAAGTCAAAAATTGAATGGTGTAGCGCAATTGCAAGTGTTGGATGCATTGACAAACGAGGATGTATCGCAGAAATTAGGGTTGACTAATAATGCAACCAGTTCCTTTGAGTTGGCAGAAAACGGAAATACCGTTGCCAGTTGGAAAATTAAAGTGCCCAACGGTTTATCCTCTATCATTATTAAAATAGTTGCCAAAGCAGGAAACTATTCGGATGGGGAGCAAAAGGCAGTTGCCATTTTACCGAACAGAATGTTGGTAACCGAGGCGGTTCCTGTTTTTGTGAAAGAAGGCCAGACCAAAACTTTTGTCCTCGACAACCTGACGAAAAATACATCAGCCACCGCGAGTAATTTTTCCAATACGCTGGAACTAACGACTAATCCGATTTGGGAAGTGATGTTTGCATTGCCAAGTTTGAAGAACGATCATAACTATTCTGCCGATGTGGTTTTCAATAAATGGTTTGCTGATGTATTGGCTTCCGAAATTTTTAAAGCCAATCCGAAAATGAAAGCGGTTTTTGACGAGTATCAAAGCAAAGGATTGCTCACCTCCAATCTCGAGAAAAATCAGGAACTAAAACAATTGCTGCTGGAAGAAACACCTTGGGTATTGCAAAGCCAAAACGAAACAGAGCAAATGCAAAAACTGGCTCGAATTTTTGATGCGAATACCATGCGGAATTCAATCAATACCGATTGGAGCGAACTCGTGAAATTACAGAATCCGGATGGTGGATTTTCTTGGTATCAGGGTTATCCAAGTTCTTATTATACTTCGCTTTACATCCTTAAAAATCTTGGAAGAATCAACGAATGGCTCAAAGGAAATGTGGCAGATTATCAGAGTTCGGCACAGCAGACGTTGGTTTCAAAACTGATTGCCTACGTGGATTCCCAAGTTCATCAATATGGGGAAATAGATAAGGAGTTGGTTTGGAACAATTACGTACTCGATTATTTGGACACCCGACACTATTGGGAAAACAAATATCCGCTAAAAGGAAAAGGAGCCACCTTGAAAAACCTGATCATCAAGAAAGTACCCACTGCGAAAATTACCGATTTTACCTTCTTCGGACTGCATCGTGCCGCATTGTTGTTCAACGATTATCAGCTTACAACCTTGTCGAAAAAAGTGCTGACGTACCTTAAGGAAACCTCTACCCAGAGCGAAACACAGGGGGTTTACTGGAAGCAGAACCTGAACAGTTGGGGTTGGTATTCGTCCAAAACCGTGAATCATGCCGGCGCATTAGAAGCATTCAGTAAGTTAACGCCCAACGATACGAATCTGCTCGAAGAAATGAAAATTTGGCTCGTTACCCAGAAAGAGGTCAACGATTGGGGAACATCCCGGGGTACGGCGGAAGTTATTTTTACCCTCCTCAATTCGGGTAAATCTTGGACAGGAACCGAAAGCGACAAAGCAACAATTGTCTGGGGCGGAAAAACCCTTGATAACTTTGATGCTAAAGCAACCGGTTATGTAAAAACAACCGTAAAACCTGAAAAAATAGACAAAAATTTGGGTACAGTAACCGTTACCAAACCTGGCCCCGGAATCATACAGGGTGGTTTATTTTGGCAGTACTACGAAGATTTGGACAAAATTAAATCGTCAGAAAATTACATTTCCATCACCAAGGAACTGTACAAAAAAGTGAAAACCGTGAATGGAGAAGAACTTCAGAAAATTACCGCTCAAACTCCACTCAAAGTGGGCGATAAAGTCACCGTGCGAATGATACTGAACACCGATCGCAACATGGAATTTATTCATCTTAAAGACATGCGCGCAGCCGGTTTCGAGCCGCTCAACGTGATCTCCGGTTACCAGTGGAAAAACAATCTTGGTTACTACCAAAGCACCAAAGACGCGTCCACCAATTTCTATATCCAGAACATGCCAAAAGGCAAATACGTCTTCGAGTACGACTACATTTGCAACGCATCAGGAACCTTCAGCAATGGCATCAGCACGCTGCAGAACTACTATGCACCGCAAATGAATGCCCACACTTCGGGAACGAAAGTCACGATTTCGGAGTAGCAAATTTCATTATAATGAAACCGTCTCACAACTGAGGCGGTTTTTTTTTATGGGCC
>MKTK01000029.1:68575-72356 GCA_001898255.1 Chryseobacterium sp. 39-10 | reverse complement strand
TCCGTTGCAATCTTTTTAATTGGGCGGCGGCGTAGCCGCCGCCCAATTAAAAAGGATTTCCACTGCACCCGCTTGTCCGAAAGGTCGTCAATCATTGTAAAATCTGGATAAACAAGAGAAGGCAGTTGCGTAAAGTCGATACAAAATCGAAAAATGATGAGGGAATGAAGGTGCAATATTCAAAGGGAAATAAATAGATATTGCTACCAAAGTGTGAAAAGTTATTCATTCAAAAAAGGCGCGGCAGTTTCTCATTCATTTTGAGTAGGAAAATCCAAACTCCTGTTGCTTTTTCTGAAGAATAAAAATTAAATTTGTCCAAAATATCCAACCATGGAAAATATTTTCGATGTCAAAACAGCACAGCAGTACATTGACCGAATCAACCAGCTCACCCCAGAAACTGCCGGGAAATGGGGTAAAATGTCGGTAGATCAAATGTTGGCGCACCTTAATGTGCAGTACGAAATCATTTACCAACCGGAAAAACACCCAAAACCCGGACTTATTGCTGGCTTTATGCTTCGCAATTTTGTAAAATCAAAAGTGGTCAGCCAAATGCCTTATCGTCAAAGTATTCCCACTGCTCCTATATTCATCATGAAAGGAAACAAAAATTTTAATGAAGAAAAAAAACGACTCATTGGTTTTATTCAGAAAACGCAGCAATTAGGTAGTGACGCCTTCGACGGTAAAAAGTCGCACTCGTTTGGTAAACTCACCGCTCAGGAATGGAACAATATGCTGGCAAAACATCTCAATCATCATTTAACTCAATTTGGCGTTTAACCTTATCATCACAACAATGAAAAAAATCTTTCTCCTTATGCTCTTCGTTTCCGGTTTAGCTTTTTCGCAAATGCCGAACATAGAAAAAGTATGGCTTAATAATTCGCAGCCCTACCACGGAACCATCGGCAATCAAAAACAGGAAATCAAACTGAAAATCAATGTATCTGAACAGAATAAAAAAGATGATCAGGAATATTTTGTGGCGGGATATTCGCTTGTAGATCGTAATTATACCAAGTTTGAAGGCAAAATGAAAATCACCAAATACAAAAACGGCAAAAAGAAAAATATAGTTTTTGGGGAGTATGATTTTGCTGAAGAACCTAAAGGTCAGCATTCCGGGACACTGAAAGGTAAATTTACTTATACCTTCAAATGGAACAGTAAATCCGAAAAAATCGAAAGCCAGCACATTGAATTCATCGGCGATTGGTCGAGCTACGATCATTCCTTGAATTACCGTACAAAGTTTTCCAGTCCGTAGATACATCAGAATGGCTTGTCGTGAATTTTTTTTAAAACCATCAGAAAAATTTTAAGCAGTTCTCTGTTTTATAACACAATATCTTAACCTTAAAAACCCCAAGATTATGGCACAAGTTAATGCATACCTCACGTTCAATGGCAATTGCGAAGAGGCATTCAATTTTTATAAATCCGTTTTTGGAGGCGAGTTTCCCTATTTGGGTAGATTTGGTGATATTCCGACATCCGATGGCGAACCACCAGTAGAGGAAGCCGATAAAAATAAAATTATGCACGTGTCGCTACCCATTTCGCCAGAAACCGTTTTGATGGGTTCCGATACCGGCAGCGAATGGGCAAATAATTTTCAGGTCGGCAACAATATTGCGCTTTCCATCAATACCGATTCGCGGGAAGAGGCAGAACGCCTTTTCAATGGTCTGTCTGCCGCGGGCAAAGTAACGATGCCGCTTAGCGATACCTTTTGGGGCGCTTATTTCGGGATGTGGACGGATCAGTTCGGCATCAACTGGATGGTGAACTATGACGACCCGGCAAAGATGCAACACTGATTTTTTTAGGAGCAACAAGGTCTGTGCTTCTTTTCCAGGGCAGACCCGTTTTCCGCACTCGCTTTTTTCTGCGGCGGCGCAGCCGCCGCAGAAAAAGAGCTCAAACAATTGCTGCAACCGGGGCTATTAACAAATTTTTCGCTCCTTCCGAAGCGTAATAATTTACACCACTCCGACTTTTAATCCCCAGAAGCGAACAGCTGCTCATTCCTATTTTTACCATCGAAAATGCGGTGTGCGTTGCGGAATCTGTCCTCTTTATTTGTAAACAATTCGATCGCGATCTTTTTGTATTTCTAACATCATAAAAAACAAACACCATGGCTACCAATAAAACCCAACCCACGCAAGTAAGTGTTGAAGAATTCATCCGAAATTCGGATCCCACAAAAATCGATGATTCGCTGCAATTGGTGAACATCATGGAGAAACTCTCCGGCGAAAAGGCAACCATGTGGGGGCCGTCAATCGTCGGTTTCGGAACGTACCATTATCGCTACAATAGCGGGCACGAAGGTGAAATGTGCAAAATAGGATTCTCGCCACGCAAGTCGGCATTTTCCCTTTACATCCTACATGCCGACGATTCGAAGCATGAACTGCTGCCGCAGCTTGGTAAATTTTCAATGGGGAAATCGTGCATTTATTTCAAAAAATTGTCGGATCTGCATCTCGATATTCTCGAAAAAATGATCATCCAATCCTTGCAAAAAACAAAAGCATTGTATGGTTGATGAAAGCCGGATTTTTTTCTTATTCTTTGTTTCCGGTCATCTTTTGCCTGGGCAAACCAATTTCATGCTCCTGAGGATAGGGCTTTCGCCAGGTCATGCTCACATCTTCATTGATTCTTTGGTGCACTTCGTACGCTTTTTCATCGTCTTCGGCATATCGGGGATCAGGAATAAAAGGCATTTTCGCCATTTTCAAAATGGTAATGGTGGGAAAATGAAAATCAACTTCCACCATGCCCAGAAGCAGATAACAGCCGCCACCTTGGAAGGGATATTCCTTCAGTTGATCAGGGAAATGTGCCGTATCAAAATAGTTTCCTTCCACATCAATCCAGGTGCCGAAATACATCACACCTTTCTTGGTAGGGACGTGCTTTCGCGAAATAAGATACGCCAGCATTTTGACTTGCTTTTTATGGTAACCAGCCAGATCTTTCGCCATTACCGATCCTCGGAATTTGGTCTGCAATAAATCAAACGGGCTGCAGGAAACCGGAAATCCCAAAATCTCAATTTCATCAAAAGCATCTTCAAATAGGTTGCGCTTTAGTTCCGGAAGCCGATAATCCTGTGGCGGTGTTTCGAAAAATGAAGGCAGCCGAAATTGTGGTTTAATAGTATTCATCAGCATTTGTGCCTCGATCAGTAATTCATTTTTCTGTAAACCTGTGAAACGAAGAGCTCCTACGAATATAAATGTTTTTAAAGTGTCAAGACCTACAGGAACGCGTTGGGCGAAATTCCGGAGTGAAGTATAGTGGCCGTTGCGTTCGCGTTCTTCTACAATAATTTCACTGATTTTACTGTCGATATTTTCCAAATGCATCAATCCCAAATAAACATCGTCACCATCAACCGTTGTTTCTATGCCACTTTTGTTGATGCACGGATTGTGAATTTTGCCGCCACTCATTCTGCATTCATGCACATACACTTCAGTTCGGTAAAAACCGCCGCCATTGTTAATGGCCGCTACCATAAATTCGATAGGAAAATGTACTTTTAAATATAAACTTTGGTAACTCTCTACGGCATACGAAGCCGAGTGGGCTTTACAAAAGGAGTAGCCCGCAAAACTCTCTATTTGCCGATAAACCTCCTGCGATAATTTTTCAGGATGTCCTTTTTCCGCACAAGATCGGAAGAAATTTTCTTTTACTTCACGCAGTTTCGCAATAGATCGGGATTTGCCACTCATTGCCCGACGCAGTATATCAC
>MKTK01000029.1:25891-68565 GCA_001898255.1 Chryseobacterium sp. 39-10 | reverse complement strand
CGCCATAATGCATTGCAATTTTAATGACATCTTCCTGATAAACCATGATGCCATAAGTTTCGCCAAGATGTTCCTTAAACACTTCATGAAAGTACTGGAACTGATCGGGATGATTGTGCCGGAAAACATATTCGCGCATCATTCCACTTTGTGCCACACCCGGACGAATAATGGACGATGCTGCAACAAGCACCTTGTAGTTGTCGCATTTCAGACGCCGCAGCAAACCGCGCATGGCAGGACTTTCTATATAAAAACAACCGATTGTTTTTCCCTGGCTCAGGAATTCGTTTGCGGTTTTTTCATCCTTGGAAATCCGAGTATCACGGATGTCGATGGCTATGCCGCGGTTTTTCTGGATGATTTTCACAGCGTCATTGATTGTTCCCAAACCGCGCTGCGAAAGAATGTCAAATTTTTCAAAACCAATATCTTCAGCCACGTTCATGTCGAATTGTACGATGGGAAAACCCTTTGGTGGCATCTCAAGCGCCGAATAATGCGTAATGGGCTCCTCAGAAATCAGGATGCCACAGGAATGCATACTTCGTTGGTTGGGAAATTTTTCGAGAAGCATTCCGTATTTCTGGACCATTTTTACCACTTCATTGCCGTCGTGCAATGCCATTGGGTTTTTGGCCAAAACATCGAGCTCTTCTTTGGGGAGTCCAAATGCTTTCCCAACTTCACGAAAGATAGAACGATACTTAAACTCTACATTGGTTCCGCAAAATGCCACGTGGTCTTTTCCGTATTTTTTGAAGATATAATGTAAAATTTCGTCGCGCTCGCGCCAGCTCCAGTCGATGTCAAAATCGGGTGGGTTATTTCTGTTGCGGTTAAGGAATCGTTCAAAATAAAGATCGAGCTCTATGGGGCAAATATCTGTAATTTCCAGGCAGTAGCTCACGATGGAATTGGCTCCACTTCCTCGTCCAACATGCATGAAGCCACGGCTGTTGCTATATTGCACAATATCCCACGTGATGAGAAAATAGCCGCAAAAATCCATTTCGTCTATCACCTGAAGTTCTTTCTCAATGCGTTGCAGCACTTGGGGCGTTTTGTCGGGATAGCGCTTTTCAAGACCTTCATAAGCAAGTTTGCGCAAAAGCTCCAGGTCCGTTGCTCTGCTTCCGGTGAAATGTTTTTTGTTTTTTATTGTTCTAAAATCGAAATCAAAACCGCAACTGTTCAATATTTGCTGGGTGTTATCAATTATTTTTGAGTAGTGGCTGAATTTTTTAATAATGTTTTCCCGAGGTTGAAAAATTTCGTTTTTTCCGCAGTAATTGTTTTCCGACAGTTTAGAAATAAGCGTGTTGTTGTCGATGGCGCGAAGAATTTTGTGGAGGTTGTATTCCTTGGTTGTACGAAAAGTGATGGGATGAAGCACAACCATTTTATCAAGCTTTGATTGCCATTCGGGACGAATCAAAAAATTAAGCTGGTGTTCTTTAATCCCGATAAATTCGTTATTTTTTAAATTTTCAGGGCAGTTTTCTAAAGGATAAATGATAAATGTTCGTGGTAATTCGGGTGATGTTTGGGGTATCTTTTTTTCACTGCAACGGTCGTCGGTAATCATCTTGTTAATCGACCAAATTCCGGTTTCGTCTTGTGCAATGGCAATGTAAAGCAGTTTGTTGTCTTTTCGAATTTCAGCACCCACAATAGGTTTAATGCCTGCTTTTTCACATTCTTTTTTAAAATCGTAAATCGCTGTTACGGTATTGATGTCAGTAAGAACAAGCTCACGAACACCGCATTCCGATGCCTGCCTTACCAGCTCTTCCACTGATAAAGTTCCGTAACGCAAGCTGTGAAAAGTGTGGCAGTTGAGGAACAATTTTAATTTTTTTGAATGATTTTAGTTGCCGCAAGTTACGCATTGCCGCAATGCCTCCGCATCATTTTCGGTGCGAATATCCTAAACTTGTAGTGGCCGTATCCACGAAGACTTTCCGTTCGCTAAAGATTTCTTCCATCACGCGGTGGTACTCCTCAAATTGGTGAATGTTGATGTGGCCAGCGCGCAAAATCACATACAAGCGGGTAAGTTGCGGATTTACTTCCGATAAGTCTGCGGCTGTACTCAGCGGCACCAGCCGATCATCACTGCCATGAATTATATAAATGGGGCATTGCACATTTTTCAGGTACTGAAACGTGGGTAAATTGTATCTAAGAAAGGGTTTTGCTGGCATAAAGGGTAAATAACGATGAATGGTGCGCAATAATGAATAGAGTGGTGAAGTAAGGATCAGCATTCGCGGATGGTTATGGGAGGCAAGGCGCGCTGCAAATCCCGAGCCCAGCGATCTGCCGTACACAATGATTTTGTCTTCCGAATACTGCTTTTTCACCAAATCATAAATATACTGTGAATCTCGCTTCATGGCTTCTACTGTGCGTTTGCCTGTGCTTTTGCCAAAACCGCGGTAATCCATCATCACCACTTCGTAGCCAAGCCGGGTAAAGTCGATGGCAAATTTCCCCCAACCTTTGATGCTTTTTGTGTTGCCTTTGAGATAAATGACAATCCCTTTCGGTTGATCAACAATAAAATGAAGGTAATTGATTTTTGCGCCGGGTTCTGTTTCCACCGTTATTTCTTCGGCTTTTAAATGATCATAAGCAAACTGAAAATCTGCGGGAAGTTTCTCTGGGTGAAAGAAAAATTTATGCTGAAAAAAATAAATAACAAGTCCCAAAAGCAAAGTGATGCCGAGAATAATGGTGACGATATTATAAACATTGATGAGCATGGCAATGGTAAAGGTAAATAATTTTGAACGATGATGTTCAATTAACCTGGTATGTAGTGTATTTCCGCCAATTTTTATGCAGTGGGAAAATAATATTGAAAAAAAATTACACTATAAGAAATGCTTGAAAATAAGCCATTTTGTTTGATAGTAAATTTTCATTTGATGTTTTCCCCGCCTTTTGATGGTTCCTGGAGCTTGCGCATAAAAATTGAAATGAGCGCGCACAACGGCCCATAAATGAGGAAAACCATTTTTTAAACCGAAATAAATTCCGGCCAAGCCATCCAGAGAAAGTCGGGTGAAAAGAAGCCCAATCAGTGCAGGGAATGGAAGGTTTTTAAGCATCATCGAAAGATTATTGCGGAAGTTGAGGTAAGTTTTCTGTGGGCTTTGTCTGTTTAAAGTTCCGCCTCCAACATGATATACTGTGGATTCTCCGGTGTAATAAATTTTCTTGCCTGTATTTTTCAGCCGCCAGCATAAATCAATTTCTTCCTGATGCGCAAAGAAGCGTTCGTCAAAACCATTCTGTTCCCAAAAATCCTTTCGGCGGATAAACAAACTGCAGCCCGATGCCCAGAAAATCTCGGTTTCATCGTTGTATTGGCCTTTATCTTCTTCAAGGTTTTCAAAAATTCTTCCCCGGCAATAAGGATAACCAAGATTGTCGATCATTCCGCCAGCGGCTCCTGCAAATTCAAAGAAGTTTTTTCGGTGGTAATCTAAAATTTTAGGTTGTATCGCCGTAATGTCGGGATCTTTTTCAAATAGTTTTACAACAGGTGAAATCCAGTTCTCCGTCACTTCAACATCGGAATTAAGGAGACAATAAATTTCAGCGTCAATATGTTGTAAACCATTGTTGTAACCTCCGGCAAAGCCAGTGTTTTCTTTATTGATGATGACCTTCACGCTGGGGAAATGTGCAAGAAGATAATCTACCGACTGGTCAGTTGAAGCATTGTCGATTACATACACATCGGTGTTGGGCGAATGCTGAATCACGGTTGGCAGAAATTTTTCTAACCAAGACTGGCCGTTCCAGTTCAGAATGGCAATTGCTAATGAAGTGATGTTTTGCCCGGAATTATTCATCAGCAAAATTTTCGTCCATGATTTTGATGGCATGCTGATATTTCCACCGCCGGTGCGACCATAGGTAATTGTCGGGTCTTTTATCGATGGTGTTTTCCAGCATTTGATAGAATTTTTTCACCACTTCATATTCTACAAATTTTTCATCATCCGGCTCTATTCTGTAATAATTAACCTGGTAATAGCCGCGTTTCACTTTCTTCATGTCGCAGTACACAAACGCCAGATCCATTCTGGTTGCAAGTTTGTCGTAGCCAATAAATGCGGGCGTTCTTTGATTCAGAAAATTCAGTCCGTAGCTTACATCGTCAACATGTGGCGTTTGGTCGGCAACAAACATATAAACGGATTTGCCATCATTGGGTTTACGAAAAATATGGCGAATCACTTCGCGCGCTTCCAATGGATGATTGCCAAAACGGTTGCGAATAATTCTTATTTTTTCTTCCCAAAAACTATTTTGCACTTTTCGGTAAACTGGGAAACAATTTTCTTGCGGAATAATGGAGGCCAACGCTGTGTACCATTCCCAATTGAAAACGTGCCCTGCAAGGAGGATGACATTTTTCTTTTCATCGTGTGCATCTCGGAAAACATCTTGGTTGATGTGCTGCACACGAACTCTAAGTTCGTCGCATGAAATAGTAAAAGATTTAAATGTTTCCGCAATGTAATCCGCAAAATTCATGTAAAAACCTCGGCCAATCGCCTTAATTTCGCTTTCGTTTTTCTGAGGAAAGGAATGCCGCAAATTTTCAAATACTACCTGTTTTCGGTAACCCACAATATAGTACATCACAAAGAAAATGAGATCTGAAATGAGATACAAAATCTTAAGCGGTACTTTAGAAAATAGATATGCTACTTTAAATAAAAGGTTCATAGGTTGGCACAAATTTAATTAATTAAGTTTACAATGGTTCAAAATTTGTTATTTTGTGCGAGCTAATTTTAAAAATGAACAATATGAAGCGTAGTAAAATAAAGGGATTAACATGGTGTGCTGTATTGATTTCTGCATTTGCATTTTCACAGAATACAAATTCAGAAAACGCTGATGTGAAGCGAAATGACGCCGCAACTACCGACAGTATCGCAGTGCTTGAAGCTAAGAAAAAAGCCGCAGCAGATGAAAAAAATCGGTTGCCAAAACCTTATAATGAGAAGGAAAATGCGGCGCAAAAAATAGCGACACTGGTAAAAAAAGCAAAAGCAGAAAACAAAAACATTATTTTGCAAGCAGGTGGAAACTGGTGCATTTGGTGTTTGCGTTTCAACAATTTTGTGCAAACAACACCGGAACTGAAGGAAATCGTGGATACTAATTATTTATATTATCACTTGAATTATTCACCGGCCAACAAAAATCAGAAGGAATTTGCAAAGTATGGCAACCCGGGCGATAAATTTGGTTATCCAGTTTTTATTGTGTTGGATGGAAACGGCAAGCAAATTCATACGCAGGACAGCAGTGTTTTGGAAGAAGGTAAAGGATATAGCTTAGAAAAAGTGAAAGCATTTTTTAACGAATGGAAACCAAAGCGATAACGCAAAACGTGGAGTTGAATCCACGTTTTTTTGTTTATAGAAATTTCTTAATCCATTTCAGTTTCTTATCTGTGTAGGGTGGGTATTTCAAGTTGGGCTCGCCCCAGTTGGCGCGACTTAGCACGGATTTCTGATGGGAGAAAGCATCGAAACCAAACTTGCCGTGATAATGACCGATCCCCGAATTGCCCACGCCGCCGAAAGGTAGATGTACGTTGCTTAAATGCATCACCACATCATTGATACAGCCACCACCAAACGAAATTTTTTCGGTAAAACGCTTCTTTTCGTCCGCATCAGTAGAGAAAAGATACGCAGCGAGCGGCTTTTCATGATCGGCCACCATTTGCAGTGCTTCATTGAAATGGTTGTAGGTAATCACTGGTAAAACAGGACCGAATATTTCTTCCTGCATGGCGGCATCGCTCCAGTTGATCTGGTGAAGGATGGTGGGTTCAATGTAGCGTTTATCACGATCATAATTACCGCCAAAAAAAATCTTTTTGGGGTCGATTATTTCAACCAAGCGGTCAAAATTGCGCTCGTTAATAATTTTTGTGTATTGCGGTGATTCCTGCGTATAATTGAACTTTTGGATGTATTTTTTTAGAAGGTCAATCAAGCTGTCTTTAATTCTTTCGTCTACCAATATGTAATCCGGAGCAACGCAAGTTTGTCCTGCATTAAGGAACTTTCCCCAAACAATTCGTTTTGCCGCTACTTCAAGATTTGCGCTTGGGGAAACAATCGCAGGGCTTTTTCCACCCAGCTCCAGTGTAACCGGTGTCATGTTTTTAGCTGCCGCTTCATACACGATTTTACCCACTTTCGGGCTTCCGGTGAAGAAAATTTTATCAAATTGAAGTTTCAGTATTTCTGTCACTTCAGCAACACCGCCTTCAGCAACAAAAAGATACTCTTGCGGAAAATGACTGTTAATCATTTTTGCCATGGCTTTCATGGTGTTTTCGGCCACTTCACTGGGTTTCAAAATGCATGTATTTCCCGCCGCAATGGCTGCGACAAGAGGTGACAGCGAAAGTTGGTAAGGATAATTCCAGGCACCAATAACCAGTGTGTTTCCCAGTGGTTCCCGGTAAATTTTACTCGAACCCGGTAAATTAACAAGGTTGGTTGCCACATTTTCGGGTTTTGCTAATGTATTCAGGTTGGTGAGGTAGTAATTGATGTCGTTCAGTACAAACGAGATTTCGGTCGTGAAGGTATCAAACCTGGATTTTCCGAAATCTTTATCAATAGCTTCGCACAACAGTTCTTCATTGCTGATCAATAAGTCTTTCAATTGTTGAAGCGCTCTTTTTCGGAAACGAACATCTTTTGTTTTTTGAGAACTAAAAAATGTTTTTTGCTGCGTGAGGATGTCTTGATAGTTCATGGTGCGTATGTTGTTTTTTAACCAATAACATTGTCTAATCCGTTGCAGTACTGTATCTTTAGGCCCAATGTTATCGACTGTGGTGTATGGCAACGTCGCCGTTTGTCTGACACAAATTTACCTTAAAAAAATTAAGTTTCCCTATAATGGATTTTAATAATAAAACGGTTCTCATTACCGGTGGCTGTTCCGGAATCGGAAAAATAATGGCACGTAAATGCATCGAAAGAGGTTGTGGAAAACTCATTATTTGGGATATCAACGAAGCTGGACTTTCTGCTTTTAAGGATGAGTTCTCCGGGCGAGGTGCCGATATTTTCATTTTTAAGGTAGATCTTTCTAGCGTAGATGAAATCAGGATCAATGCCCAAAGAACCAAAACCGAAGCCGGAAAAGTAGATGTTTTAATTAATAACGCAGGAATTGTTGTTGGGAAATATTTTCATGAGCACAGCCACGATCAAATCCAGAGCAGTATGCTGATTAATGCTGATGCGCCGATGCATACCACTTTAGCGTTTTTGTCACAGATGATGCAGGAAAATTCGGGTGCAATTTGTAATATCGCATCCTCGGCAGGGCTGATTTCGAATCCCAGAATGTCCGTGTATGCAGCATCAAAATGGGCGGTTGTAGGGTGGAGCGATTCACTTCGCCTCGAAATGGAACAATTAGGCAAAAATATCTCAGTAGTCACCATTATGCCTTTTTACATCAATACCGGAATGTTCGATGGCGTAAAATCCAGGTTATTACCGATTCTGGATCCCGAGAAAACTTCGGAAAAAATTATCTGTGCCATAGAGTCGCAAAGGAAAATGCTTGCAATGCCACTTCCGTATTGGTTTATTCGCCTTTCTCAGGGCATTTTGCCATTGCCGGCTTTTGACTGGGTGATGAGGAATGTTTTCGGGATTTATGATACCATGAAAGACTTCCGTGGTAGAAGCTGACATCGGGAAAGCATAAAAACAGGTTTGAGTTTCCTATTTATTTTATGTATTTTTGGGCATCTAAAAAGTAAAAGGAAAGCATGAATTCGTACAAAAATCCACTTGAAGAGCGCTATTCGAGTGAGGAAATGCTCTATAATTTTTCCCCCGAAAACAAGTTTACCAACTGGAGAAAGCTGTGGATTGCCTTAGCTGAAATCGAAAAAGAGTTGGGGCTGAATATTTCTGATGAACAAATCGACGAGCTGAAGCAGAACGTTGAGAACATCGATTATACTAAAGCTGCAGAATATGAAAAGAAATTCCGCCACGACGTCATGGCGCACGTCCACACCTATGGCGACGCAGCTCCTTCAGCAAAAGGGATTATTCATTTGGGAGCAACGTCTGCCTTTGTGGGGGATAATACCGACCTGATCCAGATACGGGATGGACTTTTAATTCTTCGCAAGCAACTGGTGAATGTAATTAAAAATCTTGCCGATTTTTCCTTGCAATACAAAGATTTACCAACACTGGGTTTTACCCACTTTCAGCCGGCGCAACTAACAACAGTAGGTAAAAGAGCCACCTTATGGTTGCAGTCTTTAATTCTTGACCTTGAAGAACTTGAATTTTTCCTTGAAACGCTGAGATTTCGGGGTGTAAAAGGAACTACCGGCACTGCAGCAAGTTTTCTGGAACTTTTCGAAGGTGATTACGCGAAAGTGAAGCATTTGGACAAAGAACTTTCCAAAAGATTTGGTTTTGAAAAAGTTTTCGGCGTTTCCGGACAAACCTACGACCGAAAGATTGATGCCAAAGTAGTTGCTTTATTGGGCAATATTGCACAGTCTGCACATAAATTTACCAATGATTTGCGCTTACTCCAAAACTTAAAAGAAATTGAAGAACCTTTTGAAAAAAATCAAATTGGTTCATCGGCAATGGCTTACAAACGCAACCCGATGCGAAGTGAAAGAATAGGTGCGTTGGCAAAATTTGTGATGTCGCTTACGACGAGTTCTGCAATGGTGGCGTCCACGCAGTGGTTCGAAAGAACACTCGACGATTCTGCCAACAAACGCTTAACCATTCCGCAGGCATTTTTGGCAGTGGATGCCATTTTGCTCATCTGGAACAACATCCTGAACGGAATTGTGGTGTATGAAAATCGTATTCGTAAACACATCATGGAAGAACTGCCGTTTATGGCCACCGAGTACATTATAATGGAAGAAGTGAAAGCCGGTGGCGACCGACAGGAAATTCATGAAACCATCCGTGTTCATGCCATGGAAGCTTCCAAAAAAGTGAAAATGGAAGGAAAGGATAACGACCTCATTGAGCGGATAATGAAAGACTCGTCAGTGAAAATGGATAAATCGAAAATTGCCCAAGTGCTGGAACCCAAAAATTTTATTGGCTTTGCACCGATTCAGACAGAAGAATTCATCGATCATGAGGTGAAACCAATATTGAGCAAGTATGCTGATTTAATAGGCGCTCAGCCCGATTTAAAAGTGTAAAATCATGCAGTCTTTTTGGCTGCATTTTTAGTGAAGAAAAAGCTGCATAAGACAAGTGAGAAATAACAAAGTCCTGAATGGACGATTTAATAAAAGATAGGACTAAAACCTGTCGCACCATCCCAGCGTAGTAAAAATGAAAAAAAGAATTTTCGTAGAAAAAAGAGGGATTTTTGATGTTGAAAGCCCAAAAGTTTTGAATGAAATTAAAGCAATCGTTCCGCAGATCCACAGCGTCAAAGTTTACAATATTTATGACCTTTTCGGTGTAGATGAAGATCAATTGAATAAAGTGGTTTTCAATACCTTTGTAGATCCAGTGACAGATATTTTGCACGATAATAATCCTGCTCAAAAACTCTATTTTGCCACTGAATTTTTACCGGGACAATATGATCAGCGGGCCGATTCTGCGCAGCAGTGCATCGCATTGCTCACTGGAAACGAGCATGCCACCGTACGCAGCGGTAAACTTATCGAGCTTTCCGGTGTGAACGATGCCGATCTTGACCAAATTAAAGATTTGCTCATCAATAAAGTGGAAAGTCAAGAGAAAGATTTGTCAAAACTTGAAGTTCCTGCCGAAGAATTACCCAATAAAGTAATTGTTCATCATGGTTTTACCGATTTATCGGAATCCGAATTACAACATTTTTATCAACAACACGGCTTTGCTTTTGGTTTGGATGATTTGGAATTTATTCAACATTATTTTAAATCCGAAAAAAGAAATCCAACCGAAACCGAACTGAAGGTTTTGGATACCTACTGGAGCGACCATTGCCGGCATACAACATTTGAAACAGAACTGACCGATATTGAGTTTAATGGTGTCTTTAAAGAAACTTTAGAAAGGATTTTTAATGATTATTTAGACAAAAGAAAATTCCTTGGGCGCGAAGAGAAACCAGTTTCACTGATGGATTTGGCAACAGTTTGTGCACGTTATTTCCACAAAACTGGAAAGCTCGATAATCTGGTGGTGTCGGATGAGATAAATGCTTGCACAGTTGAAATTGACGTCGAATTTGACGGTAAAAAGGAACCTTGGTACTTATTGTTCAAAAACGAAACCCACAATCATCCCACCGAGATAGAGCCGTTTGGTGGTGCCTCAACCTGTTTGGGTGGTGCAATTCGTGATCCGCTTTCAGGTCGTGCATTTGTATACCAGGCGATGCGACTCACGGGTGCAGCCGACGTTTTGGAACCCATTTCTGCAACGCTTCCAGGCAAGCTTCCGCAAAGAACCATAACGAAACAGGCTGCCAACGGATATTCTTCGTACGGTAATCAGATTGGTTTGGCTACAACGTTGGTGAATGAAATTTACCACGATGGCTACAAGGCAAAGCGAATGGAAGTGGGTTTTGTGGTAGGTGCGGTGAAAAAGGACTGGGTGCGCCGCGAAAAACCCGAAGTTGGTGACGTTGTTATTTTACTTGGTGGCGCAACAGGGCGTGATGGCGTGGGTGGTGCAACCGGAAGTTCCAAAGAACAAGATGAAACGTCTATCCACACGCTTTCAACAGAAGTACAGAAAGGAAATGCAGTGGAGGAAAGGAAAATTCAACGGCTTTTCAGGAATCCTGAAGTGACGACGCTCATTAAAAAATCAAACGATTTTGGTGCCGGTGGTGTATCGGTTGCCATTGGCGAAATTGCAGATTCCCTGGAGATCGATCTCGATGTTTTGCCTCTTAAATATGAAGGTTTGAACGGAACCGAACTCGCTATTTCCGAATCGCAGGAAAGAATGGCGGTGGTAATTGAAGCAAAGGATAAAGAATTGTTTATTGAATTTTGCGAAAAAGAAAACATCAAAGCAGTTGAAGTCGCTAAAGTAACCGATTCAGGAAGGATGAAGATGTATTGGCGGGGAGAGCAAATTGTGGATATCAGCCGAGATTTCCTCAATACTAATGGTTGCGCAAAAAATCAGCAGGTCTCTGTTTCTCATCTTCAAACAGTTGAAAATCAAAAAAGTGTATTTAGCGAAGAAAATTTCCTGAATGCACTTCGACATAAAAATACAGCTTCGCAAAAAGGACTTACCGAAATGTTTGACGGATCGGTAGGTGGCACATCGGTAGCGATGCCATTTGGGGGGAAATATCAGCTGACTGAGATGGAAGGAAGTGTGCAGACGCTGCCGGTTTTGCATGCTGAAAATGTAGAAACGGTCTCGCTTGCAAGTTGGGGATTCGATGCTGAGGTTTCTGCTCAGAACTCGATGGTCGGCGCTGCGAATGCTGTGGTAGAAAGTGTGGCGAAGATTGTTGCCATGGGTGGCCATTACAAAAATATTCGACTCAGCTTCCAGGAATATTTCGAGAAATTGGGCAATGATCGTGATAAGTGGGGAAAACCACTGGCATCGCTTCTCGGTGCGTATGATGCACAAATGAACTTAGGATTGGCGGCAATTGGCGGTAAAGATTCAATGAGTGGCACATATCAGAACCTGAGTGTTCCGCCCACGCTGATTTCTTTCAGTTGTGCCAATGGCGATAAGAAAAATATTATTTCGCCTGAGTTAAAGAAAGCAGGAAACCAGCTTTATATTTATCATCATCAGCCCAAAGAAAATGGCTTGCCAGATTATCAGCGGCTTACGGCTGTTTTTGAATTTATTTATGATAACATTCGATCAGGGAAAATAGTTTCCGTCAAAACGGTCAAAGATGGTGGCGTTGCAGTGGCATTGGCAAAAATGAGTTTTGGTAATCGGTTGGGAGCTAGCATTACAGTGGATGAACATTTGCTTTTAGAAAAAAATATCGGAAGTTTAATCATTGAAAGTACAACCATTTTGGATCACGAGCTGTTGCAGAACATCGGAGTAGTGGATGATTCCCAAGTGTTGAAAATTAATGATTTGCAATTTGATATTGAAGAGTTAATTCGATGCTGGACGGGGACTTTTGAACAGTTGTTTCCCACCAAAGAACCTGAAAAGTTAGTCGTTGAGATGGATGTGAGTTTGAATTCAACTTTACCTCATTCGATCCAGATTATAAAACATGGCATTGCGAAACCAAGGGTTTTTGTACCCATTTTTCCTGGAACCAACTGCGAATATGAAACGCAGAACGCTTTCCGCAAAGAAGGTGCCGAAGTCAGCAGCTCAACGCTCATCAATCTCAATCATCAGTTACTGAATGAATGCTTGGATCACTGGATTTCCGAAATAGAAAAATCTCAGATTCTTGTTTTTTCCGGTGGTTTTTCGGCAGGAGATGAACCCGATGGTTCTGCCAAATTCATCGTGAATGTACTGAAGAACGAAAAAATGAAAAACGCTGTACATCAATTGCTGGATCGTGACGGGATGATTCTTGGGATATGCAACGGTTTTCAGGCCTTGGTAAAATCGGGGCTTTTGCCTTATGGAGAGATTCGCGATCTGGATGAGCATTCACCCACTTTGGCACACAATGCCATTGGTCGACATATTTCTCAAATGGTAGATGTAAAGGTGGTGAACGATGATTCGCCTTGGTTGAACGGAATGAAAGATCAGGTTTTTACGATCCCTATTTCGCATGGCGAAGGTCGATTCATGGCTTCAGAAACAGTGATTAAAGCTTTGTATGAAAGCGGTCAAATTGCAACTCAGTACATTGATTTTGAAGGAAAAGTGGCGCACGGAATGCCTTTTAATCCAAATAATTCACTCTTCGGTATCGAAGGAATTACCAGTAAGTCAGGGAAAATTTTTGGTAGAATGGGGCATCCTGAAAGGTTTGCGGATGGATTGTTGAAGAATATTCCGACGGCCAACTATCACAATATTTTCAAAAACGGAGTAAATTATTTTAAATAAGCATAATAATCAATAATTTAATTTTATAAGCAATAAAACTTATAATTTAAGATATAAGTGAAAAGGTTTATATTTGCAGCATGAAATCGGTCATCACAGGAGATATTATCAATTCGCAAAGCATTGATCCGGTTATTTGGTTCAATGCGCTACAGGAAGTTCTGGGTCCCGAAAATCCTGAGGTTTGGGAGATTTACCGTGGCGATGAGTTTCAGCTGCTGTTGCCGAAAGCCGAAGATGCGCTGTTGAAAGCGTTGGAAATAAAGGCAAAAATTAAAACCATTAAAGGGCTTGATGTGCGTCTTTCAATCGGTTTGGGAACGCAAGATTTTAAAACAAAAAAAATTTCACAGTCAGGTGGTTCTGCGTTCGTGAATTCAGGAAGAAATCTGGAACGAATCAAAGAAGAAAAAATAAATCTAGCAGTCAGTACACCTGATGATGAATTTAACGCTTGTTTTAATTTGATTTTCAAGTGGTTATGTTTAACGGCGGACCATTGGTCCATTGTTTCTGCCGAAATGGTGTTGCTTATTCTTACCGATTCTAATATGACGCAGGAAGCAATTGCACGACAACTTAATATTACGCAATCATCAGTAAGCCAAAGAATTAAAAGGGCTAATTTTGATTTAATTATAGAAACCGATCACTATTTCCGACAAAAAATTGCAGCATTGAAATGATTTTCTCATCCCTCATATTAGCACATTTACTTGGCGATTTTATTTTTCAGCCAACGCAATGGGTGAAGGATAAAGAACAGAAGAAGGAAGACAGTATTTACCTTTACCTCCATGTGCTTATTCATTTTCTGCTTGCGCTGCTTTTGCTCTGGGATCTGCAGTTGTGGTGGATGGCAGCAATTGTTGCCATTACCCATTTTTTAATCGACTGGGCAAAGCTCAGGTTGCAGACATTCAAAACAAAACGGGCATGGTTTTTCATCGATCAGTTGCTGCATATTTTGGTGATTGCGCTGCTGTCGGTATGTTACTTTCCATATTTTCAATGGGCAGATTTTTTCAATCATGAAACAATTAAGCTCTTTGCAGCAGTGGTTTTTCTTACGATTCCAAGTTCGGTGATCATCAAAATGCTCATCTCGAGTTGGACGCCGGTAACAGTGGATCACAGCAAATTGCAAACGGAATCGCTGGTGAATGCCGGGAAATATATCGGAATTTTGGAGCGGCTTCTGGTTTTTGTGTTCATCCTCGTCAACCATTGGGAAGGCGTGGGTTTTATGATCGCCGCAAAATCGGTCTTTCGCTTCAGCGATTTGGCAGAAGCCAAACAGAGAAAACTGACGGAATACGTACTCGTCGGCACATTGCTGAGTTTCGGAATAGCCGTTCTCACAGGAATTTTAGTTCAATTATAAAAAGTAAACCGAAATAATTTTAAGTAAAAATGAACAAAGGAAAAATGCTCTACGAAGGGAAGGCAAAACAAATTTTTGAAACCGATAATCCCGACGAAGTAATCGTGCGCTTTAAAGATGATGCTACCGCATTCAATGCACAAAAAAGAGGGAGTTTTGATCTGAAAGGCGAAATGAACAACGCCATCACCACCCTGATTTTTGAGTATCTGAACGAAAAGGGAATCCCTACCCATTTCATCAAACAGCTGAATGATAGAGAGCAGCTGGTGAAAAAAGTATCCATTATTCCGCTGGAAATGGTTGTACGCAACTATTCCGCAGGAAGCATGGCGCAGCGATTAGGTGTGGAAGAAGGAATTAAGTCACCAGTTACGATTTTTGATATTTGCTACAAAAAGGATGAACTTGGCGATCCGCTGATCAACGATCATCACGCGGTTTTTCTGGGTGCTGCCACTTATGAAGAACTGGATGAAATGTATGAACTAACCAATGATATCAACGAAATCCTGATCGATCTTTTCGATAAAATGAACATCATTCTGGTCGATTTCAAAATTGAACTTGGAAAAACTGCAGACGGAAAAATCGTTCTGGCTGATGAAATTTCACCGGATACCTGTCGTCTTTGGGATAAAGATACCATGAAGAAACTCGATAAAGACCGGTTCCGAAGAGATTTGGGCGAAGTAACCGAGGCCTATGTGGAGATTTATGAACGGCTGAAAAAAGTATTGAACAAATAAAACCGAAAAGCATCCATGCCACCCAATGGATGAGTAAAAATGAAAAATTTAAAGCAACATAGAGAAGACTATTTAAAACAGTTTCAGACGGAAGTTTACGGCAGAAACCTCCTGAAAGTGGAGGAACCTATGGATTCCCCAACGGAGGAATGCGGAATTTTCGGTTTGTATTCCGATCACGATATTGATACATTTTCGCTTTCACAATTCGGGCTTTTTGCTTTGCAGCACCGTGGCCAGGAAGCGTGCGGTATTTCGGTGATGAAGCAGGGCAAAATCTACAATATCAAAGATGAAGGATTGGTTTTGGATGTGTACAAAGTAATTCGCGAACCCGAAACTTTCATGGGCAATTCCGCAATTGGACATACCCGATACACTACGGCGGGTGATAAAAAGAAATATAATTTTCAGCCGTTTTTTGCTAAGAATGAGTACGACCAGATTATCCTCTCCATCGCCCATAACGGAAACCTGACCAATGCGCACGAACTGAAAAAAGAATTGGAAGAAGAGGGCGTGGTTTTCAAAGCTACTTCAGACTCGGAGGTTATTTTGCGGTTAATTCAGAAGAATCTTGATTTGGGTCTTAGAGCTGCCATTAAAGCCACGATGGATAAAATTGAAGGTTCATATTCGGTGGTGGGAATGACGAGGAACAAGTTTTTTGCATTCCGCGATTTTCATGGCATTCGCCCGCTGGTGTTGGGTGCAATTGATGAAAATACGTATGTTGCAGCGTCAGAATCTGTCGCATTAGATGCTGTGGGTGCGCAATATGTACGCGATATTTTACCAGGAGAAATTGTGTTTACCAATGAAAATGAACCAGGATTGCAAAGTTTTTTGGTAAGAGAAAATTGTGAGCGAAGAATTTGCGCTTTTGAATACATCTATTTTGCACGACCCGATTCTACTTTAGAAGGTATCAATGTGCATGAAGTTCGTGAGCAATCTGGCGGAAAAATTTGGGAACAGGCGCCTGTGGAAGCCGATATCGTAATCGGTGTTCCAGATTCAGGAGTTCCGGCGGCAATTGGTTTTTCCATTGCTTCGGGCATTCCCTTTCGTCCGGTCCTCATCAAAAACCGTTATGTGGGGCGAAGTTTCATCATCCCTTCTCAGGAAATGCGCGAAAGAATTGTGAACCTGAAACTGAACCCTATACTCTCGGAAATAAAAGGAAAAAAAGTTGTAATTATTGATGATTCTATTGTTCGGGGCACCACGTCCAAGCGATTGGTGAAAATTCTAAAAGATGCAGGCGTAAAAGAAATACATTTCCGAAGTGTTTCGCCACCCATCATTGCACCGTGTTATCTGGGCATTGATACACCTTCGAAAGACGATCTTATTTCTGCTAATATGAACAAAGAAGAACTCCGCGATTACCTTGGTGTCGACTCGCTGGAGTTTCTGAGCATGGATAATCTAATCTCCATACTAGGAAGCGACCGTCATTGTTTTGGTTGCTTTACGGAGAAGTATCCAGTTCCTGCCGGTGTTCACCCGGAATTTGTAGACGAATAAAAAGAAAAGGTCGGGATTAATTTCCCGACCTTTTTCGTATAATCAATGATTCTGCTGATTAGAACTTAAAGTTTAATCCCACTTGGAATACATTGTTTTTTACAGCGTCGCTTCCACTTGGTCGGTTTTTAGCCGTATCGGTAAAACCGGCAACGTATCTCGCATTCAGTCCTACATTTTTGGTGAAATAGTATCCAGCGCCCAATCCAACACCGAAGTTAAAAGTGTTTAGATCGTCTTTGTAATTGCTACCAGTTGATGAAGCACCAGTTGTTTCGTTTTTAATTTTGTTGGTTGCACTTACAAGGAAACCAAATTCAGGACCGGCTTCTAAGTAAAAAGACGGAATCGCGTTGTACTGAAACATTACAGGAACCGTGATATAATCTAAATTTTGGCTTGCCGACATTTTATCGCCTCCAATAGGGTTGGTCCAGTTAACTTTTGCACCGTATTGCGAGTACAAAACTTCCGGTTGTATGCTGAAGTTTTCAGCAATAGGCGCATTCATAAAAACACCTGCATTAAGGCCAATTTTCGATTTAGAATCGTCCAACCCTTGTTGCTTGCTTAATGAAGAAACATTCATGCCCGCTTTTACCCCGAATTGCTGTGCAAATGTTAACGAACCCATTGCGATGGCTGCACCTAAAAATAACTTTTTCATAATTTTAAATTTTTTGTTTAATTTTTTGCAACATTGATAATTTTACTGCAACTTAAAAATGATGGATGTTCATCTTCAATGCTTTGGCTTACCAATGTTTTTTTAATCTTGTTTTACGGGTGCTTTAAGACAAACCGTGTGCCAAAAAATAGTTTTAACAAAAAAATTTAAACGGGGGTTTAATAAATACTGAATGTAATTTATTGATTATCAATGAATAATATTTAAACGCAGTTGTGGTGTTATTCCTTGTTTAAAATCACTGGTGCCCCATTAACAATAGAAATTATTTTAACTTTTTATAAAATTCCAAAGCCGAAACAATGCTTTCTGCCGCGATTGGATGATCGAAAGTGCAACTTCCTATATTGGTAATTAGAGAAAAATTAAGCTGTCCGTGTGTGTTTTTTTTATCATTAAAAATTAATGCGAGAATATCTTCTGCCTTAAAATGATCTACTGAAAGATGAGGAAAAAACCGCTGAATATTTTTAATAACAGTTTGCGCAGTTTTCTCCGCTACTAAACCTTCGGTAAGGGAAAGATAGGTTTCGCAGATCATTCCGGCAGCAACTGCTTCGCCATGCAGTACCGGCGCATTGTTTTCCAGAAATAAGCTTTCGAAAGCATGACCAATGGTGTGGCCGAAATTGAGGGTCTTTCGTACATTTTGCTCCTTAAAATCTTTTTCAACAACATTTTCCTTAATCTTCATCGACTGCTCAATGTATGGTGCAATGTGATCAGCGGTTAAATCGTCTATTGAAATGAGGTCGTTCCAGTGCTTCTCGTCGGCAATTAATCCGTGTTTCAGCATTTCAGCAAAGCCACTTCTCAATTCTTCAAAAGGAAGTGTCTTCAGGAAATCAGTACTGACCAAAACCTTTTCTGCATGGGCAAATGTACCGACAATATTTTTCAAAAACTGATGGTCAATTCCTGTTTTTCCGCCAATAGAAGCATCTACCATGGCCAAAAGGGTAGTAGGTACATTGACGAAGCGAATTCCTCTTTTATACGTAGAGCTCACAAATCCTCCCAAATCGGTGATGACGCCGCCTCCCAAATTGATCATCAGTGCTTTTCGGTCGGTTTCAAATTCTGACAGAATCTCCCAAAGTTGCGTTGCCGTTGCGATGTTTTTTAATTCTTCACCTGGTTCTATTTCAATGATTTCAAAGGGGATATCGGTTTCCATATTTCCCAGGAATAGGGGTAGGCAATGTTCATGGGTATTTTCATCGACCAGGATCAGGAGTTTTGAAGGTTTTGCGGTATTCAAAAAATGGTTGAGTTGTGAAAAATCCTTGTCCAAAAACGAAATCATGTTGTAAAATTTACCACAAAATTAAACTTTAATTTAGTTTCATCAAGTCGGTGAGTATTATTAAATTTGTTGCAGCTTAATTTCATCAGCATGTCGATATTCAACGATACTAAAATCGCTTTTCAGGACAAGTCAACCGCGCAACTAAAAAAAGCGTACTGGATGTTTAAAACCATCGAAAATCCTGCCCTCACCAACGTAGGAATCGGCTTACTGAACTTTACAGTGAAGCATAATTTTCCCTTCGTTACCGATGTAGTGCGCCAAACTTTGTTTGAGCAGTTTGTGGGAGGTGAAGATCGAGAAAAAAGCATGCAAGTGGTGAAGATGCTTTTCAAACATCACATTGGGAGTATTTTCGATTATGCCATTGAAGGAAAAGAAGAAGAGAAAACCTTTGATCATACTTTTGAAGAAATTAAGCAAAACATCAAATTTGCTGAGGGGAATCCGGCGATTCCGTTTGTGGTTTTTAAACCCACTGGTTTTGGGCGGCTTGATCTCTACACGGAAGTGCAAAGAGGTAAGGAACTCACAGGAAGCGAAAAAGCAGAATGGGAGAAGGTGATCCATCGTTACGACGAAGTGTGCAAACTTGCTTTCGAAAGAAATGTGGTGGTGATGATTGATGCTGAAGAAACCTGGATGCAAAGTGCAGTCGATGATTTGGTAAACTCCATGATGGAAAAGTATAACCGGGAAAAGGCGATTGTTTGGAACACAGTGCAAATGTACAGAACCGGCCGCCTCGAGTATTTACAGCAGGATCTGCAGCGTGCCCGAGAAAAAGGATATGTGTTGGGCTATAAATTTGTGCGAGGCGCTTACATGGAAAAAGAGAGAGAACGGGCTGCTGCAATGAATTATCCCGATCCTATACAACCCAACAAACAGGCCACGGACGATAATTACAACGCTGCCATCGATTTTGTAATCAATCATCTTGATAAAGTTTCCGGCTACTTTGGTTCTCACAATGAAAAATCGGTAGAACTGGTAATGGACAAAATGCGTGAAAAAAATCTTGAGAACGATCATTCGCAGATCTTTTTCGGTCAGCTTTACGGCATGAGTGATAATATTACTTACTTTCTGGGTGAAAAAAAATACAATGCATCCAAATATTTACCTTATGGCCCTGTGAAAGATGTAGTGCCTTACCTAACGAGAAGAGCACAGGAAAACACTTCGGTTGCGGGACAAACGGGGCGCGAACTGGGCCTTATTGCTAAGGAGCTTCAGCGCAGAAAAAACGGATAAAGCGATCGTTTTGGTTAATCACGACTTCTACATTTTAGGGATTAAAAAGAAACCCTAGTTTTCTGATGAAGCTTACCATCAATATATTCCTTAATTTTGTAGGGTAATGCGCATAATTTTCCTGCATAAAAGCATTTCAGACAACCATTGAGTTTTGCACAAATCATTCTTCCGCTCAATCTTAAGGGGACTTTTACCTATAAGATTCCCACCGAACTTCAGTACAAAATTGAGGTCGGAATGCGCGTTTTGGTTCCGTTTCGCGGCAAGAAAATTTATACGGGTATTGTGGAAGAACTGCATAATGATGAGCCCGAATCCTTTGCTGCCAAAGAAATCATCAGCATTCTGGATGAACAACCTATTTTGCCCAACGAGCAAATTCGTTTCTGGAATTGGCTTTCCGGCTATTACATCTGCAATATTGGCGAAATTTATCGGTTTGCTTTTCCTTCTTCTTTAAAACTAGAAAGCGAAACTTTCCTCAAACTGAAACCCAATGTAACGGTCGATTTTCAGAACCTTGATGTAAACGAAATGTATCTCATTCAGGCATTGGAAGTAAGGCAAACTATTAATCTTACAGAGATTGAGGCGTTTATTCCCAAGAAGGAAATCATGAAAACCATTAGTGCTTTAATTGATTTGCAATACATTGAGATTGATGAAAAAGTAGCAGAAAAATACAAAGCAAAAGAAGTCGCTTTTCTCAGGATTCAGGAAAGCGTGCTGCAGCGCAATCTGCCGGAAATTCTTCTGGAACTGAAACGGTCGCCCAAACAGCAGGAACTTTTTTTGATGATTCTGGAAAAGCAAACTGAAAACCCAGACAAGCCCGTTCGGAAATCTGAAATTTTTGATGAGGGAAATTTTGCACATTCCCAGATCAAATCGTTGCTGGAAAAAAATCTTGTTCAGGAATATTTCTTAGAGAAAGACCGTCTTGAAGCGTTTGATGGGGAAACTGAGCAAATCGAACAACTAAGTGCCGTGCAGCTCGTAGCAAAAAATGAGATAGATGCCGCTTTTGCAGAAGACCGCAATGTGCTGCTTCATGGGGTAACATCGTCAGGAAAAACCCATATTTATTTAGAAAAAATTGAAGAAACCATCGCCCAAGGAAAAAATGTTTTGTTTTTGCTTCCGGAAATTTCATTAACCAAACAAATTGTACATCGGTTAGAAAAAAAGTATGGTAAAAAGCTTGGGTTTTATCATCAGAAACTTACCGATTTTGAAAGGGTAGAGGTGTGGCGAAAAGTACGCAACAATGAACTGAATATCCTCATCGGAACCAGGAATGCGTTGTTTTTACCTTACCAAAATTTGGGTCTTATGGTGGTGGACGAAGAGCACGATTCCATGTACCGGCCACGAGAAATATCACCCTATTTTAATGCAAAAGATGCAGCGCAAATGTTGGCGCAAATGTATGGTGCACGAGTCATTTTAGGTTCGGCAACCCCGTCGGTAGAGTCTTATTATTTGGCGCAACAGGATAAATTGAGGTATGTTTTTTTGGGAGAAAGGTTCGGAAATGTTAAACTACCAGGTTTTCAATTGATTAATTTTAAGGAAGCGCAGGATTCCAAGAAAACAGTGGGTGATTTTTCGTTGCAGTTGATTGCTGAAATTTCTCAGGAAATTGACCGGAAAAAACAAACCATGATTCTGCACAATCGCCGTGGCTACGCCAATGTGGTAGAGTGCGAAAGTTGCGGCTATGTGAATTACTGTTCCAATTGCGATGTGGTGATGACCTACCACAAATTCAGCAACGAAATGAAATGCCACTACTGCGGACAAAAGGCGGCGAAACCGAAGTTTTGTCCCAAATGCCATTCCGAGAAGCTGAATACCAGAGGTGTAGGTGTTGAGCAGATTCATGAAGAGATTTCGAAAATTTTTCCGGATGCAGAAGTTGATCGGATGGATGTGGATTCTATGCGGAAGAAGTTTGCCTACGAAAAATTGTATGAGAAAATTGAAGAAGGAGAAACCGAAATTTTAGTGGGAACCCAGATGATTTCAAAAGGATTGGATTTCGATAATATAGAATTGGTGGCCATTCCTAAAGCCGATTCTTTACTTTATGTACAGGATTTTCGGGCAGAAGAACGCGCCTATCAGCTGATTACGCAGGTTTCGGGAAGAGCCGGAAGAATTTCTGGGGAAGGAAAGGTGCTGATTCAAACTTATCATCCTTATCATCCTGTTTTTGAGCTTATTAAGAACAATGATACCCAGAAAATTTACCAACATTTTCTGGAAGAACGAAAAAAGTTTCATTATCCGCCTTATGTTAAGCTGGTTTTGATTGAGTTGAAGCATCGCCGCGAAGATAAAGTGAACCGCGCATCGCAATTTATGGGTTCGGTATTACGGAAATACCTGCCGGAAGAATGTGTGTTGGGGCCTGAGAAGTCGCCTATCGGCAAACTCAATCTTTTATATCAGTATCAAATTTTACTGAAATTGCCGCGTGGAAAAAATTATGCAACATTTAAAAAACTCGTTTTGGAAAGTTTGGATGAATTTGATGAAGTGGTTGGCTACCAGTCGGTCAAAAAGATGATTTTTGTTGATTTTTAACTTTTTTTAACAATTTTTACAGCATTTTATTAGGGGTAACTTATTGGGATTCAACAATAATTTTTACTTTTGACCGTTGAAAAAGATGCTTGCAGTTTGCATTTCTTCAAATTAATTTCAATCTTGAACGATAATCAAATAAATAAAATTAAATGATTAGCATCAAAAATATACTTGCGTCAACGGCTATTACGCTTTCATCAGTGGCATTTGCGCAAGGAACTTTTACTTCACACAGTTACCCACAGTCTTACGAAAATCAACCGAGCAGTACCATAAAAGAATCGCCTTCAGAGAAATTGTTGTCAGCAAAAGAACTGGTAGACATTAATCTGAATTCCATGATGAATGACCCTGTGCTGAAAAATGCCAATTGGGGATTTGTGGTGTACGATCCGAAAACAAAGAAAATCGTCAGTTCCTATAACGAAAATACGCCTCTTATTCCGGCTTCTACTACTAAGTTGCTCACTACGGAAACAGCGGTACATCTTTTGGGTGAAAAATTTCGTTGGATGACGCAGTTGGAGTATTCCGGAACAATTGATGAAGCGGGTATTCTGCATGGAAACCTTTATATTGTGGGCAGTGGCGACCCGTCATTAGGCACCAATAAAGCGGGAGCCACTTCTTATTCGGCATTGGCATCCGACTTTATTGAAGCATTGCGCGGTAAAGGAATAAAGAGGGTAAACGGTGATATTGTGCTTCAAACAGCCGTTTTTAAAACCAATAAAATGCAGACTTTGCCGGCAAACGTAGTGTGGCTGGAAAACGGTTCGTATTACCTTCCAGTAGGAAGTACGCGTGAAATTAATCCGCAAAACGAAAAGCTCATTGCCAAACAAACCAATCCTTTTGTTGAGAGTAAAAATTATTATTACATATCTCCATACATCAAGCAAATGGTGTATGCGGAAAAATTTGAAGGGGGCTACCTGACCACAAAGCTTCCCGAAGTGCCGGCTTTTTTTGCCAACACATTGCGAGCAACGATGGTGAAGCGAGGCATCCCTGTGATGGGCAAAGTGGTGAGTAAAGTCACTGATGCCAATCCTGAAAAACGTGAGCTGATTACAAATTATAGCTCGCCCACCTTATCAGAGATTATTTTTTATACCAATCAACACAGTGATAATGCGCTTGCAGAAGCAACATTAAGAATGGTGGGCTTTCAAAAAGAGGGAGATCAAACATTGGAATCTGGCCGAAATGTGGTGGTGGAACATCTGAAATCAATTGGTTTTGATACCAACGGTTTAACGTACATGGATGGTAGCGGATTGTCCCGAAATAATCTGGTGACCCCCATTTCTCAGGTGAAATTTCTCACTGGTTTAATGAATGAAAAGTTTTATAATTCCTATCTGGAATCGCTTCCGGTGGCCGGTCAAACAGGTACACTTAAAAAATCCTTTTTTGGGAATGGTTATGGACAAATTTTTGCCAAAACTGGAACCCTCAATAAAGTGAAAGCATTAGCCGGTTATCTCAAAACGACAACTGGTAAAACCTTGGTTTTTTCTTTGCTTATCAATAATTATGCAGGTTCTGTGGATATGGTGAAAAAAAGAATGGAACAAATTCTTGATCCCGCATTAAATCTTTAAAAATACTTTATTATCAAAAAACCTTTCAATTATATTGGAAGGTTTTTTTTATCTTTATTGCCAAATTATTATTCAAATGAAAAAACTTTACATGATTGCTTTGGCAGTTGTTTTTAATGCTTTGGTAGCTCAAGGTCATGAAGAAGCTGAACGCAAAAGCATGATTCGGAACGAGTTGAACCGATACCAGAAAATGGTCAATTACAACGTGAACCCCAATACGCTCAATTATGATTTGAAATATCAGCGGTTGGAACTCGATTTGGATCCTTCCCAGCGATTTGTGAGTGGTACGGTGACTAATCATTTCGTGCCTAACCAAAGTATCAGCAGTATTTATTTTGATCTTTCCGATGTACTAACGGTTTCCGAGGTGAAGTACCATGGAAGTAACCTGACCTTTTCGCAACTCAGCAGCAAAGAATTGAAAATTGATTTTCCGGCGGCGGTTCCCAGTGCAACACTAGATTCGCTTTCTATTAAATATTCAGGAATACCCAGCAATGTTGGAAGTGCAGGTGATGCATTTACTGTTCAAACTCAAGGAGGTGTACCTGCATTGTTCACATTGTCTGAACCTTATGGAGCGCAGGAATGGTTTCCCACCAAGCAAAGTATGAATGATAAAATTGACAAAGTGGATTTCAAAATTACCACGCCCAACCAGTACAACGTGGCGGCCAATGGTAAACTGTTTTCCGAAACGGCATTGCCCAATAACAGAAAGCTAACATTTTGGCAAACCAATTATCCCATTCCCGCCTATCTCATTGCACTAGGTATTACCAATTATACCAAGCTGAACGATACCATGGGAAATCCTCCATTTCCTTTTGTGAATTACCTGTATCCTTCCACCGCCAGCAATAGCACCACAATGTCGAACATCAACTGGACGAAACAAGTAATGAATGTTTTTGAGGAATATTTTGGTGCTTATCCTTACAGAAACGAAAAATACGGACATATGGAATTTGGCTGGGGTGGCGGAATGGAGCACTCTACCATGTCGTCTATGGGTGCTTGGGGCAGAGGCATTATTGCCCATGAACTCGCCCATCAATGGTTTGGCGATAAAGTAACCTGCGGTGCATGGAACGATATCTGGCTTAATGAAGGTTTTGCGACTTTCGGTGAACATTTGGCAAATGAAAAACTGTTGATGAGCAATGCGCAGTTTATGAATTATCTTGCTTCTGAAATGAACTACATCACTGGTTCTGCAAGTGGATCCGTATATGTCTCCGACGGAAGCCTCTCCAGTGTAAATACCATTTTCAACGGCCGCCTCAGCTACTCCAAAGGAGGGTATGTTGTAAGGATGCTGAAGTGGGTTTTGGGTGAAGATGCATTTTACAGTGCGCTGAAAGAGTATCACAACCGTCCCAATTTGGCTTACAATTATGCGGTTACTACAGATCTTAAAAACTCACTGTTACAGTCCACTGGAATTGATTTGACCAATTTTTTTAATGACTGGATCTACGGTCAGGGATACCCCACCTATCAAATTCGATGGAACCAAACTGCTGACCAAAATTTAGTCATCAAAGCAGCACAAACGCAAAGCCATTCTTCAGTGAGTTTCTTCGAAATGCCACTTCCAATCAAGGTCAATGGTACTGGAGGGCAGGTTGCCTATCTCAAGTTGGATCACAACAGCAATAATCAGGTTTTTACCAATCAAATTAACTTTCCGGTAAGCAGTATCCAGTTCAATTATGAATATCAAATCATACAGCGTAATTCTACGGTCACCAAGGATACTTCACTTATGGCCGTCAACAATGAGCAGAAAGATGCCATCAAAATCTATCCAAATCCGGTGAAAAATGAACTGAACATTTCAGGCATTAAAGGAAAGCAATCATACGAAATTTTCAGTATTGATGGTCAGTTGGTGAAAACAGGAACCTACACTGGGACGCAAAAAATTGATGCGTCGGCACTTACCAAAGGTATTTACCTGATCAAGATTGGGGAAGCACAGATAAAATTTGTAAAAGAATAAATTCAATCTTTGTTTTAACTTCAAAAGCGCTCATAAATGAGTGCTTTTTTTGTAATTTAGCCCACAATAAAACCCCTCAATCATCATGATTTCTACCACCTATTTGGAAACACTGCACAACGAATTGCAAAATATAAAAAACGACGGTTTGTTCAAAACCGAAAGAATCATCACATCGCAACAATCTGCAGTCATTGAAGCGAATGGTAAAAAGCTGCTGAATTTTTGTGCTAATAATTACCTGGGACTTTCCAACCATCCATTGGTGATGAAGGCATCACAGGAAATGATTGATAAGCGCGGCTATGGTATGTCATCGGTCCGTTTTATCTGCGGAACACAGGATATTCATAAAGAATTGGAAGCCAAAATTTCTCAGTTCTTAGGAATGGAAGATACCATTTTGTATGCTGCGTGTTTCGATGCAAATGGTGGTGTTTTCGAGCCCCTATTTTCGGAGGAGGATGCTATTATTTCAGATGAGTTGAATCATGCATCCATCATTGATGGCGTGCGGCTTTGCAAAGCATCAAGATATCGCTATAAGAACAATGATATGGCTGATCTGGAGGCACAACTGAAGACGGCAGCGGAGAAGAATCATCGTTTTCGGATTATTGTAACTGATGGTGTATTTTCTATGGATGGTATTGTTGCCAATTTGAAAGGTGTTTGCGATCTTGCAGAAAAATACGACTGCCTGGTTATGGTGGACGATTCGCACGCAACAGGATTTATCGGTAAAACGGGTCGTGGTACCCATGAAGCCAATGAGGTAATGGGCAGGGTTGATATCATTACGTCAACCTTAGGAAAAGCATTAGGCGGTGCTTTGGGCGGATTCACTTCAGGTAAAAAAGAAATCATTGACATGTTGCGCCAGCGTTCTCGTCCGTATCTTTTTTCTAATTCTTTGGCGCCCGGAATTGTGGGTGCTGCACTGAAAGTGTTAGATATGATTTCAGACGATACCTCATTGCGCGATCAGGTAATGCAGAATGCCGATTACTTCCGAACTCAGATGAAAGCCAAAGGATTTGATATTCCTGATGGAGATGCCGCAATTGTTCCGGTAATGCTTTACGATGCGCCTTTATCACAGAAAATGGCAGAAAGGTTGATGGATGAAGGCATTTATGTGATCGGGTTTTTCTATCCCGTTGTGCCAAAAGGGAAAGCCAGAATTCGGGTGCAGTTGTCGGCAGCTCATACCCGGGAACATTTGGATCATGCGATTGCTGCATTCGAGAAAGTGGGCAAAGAACTTGGCGTTATTTCCTAAAATGTATGTTTTCGAAGCAAGAAGCACAGCAACTTAAAAAGGAATTCTGGACGGCATTCGGAAAAAGTTTTCCCCGAAAATGGATTTTGTATGATACCAAAATCAAAGATTTTTCTTTTAAATTTTTGGCAGATCATAAGAAAGCTGAAGTGGCACTCGATATTGAAATGAAAGAAGAGCTTTTTCGAAATGCGTATTACGAGAAGATTTGGTCTTTAGAGCTTTTGTTGCAGGATGAAATAGGAGCATTCAATAAGGATGAATTTTATACGCTAGATCATGGTAAAGTGATTTCCAGAATTTGGGTCACCAAAGAGAATGTTTCTATTTTCAACAAAAATTCGTGGCGAGAAATCTTCGAATTTTTTGTAGATAAAATGGACGGCTTCGAGAGGTTTTATCGCGAATATGAAGATTTTATAAAAGATGTGTAACGATAACACCTATTCTTTTGAGCGGCAAATTTTTGTTTTCTCTGCTCGATTTATCTATCCAAATTTCCTCTTCCTTAACCAATAAAACAATCCTCCTAAAGCGGCAGCAATACCAACGGGCAGTAAAAGATTGAGCCATTGCCAATTGGTTTTTTCTTCATCAATTCGTTGGCGATCGAGGAGTCGGGCTTCAATATTTCTGTTCCGAAGTTCCATAAGATTAGCATCGTCCAGCAAAAAATCGAGTGCATTGCGCAGAAACTGTTCGTTGCCATAGCGTTGCTTAGTGAGCAAATCCTCGCCAAGTGGCAAAGCTTTTCCTTTGTATATTTGATTTCTTCCCACATCGCCGTCGGCAATAACGATCATTTTGTTTTCCGGACTTTGAGCTTTAAAACCGGGATACGTATTTCTTTCGCTGCGCTGTGCATAGGCAGAAGTGAATTTTCCTTGTAAGCTCACCGCAAAAATTTTAGGGGCACTGGGCTTGTCGAATTCGCTCAGCGAGTCGGCACGCACAATTTCGGCCAGTGCTACATAATTCGGAACTTGCTTGATATTGGTGCGTTCGCTCGATTGAAACAGCACATTGGTCTTAATTCCTTTTCGTCCTAAAGTATCGATCGACGTTGGGAATTCAAACTTTACGGGGTTGATATTTTTTGTGATCGGATTTTTATTCTCCGCAATGCCAAGTGGGAAATAGGGCCAAAGAAAACTGCTGTACTGTGGATTTCCTGCAATTTCACCCGATACAATTCTGATGAGTGCCGATTTCTTCATGTCTTTCACCAAGCCCGAATTAATCCGCAAGCCATAATTGAAGAAGAAATCGCCCAAGTTTGTATCAGTTGGGTAAGCCATTATTTTTTTTGATTGGAACAACGTGTCCATTTCGGCATTCACGGCATCAATCATCCAGAGGGTTTTGCCGCCATTCATGATGTATTGATCCAGAATGACTTTTTCGTTATCGGTGAAAGGTTTGCGCGGTTTGGCAATCACCAAAGCATCCATTTTTTTCAGCTGCGGAACATCGGCTAAGGTAAGGTCTTTGCCATTGGCGGGAATAACAGGTCCCGCATTATAATTTTCTAGGGTCATTTGCATAAAACCCTGAAACTGATCCGGGCTTAGCTCGTCCTGATTGATCAGTACACCGACATTCTTTTTGTGTTCTTCGGTAATGGCTTTAATATTGGATGCAAAATTATATTCCAAGTTTTCGATGGATTTGCTGAGTTGTTCTGATGCCTCAATTCCACTCTGATTAATAATGAGCGGTATGGAAGTTCCATAATTATCATATTTCAACGCAGCGTAAGGAAACATTACGATTTCAGAGATTTTTCCGTCTTTCATTTCCGGAAGAATCGAAGGTTGCATTCCCATCGCAGCCAGCGTGTCTTTTGACATTTTTCCTTTAATAGGATCGATGAATTTGTAATCTATTTTTGGGTTGATTTGTCGAAATTCTTCCAGTATAAATTTTGTTTCGTTCTGCAACTGACGGAAACTGGCCGGGAAATCGCCTTCCAGATAGACATCAACTGACAGGGGTTTGCCCACTGATTTCAGAATTTTTATCGTAGATGGTGAAAGCGTATATCTCTTTTCCTGTGTAAGATCGACTCGCTTATTAAAAAGTCCGAAAACTCCCAGCATCAGCAGAAGTAAGAGTATAAGGGGAAATATATTCTTTTTGTTCATGGCTTAAAGATTACTTTTTCTTTTGGACGAATTTAGTGGCCAAAAAAAGACAAATGACGATAATCAGCATAAAGTAACACACATCCTGAAGGTCGATAAGCCCCCGCGTAAATGCTAAAAAATGCTGGTAAAAGCCCAGTTTTGAAAGGAAATAGTCAGCGCCGCCCAACAGTTTGTAGTTGGCCAGTTGCTCTATTCCAAAATAGAAAATAAAGCACAGGAAAACGCCGGATAAGTAGGCGACGATTTGGTTTTGGGTAAACGAAGAAGCCAAAATACCAACTGCGGAAAAAGTTGCAGTCAGGATGATAAGTCCCAAGTAACTTCCGGCGGTAGCACCCAAATCAATGTTTCCTGCCGGAACCCCCAAAATGTAAACGGTGTACAGATATACCAGTGAAGGCAGCAAGCAGGCCACTCCTACGAGTAGAATTGCGAAGTATTTCCCCAGGATAATTTCCGAAACTTTCACGGGTTGTGCAAAGAGCCAGTATAAAGTTCCGCTTTGCTGTTCTTCAGCAATGCTTTTCATCGAAATTGCCGGGATAAGAAACATCAGCAACCAAGGTGCAAGTACAAAATAACTTTGCAAAGATGCGGTGCCAATCTCGAAAATATTTGAATCGTTTTCGAAAAAAAATAAAAAGAGCGTCCCGATAATACTGAAAGCCGCAATGATGATCCACGCGCTCCAATTTCCGAAATAGCTCCACAGTTCTTTTTTTAATATTGCAATCATAATACAGGTCGGGAGGTTGAGTGTCGTTCTCGCAATTTATTTTTTACTTTTATTCACCAGTTTCACGGTGGCCATAATCAATACCACCAAAACGAGAAAACCTACAGTTAATTGCCACCAGTAGGTGATCACCATTGATTTAAGCACCACTGTAAAAACAACAAGAAACAAAATAAAGGTGGCAATTTCGTTTTGCTGACGCAGCTTGATGTTTTTAATAGGTAAAGGTTGGCCATCCAGACTTTTCAGTTGCAGTACCTTCTTCCAGCACCAAAAGTGGTACGCAAGCAAAGCGATTAAAAAGCTAAGTTTTAGATGAAACCATGCCATTTTCATTAATCCCGAATTCAGCACCAACATCACCAAACCGCTGATCAGCATGATGATTCCTGCTGGCACAACGATAATGTTCCAGAGCCGACGTGCCATAAAAGTATACTGCTTTCGAAGGATTTGCTTTTTTACTTCATCGAAAACATCTGTATCCTTATAATAAACAAAAAGCCGAACCAAATAGAAAATCCCGGCAAAATAGCTCACCATAAAAATAATATGAACCGCTTTGATGATCGTGTAAAGCATGTGAAAAATTTAGCTGCAAAGATAATTAAACATATTGAACATTGATGTAGAAGGATTGATGTTATATAATGTTAAAATAATAGAGATTGTGATTTATATCAATATTATTTTGTTTTTTTGTGCATTCAAAAAAAATTTAAAAAAATATTTAATTGTTATGAAGAGAATTTTCCAATTGTGTTTCAGTTTGGCAATTTTTTCTGTAGGTTTTTCTCAGAATCTGAGGCCTGTAGCACAGAAAGTTAAAAATTCACAAACTGCAAAGAAAACGTTTGTAAAGTACGATCTCTTTACTGTTGATCGGTCCGCCAATAGGCAAGCGGCATATAACGCTGCTGCAGAGGGCATTACGGTAATGCAACTCAAGAAATCTGAAGTGCAGCGCATCAATGCTGAACGACCAGAGGCGCTTGAAATGTCTTTCCCGTTCGAAGGACAAAATGTAACAGTAGAGCTGGTTAGAAATAATTTTCTAACTCATGATTTTGCGGTAACTACTGAAAAAGGTGCGGCCAGCTACACGCCCGGGGTTTACTACCAGGGAATTGTGAAAGGTGATAATGAATCCCTTGTTGCAGTAAGCTTCTTTAACGACGAAATGATGGGGGTAACTTCCATCAAAGATGTTGGTAATGTGGTTTTAGGAAAAGCCAAGAACTCCGAGGATTACGTTTCATATAATGACCAAAAGTTGAAGGGAAGCAATCCTTTCACTTGTGGTGTTGATGAGTTGCCACAAAATGGCACTTCAGCACCTTCTTTTGATCCTTCAACAATGACAAGTCCAATGACCACGAACTGTGTGAGGATTTATTATGAAGTTGGGTATGGACCTTATACACAAAACGGATCCAATGTAACGACTGCTACCAACTGGGTAACCGCCATGCACAACAATATCTCTACTCTTTATGCCAACGACGGTATTACCGTGGCATTAAGCAGTGTAATGGTATGGACTACGCTAGATCCTTATACAGGTGAACCTAACCAGATCTTAAATCAATTCAGAGCAACAAGAACTTCTTTCAACGGAGATGTGGCTCAATTGGTTAGAAATCCTGCAACAACCAGTATCGCATATTTGGATACACTCTGTACTTCTTCCAATTATTCCTACTCGGGCGTAAACTTCCAGTATCAGAATGTACCTACTTATTCTTGGAATATTGAAGCAATGACCCACGAAATTGGGCACAACCTTGGATCGCCACATACCCATGCCTGCAAATGGAATGGTAATAATACAGCCATTGACGGTTGCGGACCTGCTTCCGGAAATAACGAAGGATGTAACGGGCCTCTTCCTGGAAAAGGGGGAACCATCATGAGTTACTGTCACTTGGTTTCTTCAGTAGGGATTAATTTTGCGAATGGTTTCGGACCACAACCTGGTGCGCTAATCCGAAGCAGAATCAACAGCAGTTCGTGTTTAGGAACAGATTGCGTAAATCCTTGTTCTGCAACAGCTACAGGTTTCGTAGTCAATACCGTAACTGCTAATTCTTTAAAAGCTACCATTACAGATACAGTTGGGACAAGCTGGAGATATACCTTGTCGAAAACTGATGGTACTGTAGTAGAAACAGGAGTAACGAATAACAAAGTATTGAATTTAAGCAATCTTTCTCCGGGAAAATTCTATTATATAGCAGTAGGTCCTGAATGTACGGCGGCATCCGCTTATCAGTTTAGATCGTTAATTTTAACCGATGCAGATTGGTGTTCAGGTGTTGTATTTACAGATTCAGGAGGTGAAACAGGAAATTATGGTGATGCCGAAAACTGGTATAAAACGTTTTATCCTACCAATGCTGGTGATAAATTGAAGTTGACTTTCAGCGAATTCAATACAGAAGTGTCAACCGATTATATGATTGTTTATAATGGCCCTAGTTTATCCTCACCACGATTCCCAGGTCCTGGTACCCAAAGTGGAACCACCATTCCTGGTCCTTATCAATCAACGCATGCAACAGGTGCAATCACAGTAAGATTTATTTCTAACGGATCTGGTAACAACACTGGTTGGAAAGGTACTTTTGAGTGTGTTACTTTAGGAACTAAAGAAGCTTCTGCAGACAAAAATGTTGTGATTTATGCAGGCACTGCTAAAGGAGCGTTTACCATTAGTTCAACCGACAAGATTCTTTCTTGGCAAGTATATGACGCTTCTGGTAAAACGGTGAAAACATCTGGAAAAGTAAGTTCAACTGATGAAAAACTTGATCTGGCCAACGCTCCAGCGGGAACGTATGTTGTATCTGTTACCACTGATAAAGGAACAGTTACTAAAAAGATTGTGAGATAATTCTCATATGATCAACTATCATAGCCGGCTCATTTTTGGGCCGGTTTTTTTTATATCTTGATTCTTGATTTAGATAATAAATGGAAAATTATACTGATTACTCATTTATTTTTAGTTTTTTTGTAATTATTAAATCAAACCTTTATCATAATGAAAAAAATTCTACAATTTAGTTTTGTTCTGATGTTTTTTGGTTGGGGATTTTCCCAGCAACTAAAGCCAATTGCAGAGAAAGTAAGACATACCAAGGCCGACAAGAAAACCTTTGTCAAGTACAATCTTTTCTCAGAGGATCTTGCTGCAACAAAACGCTCGAAGTACCAAAAAGCGGCAGAAGGAATTACGGTGATGAAATTAGACCGTGCAGAAATTCAACGGATAACCTCAGAAAAACCGGAAGCCATCGAAATCAGTTTTCCATTCGATGGAAAAACCATTGCATTGGAACTGGTGAAAAACAAATTCTTCACGCAGGATTTCAAAGTGAACACTGACAAAGGGTATGTCAATTACGATGCGGGTGCATACTACCAGGGAATTGTGAAAGGCGATGATGAATCTATAGTAGCCATCAGTTTTTTCAAAGATGATGTAGTGGGTGTTTCTTCCATTAAAAACATAGGCAACATCGTGATTGGTAAAACGAAAGATTCTGGAGATTATGTTTCCTATAATGATCAAAATCTGAAGGGTGAAAATCCATTTTCATGCTCAGCAGACGAACTTCCGGAAAATAAGGCATCCCAGATTTCATTTGATCCCAATACGGTTTCCTCGAAGGCCACAGCCAACTGCGTTCGAATCTATTATGAAGCAGGATATGGGCCCTATACCCAGAACGGATCAAACGTTACCACAACCGTCAATTGGGTTACTGCCATGCACAACAACATCTCGACACTGTATGCCAACGATGGAATTACCGTTTCCCTCAGCGAAGTTTTTGTCTGGACAAGTACAGACCCTTTTACGGGAACACCATCTCAGATATTGAACAAGTTCAGAAATTATCGAACCTCCTTTAATGGCGATGTGGCACAACTCCTCAGAAATCCTGCTACCACCAGTATTGCATGGGTGAATGCGCTTTGCTCGACGTACAAATACTCCTATTCCGGTGTTAATTTTGCTTACTCCGACGTTCCAACGTATTCATGGAATATAGAAGCAATGACCCATGAAATTGGTCATAACTTAGGTTCTCCACATACCCACGCCTGTGCATGGAATGGAAATAATACCGCAATAGACGGATGTGGTCCTGCTTCAGGCAATAATGAAGGTTGCAATGCAGCCCTTCCAACCAATGGTGGTACTATTATGAGTTACTGCCACTTAGTAAGTTCTGTCGGTATTAATTTTGCCAACGGATTTGGTGTTCAACCGGGAGCTTTAATTCGAAATACAGTCAATTCAAAAGGTTGCCTCGGAACCAATTGTGTGAATTCATGCTCATCCACCATTACCGGTTTGGAGATGACTAATATTGGACGAACTTCTGCCACCGTTACGATAGTTGATAATGCGGGTACAAATTGGAAATACAGAGTGAAAAAAAATGATGGTACGGTACTGACTTCGGGAACGACAACCAACAAAGCTATTACCATCAACGGGCTACAAGCCAATAGCTATTATAAAATTCAGTTGGGTACCGATTGTTCCGGCCCTGATGCGTTTGCCTACGAGCAAACTATTCTTACCGACGCACTGTGGTGTTCAGGTGCAGTATTTACTGACACAGGTGGAGTGAGTGGCAACTATGGCGATACCGAGACTATTGTGAAAACTTTTTATCCAAGTAGTAGCGGGGCAAAGCTAAAGATGACCTTTACGGAGTTTGAAACCGAAGACGGATACGATTTTATGGATGTCTACAATGGTCCAAGTACATCATCTCCGTTATTTGCTAACGGCAGTCAGCTGAGTGGTTCAGCCATTCCTGGTCCGTTTACATCTACGCATTCAACAGGTGCCATTACGGTGAAATTTATGTCGGATCCTGCCCTTAATATGGCGGGCTGGAAAGCAACTTTCGATTGTTCGTCACTTGCTGTAGGTGAAAATACTGCCGCTGCGTCGGTTCATATTTCTGCAGTAAGAAACGGAGTATTCCAGCTTTCTTCCGGATCACCGATTCTTACCTATAAAGTGTATGATGCGTCAGGTAAACACATCCGAAATGCTGAGAAGCTTAATAAAAATGTTGAGGAAATTGACCTCGCCACCGCACCTCGCGGAACATATTTGGTAGTGGTTACCACAAAAAATGAAACTGTCACTAAGAAAATTGTCCGCTAATTAACGGAATGAATACAGAAACAGCCGGCTTCCAAAGTCGGCTGTTTCTTTTTATAGCAGCTCTATGAAAATGTTTTCGCCCACCTTCATGCCCAATAACGTTTTGGCCCCGCTGTGGCTATTTCCTTTGTAAATGGTGAGTTCAAGAAGACCGGCATCGTTGATGATGGCGGCAGATTTACCATGGAATTCGTGTTCATTTTCCCAAAGGTTGACCACGTCGGTGTACTGATTGTAGATCTTGGTAAGTGCAAGATTCCGGAATTTCAGCATAAAGTTGTCCAGCACAATTCCCTGCTGTTCCAAGAATTTCTTGCTGATATTGGATACCGCATTGCCGAAGTTATCAATATACATAATTTCGCCTATCACCATTTTTTCACCTTCGTTAAACACTGGTTTGGGGAACGATAGTTGTTTGGGCGATTTAAATTTTCTTCCAATCACTTCTGGTAAACCACCATTTTGAAGGTGAACGGCAACGGGGGCGAAAATATCGGTTGAGGTCAGCTTTACTTCATCATCAAATCGGTTGTTGAATGTTATTTCGTAAATGGCATCGGGTTTTTGATCGAAAAAAATTAAGCTCAAAACACCATTGTCGGCCGCAATAAAATAATGACCGTCTGCCTTGTAAAGAATGCATTTTCGTTCTTTGTGGTAAAAACTGTCCACCGAGATAATATGAACGGTTCCTTTTGGGAAAAAAGGGTAGGCATTTCGCACAATATAGGCCGTCTGCAAAAGGTTATAGGCCTGTATTTCGTGGGACAAATCTACAATTTGTACATCTTCTTTTAAGCTCAGGATTTTCCCCTTCACCGCAGCTACTCTGTGATCAACCAAGCCATAATCGGAAGTAAGGGTAATAACTGCCATTAAGAAATATTGAATGCTGCAAATTTAAGGTAAAAAATGGTTTTTTCCTTAATGTGGAAAAGTTAAAGCCCGTCATTCAAAATAAAATTGATACTTTTAAGAAATAATATTACAAAACCGATGTTTGAGCTTAACTATGAATTGACTGGCATTGATGCCAAAGTATTTTACGGTGTTAATAATCAATTTTTTAACCTTATAAAATCTTCTTTTCCCACGCTCAAGATTACAGGGCGTGATCATTTTATTTTTGCCATGGGAAACCAGGAAACACTGGATATTCTGCAGCTGAAACTTGACGATATTGTTAGTTTTATTTCGAAACACAATTCCATTACGCTAAAAGATTTGGAGAGCATCCTTAACCTCAAAGATGAAGCCGAAAAGCAACTGGTCTTTGATCAGGACATTATTGTAAAAGGTGTGAACGGAAAAGTGATCAAAGCCAAAACCACCAATCTGAAAAAATTGGTGAAGGAATCCGAAAAGAAAGACATGGTTTTTGCCATTGGCCCTGCAGGAACTGGAAAAACCTATACCAGTGTGGCACTCGCGGTGAAAGCGCTCAAGGAGAAAGAAGTGAAAAGAATTATTCTTACAAGACCCGCGGTAGAAGCCGGCGAAAGTTTAGGTTTTTTGCCGGGTGATCTTAAAGAAAAACTTGATCCCTACCTGCAGCCCTTATACGATGCATTGCGCGATATGATACCGCATGAAAAACTTGAGGGATTTATCGAGAAGAAAGTAATTGAGGTGGCACCACTGGCCTTTATGCGTGGAAGAACCCTCGATGAGGCATTTGTCATTCTGGATGAAGCACAAAATACCACTCATTCTCAAATGAAGATGTTTTTAACGAGAATGGGGATGAATGCCAAGTTCATCATTACAGGCGATCCCAGCCAGGTCGATTTACCAATGAAGCAGAAATCAGGTTTAAAGGAAGCAATGCGTATTCTGAAAGAGGTGGGTGAAATTGGATTTGTGCATTTGACGGAAGAGGATGTGGTACGGCATCCTGTGGTGAAGAAAATTATTCTTGCCTACGGTAAAGAGGAGAAAAGAATGCGCGATGAGTAAGAAATATAGGATGTTAGTACCCTTAAGGTCCTTTAATTTTTTTATGAAGTTTATTGGTATATCGGTATTTTTTTAATGAAATATTGTTAATAATTTGTTAATTAAAAAAATGTTTCTATATTTGCCCCGAGAATATTAAAAAAATTAATCATGAAAAAATTATTTTTAGTTGGTGCTTTGGCACTTTTCGGAGCTATGAATGCTCAAACATTCGGTTTAAAAGCTGGAATGAATGTAGCTAGTGTATCTAACGTACCAGGAAGTTCGTCAAAAATCGGATTCAATGCTGGAGCTTTTATGAATGCTCCTATTGCAACAGATTTCAGTATCCAACCTGAAGTTCTTTATAATTATAAAGGGGTTGCTGTATCTGGAGGAGATTTGAATCTTTCATACATTTCTGTTCCAGTAATGTTTCAGTACAATGCTCTTCCTCAGCTTTATTTAGAAGCAGGACCAGAATTCAGTTTGTTGGTTGCAGCAAACGCAAAGGGAGGAGGTTCTTCTGTTGATATTAAAGAAGCAATGAATACTTTCGATATTGGAATCGGAATTGGTGCAGGTTATTATTTTACACAGAGTATTGGTGCAACAGTAAGATATGTTGCGGGATTAACTAATGTATGGAAAGATAGTGCTGGTTCAGATTCAGGAAAAAATGGAGTTTTCCAAGTGGGTCTAGCATATAAATTTGCAAAATAGTTTTCCCAATCAATAGTAATATAATCCTGCCTTTGGCGGGATTTTTTTATTTACATGATTTATGTCATGCATTTTACTGATAGACATTTGCCCATTATCACTAGCTTTGCCGCAAATTTTAACAAAAATTTATGAAAAAATTATTATTAGCGAGTGCCATCGCACTTTTTGCATCAGTCAATGCACAAACGGAGAAAGGATCTTGGGTGGTTTCTGGTAAAACAGGAATTGGTTTCAATTCTGCGACTACCAAATTTTCGGCGCAGGGCCAATCGGTTGATGGTCCAGAAGTATCTTCTTTTTCCATTACTCCATCCGCTGGTTATTTTGTGATCAACAATTTGGCAGTAGGGTTAGATTTAAGTTATACTTCTACAAAAACTACTTTTAAGAATGATGAACTTGATGTGAATATCGATAATAAGCAGCAGATGTTTGCCGTATTGCCTAATGCCACTTATTACTTTGCAACTGCAAGTGCAGTTCGTCCTTATGTAGGAGCAGGAATTGGTTATGCCAGTGTTACTGGTACAAGTACTTTTGATGAAAAAGAATCAACAAGAGGTGGCTTAATGTGGGCTGCTAAAGGTGGAATCGTTTACCTTGTTAATTCAACCATCGGACTAGATCTTGGTGTAGGTTACAACAGCTTCCAATCAACAGAATCTGTTCAAAATATTGATATAAAAACGACAGTTAATACGTTGGCAGTAGCAGGTGGTATTTCTTTCTTCTTTAAATAAGAAAAAGTTTTCACTCACTAGAACATAAATCCCGAATCAACAACTGATTCGGGATTTTTTAATGCATAATTTTTTGAATATTCGGCTACAATTTTATTGCTTTCCGAATAGGTTACCGCCCATTCCAGGCATTTTCGGCATGCCTTTGCTCATCATTTCCATCATTTGTTTTCCTTGTGGACCCTGCATCATTTTCATCATTTTGCCCATTTGTTCAAACTGTTTCATCAATTGGTTTACATCCTCGATTTTTCTTCCTGCGCCTTTAGCGATTCTGTTTTTTCTTTGAGTGTTAATAATTGAGGGTCTACGTCGCTCATCTGGAGTCATTGAGTGAATAATGGCTTCAATATGTTTAAAGGCATCATCATTGATGTCTACATCTTTAATGGCTTTACCAACACCGGGAATCATGCCCATCAAATCCTTCATATTCCCCATTTTTTTGATCTGATTGATCTGTTTCAGGAAGTCATCGAAACCGAATTCGTTTTTGGCAATTTTCTTGTGAAGTTTTTTGGCTTCTTCTTCGTCAAACTGCTCCTGCGCTCGTTCTACCAAAGAAACAACGTCACCCATTCCTAAGATTCTATCGGCCATCCTTTCAGGATAGAACAAATCAAGAGCTTCCATTTTTTCACCTGTTGAGATAAACTTAATGGGTTTCTCTACCACAGAACGTATCGTCAAAGCTGCACCACCACGGGTATCACCATCTAACTTGGTGAGTACGACCCCATCAAAATTAAGGGCATCGTTGAAAGTCTTTGCTGTGTTCACCGCATCTTGCCCGGTCATAGAATCCACAACAAAAAGAGTCTCGTCTGGTTTAATGAAATAGTGGACCGATTTAATTTCATTCATCATCTGCTCGTCCACAGCCAAACGACCAGCGGTATCCACAATCACAACATCGTAATTATTTTCCTTCGCATATTTCACTGCATTTTCTGCAATTGCTGAAGGGTTGGTTGCGCCTTCCTCAGTGTACACCGGCACGCCAATTTGCTCGCCAAGGATTTTAAGCTGATCAATAGCTGCAGGTCTGTAAACATCACAAGCCACCAAAAGTGGTTTTTTGTTTCGTTTCTGCTTGAGATAATTGGCAAGCTTTCCCGCAAAAGTTGTTTTACCTGAACCCTGAAGCCCGGCAATCAGAATAACCGATGGTTTCCCGGAAAGATTAATTCCCTCCTGCGTTCCACCCATCAAATCGACCAGTTCATCATGCACAATTTTGGTCATCAGCTGACCCGGTGTTAAACTGGTAAGTACGTTTTGTCCTAATGCTTTGTCCTGCATCCGCTTGGTTAAATCCTTTGCGACTTTGTAGTTCACATCGGCATCCACCAATGCACGTCGAATTTCCTTAACGGTTTCGGCAACGTTAATCTCGGTTATTTTTCCGCGCCCCGAAATATTGTGTAGGGCTTTGTCTAATTTATCCTGTAAACTGTTGAACATTATTTTTTGTTTGAGATTTGCAAAAATAAGGAATTTCGCCGGATTTTTTTCATCAGCAAATGTGGGAACTAAATTATGGTCAAAATGCCAACGTTCTGATGGTCTTAAAATTATTATTCACTATTTTTGTACTTACAAAATGACAAATAAAGATTCCAACAAAGAAGGATTTAGTACCGAAGACGAAAAAAAATTCGCCAGCAACAGCTTGCGCCAGTATGGTGTTTATTCCGGAATCGTTTTCCAGATGCTTGCCACAATGGGTTTGTCTTTTTGGGGTGGCAAGAAACTCAATGATCATTTCGGAGTGGAAAACAATTTACTTACCGTAGGAATTGGTTTTTTAGGGATGGGTTTGGCATTTTACAATTTACTGAAACAACTGAAAAACGTGCAGAATGAAGATAAAAAGTAATACCTTATATATCATCCTGTATTTTTTGCTGTTTTTTGTGCATTTCGCCATTTGGCAATGGATGGGAGTAGGTTTTGAAACCACTTTTATCCGCTACTATCTTTTTCTTACGATTCTTTTTATGATGGTGATTACCATTTTGTCTATTGTGCGAAAAATTTATCCTACCTATATTGGTTTTGCATTCATGGGATTGGTGATGTTCAAGCTGATGGTGATGTTCCTGATCATGAAAAAATTAAACTTGAGCGAAGTCCCAAACTATAAATTGCAATTCATTATTCCTTATTTACTCTCACTTTTGCTGGAGACGCTTTATGCCGTTAAACTGATTCGGACAGAAGATTTTTCTCATTTAAAGAAAGAAGAAATGAAAGAGTGTGATGAAGAGGAACAGCAAAGTATATGATTTGGACATTTTGTCGTCTTTAAATAGAGAAATAGTTCGTTAAGCAACGATGAAAAATCAATGAAATTTGACTTTTTTATTCTGATTATTTGTACTATTTTTGCAAAACTTTAAAATAAGATATTCCCAATGCTGAAAAGAGTAGTACTTGTATTAGGTTTTTTATCGATATTTTCTGTGTCTAATGCGCAACATGAAGCAGCAGCAAGTGCTGAAGCACAGCACAGTACCGAAGCCACAAACCCACTTTCTGAGAAAGAAAAGTCATTAGAAGAAGTAAACGAATTCAAGCAGCATCATATTTTAGATTCGCACAGCTTCAATATTATGGTGGAGAAGAAAGCTGATGGTACTGAGCATCATATTGGTTTTCCGCTTCCGGTTATTTTTTATGATAAAGCCAATGGGTTGCATACTGCAATGAGTTCGGTTTTCGATCATGATCAGGTATTTGCAAGCAAAGGTGGCTATTACAAGCTTTTCCACGAGAAAATTTTGAAGACGGATGCAGCAGGAAATATAACAATGGATGAGCATCATCACGCAACCAACGAAAAAGTGTTGGATTTGTCGATTACGAAAAGTGCGTTAATGATTATCCTTACTGCTTTGTTGATGATTTGGATTTTTGGCTCGATGGCGCGTAATTATAAAAAATCTTTAGTGCCAACGGGTATCGGTAAACTTATGGAGCCCATGGTTCTTTTCGTACGCGACGAAATTGCAAAACCCAACATTGGGCACAACTATAAAAAGTACATGAGTTATTTGCTTACTGTATTTTTCTTTATCTTATTCCTCAATATTTTTGGTTTAATGCCATTCGGGATCAATGTTACAGGTAATATTGCTATTACTCTAGCGTTAGCGTTAATCACTTTTGTTATTACTCAGGTGACGGCAAACAAAAATTATTGGCAACACATTTTTTGGATGCCCGGTGTGCCGGTTCCCATGAAACTGGTTATGTTGCCTATTGAAGTTTTAGGATTGTTTATTAAACCATTTTCACTTTTAATACGACTTTTTGCTAACATGTCTGCGGGTCACTTAATCATCATGAGTTTGATTGGGTTGATCTATGTTTTCAAAAATGTAATAGCAGGAGTTGCCTTTCCTTTTTTAACATTTGTGTTGTATTTGCTGGAGGTTTTGGTTGCATTTCTTCAGGCCTATATTTTCACCATGTTGTCGGCAGTTTATTTTGGAATGGCCAACGAAGAACACGGACATGAAGGAGAAGAAGGAGAAATCGCTCATTAATAGCGGTAAACAAAAGTTTTCCCGAAATGGGATTAGATAGAAAAGACTAATTTTTTAAAATTATATATTATGGAAATGCCAAAAATCATTGGTGCAGGTTTAGTAGTAATCGGAACAGGGATCGGTATCGGTA
>MKTK01000029.1:0-25812 GCA_001898255.1 Chryseobacterium sp. 39-10 | reverse complement strand
ATTTGCTGCATTATTCGCAGTAAACTAAGAAGTTGCAAACAAAACTTTCATCTGCCGGCAACGGTTGGTTACGGCAGATGATCTTTTTTAAAAAATTAAAAACAACTACATTATTTTATTATAACTCATTATGGGATTATTAGAAAATTTTTCATCAGGTTTATTCATCATTCAGTCCTTAATTTTTATTGTTCTGATATTGGTACTTAAAAAATTCGCTTGGAAACCGATTATGGATGCCGTGAACGAAAGAGAAGTAACCATTGTAGACTCGCTGAACCAAGCTAAATTGGCAAAGCAGGAAGTGCAGAACCTTAAAGCCGAAAACGAAAATATTATTCGTGAAGCAAAAGTGGAGCGTGATAATATCCTGAAAGAAGCCAGAGAAATTAAAGATCGTATCGTTAATGAAGCAAAAGATGCTGCAAAAACCGAAGGCGATAAAATGATCGAGCAAGCCCGTCAGTCGATTCAGGCAGAGAAATCAGCAGCAATGGCCGATATCAAAAACCAGATTGGTGTACTTTCTGTCAATATTGCGGAAACCATCCTGAAACAAAAACTGGACAATGAGGGAGCTCAGAATGCTTTGGTAGAAAATATCCTTAACCAATCTAATCTGAACTAATAATGCTTACATCTAAAGTAGCAAAAAGATACGCGCAAGGATTGCTGAATTTCACACAGGAATTGGGAACAACCGATACTATTTTTAGTGAAATGGGTGATGTGGTGAAAACCATTGCCGGGTCTCGCGATTTTCAGAATTTCTTCAGCTCACCGATTATTGATGCCAAGAAGAAAACGGCGGCAGCCATCGAAATCTTCAAAGGATTTTCTCCGGTTACCCGTAATTTAATTAAACTGGTCATTATGCATGGTCGTGAATCACAATTGCAAAACATTGCACAAGAATTCATCAACAAAGTGGAAGACCTGCATGGTGTGCAGCGAGTAACACTTACTTCAGCAACACCGCTTTCGGAGGAAAATATTAGCAGTATTTTAAAATCGACCAGTCTGGTGAATCATGATAAAAATTTTGATCTGAAATCAATTATCAACCCGGAAATTTTGGGCGGTTATATCCTCAGGGTTGGTGATCAGCAGGTAGATGCATCTGTACGAACAGAGCTGAACAAACTTAAAAAGGAATTTCAATTAAATTAAGACAAAAACAACCATAAAATGGCAGAAATAAATCCGGCAGAAGTATCTGCAATTCTTAAACAGCAGTTGGCAAACTTCGACACACAAGCAAATGTGGAAGAAGTGGGTACAGTTTTGACCATCGGTGATGGTATTGCTTTGGTGTACGGTTTAGAAAACGTTCAGTACGGCGAATTAGTAAAATTCGAAAGTGGTATTGAAGGAATTGTATTGAACCTTGCTGAAGACAACGTAGGGGTTGCACTTCTTGGTGAATCCAAATTAGTGAAAGAAGGGGATACCGTAAACAGAACCAAGAGAATTTCTTCGATTAAAGTAGGAGAAGGAATGTTGGGTAGAGTAGTGGATACGCTTGGTAACCCAATCGACGGTAAAGGACCAATCACTGGTGAGCTGTATGAAATGCCATTAGAAAGAAAGGCACCTGGTGTAATTTTTCGTCAGCCGGTAAATGAGCCGCTTCAAACAGGTATTGTTGCCATTGACTCGATGATTCCGGTAGGAAGAGGACAAAGAGAACTAATCATCGGTGACCGCCAGACAGGAAAAACCACTGTGGCTATTGATACCATTCTTAACCAAAGAGAATTTTATGATGCAGGTCAACCCGTTTATTGTATCTACGTTGCAGTAGGTCAAAAAGGTTCCACCGTTGCACAAATTGTACAGACATTAGCCGATAAAGGAGCTTTGGCTTATACCATTGTGGTTGCAGCGAATGCTTCAGATCCTTCACCAATGCAGGTATATGCGCCAATGGCAGGAGCCGCAATTGGTGAGTATTTCCGTGATTCAGGAAGACCAGCACTTATTATTTATGATGATTTGTCTAAGCAAGCGGTAGCTTACCGTGAACTTTCTTTATTATTGAGAAGACCACCGGGTCGTGAAGCTTATCCTGGAGACGTTTTCTATCTTCACTCAAGATTATTGGAAAGAGCGGCAAAAGTTATTGGTGATGATACCATTGCATCGCAAATGAATGACTTGCCAGAATCCCTGAAACCCTTAGTGAAAGGTGGCGGATCATTGACGGCATTGCCTATTATCGAAACCCAGGCGGGTGACGTATCAGCATACATCCCAACCAACGTGATCTCGATTACGGATGGACAGATTTTCCTTGAGTCTGATTTGTTCAACTCAGGAGTTCGACCTGCTATCAATGTAGGTATCTCCGTTTCAAGGGTGGGTGGTAATGCACAGATTAAATCCATGAAAAAAGTTTCGGGTACTTTAAAATTAGATCAGGCACAATATAAAGAATTGGAAGCGTTTGCGAAATTCGGATCTGATCTTGATGCTTCTACACTCGCTGTTATTTCGAAAGGTGAGAAAAATGTGGAGATTCTTAAGCAGCCAGTTAATTCACCACTTCGGGTTGAGGATCAGGTAGCCATGGTGTATGCAGGTACCGAAAATCTGTTAAAGAATGTACCGGTGAAGAAGGTGAAAGAATTCATGAAAGAATATACAGAATTCCTTAAATCTAAACATCCAGAAACGATGGCAGCTATCAAAGCAGGTAAAATTGACAATGCAGTAACTGATGTGTTGAAAGCAACTGCTACAGATTTAGCTTCAAAGTACAATTAAAATTAGTTGAGGGTTATTGTTTGTTAATCAGCAAATTACATATTCTGTAGCAACCAAAAACCGACAACCAACAACTAAAGATATATGGCAAATTTAAAGGAAATACGCGGAAGAATTACTTCGATCTCATCGACGATGCAGATTACGAGTGCGATGAAGATGGTTTCGGCAGCAAAACTGAAGAAGGCAACCGATGCAATTGTAATGTTGAGACCTTATTCTGAAAAACTTCAGGAGATTATCGAGAATGTAGGGTCTTCCACTGATTTGGATGAAGTGGCCACTTACACTACGCCGCGCGAAGTGAAGAAAGTGCTTTTCATTGTGGTTACTTCCAACAAAGGACTTGCCGGTGCATTCAACTCCTCAGTGATAAAGGAATTGAATCATCAAATCAGTAATACGCATCATGAGGTTGAAATTCTTTCTGTAGGTAAAAAAGTGTACGATGCGGTGAGAAAGAACCGAACGGTATATGATAATCAAAGTGCTATTTTTGATGGCATGAGTTTCGGTGTCGTATCTCGGTTTATGGAGAAAGTGATGAAGGATTACCGCGAAGGAGTTTTCGATCAGGTTTTCGTTATTTACAATAAATTCATCAATGCTGCCACGCAAGAAGTAAAAACTGAACAGGTTTTACCTATAGCAATGAGCGACAAGAATATGGGAGCTAATACCGATTATATCTTTGAGCCCAATGCAAAAGAAATTTTGGAGGTACTGATTCCAAAATCAATTAAAACACAGGTTTACAAAGCTGTTTTAGATTCTGTTGCCTCAGAGCATGGTGCACGAATGACAGCAATGCACAAAGCAACAGATAATGCACAGGCGCTGAAAAACGATTTAGTGATTTATTACAATAAAGCGAGACAAGCAGCCATTACCAACGAGATTCTTGAGATTGTTGGTGGGGCAGAAGCACTCAATAACGGATAGAGACATTAATTGTATGAATATAAAACACTGGCATTGGCCGGTGTTTTTTTGTTTAAGGAGCAACAAATCTTGGTTAAAAGCCAGGATTAATTTTTCGATTTTACTAAAAAAATGGGTGAATTCACGGTATATCATTATCGGTGTTTGCAATACCTTTGTTTTCAAGAATCAAAAACGTTATACCATGAAAATTAAGCTACTTTTGTTAGTGCTTGCTTTGCTTTTCTTTCAGATGAGCTTTGCGCAGCAATCCGTCAACGCTTCAGGAGGCAATGTTTCCAATGCTTCGGGAAGTGTAAGTTATTCTATTGGGCAAGTCTTCTCCAAATCTTCCGCTTCTGCAACGCACTCTATAATTGAAGGCGTGCATCAGCCGTTCGAAATTTCTATTTTGGGTATTGATCAGTATCCTTCCATCAACTTAGAGATGAAGGTTTATCCTAATCCGACAGCATCACACTTGTTTTTGAATGTGGGGGGTGACCTTTCTAAAGAGATGAGCTATCAACTTTTTGATATATCTGGCAGAATGATTGACCAGCAAAAAGTGTTGCAGCGAGAAACAAAAATTGACCTTACAGCAAGAAACTCGGGAGTGTTTTTGCTTATTGTGACGAGTGGAAATCAAAAACTTAAAACCTTTAAAGTAATTAAAAACTAAAAAAATGACCATTATGAAAAAGATTCCTTTATTTATGAAAACCTTTATGGTTTTGTGGACGCTCACTTTAGCGAATGTCATCATGGCGCAGTCCCCTAATTTACTCAGTTATCAAGCCGTGGTGAGAAATGCAACCAACGGATTGATAGCTAATCAGGCCGTCGGCGTACGAATTACTGTTTTGCAAAATTCTGCCTCTGGAACCGAGGTTTACAAAGAAACTTTTGGTTCCACTACCAATGCCAACGGACTTTTATCTTTAAATATTGGAGGTGGTACCGTTGTTTCCGGAAATTTTTCGACAATAAACTGGGGCAGTGGACCTTATTTTGTAAAAACAGAGATTGATCCTGCCGGTGGAACATCCTATTCATTAACATCGACATCGCAGTTGCTAAGTGTTCCCTACGCATTAAGTGCGAAAACGGCTCAAACTGTTACAGGAATAGCAGGAACGACGAATAAAGTTGCAAAATTCACTCCATCGGGAACACAGTTGGGCGATTCTCAACTATTCGATGGTGCCACAGGAGTAGGTGTTGGTACTATTTTACCTGCGTATAAGTTAGATGTAGAACATTTGGGAAGCACTGGTGTCCGCAGCAGATCCACAAGTGGTTATTCTGTCATTGATATTGACGGATTTAATGGTGATGCCGCACTTCGCTTTGCCAGCAATGGGGTTAATAAATGGAACGTGAGGAACCAGCCTTCAACGGATGGTTTTCAAGTGACCGAATTGGGTGGTTTTGGTCAAAGATTTTTGATTCAGAGTGGAACCGGAAATGTAGCTGTCGGCGCTTCAGTACCGGCTTATAGATTGGATGTGGAGCATGCGGGCAGCACCGGAATTCGAAGTAAATCTACTAATGGATATTCTGTGATTGATATTGACGGATTTAATGGCGATGCCGCACTTCGTTTTGGTAATAATGGTGTCAATAAATGGAATCTCCGGAACCAACCCTCAACTGATGATTTCCAGCTTACTGAACTCGGCGGTCTTGGGCAAAGATTTTTAGTGCAAAGTGGAACAGGAAACGTGGCAATAGGCAATTTTGTACCCTCGTATAAATTTGATGTGGAACATGGAGGAAACACAGGAATCCGTAGCAGATCCCTTACCGGATATTCGATTATTGATATTGACGGGTTTAACGGTGATGCTGCACTTCGATTTGCCAGCAACGGAGTTAATCAGTGGAATGTGCGGAACCAGCCAACTACCGATAACTTTCAAATATTTGAATTAGGAGGCGGTGGTGAGCGGTTAGTTATACAGAATACAACAGGAAATGTGGGGGTTAATATGGCGACACCTACGGCAAGACTGCATGTTGGTGGTAATTTTACTGCAACTGGAGCAAAGGCATTTACCATTGATCATCCATTAGATCCTGAGAACAAATTGTTGCGACATTTTTCTATAGAAAGTAATGAGGTATTAAATGTGTATAGTGGTAATGCTAAAACCGATGCTTCTGGAAAAGTTATGGTTAAATTACCTGCATACTTTGATGCCATCAACAAAGACTTCAGATATCAGTTGACCGTCATTGGCACTTTTGCACAAGCTATTGTTTCAAAGAAAATAGCAGGTAATCAATTTGAAATCAGTACCAGTCAACCCAATGTGGAAGTAAGCTGGGAGGTAAAAGGTGTTCGTAATGATGCGTTTATGAAAAATGTCAATACCATGAAAGCTGAAGAGTCGAAACCAGCTGATATGGTCGGTAAGTACATTGAACCTAAAGCATACAATTTACCTGAAAGCAGAGGGGTAAATTTTGATTCAAAATCGCAAACAGAAAGTTCACTGAACTCAAAGACGGTACCCGCGCCAAGTAGAAATACAAGTGCAAATAGTGGTGGAAGTCTTGAAACGAAAAAAGCAGAACCTGTAAGGAAGGAAGTTAAAAAGACGACGGAAAAAACCTCCATCGACAATTAATGATAATAGTAATGTAAAATTTGATAAAGAATCTGCCTAAAAACAGATTCTTTTTTTACTTAAGTTTGCTGGTAAGAGGTTTCTAAAACTGTAAGAAATCAATTGTTTAATTTTCTCTATCTTTGTCACCAATATTTTAATTTCCCAAATGGACTCGGACGTCGTCAAGCTTTTGCTTGCATTATTTCTAGTATTACTCAATGGTTTTTTCGTAGCCGCAGAATTTTCTATCGTAAAAGTTCGCTATTCACAGATTCAGCTGAAAGCCGCTGATGGTAACAGATTGGCTAAGCAGGCAGAACATATTATTCAGAAACTTGATGCGTATCTTTCTGCAACTCAACTTGGTATTACCCTTGCTTCGCTTGCCTTAGGTTGGGTGGGCGAAAGTGCAATGCATCATGTTGTTGCCAATTTTCTGAATTATTTTAATTTTGAGAACATAAGTGAATCCACCATCACCACTATTTCTGTAGTGGTAAGTTTTATGCTCATTACGGTGATGCATATAGTGTTTGGTGAATTAATACCTAAGTCCATTGCGATTCGCAAGGCAGAGCCCACAGCGATGTTTATTGCCTATCCTTTAAGGATTTTCGCCACGGTTTTTCAGCCATTTATATGGACAATGAATTGGATGTCGAACGGTGCATTGCGGCTGATGAATATTCATCCGGCGGGAGAAGCAGATATTCATTCCACCGAGGAGTTGCAACTTTTGGTGAAGCAATCTGCAGATTCAGGTGAAATTGAAGAAGAGAATTACGAAATCATCAAAAATGCATTTGATTTTACAGACCATTCGGCTAAGCAAATCATGATTCCGCGGCAGAATATTTTATCTGTGGATATTGAAGAGCCGGTAGAGGAAATCATTTCAAAAATTATGGATGCGGGATATTCGCGATTGCCGGTTTATAAGGATTCCATCGATAACATTATTGGAGTTTTGTATGCCAAGGAAATCATCCGCGAGTATGTAAAAAGAAAGGGAGATCTTACCCATGAAGATTTAACGCATTTAATGCGTGAAGCTTTTTTTGTGGTGGGAAGCAAAAAGATATCAGACTTGCTGAAAGTTTTTCAACAGAAAAAACAGCATTTGGCTGTTGTTATTGATGAATTTGGTGGCACAGAAGGGATCATAACTCTTGAAGATATTTTGGAGGAATTGGTGGGTGAAATTCAGGATGAAGAAGATGATGAAGAAAAAATTGTAGACAAAGTAGGTGAAAATGTGTATTGGGTTAAGGCCACACAGCCACTCGACGAAATCAATGAATGTTTGCCAAAAGAATTTCCGCTGTCAGAAGACAATGAATACAATACGTTGGCCGGTTTCATTTTGCATGAATTGGAGGATATACCAGAAGAAAACCAGGAATTTGACATCAACGACTATCACTTTAAGATTTTGAAAATGAACAATAAAAGTGTAGATTTGGTGGAACTGATTTACGAAGAGCCCAGTATTATGGATAATATTGCCGAAGAAATTGGAGAGGCGTAGAGTGGCTGTTCAGTTGTAATATCACCAAAATGATTCTACCTATTTATTTTACCCGAAGTTACGAAGATCCTCAAAGGGAACATCAGGACGATGTTGCTGTATTGGAACTGGAAGACGAAGTGTATAAACTCGTTTTATGGAACGATGATGTGAACACTTTCGATTTTGTAATAGAATCCTTGATCGAGGTTTGTGGACACACACTTGAGCAGGCGGAACAATGTACGATCCTGGTGCATTATAAAGGAAAATGCACCGTGAAAACCGGTTCATTAGAAGTGTTGAAGCCCATGCACGAAAAATTATTGGCAAAAAGCTTAACATCCGAAATCGTGTAGCCACAAGAATTTCCATTTCATAATTTACCTTATCGACCATAATATGGATTCAATATTACTTATCATCATTGCAGCAACTGCTATCATTAGTTTTTTTGCGCTCAACAACCAGAATATTTTCAATAAATACAAGTTCAATGTAGGTGCAATTCTGAACAACAAAGAATACATACGGATTCTTTCTGCGGGTTTTCTGCACGCCGATTTTACCCATTTGTTGTTCAATATGATGACCCTCTATTTCTTTGGACCTATTGTTATACAGGCATTTGGTGAAATGGGATTTTTGGTCGTGTATTTCGGTTCCATCATTTTGGGCAATTTATTTTCGCTATATCTTTATAAAAATCAACTTTGGTATTCGGCAATTGGTGCTAGTGGCGGAGTTTCGGGCATCTTGTTCGCTTCCATTGCAATGATACCAGATTTAGGAATTTACTTTTTTTTCATCCCGATACCAATTCCGGGTTACATTTTCGGATTGTTGTATTTCGGATATTCCGTATACAGCATGCTGAACCCGCGCGAGTCGGATAATATCGGTCATGCCGCGCATTTGGGTGGTGCTTTTTTCGGTTTAGTATATGCGGTGGCGTTCCAGCCGGATCGGGCATTATCCAACGCCCCATTTTTAGGAATTATGGCTTTGCCACTATTGTATATGGCGTATCAGGTATTCGTCAAAAAGAGGATAGGATAACAGGTCTTAGAATTTAGGAGCAACAAAATTTGTATTTTTTCACTTCATGAGGTCCCGTTTTTCATTGCAATCTTTTTTTGTAATCCGTTACCGGAATCACAAAAAAGGATTTTCATTACAACCGGGGCTATAAGATCAGGCAGTTTGTTTTTCGAAGTTTTTACAAAATCACTTTTCGGCGCTCGCTTCGCTCGCGCCCATCCATTCATCCGCAACAAAAATTCTTTCATTAACATCAATGATGTTAACCAGCACTGATCAAAAAAACAAAATAGCGACTTAGCCAATACAAATTAGAAGTGATCCCTCATTTGACAAAGTAAACAAGATTAAGATCAGGGATATAGGTTTCAGCAAGTAAGCTTCGGTGTTAAGATAAACAAGATATTGTAAAAGTTTTCATGGTTATTAGTTCCACGAAGATACTTCATTACCTTCTGAGAAGAAATACCTTAAAAGAGGTATTTTTTAGTTCACCGCCGGTTCCTGCTGGCTGAGACAATGGAAACTTCCCAGTCCCCAGATAATATCGGTGGAATCTATGCCTACAACGGTTCTTTCGGGGAAACACTTCTGAATAATATCTAAAGCGATCGGATCTTTGTCGCAGCGGTAAGTCGGTACAATCACATGTTTGTTGGAAATGTAGAAATTCGCATACGAAGCCGGCAAACGCTGATCTTCCCAAATGACAGGATCAGGCATCGGAAGTTCAATAATGTTTAATGGTGTGCCATCCAACAATTTCATTTCCTTTAGTTGTTTCAAATTTTGCTGTAGAATTTCGTAATTGTCGTCTTCAGGGTTTTCTTCAACGACCGTCAAAACCGTATTTTCATTGACAAAACGAATGGTATCATCAACGTGGCCATCGGTGTCATCACCGACAATACCGTCATCTACCCAGAGAATCTGATCCACACCATAAAAATCTTTCAGATAACTTTCAATTTCTTCCTGATTGAACTGTGGATTCCGGTTCGGATTCAACAGGCAGGATTTTGAAGTAAGAATCGTTCCTTTTCCGTTGAATTCCACACTTCCGCCTTCCATGATGATGCCGGGATGAAAAACAGGAATTTCGAATTCTTTACCAATTCTGGTTGGCACGACATCATCCAGATCAAAAGGTGGATACTTTCCGCCCCATGCATTAAAATTCCAATCGACGATGATTTTCGGTTCTTCCGCTTCCGGGTTGACCAAAAAGGCAGGTCCATGATCGCGGCACCATGCATCGTTTGTCGGATTAAAATAAAATTCAATATTTTCCAGATGAGCTCCGGTTTGCAGAATACAATCCATTGCAAACTTGCGCATTTCTTCATCCCGAACGTTGATTCTTACAAATTCATCTTCGGAAATAATCTTGATAAATTCGCAATATTTAGGATAAATCGCATCAATTTTGCCCGGCCAGGATTCTTCTTTATGCGGCCACGCAAGCCAGGTTGCTTCGTGCGGTTCCCATTCTGCCGGAAAACGGTAGCCCTGAGATTTTGGGGTTTGATGGGTAATGTCAGATGATGGTTGACCAGATTGATATCGATTATTTGTCATTTTATTGTTCTTTTAAAACAAGCGGGATTAGTTATTGTCAAATTTTTTTAACTCGTTTTCAAGTTCTTCAATCGTTGGCAGACTGCTTTTCAGGTGATCAGGAATGCTTTCCACAAAGTTGATTTCGCTGATTCCAATAGGTTTGTTGATTCCTCTTAAAGCAAATTCTGCTTCAATATTATTTTTGTCTTTGCAAAGTAAAATTCCAATGGTTGGGTTGTCGTTTTCATCTTTTACCAAGCTGTCCACCGCTGAAAGATAAAAATTCAATTTCCCGGTATATTCTGGGATAAAACAAGTGTTTTTGAGTTCAATCACAATAAAACATTTCAGTCTTGTATGATAAAAAAGCAGATCAATAAAGTACTCTTTATCCGAAATTTTCAAGTGATATTGTGAGCCCACAAAGGCAAAGCCTTTTCCCAATTCCAGTAAAAATTTGGTAAGATGCTGGATGAGTTGATTTTCGATGTCTTTTTCTATGTAATTTTCATCCAATTGCAGAAAATCAAAAATATACGGATCTTTCAGTGTTTGATTGGCTAAATCGGAAAGTGGTTTTGGTAGTGTACTTTCAAAATTATTGATGGATTTCCCCTGTCGTTCGACGAGTTTATTCCGTATTTGAAGATCGAGAACATCTCTGCTCCAATTGTTTTCTATGCATTTTTGGGCATACCAAAAGCGCAGATTTTGATCCTTAATTTTTTCAATAAGCAGAATATTATGGCCCCACGGTAATTTTGCCACAGCTTGTGGCAAAATTGAATCCTCAGGATATTCACGGTAGAAAGCAAGCATTCTGCCTAAGTTTCTTTCCGAATAACCTTTCAAATCGGGAAACTCTCCTTTCAAATCTTTGGACAGTTGTGGTATTACCCCTGCTGACCATCCTTTTTTAGTCTGTTTTTGCGCAATAGATTTTCCGATCTGCCAATAAAGGCCAATCATTTCTGCATTTACCGCCAAAACCGCCCGAAGCTGCGAGCTCCGAATTTTTTGTTTAATATCTTTAAAAAGACTTTGGTAAATACTTGGTTCCATTATTTTTATTCATCAAAAATCAGACTTACCCTTATCGAAATCAAAATGCTTTGATGGATTGTCAATTCACATTCAAAATTTTCAAGGTCGGTCTTACGACTTGCAACTACAGAGTTTATTCCTCATCCAAAAACCGTTTGGTAATCGGCTGATATGAATCAATTCTTCTGTCGCGAAGGAAAGGCCAGTGTTTTCTGAAATAATCAGATTCGTTTAAATCCAGTTCTGTCACCACCACTTCTTCCTGATCGTGAGATCCCAGATAAAGTAGTTTTCCCTGCGCATTGGTAACGAAACTTCCGCCCCAGAATTTCATCGCGCCCTCCTGCTCAAAACCGACACGGTTTACGGAGACCACCGGAACTCCGTTGGCCACTGCATGCGAACGTTGAATGGTTTGCCAAGCGTTGTACTGATCTTTGTTGGTTTCTTCGTCTTGCGTAGTATCCCAACCAATTGCTGTTGGATAGAACATAATTTCTGCTCCTTTCAACGCGGTAATTCTGGATGCTTCCGGATACCATTGATCCCAGCAGATGAGAACACCGATGGCGGCAAACTTGGTTTTAAAAACTTTATAGCCCAAATCTCCAGGTGTAAAGTAAAACTTCTCGTAAAAGGCAGGATCATCCGGGATATGCATTTTGCGGTATTTTCCTAGATATGTTCCGTCAGCATCAATAACAGCGGTGGTATTGTGGTACAAACCTTGAGCGCGTTTTTCGAAAAGTGAGGCTATAATTACAACGCCTAATTCTTTTGCAACTTCAGAAAGAGCATCTGTTGAAGGACCGGGAATGGCTTCTGCCAATTCAAAATTATCATAATCTTCCACATCGCAGAAGTAAAGCGACGTGAACAATTCCTGCAAACAGACAATCTGTGCACCTTTTGCAGCAGCTTCTTTCACTTTTTCAATCGCTTTGGTTAGATTGGATGCTTTGTCGGCAACACAAGACATCTGAACGGTTCCTACTTTTACTTTTGACATTTTACTGATGATTTTATGCAAAAATAAGGTTTTATATTAAGCTGTATTAAGTCGTATAAAAATGAGCATAAAAAAACTTATCTTATTTATATTTAGTTTAAATAAGCATTATATTTGCACCTTAAAATTTTATACGATGATAAGAAAATCTGCCTTTATGTTGCTATGGATGTTGGCGTGCACAATGATGTTTGGGCAAACAAAAACAGAAAATATCAGCGGGCTTATTCAACAGCAGAATGGAGATCCGATGCCGGAAATTGCCGTTCAGATTGTGGAACTCGACAAACATACACTTACCGATACACAGGGGCGCTATCGTTTTACCGAAATTCCCAGCGGAGCTTATCATTTAAAAATTCAGGTTATTGGTGCCAAAGAAGTTCAGATTCCGTTTAGCGTTAAGGATGAGGATCGGGCCGTGGAAGTCAATTATCGGTTTGATAAAGAGAATATCGCCATGATTCAGGAGGTAAGAATACTAAAAGGAGTCAATAAATTTTCTGAAAAAGAAAGTCCGTATGTGGCTAAACTACCGCTGAAAAATTTGGAAAATCCGCAGGTGTACATCAGCGTACCCAAAGCACTTATCCAGGAACAGCTGGCAGAAGATATCGGAAGCATTACCAAAAACCTTCCCGGAGCCGGAATTCCTATGCTGGCGAACCAAGGTAGAGTAACCTTTTTGACCAGAGGTTTTTCCACGGAACCTATGGTGAGAAACGGGATTTCGGGATTTTCGTATACCACAATAGATCCTGTTAACCTGGAAAGAATTGAAGCAATTCGCGGTCCTTCCGGAACTTTGTTTGGTACCAACTTGGCCACTTATGGCGGACTTTTCAACAGGGTAACCAAGAAACCTTTCAACGATTTTGGTGGCGAAATATCTTACACAGGAGGCAGCTGGAATTATAATCGATTTACGGTGGACGTCAACACACCCGTGAATGCCAGCAAAACCGTACTTTTCCGGTTGAATGGTGCGACCACCTTTCAGAAAAGCTTTCAGGATTTAGGGTTTAAAAATAACGTAACCGTTGCGCCCAGCTTGTCCTATCAAATCACCGACCGGCTTTCCATCTTGTTTGATATTGAATATGGTCGTGAAAAAGGAACATCGGTCGTTCGGTTCAATCCATTCCTGAAAAGCAACAAAATTCAGTCTATTGCCGATATGAATTTTCCGTATAACAAATTATTCGGATCTAATGATATGCCCTACGAAACTGAAATGATGAACATCTTCACCCAGATGAATTACAAAATTTCGGATCAATGGGCTTCTCAGACGGTATTTTCAAGAGCCAGATCTACCATTGATGGCTACACAACGGCAATCACAGGAATGTCGGATACCACTGCAAGATTGCAGGTCACCAAAGGAAACACCAACTTTATTGCTACCAATATTCAACAGAATTTTATTGGTGATTTCCTGATTGCCGGCCACCGAAACCGACTGATTGTGGGAATGGATTATTATAACAATGCCAATAGCTTTGATCGTGTTGTAGTGAACGGAAAAACCTTTGATTTTACCAATCCTGCAGATGCCAATGCGGTTGCGAATCCTTCTTATTTTGATAATCAGATGGCCACCGGAACTGGAAGAGTTCAGAAGAATGGAGATAATAGCTATGCGGTCTATTTTTCGAATGTATTTAATGTAACAGATCAGTTTTTAGTGATGGCGAGTGTGCGTGGAGACCGCTATCAAAACTTGGGCGTTACCGACATTGCAAAAAATACCGAAACTGGTGCTTATTGGCAAACTAATTTTTCACCCAAATTAGGATTGGTGTATGAAGTGATTAAGAATAAAGTTTCCCTTTTTGGTAATTATATGAATGGTTTCACGAACGTAAGTGGTTCAGATTTTAGTGGCAATTCCTTCAAACCAGAACAGGCCAATCAGTATGAATTTGGGGTGAAAGGCGATTTATTAAATCATAAACTGGTGGGGACAGTAAGTTATTACAATATTCAAGTAAAAGATATGCTGAGAACTGATCCAGATCATGCGGATTTTAATATTCAGGACGGAACCCGCCTCAGCAAAGGTTTTGAGGTTGAATTTACCGCCAATCCTTTCAATGGATTCAATATTGTCGGCGGTTATACCTACAATGAATCGGAAATGACCAAGGCCGATAGCAGCGTCAATGGATTAAGACCCGGACTTTCGGGGCCATCCAATATGTATAATCTTTGGGCCAGCTATGAGATTCCATCTGGAAACCTTAAAGGTTTAGGCCTTGGTTTTGGAGGAATAAAAGGCAACGAATCCTTTCATACCAATACCACCACTGCGAAAGTCACCATTCCGGCATACACGGTTTTGGATGCTTCGCTTTTTTATAATCACAAAAAATTTCGGGTAGGGGTAAAGGTTAATAATCTCACCAATGAAAAAACGTGGTCGGTACGATTAACACCGCAAAACCCGACCAATGTGATGGGAAGCATCGATTTTAAATTTTAGATATCCTCTTAGTCACTCAAAGCTTAAAAACGTTTATAAAAACAACTATGGAAAAAATTAAAAATACACGATCTTTTATGCGGATTGTCCACAGGTATCTGGGATATTTTATGGCAGGAATTATGACAGTGTATGCATTCAGTGGAATTATTTTAATTTACAGAGATACCAATTTCCTGAAATCTGAAAAAGAATATCATAAAGTTCTTGACAAAAACCTCAACGAAAAACAACTGAAGACCGAGTTGAAAATGAAAGGTTTGGAAGTAACATCCGAGAAAGACAACGTTCTTTATTTTAAAGTTTTCAGGAAAAAGCTGTATCGGTTGAATACTAAGCTTTTATAGAGATAATCAAAGAAGTCAGGTAACGATTTGGTAACGGTGCTTATTGCTTTGCTTTTCAACGTGTTTCCGTTAGCTCAAAGCAAATATACAAAAATAGTAGGATAGGTTTTAATTTTCCTATCCTTTATTTATTACTCTTAAATATTTTTGATTCTTATGAATGCCTCCTAGAATAAAACATTAATTTCCTGATATTCCATTAACAAAAGTGTCTACGAATCCTATGATTTTATTTAGAATACGATCTCCGATTTCCTTAGATTTTAATACACTCGGTCTCCCTTCTTTTCGTAAATCCAAAATCTCTTTTCGTAAAGGTTCACGTTCTGTAAACAAATAATTCTCTATCAGTCTTTCCGTTTTTTCTTCGGAAAGATTTTCTGTCTTGACTAATTCCTGAAGTGCTTTTTCTTGCTCTATATTCCAAAATTTTTCAAACTCTTCTGGAATGGCATCCGTATCTTCGATATGTGGTAAACTTTCCTGAATAAATTTCTCAATCAATTCTCTTTTACTTCTTAATGATACTTCGGTATTCAGTAAATTGAAAATATCTTTTTCAATACTTTCTTTGTCTTTTGCACTATGTTTCGACTTGAATTTAATCAGTAACTGAAGTATGTAAGTTACATTGATCGTATCACGTCTTATCAATTCCAGTTCAAAATCTATATCATTAAGAATAGATGCTTTTTTAGACGGGTCAGTAGGATCAAGTCTTTCCTTCAAATCCAAATATTTACTGGTGTAATCTGCAAAAAGCTGTTCTTCCATCTGTAAATCATCCCAAGTAAATTCTGTATAATGACTCATTTTCTTGTGCAAACGCATCATGGCACGGAAAGCCAAAATAAATTGTAGCTGATCTTCTTCCGAATATAAGCCGTCAACAGATACTACTTCCGGAACGATTTCTAATAATCTCTGCGTGGCTTCGTTGAACTTTTCTACATACGCTTCGTATGGTTCTACAATAATCTCGTCAATTGCTTCTTTATTGCTGAATAAAGCGATAGCTTCGTCTGTCTTGTCTTTAAGGTTTCGGAAACATACAATATTTCCCTGTGTTTTATTCTTATCCAGAATACGATTGGTACGGCTAAATGCTTGTATCAATCCATGGTATTTCAAATTCTTATCAACGTATAAGGTGTTTAAATACTTACTGTCGAATCCAGTCAAAAACATATTGGCAACCAACAAAATATCCGTCTCATTTTGCTTTGATTTTTTGGCTACCGCATTGTAATAATTGTAAAATCCTTCGGTATCTTTTACATTCTGTTTCTCTCCAAATAATTCATTAAAGTCTTGCACATACGTTTCTAATAATTCCCTACGATGAGGCTTATAACCGTATACTGCTTGTGGTTCGGCAACCATTCCTAAGTGGGAATAAACAGCATCTTCTATTTCCTCTTCATTCTGAGCAAAACTAAAAATAGTCGCTATTTTTAAATCGTGCTGTCCCTCTTGTTTTTTACGCTTGAAAATTTCATAGTATTGAATGACCGAATCAATATCCTGTACACACATCATGGCACAAAATTTTCTGTTTTGCGTTTTCTGATCGTGGTATTGAATGATGTAATCTACAATGGCTTCCTTTCGTTCAGGTGCTTCAAAAACTTCCGTTTCGTTAATTTGCTCTACTTTTAAATCAATGATATGTTCTTTTTGTTTGAAAGTCTGAATGTATTCTACAGAAAACTTCAGTACATTCTCATCACGTATGGCATCTGTAATTACATATTTATGCAGACATTTTCCAAACAAACTTGCGGTTGTTTTTTCTCCATCTGCATTCTCTGCCAAAATAGGTGTGCCTGTAAAGCCGAACAGTTGGATATTGGTAAAATAATTGACAATGTTTTTGTGGGTATCACCAAATTGCGAACGATGGCATTCATCAAAGATAAAAACCATCCTTTCGTGCTGTATGGATTTCATTTTCGATAAGTTTCTCCCTGAAATCGCATTATTTAGCTTTTGAATAGTAGTAACGATGATGCGAATATTTGAGTCGTTAAATTTTCTTATCAAATCGTCTGTATTGGTTGCAGAACTTACTGACCCTTTGCTAAACTTATCGTACTCCTGATTGGTTTGATAGTCTAAATCTTTTCTATCTACCACAAAAACCACTTTTTTGATGGCTGGAATTTTGGATAGAATCTGACTGGATTTAAAACTAGTCAAGGTTTTACCACTTCCTGTTGTATGCCAGATGTAACCATTTTTTTCAATATTATAACCATTCAGTATTTCGTTTTCTTTTACCTTTTTGATAATACTTTCTACCGCATAATATTGGTATGGACGAAGTACCATCAGACGTTTGTCGGTTTCATTCAAAACTATGTATTTACATATCATTTTACTGATATGGCAAGGTTCTAAAAAAGAATCTGTAAAACCGTTTAAAATATTATTTAATGGATTATTTTGTTCGTCTGTCCAATGAAACGTTTGAAGATATTCCTGCTTATGTGTTCCAAAATTGCTGAAATATTTGGTATTAACACCATTGCTAATAACAAATAACTGTACAAAATGAAACAATCCTTTACCTGCCCCGAAACTGTGTTTTTGATAGCGGTTGATTTGGTTAAATGCTTCTTTCATTTCCAAGCCTCTTCGCTTCAGCTCGATTTGTACTAAAGGCAACCCATTCACCAATAAGGTAACATCATAACGGTTTTCGTATTTCCCTTCTTGTGTAATTTGATTGGTTACCTGATATTCGTTCTGACACCAATGTTCTACATTGAGAAATTCAAAATACAGGTTATCACCATTATCCCGAATGATATGATGTTTCTTTTCACGCAATATCTTGGCTTTTTCAAATACAGAACCTTTATTAAGTATATTCAATACTTTTTCAAACTCACTATCACTGAATTGTAGATGATTGTGTTTTTCTAACTGTGTTTTCAGGTTTGCCAGTAAAGCTTTTTCATCAGCAATAAAAGCGTATTTATATCCCAATTTCTGTAATTGGGCAACGAGTTGCTCTTCTAGAATTTGTTCGGACTGTTTGCTCAAAATAATTATGAATTAGGAGTTTATCTTATTCTTTTCGTCTATGTACAAATTTAACAAAATAAAATGTTCTCCTAATCCATAATCCAAAACTTATCTAAGAGCCTTAAACATTTGCTCAATAGCTTTTTTCTTTTGCTCCATATTAGGATGTACATAGAGATTTAAAGTAGTGCTGATATTGGAATGTCCCAGAAGTACACTCACTGTTTTATAATCACAATTACTCTCAATACATCTTGTGGCGAAGCTATGTCTTAACCCGTGAAATTTAAGCTCAGGCATTTTTAGTTCCTTCATTAAGTTTTTGTAATAGGTTCTATAGGTTCTGGGTTCAGTTGGTTTAGCATCGTTTGTCAATACAAAAAAGGTTGGATTCACTATCTTTTTAAAGGGTTTCAATATTCTTAATAAATCCTTACTTATCGGGATTTCACGAATATAATTTTTAGTTTTAGGAGTGTCTAAAATTAATTCCGTTCTACGAGTTCCATCTTCTATCACATAAATACGCTGGATGGTTCTATTAACATGGATAATGCCATTCTCTGTATCGATATCTTCCCAGGTTAATGCACATATTTCCCCAATACGCATTCCTGCACTTAAACATATATATACACCTAAATTCCTAAATGTAAAATGTTCTTGTATATAGTTCATTATTTTTTTCTGATCAGCCTTAGTAAGCACTTCAATATGCTGGCTTTCACGAATAGTCGGATATTGAATTTCAAAAGGCTCGTATGTAATCCATTTGTTTTTTGCACCGAATTTCAGTACCATTTTTAAAACAATCAGAATATCTTTAATGGTTTTCTGGCTTAAACCTGATGCTAACTTTTGCAGAACGAAGTTCTGAACGTCAACCTCTGGAACTTCTTGTTTATCACCAAATGTTGGCAATAAATGATTCTCGATTAATAATACATAAGCCGAAAATGTTGATTTTTTTACATAGTTTTTTTTGTCTGTTTTCCATAATTCAATCACTTCTGATAGTTGTTTTTGTACATTCATTATATCTAAATTTTAAATTCTCAAAGGAAAGCAATTGAAGATTAAGGATTATTAATCTTTCGGATTTGAGATTTTTACTTTTTAGTAAGTACAGTTCCTAATTTGAGATTTCCCGGATTTACTGAGGAGTGGGAAGTTAATGAATTGAATGCATTGGGAGAGTTTTTGGGAGGAGGAACGCCCTCATCATCAAATGAAGATTTTTGGAGAGGAAGTATCCCTTGGGTTTCTTCTTCTGACTTATCAGAAGGCGATATAAATTCGGTGAATATTTCCAGATTCATAACCGAAGACGCGATTAGTAATTCAGCGACAAAGCTATGTTCAGCTCCTGTTATTCTAATAGTTTCAAGAGTAGGTGTGGGTAAAGTTGCATATTCAGAGAAGAGTTTATGTACAAGTCAAGATTTTTTAAACATTATAAATTTTAAGTGTAATGGTATCTTTCTTTCTTATTTACTATCCACTGAAATGAAAAAGGCTGCATCAGCAGTACAGGGAACATCAATCAAAGGAATTTCTTCTGTTGAAATCAAATCAAAAAAGTTATATGTTCCTCAAAGAAATGAACAAACTAAAATAGCATCATTTCTGTCTCTGATAGATGAAAGAATAACAACCCAAAACAAAATAATTAAGGAATTAAACGTATTAAAAACTACTATTACCAAAAGAATATTTTCTGGTCAGTTAAGATTTAAAAATGCTAGCGGAGACAACTACGTAGACTGGAAGACAAAGAAATTGGGAGATGTGACGACTCTAATAAATAAGAGAAATAAAAGTAACGAAAAACTACCTGTTTATTCTATAAATAACAAATTAGGATTCGTTCCGCAAAGTGAGCAGTTTGAGGGAGTTGATAGCGAAGATAGAGGTTATGATATTACATTATACAAAATAATTGATAAGAACACCTTTGCATATAATCCTGCAAGAATAAATGTTGGTTCTATTGGTTACAGTGGGAATTTGGAAAATATTATTATCAGTTCATTATATGTTTGCTTTAAAACAGAGGAGTTTGTAAATGATAATTTTATATTTCAATATCTAAAGACAGATTTTTTTAATAAAGAAGTTCTAAGAAATGTCGAAGGAGGAGTAAGGGATTATCTTTTCTATGAGAATTTTGCGAGAATTAAATTTGATTTACCTTGTGTCGAAGAACAAAGAAAGATTGCTGATTACCTTTCCTCTATTGATCTGAAAGTAGATATAGAAAACCAATTTTTGAATAAATTAGAAGAACAGAAAAAGTTTTTACTGCAACAAATGTTTGTATAGAAAATTATACAAACATTTGTTTTAACAGGTATTTTTTTTGCATTTCAAGCTGTTCTAAAATTGCTTTTTCCGTTTGAATTTTGTGGTCAATTTTGTTAAGAAATGATGCTATTCTTTCTTGTTCTTCTATTGAAGGGATTTGCAAACTGATTTTTTTTATAGTTGTTTTAGACAAACTTGGTACTCCTGATGCTTCATTATATTCCAACCAATTAATTGTCTGAAAAAGGTGAAATATGAATTTTGGAATACAAGATTGGAATGAGTGCGTATAGAATAATGTATCTACAGTCCAAAGTTTACCCTCATGGTACATGGGTTTGTCAATTGTGCCTTTGCGTCCAATACAAACGGTTTCACCATCGTAAAGATAATCATTAACCAAAGTCATAAAACCACCAGTACCAAATACAGGAATCTCACCAGATTGCAAATGTTTGTAATCTTTCCCATTACCTATTTTCAAAATATCGCCAATTTTTACTTTTTTCCAGTCAACAAAATCTCTCCCATCAGTATCTGTAAACCTTATTTTTCGTTTGAATATTTGATTTCGGAGTTCCTGGATTAAGGTTTCTAATTGTTCAATTATTTTGTTTTGGGTTTGAATTCTTTCGTCAATTAGTAACAGAAATGACGAAATCTTTTCTTGCTCTTGGATTGACGGAATGACTATTGGTAACAATTTATATTCTTCCGCATTAATCCCTGGTTGCCCTGAGCGCATTGACATTGTTAGTACCCATCTTTGATATTTTTCGGTTAGTGTTTGTGAAAAAATAAAATATGGGTCTTCATCTCTCACATTAAGACGAATTAAAAAGCCTGCAAAGTAAATCTTACCATCCTTATCATTATATAGATAAGACTTTCCGACACTCGCTCCTGTCCTTGCAAAAAGTATATCTCCCTTATGTAATAAGTACTTATTGTCTAACTCTCCATCTGGAGATGATAACGGATTAGGACAAAATAATCTAGTTTGTTCGTCGATATCTGTGATTCGTATATACTGATTTTCGCCATCATAATTAGTTGCAGCAGCATTCATACCGTACATAACATTTGTTGCTACTTCCCCCAACTTCTTGGTTTCCCATTCCCCTTCAAAGCTCGGAAATCTCAAATTAGGAACGTTACCTACTTTCAATTTTTTATTTATCATCTCGATGATTCAATTTTCGTTAGTAAAAACATTAAGGATATAAAAAATTAAAAAACAAGTCCCAATTCTTTGAAGTACACATCGATCTCTTTGTCCAGTTCCGCTCGTTTTGCTTCTAAAGATTTAATTTCCTGCATTACGGATTGGATATCGATTTCTTCTTCAGCTTCAAACGTATCTACGTAGCGAGGAATATTGAGGTTATAGTCATTCTCTTCAACTTCTTTCAAAGTAGCTAAGTGACTGTATTTCTCAATAGTCGTTCTGTTACGATAGGTTTCCAAAATCTTATCGATATGTTCTTCCCGCAACATATTTTGGTTCTTTACTTTCTCGAATTCTTTACTGGCATCAATAAATAAGATATGGTCAGGATCTTCTTTACATTTTTTAAATACCAGAATACAAGTCGGAATACTGGTTCCGTAGAAAATATTGGCAGGCAAGCCGATGACTGCATCCAAATAATTTTTCTGTTCAATCAGGTATTTACGGATATGCAGTTCTGCTGCTCCACGGAATAACACACCATGTGGAAGAACAATAGCCATTGTTCCATTCTCTGCCAAATGATAAATCATGTGTTGCACAAATGCAAAATCAGCTTTGCTTGATGGTGCTAATTTTCCATATTGGCTAAAACGGTCATCATTTAAAAATAATGGATTGGCACTCCATTTCGCTGAAAAAGGAGGATTTGCGACAATTGCTTCAAATGGCATATCGTTTAGATGCTGCGGATGTTCCAGAGTATCTTCCTGCTTAATGTCAAATTTCAGATAATGTACTCCATGCAATATCATATTCATTCGAGCAAGATTGTAGGTGGTGCGGTTCATTTCTTGTCCGTAGAAATTATTGACATCTTTTACTTCTCTTGCAACCCGTAATAATAATGATCCTGAGCCACAAGTTGGGTCATATACTGATTTTAAACGATTTTTACCTGTTGTAACAATTTTTGCAAGAATTTTGGATACTTCTTGAGGGGTATAAAACTCCCCAGCTTTTTTTCCTGCACCGCTAGCAAACTGACCAATCAAATATTCATAGGCATCACCTAAAACATCTAATTCTGTATCATTCAATTTGAAGTCAATTTCATCGAGATGCTTCAAAACTTTTACGATAAGTGTATTTCTAGCATCAGCCGTTCTGCCCAGATTATTACTATTCAAATCCATATCAGAGAACAAGTCCTCAAAGTCTTCTTCACTTTGCGTTCCCATTGTACTGAGCTGGATATTGGTTAGAATTTTTTGTAAATCTTCAAGGATGAAATTGTTATCACCTCTTTTGGTAATTTCACTAAACAGTTCAGAAGGTTTTAAAAAATACCCTAATGTTTCCAAGGCTTCTTCTCGAATGGCTTCAATATATTCCAAGCCTTTAGGCGTATCTTCTTTTATGTCTCTGAATTGGATTTGATCTTCTTCCAAAATGGAATTCGCATAGATTTCCATTTTTTCAGCCAAATATTTATAAAAAATAAATCCCAAAATATAATCTCGGAATTCATCTGCATTCATTTTTCCACGTAACGTATTGGCTATATTCCAGAGCTGTTGCTCTAATATTTTCTTCTGTTCTTCTGACATTGAAATAAGCGTTATTTGATTAGGGATTTTCAGTCCTTAAGAATCCACTAAAATAGTAAACTTTTAGCTACTAAACATTATGTAGGCTGTAAAAAGGTGGTTGTTTGAATAGATAAATTTGTATAGAAAATTTTAAAAATTCGTTTATTACAAGTAATAATAGGAGAAGTCATCTATTTCTTTCTATAAGAATTTAAATAACTTTTTTTATTTCATTTTATTCATCTGTTTTTGAGAAGACTATCCTTGATAAGTGTTTTTTTTTACAAATCTTTGTCCATATATTCTTCCAAAGAAGATTTCAATTGGTCTAAAAATGCAGTTCGGGAACCGGCACGATATTTCATTCGATGGAAAGAATGATGCAAATCTCCTAAAGAAATCTGAAACATTCTTTCTAAAGCCAAACTGATTTTACGTATTCCTATTTTACCATTAGAAAGAGAGCTATTTGCGTAAAGAGCATAAATCAGTTCTATCAAGGCATTTTTGGTATCCGTCCAAAGGATGCTATCAGATATATCCCTCACAGAGAAATCTGCCATTTCATCATCATTTATTTTTTGGAGAATGTAGGTATAGAGTAGTTCGTTGGCTATTATCCGAGCCACTTTGTTATCATAATAAGTTGAAAACAATGGGTCAATTTCAAAGACAAAACTATTCAGACCATCGTGGAAATTGATGTTACCCAACATAAAGTAGATTTCATCACGGTCGGTTCTTCCTGAACGATAATACCTGTAAAAATCTGAATTATAAATGTGTTCCCTGTATTCCTGTTTTAATTCCCCTAATTGCTCTGAAAAATAATTCGCATACATCTTCCCTCCATCAACGGGACAAGCGGTCTGTATGCGAAATATCTTATTGTGGTAAATGAGTTTGGAGAGGATGTATGGCTTAATGTTGCGAAAGAAATTGATTTCCTCCCATTGGTTTTTAAATCCTTTTTTCGTAACATCCTCTCTAATAGACCATAAATATTCTTTCAGGTATATCGTCGTTTGATATGCTTCATCAATTGCATTAGGTGCAGACAGCGAAATAGCATTTTCTTTTCGCTGTATCTCCGATATGATATGATTTAATGAAGATGCCATTCAATTTATTATAGATGAACACTTACAAACTATAAAACAAAAGATAATGTCCATCTCTCATTTTCAAAATTTCTTAAAGTTCATTTTCTGCCTTATTATTACAAATAACAATTCTGAAATCGATATTTAGTTCTTGTTTATCAAGGCTATTGGTTCGTTTCTAATCCTTCTTTAGCTAAATGTAGTTGAACAAAACCGTTTTTAAGTTTCTGTTCTTTATACTTAAATTTTGAATTTAACTCGCTGTTATTTCCTAAAATAGCTCCAGCTCCAGTGATTATTGGATTGATGTTAAAATAAATATCTGTAACCAAATCTTTGTCTATAAAGGCATTGAAAGCACTTGCTCCACCTCCAACGGCGACTTCCTGCACACCTTTTCTAGACATATATTCAACAGCCTCTTCTGGACTACTTACGGTTTTGTAGCCATCAACTGTATAAGGTTTATCAGATAATATAATGATTTCTATGCCGTTAAAAAGCTCTTTTACTTCTTCTGAGAATTTTAGAAAATTTTCAAAGGTTTTCAATCCTATCACAACGTTTCCAACCTGTCTTACAAATTGCACGTAAAACTCCATAGCTTCTGGTGGTAACTGATGATGAGGGTTGTCAGCTATTAAAATTCTTCCATTAGCCGAAATGTTTGCGATTACTGTTATTTTCATAATGAACTGTTTTTATAATTTCTGATTACAAAAATATCAGATATTAGATTTATATTTGCTATTCATTACCTTTTGGAAAGTAACTATTTTATGGGAGACAATAAAAGTAACATCAATAAAGAAAGCATATTGGCATTAAAGGATGGCATTGAACTGTTGAGTGGCAAATGGAAATTTTGTATCCTGCACAATTTACAGAACTATGGCACAATGAGGTTTAAAGATTTGCAAGAAATGGCTCTGGGAATATCCCCCAAAGTGCTATCCAAAGAGTTGCAGGAATTGGAAGATAATTTGCTGATTACCCGAACGGTTAATAACACCAAACCTGTTACCGTTTCTTACGCTCTTACCGCACACGCTAAAGAAACTGAAACAGTTGTCAATGCTTTAATTGATTTTGGACTAAAGCATAGAAAGAAGATAAAAGGGAAATGATTTTTCTATATTAAGTTCAGTTTGTCATTTCTGAAAAAATATTCAGGCAATAGAACAATTGCTTATCTAATATAACGGATAGTTCTTCTTCGTTGACACTATCCTATCAAGTGTGTAAGTTGAAAAGTTAGGGCTTGGATTTTTATAATCTGAGCCTTTCTTCAAAAATAAGCATAAATTGGTTTAAAAT
>MKTK01000028.1 GCA_001898255.1 Chryseobacterium sp. 39-10 | reverse complement strand
TTATTAAATTAACCATTTCAGCAGTAAAAAACGTGCCAAAGTTTTGAATTCATTTTTAATCATTTATCTTTGTTTATCAAAATTAAGGACAGATGGCAACAACAATTATAAAAGAAGTAAAAACCGCAACTGACTTAAAAAATTTCATCAGATTCCCTATGGAACTCTACAACAGTAATGAGTGCTATGTACCGCCTCTAATTAAAGATGAAATGAAAACCTGGAATGCCAAAGACAATCCTGCGTTGGCATACTCCGAAGCAAAGCTTTTCCTGGCCTATCAAGACAATATTTTATTGGGACGGGTGGCCGTCATTATCAATCATAAAGAAGAAAAAGAACTTGGTGTTCGCAAGGTGCGTTTCGGCTGGTTAGATTTTGTTGATGAGTCATCGGTTTCGGAAGCACTCATCAATACCGTTATCGAATTTGCCAAAGCAAAAAACATTCACCAAATTGAAGGGCCAATGGGCTTTACCAATCTCGATAAAGCCGGATTGCTCATCAAAGGATTTAACAAACTGGCAACGATGATTGGCCTTTATAATGGAGATTATTATTCGACACATCTCGAAAACTTGGGTTTAACCAAAGCCAAAGAATGGGTGGAGTACGAAATTCAATTCCCCGAATCCTTGCCGGATAAAGTGCTTAAATTCAGTAACCTGATTGCTGAAAAGTACAAACTAAAAGTACTGAATTTTAAAAATAAACAAGAAATCACACCGTTGGTAGAGCCGATGTTCGACTTGCTCGACAAGACCTACAGCGCGTTATCGACTTATACTCCACTTTCCGAAGAGCAGAAAAAAACATATAAAGAAAAATATTTCCCGTTCATCAAGAAAGACTATATCATCTGCATCGAAGACGAAAACCATGATTTGGTTGCCTTTGCGATCACTATGCCTTCTTACTCCAAAGCTTTGCAGAAAGCCAATGGTCAACTTTTCCCATTGGGTTGGTGGCATTTTTTGCAAGCTGGCAAAAAAAACGACCGCGCCAATTTTTATTTGATTGGTATTCATCCGGACTATCAGCGGCGCGGCGTTACGGCAATTATCTTTAAAGAAATTTTTGAGCGTTTTGCCAAAATTGGTATTCGTTACATGGAAACCAATCCGGAGCTGGAAGAAAATAAAAACATTCAGTTGCTGTGGCAAGATTATGAACCGGTGAATCATAAAAGGCGAAGGACGTACGCCAAAACACTTTCTTAAGTATTTAGAAAGAATAGAGCAAAAATATTGTGAAATCGATAAACTTAATTTCTCAACAACCATCAAAATACAGGAGTAATGCGTAAACAACTTTACCTCTACATTGCCATGATTCTGGTCTTTATTGCGTATAACCAATTTTTCCGGGTAGAAGACGAACGACTTAATACACTGATTAATATACTGTTTGCGAGTTTTCTGTTTTTGTACATTGGTTATGTGGCATTTCTGATCCTGAAGCGGCTCAAAAATGCAAAAAAGAAATAGGTTATTTTTAATCATTTCAAATTGGCTTAAAACCCACTGCTCATTAATAAAAATTTCCTGCTTCAATCTGAATTCCCTAAATTTGCAGATTAAGAAAATCACTCATTTATGAATATTCCGGAAAACTATATCCCAGTTATCATTCAGTTTTTAGTGGGTTCAAGTTTTGTTGCACTTTCTATTCTCGGAACTCACTTTTTGGGGCCATCCAATAAAAAATCGGCCAACAAAAAAAATGAAAGTTTTGAATGCGGTGTGGAAGTGGAAGGAAACGCACGTACCCCATTTTCCGTGAAGTATTTCCTGACGGCGATACTTTTCGTGCTTTTCGATGTAGAAATTGTATTTTTTTATCCGTACGCCGTGAATATTCGCGAATTTGGTGTTGAGGGCTTTTTTGCGGTACTCACCTTTATCACCATTTTTTTCATTGCTTTCCTCTACGTTTGGAAAAGAGGCGCATTGGACTGGGACAGATAATGGATAAGAAAACTGTTAATTTTTTTTAAAACAACAAGATGTCAGATAATAAACCAGTAGTCAGAATGGATGCAGAAGCGCCGGAAGGATATTCCGGAGAGGGCTTCTTTGCAACCAAATTAAGCAGTGTAATTGGTATGGCGAGGAAATATTCGCTTTGGCCATTACCCTTTGCCACCTCTTGCTGTGGTATTGAATTCATGGCGGTACTTAATCCCACTTATGATGCTTCGCGCTTTGGGATGGAAAGAAATTCTTTTTCACCCAGACAGGCCGATATGCTGATGGTGTGCGGAACGATTTCGAAAAAATTAGGTCCGGTATTGAAACAGGTTTATACCCAAATGGCAGAGCCCAAATGGGTAATTGCGGTGGGTGCATGTGCGTCCAGCGGAGGTATTTTTGATACCTACTCAGTATTGCAGGGAATCGACCGTATTATCCCGGTAGACGTCTATGTTCCGGGTTGCCCGCCAAGACCAGAGCAAATTATTGAGGGAGTGATGCAGGTACAGGCCATTTGTGAAAGTGAAAGCATCAGACGAAGAGATATGCCGGAATATAAAGCACTGCTGGATTCTTACGGTATAAAATAATTATTAGAAATAGAAAAAGTGGGGTGAGCAATCATTCAGAACGATAAATTGATATTATGACCAACGAATTTGTTTTAGAAGCCATAACAAGAGAATTTCCCGAGGCGGTCATTTCTCATTACGAACCTTATGGGATGCTTACTTTAGAAATCAAGAAGGAGGACATTAAAAAAGTAATCCATTACCTACGAGATTCTTCGCTGGAAATCAATTTCCTAACCGATATTTGCGGCATTCACTATCCTGAAAATACCGAAAAAGAGTTGGGTGTTATTTATCACCTGCACAATATGGTGACCAATTTTCGGATTCGTTTGAAGACCTTTATGCCAAAGGAAAATGCAGAGGTAGATTCCATGACCGAGCTTTATGCAGGCGCCAACTGGATGGAAAGAGAAACATTCGATTTCTTTGGTATTAAATTCAAAGGCCACCCTGAGTTAAGAGTTATTCTGAACGACCCGGAATTAGGATACCACCCTATGTTGAAAGAATATCAGCTCGAAGACGGAACAAGAGCCGATAAAGACGATAAAATGTTCGGAAGATAAAATGCAAATAGCTTTCGGCAATTGGCATTGTGCTGATTGTTTTAAGCAAAAAGCCATCATCAATCATGAAAGACAACGTACTATCTAATTTACTTAACCAATACGATTCCAAGGAGCAGATCGACGGGCAGCTTTACACCCTGAATCTTGGACCTACCCACCCCGCCACGCATGGTATCTTTCAAAATATCCTGACGATGGACGGTGAAAGAATACTTCACTCCGAACAAACAGTGGGTTATATTCACCGGGCTTTCGAAAAAATCTCGGAACGAAGAAATTTTACCCAAATTACTACGCTTACCGATCGTATGAATTACTGCTCGGCTCCCATCAACAACATGGGATGGCACATGACGGTAGAAAAACTCATCGGCTGTGAAACTCCGAAACGTGTTGATTACATGAGGATCATCATGATGGAACTTGCAAGAATTGCAGACCACATGGTGTGCAACGGAGTAATTGCGATGGATGCAGGTGCCATTACTGGGTTAACATACCTCTTCCGCGAAAGAGAAGCGATCTACGAAATGTATGAACAAATCTGTGGGGCAAGAATGACAACCAACATGGGAAGAATCGGTGGTTTCGAAAGAGATTTCTCACCAAAATTCCATGAATTGCTGCAAACATGGCTAAAGAAGTTCCCGAGAATCTGGGGAGAATTTTGTTCGCTGAACGAAAGAAACAGAATCTTTATGGACAGAACCATCAACGCAGGTCCCATCTCTGCCGAAAGAGCTTTGAGCTACGGATTTACTGGTCCTAACCTTCGTGCAGCAGGCGTAGATTACGACGTGCGCGTTGCACAACCCTACTCTTCTTATCAGGATTTTGATTTCATCATTCCAGTAGGAACTGCAGGCGATACCTATGACCGATTTATGGTTCGTCAACAGGAAGTTTGGGAAAGCTTAAAAATCATTGAACAAGCCTATAAAAATTTACCGGATGGTCCTTTCCATGCCGATGTTCCAGAGTTTTACCTTCCAGAGAAAGCCGATGTTTACACCAAAATGGAAGCATTGATCTACCACTTCAAGATTGTGATGGCAGAAACGGAAATTCCTACCGGTGAAGTGTATCATTGTGTAGAAGGTGGAAATGGTGAATTAGGATTCTATCTGGTAAGTGATGGAGGAAGAAGCCCATACAGATTACACTTCCGCCGGCCATGTTTTATTTATTATCAGGCCTACCCAGAAATGATTCAGGGTGCTTTGATCTCGGATGCCATTGTAACCATGTGCTCCATGAACGTGATTGCAGGTGAACTTGATGCATAAATTGTAAAAATTATCATTGTAAAATATATTGGTAATTTTTGCAATGATTAAAAATAAAAAATCAGTAGTACATTGTACATCGTACAATAATACAGTAAGAAAATGAGCGAAACAGTTGCTTTTAAACCTGAAACGTTAGAACAGGTCAATAAAATTATCGCGAGATATCCAGAAGGAAAGCAGAAATCTGCCCTTATTCCGGTGTTGCATATTGCACAAAAAGAATTTAGTGGCTGGCTTGATGTTCCGGTGATGGATTATGTTGCGCAAGTACTTAATATTAAACCGATTGAAGTGTATGAAGTAGCTACTTTTTACACGATGTTTAATATGAAGCCCGTAGGTAAATATGTGTTGGAGGTTTGTAGAACGGGACCTTGCATGGTTTCCGGGAGTAACAAAATTTTGGATCATATCCGTACAAAACTCAACATTAAAGACGGCGAAACAACCGAAGACGGGCTTTTCACGCTAAAACCCGCGGAATGTCTTGGTGCTTGTGGATATGCGCCGATGATGCAACTCGGAAAATTCTACCACGAAAACCTGACGGTTGAAAAAGTAGATGAAATACTAGAACTGTGCAAACAGGGCGCAATTGCGTTAGATTAAATATAAAAATCCTTAGTAATAAGGACTGATGGATCAGATTAATAAGAGCTACACAGCTTAAAAAGCCAAAAGCAATACAAGACAATGAGTAAAAAACTTTTACTTAAAGACGCACACATAGAGGGAATTCGTTACTTTGATGTTTACCGAAAACAAGGTGGTTACGAAGCGGCGGAAAAAGCCCTGAAGATGACGCCCGAAGCAATTGTAGAAGAAGTGAAAACTTCAGGACTTCGAGGTCGTGGTGGTGCCGGTTTTCCCACCGGGATGAAATGGAGTTTCCTCGCCAAGCCCGAAGGTGTACCAAGATATTTGGTGGTGAATGCAGACGAATCCGAACCCGGAACTTTCAAGGATCGCTACCTCATGGAATTTCTTCCACATATCCTCATCGAAGGTATGATTATCGCCTCATTTGCATTGGGAGCCAATACTTCCTTTATCTACATCCGCGGCGAATATTCGTGGATTCCAAATATTCTAGAAGAAGCCATAGAAGAAGCCAAGAAAAACGGATTCTTGGGCAAGAATATTTTAGGAACAGGTTATGATCTTGAAATCTATGTTCAGCGTGGAGCTGGAGCTTATATCTGCGG
>MKTK01000027.1 GCA_001898255.1 Chryseobacterium sp. 39-10 | reverse complement strand
CGCTCTTGCTTTCCTGCATTCCTGCAATCTTGCAGGCAGGATAACCTGCTGTCTTGAATGTGTACCGTCTGCCCGTCCTGAAGCACGGGCTGTCTGCCTGCCTGCCAACATTCAGGGGCAAAGAACTCATCAAATTCATTCGGTTGTATAGCAGTGGCAGCGTTTGGCGTTCAGAGGCAGCATTTGGCACTGTGGCACAGTGCAACGCTATCGTAAACAGGGCTTTACTTTGTATTGTGATTTTTATTAACGGATTTATGCAAAAGTCTTTTTACATATCAGGACGTAACGGGAACGGCAACGAGCCGTTTTTCTCTGTTACATTCAATCCGTCCCGCAGGGCGGATTTTTGTGTTCAGCGGAACACGGCAAGTTGTGTTTTGAGCATCTCGGAATGATTTCCGATGCTCAAAACAACTTGCCCTTTGCAGGGGGCAGAAAACACCTTCCGAAGTCAGGGTTTTGTATGGATTTTAAAATGGATTAGTGATGAACGATAACAACAAAAAGCAATTGAAAAAGACAGGACGCCGCCCCAAAGAAGACCCGGCGACCATTCGCTATACGATTTCCTTTAACGAGCAGGAACACGCCCGTTTTCTTGCCCTTTTTGATAAATCAGGTATGCAGGTAAAGGCGCACTTTATAACGTCCTGCATCTTTGACAAGACCATAAAGACCATCCAGATTGACAAGGGAACGGTTGATTTTTATATGCGGCTGACCTCTTTTCACAGCCAGTTCCGTTCCATCGGTGTGAACTATAACCAAATTGTAAAGCTGTTGTACAAGAATTTTTCCGAGAATAAGGCGGCTGCGTTTCTGTACAAACTGGAAAAACAGACGGCTGAAATGGCAATGCTGTGTCAGAAAATCATTCAGATTACCGAAAAATTTGAGGAAGAACACCTAAAAAAATAATGTAATAGTGATAGCGAAAATCGGAAGAAGCGGAAATTTATATGGTGCATTGGCATACAATCAGCTCAAAGTGGAGAATGAAAACGGGCAGATTTTGTTTGCCAATAAGATGATTGAAACCGCAAGCGGTCATTATTCCGTAGCACAATTAGCCCAGTCTTTTGCCCCTTACCTGATAGCCAACCGCAACACCGAAAAACATACGTTGCATATTTCGCTCAATCCTGACCCGAACGATAAGG
>MKTK01000026.1:66068-89370 GCA_001898255.1 Chryseobacterium sp. 39-10 | reverse complement strand
ATCCATTGTAAAATTATTTAAGTCAAATTTAGTAAATTATTTTCGGATTTTGAATTTGTTGACGTTTTTTGTAGCATTTCTGCTAACGGGAAACGCATTGGCGAAGTGGCGGATAAATTGGACGAAAAGTTCAATTTAGCAGTAACGTAGCCGATGTGTTACCACAGAAGCTAAATTATTAAAAAAAGCTGAATGTGGAACACATTCGGCGGAATAAAATGCAGAAAGTTGAAGTTTGCACTTAACCCGCCATTTTGCCAATGCGATGTTAGCAGTAGTTATTGCTTCACAATTTTATTGACTTGGCTTGTTTTTCCAAGATTGTCTGTAAGTATTATAAAATAGATATTTGATGGTTGATGAGAAAAATCAAATGAATTTGTATTTCTCTTTTCGGCAATGATTTGTCCCAAAGCATTTATGACTTTCACATTAGTATTTTCTGAAAAATGTACAATTCCGTTAGTAGGATTTGGGTAAACTATAAGTTTAGATTGTGTATACACTGGAAAATCTATGTTCAAAAAATCACAAGATTCGCTAAAAGTTGAAGAAGCATCTTTTGTGAAAGTTCCTCCTGTCCAGTTGGCATTACTGTAATCTTCATCATCAACCTGAATACATTCTAATTCAGAATTTCCTGTTGTATTGAGTGTTGTAAAATTATTGTTATTGCCATTAGCAATATTAAGTGACGTAAGTTGATTATTAAAACAAGCCAAATAAAATAAAGCTGAATTACCACTTACATCTATAGAAGTTATTTGATTATTTCCACAGGCAAGTTTTTGTAAAGCAATATTGTTACTTACATCTACAGAAGTTAGTTGATTATTATTGCAACTCAAGTAATTTAAAGAAAGGTTTTGACTAATATCTAAAGACGATATTTGATTAAAAGCTATTGATAAAGAAGTTAAAGCTGTATTTGTATCTACATTTAGATAAGATATTTGGTTATTCCTAAAATTAAGAAATTTTAAAGCTTTATTAGTGCTTACGTCCAATGAAATCAATTGATTATAACTGCAATTCAATTCTATCAAAGCTATGTTATTACTAACGTCTAAAGAGGTCAAATTATTAGATTGAGCGTTTAGTTTAGTCAAAACGGTATTATTACTCACATCTAAAAAAGATAAATCATTCTGACTACATTGTAATTCTGTCAAAGCCGTGTTATTGCTCACTTCTAAAGAAGTTAAATCGTTATAACCACAATCGAGCAAAGTCAGAGCTGTATTATTACTTACATTTAAAGAAGTTAAGTTATTACTTCTGGCTTTTAGTTCGGTCAAAGAGGTAAAAGCTTCGATACCAGTCAAATCAGAAATCCCCAAATTAGTTACATCAATCGTTCCTGTAAAAGCAGTCGCTTCAATTGTTTGTATTTCGGTATCTCCATTAGTGTTAATGCCTGTATTTCCTAACAAATATGTTTTAAAAATACTGTTTGGAATATTTACGACCTCTTCTTGTGCTTTTACAGCAAAGGTAATTAAGGTAACCAAAACACTTAAAAGAATTTTATTTTTCATAGTTTACGGTTTTATCATTTTACTTGAATTCAATTTCGAGTCTGCTTTATAATTACTGCTAACGGAAAAAGTATTGGCGAAGTGCGGGCTTAATTGGACGAAAAGTTCAATTTAGACTGAACGTAGCCGATGCTTTTTTCGGATTGTTAAATTAAGAAAAAAATCAATACGAAAAAGCAGCGACGGCTAAATTTCACAAATTTTTCAATTTAGACTTTTACCCCGCATTTTGCCAATACTATGTTATCTGTAGCCATTTTTTTAGTCGACAATACTTCTGAAATATCCTTCTGAATTAACTATTTCATTAGTTGGCGTAAATTTAATTTCCAATTCAATTTTTCCGTAAATACTGTCACCCTTTTTGTATTGTGTTTTATTTAGGGTTAGTTTCTGGTTCTTGATTATATATCTTTCTGGTTCTAAAAAATCAAAAGTTCTTTTATTGTCAGTGTAAGACTCTGAAGAAGCATAGAAGAAACTTTTGTACTTTACAACATTTATATTGACTCCTGCAAAACCATCCCCACTATTAAAAGTGAGCAAAGTTAAGTTCGAGTAATTTGGGTTCTTATTTGCGCTAAAATTGAACGTCACAGTATCACTTAATTTTTTGTAAATTTCAAAATCTGTTTTTACTTTAGTAGAGTCAAAAATTAAATAGGTATGGTCAAAAACTTTTTTGTCAAGAGTTTTAATTCCTGTTGATTTCCCAATGTTATCGTCAACATTTATTTTATTCCACTTAGAAAAAAAATATGCTATTCCAAGAATAAATACTGCTGAAATTATCAAAAAAAATATTCTTAAAACTTTTCTCATTCCAATTGTTGCGTGTGTTCAGATATGGTTACAGATAACGGAAAAAGTATTGCTGAAGTGCGGGCTTTTACAAGCTGAAAGTTCAATAATCACAACACTGAACAAAAACTTTTTTCTTTTGCTAAAATACGAAAAAGAGTGAAAGAAAAAAGTTTTTGTGGGTAAATATAACTGTGTTTTCAGCCCGGACTTTAACCCCGCATTTTAGCAATACAATGTTATATGCAGTGCTTTTTGTTCTGTATGTTTGGAAATATGCAGGAGTAGCGGAGGGAAATTTATTCTTTTTTGGCGGAGGGGAAAAAGGGGAAGGGAAAAGCTCTTTTGCAGTCTTGGGTTTTGCGGTGGGTGGAGCGGACTGCAAATGTGCTTTTTCCTTTGTGGTGGGATTTTTTATTGGTTTTATTTTCAATTATGGAAGAATATAACTTACAATCGGAAGAATGTAATTTACAAACACGAAAATAGAACTTTCAAACGCTTCAATGTAAATTACAATCACGAAAATATAATTTACAAGGGCAAGAATATTACTTCACATCGTGCCAATATATTTTACAATCGAAAGAATATAAAAAAATCCTAACAGAATATTACGTTATGATAGAAGAATATAAAAACAGGACGCTCTAATTGAAAAACATCTTGCTCCAATATTAAACTGGCGAAGTAAATTTGATGTCCGAGACATTTTTATACTCCGGTGAAGTGGCTCCGTATAGACTTTTCACGTATTTTTTGACATTTTGAGCGATAGAATATAAACCTGTTCCGTCTGCATATAAAAGATTGTCTCTTTCTATGAGTTTTGTGTTGAGTTCGGCTTCGGTTTGGTCAACGGATTGAGTGGAACTGACTAATGAATCTTTGTACGTGTTGAGATTTACCAATTTCAAATCGTCTTCATTTGGGTTGTAGGCGGAAATTGTTCCTAACAATTGCAATAAAATTCCGAAATTCTCGGCTTGTTGGGTGTAAGATTGTCGTGAAGTGGAAACGGTTGGCGCAGGATTCCCGTTTTCATCGGGTGGAGTGGTGGTTTTCTTTTGTCCGCCTTGGATTACGCGGTTTAAAGATTTGGCTTGGTCTAATGTGCCTTCTGTTATTCCTAAAATATCCAAATGATTGATAATTTTCGTGCAGGTGGGTTTCAATTTTTCAAAAGCGGATTGGCGTAAAGCAATAGCATTTTTATTTGCCAGTCTTTTGTCTTCTACTTGTGTCAGTTTTGTAGAAGCTGCTGCATAAAGTGTTTGCAGATTTACAACTTTGAGATTGTCAACAGGCGGATTGTAATCGGTAAATGTGATTACTTGTTCTGTGAGTTTTTGTAGGTTGGCTACATTTTTTGCGTGTCCTACTTCGGATTGTGATGCCATAACTTTGTGTTTTATAGGTTGGTACATCAAATATAATGAAATTCTGGATTTGTTTTTATTATTCTAAACGAATAATTTGTTCCATTTGGTAACGGTATTTCTGCTTAATCGGAAATGGTTTGCCAACTGACTATTATTGAGCTTGTTTTTTTTTTGATAATCTAGTATTCTGAGAATATCAGATTTGCTGTAAGAACGATGTCTTTGATCGAATTTTTCAGTTTCTTTGTTTATGCCAAATAGCTTATTATTCAGCTCTATGATGTCTACAGATGATAAGTTTGCTTTCTTCAGAAAATGTTTACATTCTTCTTTTTTCTCGGGAATTTTTTTGTTGAGAATATCCGTGTATATCTTTTTATAATCAGGCCTTATGTCTTTATTTGTGAAATCCATTTTTAATAGTTTTTCATTATTTTGTATTCGGGTGTGGCATTTTCGTAATAGAAAATCGTTTTATACTCAAATCCTAATATGTACTGAGAGATTGAAATATCAACCACTTCATCTTCTTCAAAAATGAATGCAATTTCATCCCAAAATATGAATCCTCTGTATTTTCTAAAAAACCAAATTTCATTGTCAGAATCTTTTAGTGACTCTCCCCATTGTTTATGAATTTCTTCTTTCGTTTGATGGAGGTGCTTATTTACTAATATTTTTAATTTTTGTATTTGCTGATCCATTTGTAGAGTGTAGTTTTGGGTATTTTATACTCTTCCATGATCTGATTTTTGGTCATTTCTCCTGATGAAATTTGTTCCAAAATAAAGTCTATCACTTCTTTGGTATAAATGTTTTTCCTGAATTGGAATAGTGTAGATTTTTGTTTTTTATGCTTTTCTTTTGCCGAAGGCGGAGCATACAAAATTAAATGCTGAGTATACAGGCGAAAGAAATCATAATCCAATATTTTACTCCATTTCAGAAGAATTTCAGTATCTATACTTGGAACTTCATACATTTCTAATATTTCTCCATCTGTACAATTGAAAAAATTACAGAGGCGGGACATTTCTGTCCCGCATTCTGCAACTCTTTTTTCAATCATTTGTCCTATATGGATTTCTTTGAAATTCATATACAATGAATTATTTTGATAAAAGTTGGTTGATTTGACTTTGTTGTGTTTTAACCAATTCTTTTAATTCATCAATTTGTTTTTGTTGCTCAATTGTGTACAGATATAATTCTTCAACTTTTTCTAAAGTTTGATTCTGTAAAGCTCCCATATCAATATCGTACGATTTTGTTTGGGTATTATATATTTCTTTGGCAGACATTACTCCTGGAAGATGATGATTTTTCTTTAGAAATTTTTCAACTTCAAATATGTTTGACGAAAAAGTATAATTTGAATTCAAATCGGAAGTACCTGTATAGTACTTTTGAAAAACATAATCTGGAATTGAAGTAGTTGTATTCATGAAAACACTTCCTTGTGCCCTAATATTTCCTTCAGCATAAATGCCTCCTAAAACTTTAAATAATTCATCATTTACAGGATCAATTTTTGCAAGATTATTTGCTCCATTAATTCCTCTAAGATTTCCAATAATGGTGTATCCATCTTTCCTTGTGGTAATAACTGATCTTGGTATTACTGTTGAAGTTGTTGTAGACTCACTATTTCCTACGGAAAACATTATAGGGTTATTTGCTAAACTTGTAGCAATATTGCTATTTGCACCTATAGCTACTACGTTTGACAAAGGTTGCCATCCCAACAAAGTTTGACCAATAACATCTGGGTCTGATTGTAAGTTGTGTCCTAATATTGTTTGATAAGTACCCTGTGCCCATAAGGAACTTCCTGCTGCAAGTGTTTGAAAAGCGGTAGGTTTAAGTCTTATTCCGTAGCCAAATACCATAGAGTTCTTACCATCTATCACTAAGGTTCGACCTAATGCTGTATTTTCAGAAGCAGTTGTTGTACTTTCATCATGCTTGATATTATTACCAATTATAGTATTATTATTTGCATTTATAATGTTTTGGGAACCTATAATGTAAGTACTTGTAGAAGACGTTGTATTACTGGCTCCAAATGCTACTGAATTATTGCCAGAAATGGTATTGCTTTTACCAATTGCATAAGACGAATTTCCTGAATTTGTGTTTTCTTGGCCAAAAGAATAAGAATTTCCTCCAGAGGTTTTATTCGCAAAACCTATCCCATAAGAGTCTTGTCCTGACGTCAGTGATTTTCCTATTGCATAGGCACGATATCCTCCTGTAACAGCGCCATCTCCAATAGCAAAAGAATTTCTGGCATCTTTAGCTGTTGTTCCATCAATATCATAACCTGTTTTTGAACCAATTCCAATAGCAAAGGAGTAGTCCGAAGTTGAGATTGTTTGAGTTCCTAAAGAAAAAGCTTGAGAACCCATTGCTTTTGCACTACGTCCAATTGCAAATGCTGCATTACCTCCTGTAATGGATTCATATCCAATCGCAAAAGAATTTGATGCATCTTTACTTGTAGTGCCATCCAAATCAAATCCAGCTTTGGATGAAAAACCAATAGCATAGGAGTTAGCTGATGTAGCAATAGAACCATTTCCAAATGAAAAAGATCTATATCCTGTCGATTTTGTTTGTCTACCAATAGAATAAGCAGATTCGCCACCAGTTATCGCATTTTCCCCAATTGCAAAAGAATTAATGGCTGATTTCGATGTAGTGCCATCCACATCATAACCTGTTTTTGTATTTAATCCAATAGCAAAAGAATTTGTAGAGTTTGTAGTGTTATTATATCCAATTGCGTTACTATTATCACTGTTAGCCGTGGAATTATATCCTATTCCAGTGGAATTTGTACCTATAGCTGAAGAGTTCTGTCCAAATGCAAAAGAGTTGGTGCCCACTACGACAGGCGTAGAGCTATTGGCCATTATTTTTGCATTTCCGCCACGAATTGAACCTTTAACATCTAAATCTGCTCCAGAGATAAATCCAGTTGATTTTTTAATAGCGACGGAGCCATTTTGGTAAATATTTTGAGTATTAGCAGTTGCTTGGGAGGCATCGGTTTGGTTGTACCATGGTTCTGTTCCCGCAGCATCGTAACCACTTCTCAGTTTTACCCACTGTCCATTAGAATTATCAAGATTACTATCAAAATAATAGTAACCAATTGATGTTACATTTGCAGTTTTACTAGACGTGTTTGCTGATGTTAAGGCTTGTGTAACATAAACAATAGCAGCATTCTGATCTGATGTATATTTACTGTCATTAGATTTTAATTGTTGTCCTGTTAATCTAGGTGCAATTAATCCGTCTATTTTTGTTGTACTTGTAGGAGAAGCTTTTATTTCTAAAGTAGCTTTTGGGGTATCAGTGTCTATACCGACTTGACTATATACAAAGGAGCTTAATACTAATGCTCCGAGAAGAATTACGTTTTTTTTCATTATATAATTTATTATTGTTTTCTGTATTTTATGGAAATAGAACGTCCCTTTCTTTTTCGTTTTGAAAAGAAGTTTCTATTTTATTAATTTTTTTGAAATAGATTATTGCTAAATCACAGGTGGGGGTCTTGTTTTTATATCTTTTCCTGAAATAAGATTATAAATTATCTTTTTATAAATCTGAGCTTCATGGAATAATCCTAATAGAATGAGGCATAACAATAAAAGATAACATGTTAAAATTGAAAATAATCTTTTTACCGGATTATTGGTAAAAGCAATAGGATTTTTTTCTTTTAATTGGAAATAAGATGTATTGTTTGCTTGCTCTTTATATGTAAATTCTGGAGGATGATTTTGTTGAATATTTTTTCTTTCAATATTCTGCTTTTCAATATGGGACTTATGAATATCAAATTCGGTTATTGCAAGAGTTTTATTTTTTTCAGAAGGAATAATAGTAATTTCGGAATTAACCAGCATTTGAGGATTGCTGATAATAGTTCCTTCTGTAATATAAATTTTTGTTTCATTTTTCTGGTATGTTACTCCAGAAACAATCGCTTCTGAAGTAACATGAAAATCTACAGAATCTTTTATAAAAATCTGAGCGGAAAGTTTTAATGAAAACAATACAGCAAATACAAAATAATACTTTTGGTATTTGCTGATATTTGTGTTTCTAAATAAACTTTTTGTCACCATTTTCACGTTTAGGAATCGGGAACAAAAGTATTTTTAAAGCGGATGGAAAAGAAACTTATGTCTGTTAGGATTTCAAATATTGATATTATTTAAAATGTAAATAACTTATTTATAGGTTTCTAAGAGTTTGTTGTGTTTTTTGCTTCTAAACCAGAAATGAACTCTGAAGGAGAAACCCCAAGTTCTTTTTTGAAGATTTGTGTAAATCTACTGTGGTTAGAGAATCCCGCAATATCTGAAAGATAACTGATTTTATAATTGAGATATTGGGGATTATTAATCAGCAATCGGACAATGTAATTTATCTTTAACTCATTGATATAGTCAGTAAAGGTTTTACCTCTGTATTTCTGTAAAACATAATTGATGTGCATTGCATTTGAGTCCATCAATGCAGCCATCTTCGCCATTGTAAAACTTTTCTCTGTAAAATCATTTCCTTTTTCAAACTGCTCAATCTTTTGTAAAAGATATTGTTCCGTTTCTGTTGAAATGCTAATGGTTTTCCTGATTTCAGTCGGTTTGTTATCTATGAAGGTTGAATTATTTTGTATAGATTGAGCGTTGGTTATATGTTTATTATTAAAGTCCGCCACAATCTGGTCAATCTTTTCTTTTAATCTTTGATTCTTTCTTTTATAAAAGTAAATTAATATTGAGCTTAATACTGCAATTATAAAAATCGAAATAAGAAGAGATGATATATAAGATTTGGAACGTTTTATCAGTTCTGTTTTATGATATTCATCTTTCCCCACAACTTTTCCGATTTCTCCCGCTTTCGTATTCTGACTATCAATATAAGTTTCAAAAATTAGTTTGCTGTTCGAAAAATTAATGTCTGTTTTTAATAATTCTTCGGTAATAAGAACAAATTTTTCTTTATCATTACGTCTTTTAGCTTCGTCTAAACCAAGCTTGAAATAATTTTTGGCTTCATTCTTATCATGCTTTTGATAAGCAAATAATGCTTTTGCCAAATAGTAGATTTCCAGTTCTTGAATTTTATGTGTATTTTCTTTGTTCTCTATTATTGGAGTTGCTTTGATTAAATAACTTTTTGCTTGCTCTATCTGATTTCCTTTTAAATAATCGTAAGCAATAGAACTATTTATAGACGCGGCAGTCAAAATATTTTTTTGATCATCTTTAATTAATTCTAAATTCTTTTTGTGATAAGTTATCGCATCGTCATATTTCCCTACATTTTCAAAATCGGTAGCGAATACGTTATATACCGAAAAAAGTAGCTTATCATCATTGTATTTTTTTGCTATATTTTGTGCTTCTTCCCAACATTCGTCGGATTTTTTATGAAATCCAATTTTTTTATAGGCATCTTTTAAAGTAATATTCATGCCGAATAAAAAGAGTACGTAGTTGCTCTTTTGTGCGTATTGCTTAGCTTTTTCCATCAATGGAATAGCTTCAGAATATTTAAGTAACTGGTACTTAGCATATCCCATATTGCCATAACTCCTAGCAAATTCTGCATCCGAATGTGAAAGTTTTAATAACTGTTTGCCCAATTCAAATTGTTTTTCGTATGTGAAATATTTTGTATCAAATTTTTCGTTAAGTTTTTGATTGAATTTTTTACTAAAGTTTGGTTCGGGATAATTTTGAGAGAAGAGTATAGATGGAAATATTGAAAAAATAATGAAGAAAAAATAATGAGAATGCTTAAATAATGACATTATTGAATTTTTTTTGCAAAAATAGAATAATTATGGCGTTATAGGATGGAAAAAATCAGCTCTTTTGCAAAATAAGTTGTTGGCTTAGCGTTGGCTTTTTGCAAATGTGCTGATGTGCGTTGGCAAAAAAGCGGCTGGAAAAAAGAAAAAATTTTAGGGAGGGGGAATGTTTAAGTTTTATGCAGTTTGTTTTTGATTCAGTTCTATTTTGAGAAATTTTGATTTTTGTAACCTCGCTGGTAGCATTGCATATAACACACAAATATACGAAAGTTTTCACAACTACAATGAAAAATGATATTTAGTATTTAGTTCATTGTGTATCAGTTAATAATAGTTTATTTTCTAATGCGTATTTTGTGTTGAACAGAAATAAAATGCTATATTTGTTTGGTAATAGTTAATCCGTTTTGCGCAATGGTTTTTTCTCATTATGATTTCTCTTTTGGCACACATCATGACAAAGATATTATTTTTGTCCGCTTTGCGTACGACAAAAATTTAATTCAAGAGCTCCGGAAAAAATTTCCCATTGCCCAGTGGAGCCGCACACATACTTGCTGGTATCTTCCTGACCGACCTGCCATTCGTGAAACATTGCAATTGCCTGCTAAGGAAATAGGAAAAAGAATAGCAGGGAAAATTCATCCAGTCAATCGGCTTGCTTTTCAGGAATTTATAGACCAGCTGATGCTGAAAGCATACTCTCCCAAAACAATTAAGAATTATGTGTGTGAATTTTCTCATCTTTTAATCGCATTGAAGCATCATCCGGTTAATGATTTACCAGAAGAACGGTTAAAAGATTATTTCCTGTACTGCGTGAAAAACGAAGGCATCAAAGAGCGCCAACTTAATTCCAGAATCAATGCCATTAAATTTTACTTTGAAAAAGTGCTCTACAGGGAAAAAATGTTTTTCGATATCCCAAGACCCAAAACACCGTCAACGCTTCCCAAGATATTAACCAAGGCAGAAATTAAGAAAATCTTTGCAAATACCTTTAACCCCAAACATCTTCTCATGCTGCAATTATCTTACGGGATGGGACTTCGCGTAAGCGAAATTGTGAACCTGAAAGTAGAACATATTAATTCGGAAGATATGCTGGTTCATATCAGCGGGGCAAAAGGTAAAAAAGACCGCTACACCCAACTACCGCAATCTGTTTTGCACTTGCTGCGAGAGTATTATAAAGCTTACCGCCCCAAAGAATGGCTTTTTGAAGGACAATATGGAGGTTCATATTCCGTAAGAAGCGTACAAACCGTTTTCAAGAACGCCATGAAAAAAGCGGGTATCAGTAAAACCATCGGCATCCACGGTTTGCGGCACAGTTATGCCACTCATTTGCTTAGCCAGGGCGCGGATATTCGTTTTATTAAGGATCTTTTGGGGCATCAGTCGATCAAAACAACCGAAATTTACACCCATATTACCGATGTCAACAAATATCAAGTGAAAAGCCCGTTGGATACTCTGTAGTCAAGCTTAATCAGTGTTTTTTAATGGTTTGTTTTGAGATGTCCACATTGATGATTTTCCTGAAACTCGCTGCATAACATCAAAAAATTTTACGGTGATGCAGATCAGTGATTCACCATTTCAGTTACATTTTTTTTCTCGGAAAAGTTAATGACTTTGGATATGTCATCAGCAGTAAACTTCCCCTTCATATCTACATAAATCATTTCGCCGCCAGAAATTACAGCAATCATTAGATTTCTTATTTCGTCCTGATTTTGCTTCGCATGAAAGTTAATCACTTCATTCTCTTTCTTTACACTCATCCATTCTTCAAAATTGTTGCGCTGCAGGAAGTTGTTGTAATCATTTTTCATGTTCTGTTTTGCTCCGGAAATCATCATCACCTTTAGCGAAGATATTTTTTTAATGATCGGGATCAGTGCTTCGCTTTCCGCATCTTCGCGCAATGCTTTTTTCACAAACGGCTTGGCAAGAAATGTAGGTACATTAATGCTCATCACTTCGGCACCAGAACGTTTGGAGACAAATTCCATGTTGGGCCGGTGAGAAACGATGCACGATTGCAAAGTAGCCGTTAGTGCAATCATGATGGCTGCGTATAGTATATTTCTCATAATGTATTAATTAATAGGTTTTGTAGAACCGCCACTGCTGTTGGATGCGGCAAATTTTTCGGGCTGACCAACGTACTTCACAGTGCCACCAGAGGAAGTGACTGATGACAAACTATTGCTCGTGTTTACACGAAGACTTCCGGCAGATGAAGCATTGGCTGAAACATTTTTCGCGATAAGATTTTGGGCATTGCAACTGGCAGCACTCGAAGTTTGGAAACTGGCAACATTGGTATTTCCTGTAATCACTGCTGATGAGCCGCTAGATCCGCCGAAGGTGAAATTCCGTGTCTGCACCTCCAATTTCATCGATGCACCAGATTCTACTATTGCAGAAATGTTATCGCCTTTAAGTTCTGCATTTAGCGAACTTCCGGAAGCGGCGTTCATCACAAAACCTTCTTCCGAAATCTGGTTCAAGGTGGCAAAAGAAGCGCCAGACTTGGTGGCAACATTGGTGAGATGTGGTGCTTCAATGTTCACAAAAAGTTTTCGGAACCTGAGGTTTTTCTGACCATTGTTTTTGATGTAAACCTTCAGGATTCCATTCTGCACTTCGGTGATCAGGTATTGAGCTTTGTCGTCATCCACATCCACCTTCACCAGCTGATTTTTTTGCTGGGTAAAGTTCACTTTGATGCCCGAAGAAACTTCAATACCCGTAAAGCTGCCCACGCTTCGTATGCTGCCACCTGTTGTGCTACCGCTGGAATCATTGGTGATTTTGTTGGATGATTTTTCGGTTTCGTTAATGAGGTTGTTCACATCATCCATCGACAGTTTGCCATCCAGCATCATCAGCACTGCATTGTCTTCAGAATTAATGCTGAGCAAAAGATTGTCTAAATTACCGTTGGTGACATCCGATGATAAAAATTTTATCTTGTTGTCTTTGCTGTTGACGGTCATCAGCTCCTCGTAATTCATGTTTTTAATGGAAGCAGAAATATCTTTCTTAAGACTTTCGTAGCGCTCCAGAGGTAACACATTTTCTGCGGCAAGTCCTTTGGGGAACGTCGGTTTTTCAACGATTAGAATCTTAAGACCATTGATTTTAGCCAGCAGCGGCTTAATTTGTGACAGTTCAGCATCGTCGATGTTCAGTTTATTCAGCATGCTGAACATGGGTTTTGATATCTTGATGGAGGTAACCCCATTTGCGTCCTGGTATTTGTCGAACAGCAGGTCCAATTTTTCTTTCTGCGCGTTCACACTATAGAACTGAGCATAGAAAAAGGCGAGTATGAAGAGTAATTTTTGCATGATGAAAAAGTATTTATTCATTAATAAAATTAGGGATGGCTTCCGTTTGAGCCACTGTTTTGGATACATTTTCCGATAGTATTCTGAACGAATATTTTGTCAGGTCGATGGCGTCCTGCTCGTTCTCAATGCGTTGTCCATTGATGATGACATAGTCGGATTTGTATTCTGGTGTTGCAGATTTTTTGGTTTCAGATTTTTTAGGTGTTTGTACATAAAACTGGCGTACTTGTTTTTTGAGGCGCCCTCTTTTCGGAAGAATTTTGTCCATCATTTCGTCGTCATTGCTCACCGATGAGGAATCGGTGATGAGACTGTCGCGAACAGTCTGCAAAGAGTCCGGCGTGTGCACCGCCACGATTTCATTTCCATTGCCAAATTCATCTTTATGCTTCAGAATTTGGTTTTTCACCAGTTGGTCTTGTTGCTCAACCTTGCTTTCACGAGACAAACCGAACAGCACTCCGATTGCAATAAGTACCGCCGCGCTTGCTGCCATCCAGAAGAATTTGGGCAAAGACGCGCTTTTGCTCTTGGTTAATGGAGCCGTGGTTGTTTCAGTTTTTTCGGTTGCTTTCAGAAATTCGTCGAAGTCCCAGTTCATCTTTTCAGATTTCAGGTCTTTCATTATTTCTTTGTATTGATCTTCGTTTTGATGCATGTTGTTGTGCTTTTAGGAATTTTCGATCATTTTGTTTTCAAAGTCGTTCAGCTGCTGTATTTGTTGCCGAATTTTAGTTCGGGCCCTCATGAGGTTTACGCGTACTGCGTTTTCTTCCATCTCCAGCATTTCGCCAATTTCTGAAACTTCATATTCTTCCACATCTTTTAGGTGAATTACTGCTTTTTGCTTTTCAGGCAATTGATTAATGAAGTTGATGATGTGTTCTTTAAGGTTATTGGGCTCACAATGGTAATGCTCACTACGATGAAGTTGGAAATCTGCAAAACCCATCTTCACTTCATGGTGCTTTAATCTATTGAGGCACTCGTTCTTAACCGCTTTTAGTGCATAAGATTTAAGGTTAGAAAAACCGGCAATTTCCTCTTTTTTCTGCCAGAATTTAATCATCAGATCCTGCACCACATCTTCAGCTTCGTCACTGCTCATCACGAATCGTTTCGCAAATCGGTACATTTCGTCCTTCAGACAAAATACCGTGTTTTTGAATATCTCGTGAGTCATAGTTTAGTTTGTATAGGTAAGACAGCGAAGATCGATATTTTATTACATCGGGAATAAAAAAAACTTCAAAAAGTTACTTTGAAGTTTTTCATTATTGTTAAAGTACTTCCTTCTAATACGGGAAAGCAAGTTGTAATGGAGTTTTTATTTCCCACTCAAATAATTGTATGTTTCTATTTGCGAGCGTACTTTGGTTTTGCCGTCTCCCACGTATTTATTGCTCAATTTTTTATCGAGTATTCTGGCTTTCACATTATCGCTGAGTTGGATGTGGAGGATGTCGAGCAATTCCTTTTTGAGGTTTTTCTGCGTGATTTTAACGGCAGCTTCTATGCGGTAATCGAGGTTTCTCGTCATCCAGTCGGCAGAGGAAATGTAGAGGTCTTCGCTGCCTTTGTTGTAAAAATACATCACCCGGGCATGCTCCAAATACTCATCTACAATGCTGATGGCTTGTATTTTTTGCTTGAATTCTTTTTGATTGACGGCACAATAAATTCCACGGACAATCATTTTGACAACCACGCCGGCTTCTGCTGCTTCATACAGTTTAATAATAAGGTTTCTGTCGCTGAGCGAGTTTACTTTAATGATCATTTCTGCTTTTCGACCTGCACGTGCTTCTTCAATTTCGCGATCAATATGTTGTACAATTTTTTCGCGCATAAAGATGGGGCAAACCATCAGTTTTTTGCAGGTTTTTAATACAGGAATAATGTCATTTTTAGGTTTTCGGAGGGTATTAAAAACTTTGTTGATGTCGGCCATAATCACACGATCAGACGTCATCAGTAAATGGTCTCCATAAATTTTGGCGGTTTTTTCGTTAAAATTACCTGTGCTTACAAAACCGTACTGAAGCGTTTTGCCGTTCACTCTTTTTTTGATGACGCAAAGTTTGGCGTGTACTTTCTTGTTGGGGATGCCCACCAGCACTTTTACGCCTTCTTGTTCCAGAATTTCTTTCCATTCCAGGTTACTTTCCTCGTCAAAGCGGGCGCGCAGTTCCAGCATGACGGTTACTTCTTTACCGTTTCTGGCGGCGTTGATCAGTGCATTTACAATTTTGGAGTTGCTTGCGAGGCGATAGGCGGTGATTTGAATGGTTTTTACATCAGGGTCCATCGCCGCTTCCCGCATCAAATCAATCACTGGATTGTAAGTATGGTAAGGAAAGGAGAGGAGTACATCGTGCTTCAGGATGACGTCGGTCACTCGTTTTCCTAAAAATTCAGGATGATCGAAGGAGGTTCTTTCAACCGGTTTTCGGTAAGCTTTAAAAACATCCGGAAAATCCATGAAGTGCCGGAAGTTGTGGATTTTTCCCCCTGGAATAATGCTGTCTTTTTTGCTGAGGTGCAGTTTTCTGATCAGAAATTCGAGCAGTGCTTTGTCCATTTCTTTATCAAAAACAAAACGAGTCGGTTTCCCTTTTCTTCGGTCTTTTATTCCTTTTTCAATTTTTTCGGCGAGGGTAGTTTTAATGTCGTTGTCGAGATCAAACTCAGCATCTTTAGTCACTTTAAAGCAGTTGGCCTCAAAATCATCATACCCAAAATAAGAAAAAATGTGAGGCAGGTTGAAGGTAATTACATCTTCCAGAAGCATCACGCTTTTTTCATTGGAATCTTCGGAAGGCAGCAACACAAATCGCCCTACAATTCGGGAAGGAATTTCAATAATGGCAAATTTACTTTCATACTGCCATTGTTTTTTACGCATGGCCACACCCAAATAAAGAGATTTGTCTCGAAGATAGGGCATGGCCACATTGTCGTGAAGCAGAATCGGGATCACGTTGCTCTCGACCACTTCATCAAAATAACGACGAACAAAAACCTTCTGCTCTTCAGTGAGCGACTTAGCCGTGCGGATGAAGATGTTTTGATCCGCCATTTCGAGCTGGATCTTTTTCCATGTTTTATCAAAATCCTGTTGTTGCTTGATGACAATTTCGTTGATGCTTTGCAGGATCTTGGTGGGTGGCTGATAAAAAGATTCGGTGATGAATTTATCCTTAAAGTCCATTGCACGCTTTAATCCGGCAACTCTCACCCGGAAAAATTCATCCAGATTGTTGGAGAAAATTCCCAGAAAACGGATTCTTAAATGCAGTGGCACATTTTCGTCCATCGCTTCCTGCATTACTCTTTCATTGAACGCAAGCCAGGTAATATCCCGCGCATTGAACTGGTTTGACATAGTAAGTTTTTTGTTTTCTCAAATTTATTGATTTTAGTGGGATTTCCGATTATGCTAATGAAAATTTAATATGAACTGTTGGTGCTTGTTTTCCTGATGCGTTCAAGGTAAATGGCATTAAAATACTTTAATTTTAATTCGGACATAAAAGTATTTTTTAATAAATTTGGGAAAAATTCGCCACATGTTTTCGCAGGAAGTTTTGATTCAAAATAAAGTACCCCGTTTTTTTCTGAAAAGGAAAGATCATCTTTTTCGGGAAGACGAGCGGGCAACTTGTCTCTATTATCTGCTGGCAGGGGAAGTGAAGATTTATAATACCGATTCGGAAGGAAAAGAATTCCTGATCGATAAAGTGGGCGAACATCAGTTTCTGGGTGAACCGCCTTTTTTGCTGTGCGAGAGGTATCCTGCCAATGCAATGATTGCCAGCGAAACCGCTGAAATCTACAGGTTTAATGATCAGCTTTTTCAGGAATTTATGATTAATAACCCCGAAATCCTCATCCGTTTTACCCGACAAATTGCCAGAAAGGCATACAACAAAACGATGAAAATGAAATCAATTGTTCATCAAAATCCCGCAGAACGCATTTTGAATTTCCTGAAAAATTACAAAATCAGCAAAGGTGTAGAGCCGCTTCAGAAAACGATGATTGATGTGACAAGAAAAGAAATGGCGCACTCCACCGGATTAGCGATAGAAACAGTAATTAGAACAGTGAAAAAAATGGAGCGTGAAAACAAAATTGAACTCATCAATCATAAAATATACTTCTGATGAATAAAGCATACTGGCTGAAATTTTCAGTCTTTAATTTTTGCATTGTTGCACTGATTGGCGTTTTAATGCGATATAAAATCGCCTATTCTCTTCCGTTTTTGGATCAAAAATTTTTGCAGCATGGCCATTCCCATTTTGCATTTTATGGCTGGATTACGAATACCATCTACGTTCTCGCCGCTATTTATCTTAACCGGATGAACCGGGATATCTCCCTGTTAAAGTACAAATGGGTTATTGCAGTCAACATGGTATCTTCCTTCGGGATGCTCTTCACCATGATTTATGGTGGTTACTTTTGGGCCTCCACTTCCTTCGCCACAACGGCGCTGCTCACCAGTTTCCTGTTTGCTTACTTTTTCTGGCGAGATTCGCGCACGTTCCAAGACGAGTCCAAACCATGGTTTCTAGGCGGGCTTTTCTTTATGATTATTTCGTCATTAGGCATTTTTAGCTTGGGTTACATGGCGGCAACCAAATCAATGACGCAGAATATTTTTTTAGCATCCGAGTATTATTATCTGCATTATCAATACAACGGGTTTTTCATTTTTTCATGCATTGGGTTTTTGCTTCATTCCATGAAAGAGGCAGGCGCACCTATCGGCAGAGAGCGAAATAAGTCGATATTTTGGCTCATGTTTGTGGGATGTCTCGTGGGCTACGGTCTTTCGGTATTGTGGATGAAGTTGCCTGATTGGGTGTTTGCACTTATTGTTTTGGCCACCGTGGCACAAACAACAGGGGCATGGCTGTTATTCGATTATGTAAGAAAAAACTGGACCCAGCTTGTGCTGAAGTGGTCGCCAATGCATCGTTTTGTACTGATGTTTTCGGGTTTTGCATTCGGGGTGAAGATTTTATTGCAGTTGGGTTCTAATATTCCGGCCCTCAATCAATTTGCTTTTGGTTTCCGAAACGTGGTGATTGCGTATTTGCATCTGGTCTTGTTGATGTGCATTGCGAGTTTTTTGCTGAATCAGATCCTGGCGACTCAGTTTTTTAGAATAACAAAACCATTGCTCACCGGATTCAAACTACTGCTAATTGGTATTTTCCTGAACGAAGTAGTGTTGGGTTTAATGGGTGTTTTGTCAATTCGCTACATAGCGGTTCCCTACGCCAATCAAGCGTTGCTGGCTATTTCATTGCTGATGCTTACGGCATTGGTGGTGATGTTTATTAATTTGCGGCTAAGGCGGGACTGATCGTTTTTACCAATTCTTCCAACATATTTTTATCTGGTGATCACATCGCAAGGAAAGAGGGGTTCTTCTTACCTATTATTTGAGGAGTCTTTACTGCAATAATGTGAATGGCTTTGAAAGAACTTACTTTCGGTTTGTTGTACTTAATGAAAAAGTAGAAAGAAACAGCTTCCAAAAAATAATCTGGAAGCTGTTTCGACATTAAATCTAATAAACTATGGTCATTGATGATGGTTTTTTACTGGGGCAGAATAACACCATCTACAACATGCACAATGCCGTTGGCAGCTGGCACAGAAGCGATGATGTGTATGGTACCATTCACGGTGGGTTTGCCATCCACCATTTTAATGGTGATTGATTTTCCGTCCACCATTCCCAAGTTTTGGCCGTCAGTCATTTGGTCAGTTTTAATGACACCTACATAAGTATGATGCCCCAAAATATCAGTCAGTTTTCCATTGTTGGCCGGCTTCAGCAAATCTTCAACAGTGCCGGCAGGTAACTTGGCGAATGCGTCATTGGTTGGCGCAAAAACAGTAAAAGGACCTGCGTTGCTGAGCGAGGTAGTTAATCCTGCTGCCTGAACTGCTTTCACCAATGTGGACAAATCCTTGTTGGCTACTGCGAGCTTCACAATGTCGGGGGCACTGTCTTCGTCCACAACAGCTTCCTGTCCGCCGTTTACAGTTTCGGTGGTAGCTTTCGGTGTAGCATCTGTTGTACTTTCATGTTTACTGCAAGAGGTAAATACTAAACCAGCCACAGTCATAATGAGCAATGATTTTTTCATACGTCTTAATTTTAAGTAAAATTACAACGAAAAATGGTAGTCAGTTATGATCGGAGTCATATAATAACAATTTGATAACGTGATAAATATCATTAAATATAACCTCAAAATAGACTTATCATCTCTGAAGAAAAATAGGAGCAATAAAGTTCGGGGTTAAAAGATGTATGCTGCTAAAGATCCCTTTTATTAAACTTAACCAAGGACAACAGAAAAGGAATTGCCGCCCAAACTACCATTACAGCAAGCGAGATGCCCATGCCACCTCCGGAACCAAAAACCTGTTTGAAGACAGCGCCCGACGCACCAAGCATTGCTGAAATATTAAGTTGTAATAAAACAAAGATTCGGGCCAAACCTATGGGGTTGAGACCCGCCAAAGTGGCCATCATTCCCTCGATTGGGTAATCGGCAAGCTGAAACATGAGGACTAGCAAAATACCATCATAAATAATGGCAAAAAAGATCCAGATAAAAATGGAGATACCGATGCCTTTGGCTTTATCTCGGCTCGCTATCGCTGAAAGCAAGGCGAAAGAGGTAAAAATAATCGACAGAAAAATACCGATAATGAGGAGTGAAAAACCCGTCTCAATTGATGAATACAACAATATCGGAATGCCGCAGCCAATAAGGAAGGAAAGCACAAGTGCGGTGGACAGCCCAAGAAAAATACTCAGCCACACGCTGGTTCTGGGAACCGGCTGGCTTAGCAATAACTCGATAAACTGACTGCTGTTGTAAACATAAATGGTGGAGAACATAATACTCACCAGCGGAACCACCAGCAATACCACATTCAGCAAACTGAGGGTTGCCTTGGTATAATTGCTTTCTAACCCTAATACCGACCATGAAATAATGAACAGTAAAATGGTGTAGAAGATGACGATTTTATTTTTTAATATATCGAAAAGAATGAAGCGTGCAATCTTGTTCATGGTCATAAATTTTCGGCAGCAGCCGTGAGGTATTATTTTTTCATTTGTTTTAGAATCTGCACAATAGATTCCGATATTTTTCCGGAATGGGTTTGGTGCAGCAACTCTTTTACCGATTGATGAACCAGGATTTTTCCTTCGTTCATGAAGATGATTTCACTCACGATATCGTCTAGCTCGCTCAACAGGTGCGAAGTGATGATGACCAGTTTTCCCTTGTTTTTCTCGCGGATGATCTTGCTTTTCAGGATTTCAGAAGCCAATGGATCAAGGCCGGCAGTGGGTTCATCTAAAATAATTATTTTCGGATCAAACATAAAAGCCAGTACAGCGCTCACTTTCTGAGTGGTACCGCCAGAAAGAGTTCCCATTTTTTTATCGTAGAGTTTGTCCAGCTCAAAGGCCTCCAGAAGCTCAGTGTCTAAATTACTTTCAGGGACGTTTCTTATGTCCTTAATCATTTTTAGCGTATGCTCAATGGTCATATTTTCAGGATAACGGCCAATTTGTGGCATGTAACCAATGGCTTCCCGGTATCGGTAATGATCCTTTACACTTTTGCCTTCTACGAGGATATCACCTTTTTCGATTACATTAAGTGCAAGGATGCATTTAATGAGTGTTGTTTTTCCGCAACCGTTGGGTCCGATTAGTGCGATCGACTGGCCGTTGTTGAATGAAACACTCACATCGTCCAGTGCGGTGAATTTGTTGAATTTTTTGGTCAGATTTTTTACCTCAATCATAATTTATCAGGAATCTTGAAGTTCTATATGTTTTTTATACCCTTCTTTGTTTGTAATTAAACGTTAACTTTTTTCATTAACGGGTAATCATCCACAAAACTTTCCGGGGTTAAACTGGGTATTATTTTTTCGGTTTTGTCAAGCAGGTCCATAATAAAAGTGCGGAAAAGTAGCATCACCGAAGGATTGTTTTCTACCAGATACGAATACAAGCTCAAGGGGTGAAACGGCACATCGCCCACACCGTTTTTATCAAGATCGTAGCCATCATATTTGTCCCAGTAATTTCCTTTAAAGCTGTTCATAACCATTGTTCCGTTTGTACTCACATCAAAAGTATTGTTGATGAAGTTATTACCGCTGATGCGGTTCTCCATGCAGTTGGCATTAATTTTCATGCCCCATCCGTTATTTTCGAAATCGTTTCGGTAAAAGTCTATTTTAGTAGCTCCGTCCAGAAAAATACCTACTGTATTGCTGTGGAAACGATTGTGCTTAATCTTGCTGAAGGAAATGTCTTTCAGCAGCAAACCATAGCTTCCGTCGCCCCAGTTGTTGATAAAGTTGTTTCCCACCATTCCCACATTATTGCTGTACATTACGGCCACACCTGCATTGTTATTATCGAAAGTGTTGGCTACATACACATTGTCGTTGGCAAACATAAAGTGCAGGCCGTACCGCAGATTGTTTTTGGAATAGTTATGATAAACATAAGTTTGAGTTACTTTTTCCAAGTAAATACCATCTTTATGGCCTTCTATATAATTGTTTTTGATCCATAATTCCTGGCTTACCCACGCGTGAATTCCGTCACCGATTCCCTCCTGAGATGTAGAACGAGACGACAAGAATTTGTTGTTTTGAATGAGGCAGCGAAACCCTCGCTGAATATAAACACCGAAGTAATTGTTCTCGAAAACATTATTTTCTATGGTGCTGTACTGGCTGTCGTAAAGTCGTATTGCACCGATGTTCTCGATTTCGTCTTCGCCGGAATTAATAATTTTGAAACCTTTTAAAAAAATATGGTTGGCGCGAAAAGAAAGTATTTCGTATTTCATTTCACCATCCAAAACCGGCCGATTAATCCCCAACAGCGTTAAGGGTTTGGTGATATTGATGTTACCTTCTTTATAAACGCCACTTTGCACCAAAATAGTGTCGCCACTTTTGGAAGCGGCGACAGCTTCTTTGATGGTTTTAAACTGCTCGTTTTTTCCCACTTTCAAGGTGTTTGCCCACAACATAAAAGGAAAAAGAAGAAGTGCTATTCTAAACATAAACTATTGGGTTACATTTGCGCCCTGTGATGCAGCGGCCTTTTGAGCGGCTGCCTTATTTTGGTACGACTGTGTATTTCCGCCCATCGGCGATTTAATGGTGCCTCCTTTGACGAGGGTGGCTTTTTTGAGTTCCAGAAATTTGCCCGATGGATAATCTACCACATACTTTGTGGCTTTTACTGCTTTTTCAGGGTTGGAACTTTCATACATCGACATGCAACTCAGATCATCAAACTTAAATACTTTGCCTTTTTCGGTAATGAGCTCTGCTGCATATTTCAGATCGGTAATGGTCATTTTACAGTTGTCGCACTGGTCTTTGCCCAGCGCAATGTCTTTTGGCCCGCTTTGGGTGCAGGAAAGAACTGCCGCAATTGATCCTGCAATGGCTAAAATTTTCATAACATTCATTTTTATAGGTCGTTCTTGTTTTACAATTTCTTTTATGGGTGCGCCATGTGGCTAAGCAGCTTTTGACTTTTTAAACTCCATGAATGCTAAGATAGCTAAAATTACCGCAGCCGCAAACATGATGATTCCGCCAGCATCTGGATAGGAATAGGCGCCAAAGTTTAAGAGTTGTTTGAAACCTATGAGAGGTGGCTGATAAGACATGCCGGGAACCACAATAGCAGCATTGGGATCAAGGTGATGTCCATAGTCATATTCCCAAAGGTAGAAATCGACCATAAAAGCGACGCCAAAAACCATAAAAGCAATGGTGGTAAGGTAAAGCCAGAATTTTTTGTTCAGGTAGGCGGCGGCTAAACAGAGCAGTCCGAAGAATCCAAGAGCATAGGGAAGAACTTTGAATTCCCAAAAGTCTTCTTCGTGAATGGTTTTCATACCGATATAGTGGTTCAGTCCATTGATGATTTGGTAATCTCCGGTGATTTTGCTTGGCCACAGGTACATCACCAAACCTTCTGGGTATTGCGGTGCCTGTAAGTAAATGGCCCACAAAGGAACAAATATGGCGACGAAAAGACTCAGCCCACAAACGGCGAGCAGTATTCGTGTCAGCTTACTTAATGAAGAATTTTTCATTGTGTTGGTATTTAATGACTTTTTGAAGATGGTTTGTGAAGGTTCTGTCTTTTTTTAGACATGCTGTCGTAACATCCAGAAATCGATCACCTTGCCATGGGCTCAAAAAAAGAAGGGCGGTGAAAACCGCCCTTATTGAATTTATTTTGTTTCACCTTGTTTTATGGGACTCTGCGCATTATCT
>MKTK01000026.1:22774-65972 GCA_001898255.1 Chryseobacterium sp. 39-10 | reverse complement strand
CTAGGAACCCATTTCAGCGTACATGTTTCACCTGGCATGATGAGGAGTTCAGCGTTTTGATTTCCTTTTACTGCAAATCCGTGTGGCACATCCCAATCCTGTTCAAGATTGGTAACGTGGAAGTACACTTCATCACCCACTCTTACCCCTTCAATATTGTCTGGTGCGAAGTGGGAACGGATAGCCGTCATATAAACATGCACTTTATTTCCTTCTCTCACCACTTTGCTTTCAGCTTCACCTTTGGTAACGTAAGGGTTTTTGTTATCAGCAATTTTGAAGAATTTCACTTGATTTTTCGACAGAAGATCTGCTGGACATGCTTGCGCATAGTGAGGTTCACCAAAAGTAGGGAAGTCGAGCAACAGTTTCATTTTATCACCACTAATGTCATACAATTGAGCCGATTGTGCCAGTTCCGGGCCAGTGGGCAGAAAGCGGTCTTTGGTGATTTTGTTGTAAGCAACGAGGTATTTACCGTAAGGTTTTTTGGTATCTCCACCTGGAACCATTAAGTGTCCTACGGAGTAGAAGGTAGGTTGTCGGTCGAGCACTTTTAAATCTTTAATGTTCCATTTCACCACTTCAGAGGAAACGAACATTGAAGTGTAGGCATTTCCCTTACCGTCAAACTCGGTGTGGAGTGGCCCTAAACCTGGTTTTTGTACTTCACCGTGCAGGGCGGCTTCGTATTTAATAACCTGTACGCCGTCATAATTTCCGCTGAAAGCATTGTCAGCAATGGCTTTCTGAATTTTATCGAAGCTGAAAACAGGGATTAACGCTGCCAATTTGCCTGATCCGATGATATATTCACCAGTAGGATCCACATCACAACCGTGTGGCGATTTAGGACATGGAATAAGGTACATTGCCCCTTTCATATCTTCTACAGAAAGAACCCTTACTTGTTTTTCCATGGTAGAGGTCGCCATGTGGGTGTTTTCATCATATTTGTTATGGGCAAACTGAGTGTTCACCATTCTTCCTTTTCCTGCTTTTGCCAGTTCGGCTGCTTTTTTCCAGTTGATGGCCATGATGAAGTCTTTATCGTTTTGAGACGCGTTTACTTCCAATAATGTATTGGCTTTTTCTGAATTATAGCAAGAGAAGAAGAACCAGTCGTGCGATTTGCCTTTCCCGGCATGAGACAGGTCAAAGTTGATTCCAGGAGCTTCTATCTGGAAAGAAAGATCCATATCCCCAGTTTGCTGGTTAACACCGATAAAAGAAACTACACCTTTAAAATTTTCTTTAAAAGAGTTAATAGGTACGTCTCCATTGGCATCATCCGTAGGAACTGCAAATCTGGTTCCTGCAACCACATATTCGGTATTTTCGGTGATGAAAGGAGAAGAGTGGTTACCGGCAGAATTCGGAATTTCAAGAATTTCTGCTGTTTTAAAGGTTTTTAGGTCAAGGCGGGCAACTCGTGGCGTATTGTTAGCATTAGCAAAGAGCCATCTGCCGTCTATTTCTCCATTGGTTTTTGAAAGTTCCAAGTGATGCTGATCATCCCAAGGAATAAATCCATGGGAGGTTTCTAACATGGGTTTTGTTTCCTCGCTGTAGCCGTATCCGTTTTCCGGGTTTTGTGCAAATACTGGAAGAACTTTCAGTAACCGGCCACTTGGCAGTCCATAGACGTTCACTTGTCCGTTGAATCCTCCACTCACGAAGTTGTACAGCTCATCATATTTACCGGGCGCTACATAGACGCGTTCTGCGGCATCACCACTTACGGCGTTTTCGGTTCCTTTTGGTTTACATCCGGTCATGGTCAATAGCATGGCAATTGCCGAAAGCCCAAAAATTTTTAAACTTTTCATTACGATTTATATTAAATTATATTAGGGTAACAATTTATTTAGCGCCATCAATCTCGCGCATATACTCCAACACTTCACGTGCTTCGGTCTCGTTTAGCCCCTGATTAGGCATTCTTACCAAGCAAAGCTCAAGCTGTTTCTGAAGTTCAGGATCCACATTAATCATAGGATCGGGATTAGAGATGAAGTTCATGATCCATTCTGGTGTTTGTTTTTTAGTAACTCCCTTCCAGCCAGGACCCACCAATTTTTCATCGGTTGGTTTGTGGCAAGAAGTACATTTTACTTCGGCAATTTTTTTACCGGCTGCTGCCATGGCGGGATCAAACTTGCTGACATCTACGTTTTCGTGGGGACCAAGGCCTCTTTTGGGGTCGTAAGTAGAAGGATTAGAAGCTGCGGGAGCTGCGCTTTCTGTAGCAGCAGAAGCCCCGGATGATGCAGTTGGGATCGATTCTGATTTGTTATCGCCTCCACAAGAAAATAATGCAAAACTGAATGCCGCGGTGGCAAGAATTTGTAAGTATTTCATATCTTAATAATTTTATATTTCCCAAAGGTACCTAAGATTGAAGGTAAGGTTATATGATTACAGTCATACCTTTTTAATGACATTTATCTTGCGTAATTGTTCCAGAAAAAAGTAGTAAGTTTGTGCTTATTAAGTTTGTTAAAGTTATGAATAAATTTTTGATTCTCAGTGTTTTTTTATCGGTAATTTCATGCACCCAGCAAAGTACAACCAATCAGGAAAGCAATGTAATGTTGCCTGAACCGGTGGCTAATGCAGGCAACGCGGCTTCAGGAAAAAACGAAGGTCTTGCCCTAATCGAAGGAGCAGACTGCCTAACCTGCCATAAAATGGATACTAAACTGGTAGGCCCAAGCTACCAAGAGGTAGCCGATAAGTATACCAATGCGGATGTGGATAAGCTTGCTGCCAAAATTATCGAAGGAGGTAAAGGAAACTGGGGCGAGGTTCCCATGACCCCACATGCGGGAATGAGTAAAGAGACCGCTAAGAAAATGGTAGAATATATACTGACACTGAAAAAATGAAATAAGCACGTGTGAAAATCAACGTCAGTCCTAAAATGGGCTGGCGTTTTTTTGTGCTGTCAATTTGTCATAATTCTGGTATCGGCACAAAATTGGAGAATGGAGTAACAAATCTTAAAAATTAAGAATTAATAAAAAAATATATAATATGAGCAAAATAATTGGAATCGACTTAGGAACAACCAACTCTTGTGTTGCCGTAATGGAGGGTAAAGACCCTGTTGTTATTCCTAATGCAGAAGGAAAAAGAACAACCCCTTCTGTGGTAGCATTTACGAAAGACGGAGAAAGATTGGTTGGCGACCCTGCAAAAAGACAGGCCGTTACTAACCCGCACAATACCGTATATTCGATTAAAAGATTTATCGGTACTCATTTTAAAGATGATGCCAACGAAGTATCAAGAGTTCCTTATACTGTAGTTTCGGGGCCCAATGATACCATTAAAGTGAAAATTGACGACAGAGAGTATACACCGCAGGAAATTTCAGCAATGATTTTGCAGAAAATGAAAAAAACGGCAGAAGATTATCTGGGTCAGGAAGTAACAAGAGCAGTAATTACCGTTCCGGCTTACTTCAACGATGCACAACGGCAGGCAACCAAAGAAGCTGGTGAAATTGCTGGGCTTAAAGTGGAGAGAATTATCAATGAGCCTACTGCAGCCGCATTAGCTTACGGTTTAGATAAAAACCATAAAGACCAGAAGATTGCAGTGTACGACTTAGGAGGAGGTACTTTCGATATTTCTATCTTGGATTTAGGAGATGGTGTTTTCGAAGTATTATCAACCAACGGTGATACGCACTTGGGTGGTGATGATTTTGATGATGTCATCATCAACTGGTTGGTCGATGAATTTAAAAATGAAGAAGGTGTAGATTTAAAAGCAGATGCCATCGCACTTCAACGTTTGAAAGAAGCCGCAGAAAAAGCGAAAATCGAATTGTCTGCAGCATCACAAACAGAGATTAACCTTCCTTATATTACAGCAACCGCATCAGGTCCTAAGCACTTGGTGAAAACATTAACAAGAGCAAAATTCGAACAGCTTTCCTCAGATTTGGTTAGACGTTCTATGGATCCTTGTAAAAAAGCATTGGCAGATGCAGGTTTGTCAACATCGGATATCGATGAGGTGATCTTGGTAGGAGGTTCTACCCGTATCCCAATCATTCAGGAACAAGTAGAAAAATTCTTCGGTAAGAAACCTTCAAAAGGGGTGAACCCAGATGAGGTAGTTGCTGTAGGAGCCGCTATTCAAGGTGGAGTTTTAACCGGTGACGTGAAAGATGTATTGTTGCTTGATGTAACTCCGCTTTCATTGGGAATCGAAACTATGGGATCTGTATTCACCAAATTAATTGATGCCAATACCACCATCCCAACCAAAAAATCTGAAGTGTTCTCTACAGCCAGCGATAACCAGCCAGCAGTAAGCATTAGAGTAGGGCAAGGTGAAAGACCGATGTTCAATGATAATAAGGAAATTGGTAAATTTGACCTGACCGACATTCCACCTGCACCGAGAGGTGTTCCTCAAATTGAAGTAACTTTCGATATTGATGCGAACGGTATCTTGAGCGTTTCTGCGAAAGATAAAGGAACCGGTAAAGAGCAATCGATTAAAATACAAGCGTCTTCAGGTCTTTCTGATGCAGAAATCGAAAGAATGAAAAAAGAAGCGCAAGAGAACTCTGCAGCCGATGCTAAGAAAAAAGAGGAAGTTGAGGTTTACAACAAAGCAGACGGATTGATCTTCCAAACCGAAAAACAGTTGAAGGAATTTGGAGACAAACTTTCGGCTGATAAAAAAGCGGCTATTGAAAAGGCAGCAGCAGATCTTAAAACATCTTTCGATGCTAAAGATTTTGATGCCACTAAAACCAAAACAGAAGCTTTAGATGCAGCTTGGATGGCGGCTTCAGAAGAAATGTATGCGCAAGGTCAACAAGCAGGACCAGATGCTGGACAACAACAAGGAGGTGCTGCTAATGGCGGTGCAGACGATGTTCAGGATGCCGACTTCGAAGAAGTGAAGTAAGTAGCAATTATCATTGATTAATATCGATTGAAATAAATTAGCAAATCGCTGTAAACGTAATGTTTACAGCGATTTTTTTTGTTAAAGTGTGAAGTAATAAATTTTCGGTTTGTTTTATTTTAAATTTCATCCTTGGGTTTCAATTACTTATACTTCAATTTATTAATAATCTTCAATAGCGATTCTCTATTCTTCGCTTCGTGGTAGAATTTTGGGAGTTTTTCCAACAATGTGAAACCTGTTCTATTATTATGTTCACGCAATCCGGCAGAAATGTACTGTTCCAGATATTCTAACTCTTCTCCGTTGTAAGCAATAAAAAAATTGTTTTTGAATGGGTATTTCAGCCAAAGTTCTGCGCCGAAAAACGAATTGGCAGAATCTAAACATTCTGCGGTATCTCCGATTATTTTTAATTTTGATTCTATGGAAGTTTCTTTGTTGTAGCCGCAATTTTGGCATTGCAATCTTGCGGCTTTCTTTTCTAAGAATGTTTTGGCAACGGCTTTTTTACTGCAAACAGGACAAGCCACCCAAACTTCTGCATAGAAATCTGAGGCAAGTTTGTTTTGGTCTGTGAAGCGAGATTGCATATTTTAAAAATCAGTTTTTTATTGAGCATACACAATAGAAAAATGGTTTTAAGCTATAAATATTGTGAATAGTATAATTTGTTTTTCATAGTGTTGATTTTTTAATTTTCCTGTTTAAAAGCGATACGCATTCCTTTATCATCCTCTGTAGTTGTAACTTGGGTTTTTTTATTAGGATTATCCGAATCAACATCGGAGTTTACAAGCAGAATTATATTTTTAATAGCGTTCATAAGTTTTTTTTGAGCATTTATATCATTACTGAGATAAGAAAAATATACCGTTTTCTCTTTACGTGTATATGGATATGGCATTATATCGCCTTTATCATCAAGAACAACACGCTCTGTAGCTTCAGGAAGTTGTACGATAATATCAGTAATTTCACCATACACTTCTTTATATGCTAATATTTTTATTTCATCATTTGAACTTAAATTAAAAATAATCTGGGGATATATTTTCTTGGAAATTTCTGATTTTTCCGATTTTGCTGATGTTATAAATGCTATACTTCTGTCATTAAGATTAAATATTACGGGACTATCAACAGGAAGTATCGTATGATAAACAATTTTTTTGTTCTCTGTTTGCACGGGTACTTGCTTGTTAAATGTGCTTTTCTGAATTTTATTAATTATATCCACTTGTGCATTGTACGCATCATACAAAGTAATTTTTCCGTCTTGTAATAATTTTGAAATACTTTCAAAATTATCGGGTATGGCTGTTTTAGGTTTTACTGTTGTTGGTTGGGGTTTGGTATTGACCTGCTTTTTTTGTGCTTGAACAGAGTTACAAAAACATAGTAGCACGAATAGTATAATATGTTTTTTCATAATGTTGTTTTTATTCTGAGGTGTTAAATACATTTGATTAACATTTAAAAGATATTGTTTAGGTTTGTATGTAGTATCAAAATCTTTTTGCATAACATATAAATCTTTCAATGTTAAGTGAACTTTTTTTCCAATAGTTTCATCATTTTCATATTTTTTTAATATTTCAACATAACTATCCATCTCTTCTTTGATTTTTAAAAGAAGAGTCCCGAACTCCGAATTAAATGATTGAGTTGCAAATAATAGTTTGTTTATTTCAGATTTCCAATTAGGATTTTTTCCTTTAAGATTTACTACATAAGTTTTAGATTTTTCTTCCAAAACTGTGTAATAATTTAAAATAGAATTAGTACTTCCTTTTCTATTTAAAGAAAAATCATTTACATTCTCATTAATAGAGTTGAGCTGAGATTCAAGAATTTCATTATACAAAGTTTCTATTTCTTGTAATTTATTTGTAGATAAAAACTCATTATTTTCAAATCCAACCTTGTTAAATTCTTCTAATTTCAATATTAAAATAAGCATATTCTGTCCTTCAGTAATAGTCTTTTTATTATTCTCTGAAATCGAACTTATATATGAAGAAATGCCTGTAGTAAAATAACTCAACGTAGGGATAGAATTTGTTAATGTCAGAACGTTTTTTTCATTCAATAACAAGTTTAGAAGATATAAGTTTGCATCTTTTTTCTTCTTGCGTTCTATTTCTTGTTTGAAACCTACCAACCAATTATTAAACTCAGGGTAATCTTTTGGATTTCCAACACTTTTGAGATTACTGTAAAATTTCTTTGTAGAATTTAATAAGTTTACTACATTCAAATCTTGTTTTATGGTGTGTAACGATACTAATGATATATAGAGGTTCTTCTGATAAATTTCCAATTCTCTATCTTCAATCATTTTTTGAGCTTTTTCAACTGTTCTGAGTTGATCTTTTAATTTTGAAAGTTGTTGGTCGTTACCTAATCTCGTGCTTTGCAATTCTCTATTTAAAGCTTGCATCCTTTGATTAAGAGAGTCTATCTTTTCTCCCTTTTCAACAATCTTTGCTTTGGCAATATCAATAGTATTTTCCTACCCCCACACTACTCCTGCCCAACCGAGCAGTAATAGCAATATTAATTTTGTTTTCATAATAATTTAGATTTATCTTGTTAAATTTTTTTTCATTTCGTCAGATGTTGAAAACTGTATTAAAGTTTTCCACTTTTTATCTTTCAAATCGAAATAATAAAAATCAAGGTAATTATTTGTTTTATTGATATCGTGAGCAGAAGGCTCGATGTCAACTATTACGAGGATATCTTCCCTTGGTGAAGGTGCGTTTTTAATAATTTCTAACCAACTTTTACCCATATTTTGTAAGTCCATAGAGCCTGATACATAATTTCGGGTTCTATAATTAAGTGGGTATTCTTTATTGTTTTTCGCATCATATACTATAAATTGGTAATCGGCAGATACGGTTTTACTGCCCCATCCATCAGTCGAAATTTCACTTTTCCAAATCGGAACTTTTAATAAATAAAATCCATTATTGCAAGAAGTTAATTTAATAACATCTTCCCGTTTAATTCTCTTTACTCCCTTTTCATCAATTATATTAACTTTATGAAAATATGAATTATATCCAATTTCAAGCTTCTCACTTAGTTCATAGAGATTATTATTTTCTCCCCAAGTATCTAAATTACCTAAATAAGCATTTGAAATTGTCAATATTTTTTCTCCATTTTTATTTACTAAATAATTTTTTAAGTAATAGGTTGCATTTCCATCCCATTTATTTCCTTCTCTAACTATAGTTAGTTTCTCTTTAATAGGACTATTTTTGTTATTTGAAGTAATAGATGTTTTTTCTATTTTTTTATCTGGTTTAGCAAAGCCTAATTGCACCACATTTTCTTTGTCTTTCTTACGTTCTGCGGCTATTTTTTCATTCATCTTTCTATTTTCTTCAATCGCTTTCTGGCGTTTTTCCTCTTCCTTTTTTGCAATTACCTGTTTCACGCGTTTGTCTTCCGCTTCTTTGGCTTGTCTGTTTTTCTCATCATTTGCAGCACAACCTGCACAATAGCAACTCTCGGCAGACATTATTTTCCCCACCAGTTTGCAGCAGCCTTGCTTATAATCGTGCTTTGCCTGTGCGTTTACGTTTAGATACAGACCTGTTGCCAAAAAGGCAAAAATTAATTTCGTTTTCATAATTTTATTTGCTTTAAAAGTTTAAATTTTGTCTTTTTTTTCTGTTTTCTTCCCACAACCATCTCAATCATACCAGCTTCCCAACTCAATTTTATATCCTGCTTTTGCAAAAGCTTTTTGTAGGGCTTCTCCCAGAAATTTGTTTTTACGCTGATTGCGGATTCCTGTGAAAAAAATACCAGAAGATAGATATTTAAAATAACCTAATTGTTTTGCACTTGCTGGATGCGCTTGTATTATTTTCACATCTTCTTCATCAAAGGTTTCGAAAATCACATTACTATCTTTGGAAACACTTTTAATTTTCGATAGTGGGACCTGTATCATTTCATTATGATACTCCCCACCTTTTCTATACTTTAGTTCTACAGAAAGTATATTTTTAATAATGGAATAAGGTTTTATTATTTTAATCGTATCGCTGAAATGATGATTCTTTACTTCTATCTTGAGGTCTTGTTTTAGGGCTTCATTCAGGATTTTTACGATCTCTGATTGTTGAGAAAACAGCATTTGGGTTGATAAGAATACCATCAAAAAGTAGATTTTGAATAAAATAGTTCTCACGGTTATTATTTTTCTCAAAGCTAAATCCAAAATATAATACAAGTAAATACCTCAAAAGAGGTATTTCTTATTAGAAAATTCGTTAATTTTATAAAAAAATGTAACAATGACCGAAAATGATTATAAAGTCGATTCCAAGGAAGAGCACCCACTGCTGCCCATTTGGAACGCTTTTCCAAGAACGCTGCATAATACCAGTCACAATATTATAACGCCTGTTTCTGTGGAACAGCTCATCGGGGAAATGTTTGCACTGGGAGAATTCTACTACTACACGCTTAATGTTTTTGACAGTACAATTATTAATCCTCAGCCCAACATCCTAAAAATGCATGGGTTAAAAAAATATCCACAATATCTGAAAGAAATCATAGATTTGATCCATCCGGAGGATATAGCATTTGTGAGGGATGCTGAACGGATGACTATAATAAAGATGCAGGAAATAGGTTTTGAACATCAGCAAAATCTAAAATGCAGTTATTGTTTCCGTATGAAAACGGAAAACGGCAATTATGAGATGTTCCATCACCAGTCCCTTCACATTGCAAAAGATGGTGATGGCAAGTTATTGCAAGCGGTGAACATCCATACAAACATCAACCACCTGACACAGCAAAATCCCTATACCGTCACCGTAATGGGCATTGGAGGGCGCAATGATTTTCACCAGATGCAATATGGAAATACAACAAAAAAAGAATTCTTCCAAGCTCAGCTTACCAAAAGAGAAATTGAAATACTGTCTCTGTTGGCGGTAGGGAAGTCGGCCAAACAGATTTCCGAACAATTGAATTTGTCTTATCATACTGTAACCACCCATCGCAAAAATATTTTTCAGAAAACAGCGTGTACCAAAATATCGGAATTGATCAAAAGATCAATAGAATACGGACTGATCTAAATATGTTAAATAAATAGATCCACGAAGGATCAATACATCGTAAAACCCCAAAAAGAACATCCGTTAAAAAACGTCTGGAATGATTTCCCTGAGTTTCTTGAGGAAAACAGTGATGTTCTGACTTCTACCAAAATAGAGGATTTAATTGGTCAGATGTTTCTTCCAGGAGAATTCTATTATTACATTATTAATTTTGCTGACAGTACACTTTCTAACTACCACAAAAATATCCCTACAATGCACGGACTGAAAAAATACCCTGAGCATCTTAAAGAGATCATTGGTCTTGTTCATCCGGAAGCTGGAAAACCAACAAAATAAAAAAATAGGATTGCTTTTGACATGTCGTGAAAATTCCCTGTGCTGTTATCAAAGTTTACACGTCGAATTGGATTTCCATCTTCATTTCAGTAAGAAATTTTTTGGCTTCTGCTTACAAACCAATTCGAAGAAGTGAAATAAGGTTCTGTTGACCATGCTTATAGCAACTGAAAAAGTACAGCGCCAGTATTCGTATTGGTGCTGTTTTTTTGTTCTTAATTATTGGAGTGTTTACAGTTTAATTCTTTAAAAATCAATGAGTCATATCGATGTGTCATATCTTTACAATACCACTTCCTGCGTGCAAATGCATAAAAATATCTCTGTTTTTCAGTATCTTTGAACATGCATATCAACCGAATCTCAGACCCCGAATTTAGAAAGGAAATAGCGTCTAATGACCATCTCAAAGTGTTTCCTGCCGGAAGCGTGATATTGGATATCAATGCCTACATCAATTATATTCCTTTGGTGATTTCGGGCAGCATCAAAGTGACGCGGACGGATGAAGACGGCCGCGAAATTTTACTCTATTACCTCACGCCCGGCGAAAGCTGCATTTCTTCTATTTTATCCGGGCTCACCCAGGGGACTTCCAAAGTAAAAGCTGTTGTGGAAGAAGAGGCGGAAATCCTGATGATCTCTCTACAGCAGGCCAAAGATTGGTTGAAAAAATATCCGGAATGGACCGATTTTATTTTCGGCTTATACCAGCGCAGGTTTGAGGATTTGCTGGGCGTTGTCAACGCCGTTGCATTCCAGAACGTAGATGCTCGATTGATGCACCTGCTCAATCAAAAAGCCCAATTGTATAAATCCAAAACCCTTTCAGTTACCCATCAACAACTGGCTGACGAATTGGGGATTACGCGCGAAGCAGTGAGCCGGGTACTCAAACAGATTGAAACCGATGGCCAAATACAACTTTCCCGAAACAAAATTACCCTATTGTAACTTACATCACTGACCGGCTTTTGTGGCAGCTCTACATTTGCACTATCAATTTAAAAATCAATTAAAATGTTAGAGGCAATCAAAAACCTGTTCGGGTTGGAAAAAACCGACTTCGCCGAGCTTATAAAAGAAGGAGCTGTGATCCTGGATGTGAGAAGTAAAAGTGAATACGCGGGAGGGCATATTCCCAATTCTTTAAATATTCCGGTCGATCAACTTCCGCAGAATCTTTTCAGACTGAAAGACAAAAACAAAACCATTATTACCTGCTGCGCCTCCGGAATGCGAAGCGCATCGGCAAAAGCAATCCTGAAAAATAACGGCTACACCAACGTTTACAACGGAGGCGGATGGATGGGGCTTAACAATAAAATATAGAAGAATGGAAGCACATCATTATAACGTGAATATCTCCTGGAAACAGGATAGAAAGGGAGAAATGTCATCTCCCGAGATCGCTCAACGTGTAGAAGTTGCCACGCCGCCGCAGTTCCCGAAAGGGATGGAAAATATATGGTCGCCCGAACATCTTTTTACCGCGGCGGTAAGCAGCTGCCTGATGACCACATTTCTGGCCATAGCAGAAAACTCAAAACTTGAATTTTCTCATTTTGAATGCAAATCCCAAGGAAAACTGGAGCAGGTGGAAGGTAGATTTCTGATGACCGAGGTGATCTTGGAACCTGAGGTAATCATCAATAACGAATCCGAAAGGGAAAAAGCGGAAAAAGTGCTTTATAAATCTGAAGCCAATTGCCTCATCTCCAATTCGGTGAAAGCCAAAATCACCATGATTCCAAGAATCATAATAGCATAGTATTTCCCTATTTTATGAATTGTAGCCGCCTTTAAAGGCGGTTTTTTTTGGCTCTCTGCACAAAAATCCCTTGTGTGATGAAGGTTACTGTACAATAGATTCCGTCAATCTAATTTTGTCAAAAATTAAGAGAAATGCGAAAAATATTATTTTCAGTTATAACCGTCACGATGATCACTTTCGGGTTTTCGCAGGAAGTGGTTTCCATCTCCAGAACCGATCTGGAAAATAAGAGTATCGACCATAATCTTCAGATAAAAATGGCGAAGAAGGAAGCAGAACTCGCGCAGGCCGAATTGCTGGGTACCCGTGCTATGTACCTCCCCAACGTGAATGCGTCCTACACTTTTTCCAATACCAATAACCCGCTGTATGCATTTGGTTCCAAGCTCAATCAGGAAAGAATCACCATGATGGATTTTGATCCGGATCACCTAAACAACCCGAAAAGCATCTCCAATTTTGCGACGAAAATAGAAGTACAGCAACCCATTATCAACATAGATGCGGTGTATCAGAAAAAAGCAGGCCTGGTAAAAGCAGAGGTGCTGAATATCAAGACCGAAAGAACCAAAGAATTCGTCCGGTTTGAACTCAAGAAATCGTATATGATGCTTCAACTGGCCTACAAAATGTTGGAAACCCTTGAAAATGCAAAGAAAACGACCCTTGCCAACAAAAAAGTCATCGATAATTATTACAAAAACGGCATGGTTCAGAAATCCGAGGTATTGTACATGGACGTGCGCATCAGCGAGATCGAAAGCCAGATGCAGACCGCAAAATCCAACATCAGGAATGCTTCCGATTATTTATACTTTTTGCTGGATGAAAATGCAGAAAATAAAATCCTCAAACCCACAGAAACATTGGAAAACAGAGCGTATATGACGACTTCGGACGCCACGCTGAATCCCAACCGTAAAGATTTGCTGGCCTACAACAAATCCCTTGAGGCCTACGACTGGATGATGAAGTCGTCAAAAGCGAAGTTTCTGCCCCGGCTCAATGCCTTCGGGAGTTTTGAAATGTATGATCACAAAATCGCGCAGTTCAACGCCAATGGATATTTGGCGGGAATCCAGCTTTCATGGAATGTCTTTGATGGCTTAAAGGCCAAAAGCGAGCAAGAAAAATACAAAGCCGAACGTTCCAAAGCCGAAACCGAAATCGAGCAATATTCCAAACAAAGCCAGCTGGAACTCAACAAAGCCGGACGGCAGATTGAAGACGCCATCGCCAAACTGACTTTCACCAAACAGGCATTGGAACAGAGCAAAGAGGCCTACAGAATCCGCAAAAACCGTTACGAACAAGGGTTGGAAAAATCCGCCGATCTGCTTTCCGCCGAAACCCTCATGTCCCAAAAAGAACTGGAATATCAGCAAGCCGTTTTCGAGCACAACGTAGCCGTGGAATACGAGCAGTTTTTAAAACAGTAGCAGATTTTTAGGAGCTTTTTCCCGCTGTCCACTGTATCTTTTTCTTTTTTGCCACCGCTTTTTTGCCACTTCAAAAAAGAAAAAGGATGCCGTTCCCATCGGGGCTAGTGAGCATGGTTTCCCAACCAAACGGGTTAAAATAAATTAAAAGAAAAATACGGTTCAATGCAATGAAGGATCGCAAACCGGATTTTTTCGAAATAATAATTAAAATGAAAAATTTAATCATGAAAAAATACATTTACTCAATGCTGTTTCTCGGCACGCTTCTGTTGTCAAGCTGCTCTTCGGATGAGAAAATAGCTGCACAGTTGACAGACGCACCAGTCACGGTAACGGTCAGCAAAACAACCGTCGCTAACGATCTTTCACAAGCTTCTGCCAGCGGAAAACTGGTCGCTAAAAATTCAGTCAACGTTTCGACGAGAATGATGGGCTACATCACCAACATGAAGGCAGAAGTGGGGCAGAATGTGAGTGCAGGTCAGCTTTTGGTCAGCATCAACGCAACCGATATTCAGGCAAAAGGCGGACAGGCGAATGCACAGATTTCCCAAGCTCAAGCGAATTATAATATCGCCAAAAAAGATTACGAAAGATTTCAGAATCTCTATCAATCCCAAAGTGCTTCCCAAAAAGAGCTTGACGACATGAGAGCCCGTTACGAAATAGCGCAGGCCGGATTGCAGGCCGCCCAGCAAATGAAAAACGAAGTGAATGCGCAATACCGTTACACCAACATCACCGCACCAATTTCGGGAACGATTACCGCAAAATATGCGGAACAGGGCGATATGGCCAGTCCGGGAATGCCTTTGCTGACGATAGAATCGCCATCTTCTTTGCAGGCGCAGGTTTTGGTTTCGGAGCAGAATATTGCACTAATTTCTAACGGAATGCCGGTAGAAGTCACTTTGAAAACCCTGAACAAAACCGTTTCAGGAACGGTTTCCGAAATCAGTAAATCGGCGGCAAATTCGGGTGGGCAATATATGGTGAAAATCAATATTCACAACGGATCGGGTCTGCTTCCAGGTATGTTCGTGAATGTACAGTTTCCGTTTAAAAATTCAGGGAAAATCAATCAGGATTTTCAGGAAAGTATGATGATCCCAAAAGCGGCTTTGGTGGAAAATGGTCAGCTCACCGGTGTTTACGTGGTAAGTTCACAAAGTACCGCGGTGCTAAGATGGCTCAAAACAGGTAAAACCGTGGGAGACCGTATTGAGGTTTTATCAGGTTTAAACCCTAAGGAAACCTACATCGTTTCTTCTAACGGGAAATTGTATAACGGCGCAAAAATTCAAATAAAATAGTTCAAAGTTTAATGTTCAACGTTGGATAAACTTTAAACCTGAAGCTTTAAACTTTAAACAAAAAAAATATGGAAAAAGGATTCGCAGGACGTATCGCCGAGTTTTTTATCAATTCAAAATTAACGATTCTGTTAATGATTGCGTTGATGATGATTGGCGTGTACAGCTCCACATTAATACCGAGGGAAGAAGAACCCCAGATCATTATTCCGATGGCGGATGTTATGGTCGGTTATCCGGGAGCCAGCCCGAAAGAAGTGGAAAACCGGGTGGTAAAACCACTGGAAAAGGTGATTTCCAACATCAAAGGGGTAGAGCATATTCATGCAATGGCGATGAACGGACAAGCCATGCTGATTGTTCAGTTTTATGTGGGCGAAGACACCGAACGGTCTTATGTAAAGCTCTACGATGAGCTGATGAAGAATAAAAATATCTTCCCAAAAGGCGTAATGGAGCCAATGGTGAAAACCCGTTCCATTGATGATGTTCCGATGCTTGGGCTCACATTGTGGAGTGATAATCCCCATTATAATGATTTTCAGCTTCGTCAGATTGGAGAGGAATTATCTTCGGAAATCAAAAAAATAAAAGATGTTTCCCTGACCAAAGTAATCGGAGGGAGAAACCGCCAGCTGCAGGTGATTTTGGATAAAGATAAAATGGCAGAACTGAATGTAGATGCCCTGTCTGTCATGCAGATGATTCAGGCCAATAATGGCAGTTCACAATCCGGAAAGTTTGATTCTAACGACTCGGAATATCTTTTAACAACAGGGCAATTCCTGAATTCTGCCGAAGATGTGGAAAATCTCGTTATCGGAACTTCGCAGAATATGCCGGTGTATCTGAAACAGGTCGCCACGATAAAAGACGGTGCTTCGGATCCTGCCAATTATGTCAGTTTTGGCTATGGGAATGCGGTGCAGAACGGTAAAAAATTCAAATCGGAATATCCTGCAGTCACGGTTTCGGTTTCCAAAGTGAAAGGCGCGGACGCCATGAAAATCTCCGAAAAGATTTTAGCCAAAGTGGATGAATTGAAAACGAATTTGATTCCCAATGATGTGCATGTTGAAGTCACCAGAAATTACGGAGAAACTGCTTCTCATAAAGTGTCGGAACTTCTGACGCATCTTGGTGTCGCTATTTTGGCCGTCACCGTTCTGGTAATGCTCGCGATGGGATGGAGAGGTGGTCTGGTCGTGTTTTTTTCCGTGCCGCTCACCTTTGCTTTAACCTTGTTCAGTTATTATATGTTGGGGTACACGCTGAACAGGATTACGCTTTTTGCCTTGGTTTTCGTGGTGGGAATCGTGGTGGATGATAGCATCATTATAGCCGAAAATATGCACAGGCATTTCCACATGAAGAAACTTCCGTTCAAACAGGCCGCCATTTACGCCATTAATGAAGTCGGAAATCCTACTATTTTAGCCACATTTACTGTGATTGCTGCGATTTTGCCAATGGCTTTCGTCTCCGGGATGATGGGGCCTTATATGTCGCCCATGCCGATTGGGGCTTCTATTGCGATGATGTTGTCGCTTTTTGTAGCTTTAACGGTGACGCCGTATCTCGGTTATCATTTATTAAAGGTAAAAGATGATCAGGAACATAAAGAGGAACAGGGATTCGAAACCAGCAGGATTTATAAAATCTATAAAAAGATAGAGTTGCCACTTTTAGATTCAAAATCAAAAAGAGTTGCCATGATGGCGATTACGGTGGTTTTATTATTGATTTCCGTAGCAGCGTTTTTCACCAAATGGGTGGCGGTAAAAATGCTTCCTTTTGATAATAAAAATGAAATCCAAGTGGTGATTGATATGCCCGAAGGAACCACGCTGGAAAGAACTTCGGCGGTGACGCAGGATATTGCCCAATACCTGAAAACCGTTCCTGAAGTGGTGAATTATCAGAACTATGTGGGATCTTCGGCTCCGATTACCTTTAATGGTTTGGTGCGGCATTATGATATGCGGGGAAGCAGCAATTCTGCGGATATTCAGGTCAATCTTCTGCACAAGGAAGACCGGGATGCGCAAAGCCATGAGGTGGCTAAAAATATTCGTCCCGACATTCAGAAAATAGCGGCTAAATATGGCGCGAATGTAAAAATAGTGGAAGTGCCGCCCGGACCGCCAGTGTTGTCAACCATTGTCGCAGAAATTTACGGGCCTGACGAGGATGGGCAAATTAAAGTGGCAAAACAGGTGGAAGATATTCTGAAGAAGACCGATGATGTCGTGGATATTGACTGGATGGTGGAAGCGCCTCAAAAAGAATTCAGGTTGGTTCCGGATAAGGAAAAAGCCATGCTGAACGGCGTAGCACCTCAACAAATCGTCGGGAATATGACCTATCTGATCGGCGAACATCCTATTGGAAATCTCTATGACGAAAAATCCAACGATCCTGTGGAAATGGTGATGAAGCTGAACAATGCTGATAAATCCACCATTCAGGATATTACAGGACTAAAAATCAAAGGGCAAACCGGAATGATTCCCGCAAGCGACCTGGTAAAAGTGGAGGAGAAAACGCTGGATAAAACCATTTACAGAAAAGATCAGAAAAGGGTGGTGTACGTTCTTGCCGACATGGCGGGGAAACTGGAAAGTCCGGCTTATGCCATTCTCGGGATGGATAAAAAACTCAAGAAGATTAAACTCCCAAAGGGCTACACCATCAATGAATTGTACATGGATCAGCCCAAAGATGAGGACAACTATACCGTGAAATGGGATGGCGAATGGCAGATTACTTTGGAGGTTTTCAGGGACTTGGGAACGGCGTTCGCAGTGGTGATCATCATTATTTACATGCTGATAGTCGGCTGGTTTCAGAATTTTAAAACACCGATCGTGATGATGGTTGGCTTTCGTTGATTGGTATTGTGCTTGGTCACTGGCTTTTAGGCGCATTTTTCACCGCTACCTCGTTTATCGGAATGATTGCTTTGGCTGGCGTCATGGTAAGAAATTCCGTTCTTCTGATCGACTTTATCGAAATCCGCTTGAAAGAAGGAATTCCCATGAAACAGGCCATCATCGAAGCCGGAGCCGTAAGAACCACGCCGATTTTACTCACCACAGGAGCCGTCGTTATCGGTGCCGTGATCATTCTGTTTGACCCGATTTTTCAGGGACTGGCCATTTCCCTGGTCTTTGGAGCAATCGTTTCTACGTTACTCACGCTCGTGGTCGTTCCGCTGGTATATTACATCACAGAAAAAAAGAAATGGGAGCAGCAAATCGGTGACGAACAATCTTCTTTTGAAGAGTAAAGATTCATACCATTCAAAAACCTCATTGGTTGCCGATTTCGATGAGGTTTTGAAGAATAAACCATTAAAAAATAACACACAAAACAAAATGAATATGAAACTAGTCCTCATCACCTGTATCGAAGAGTTTGAAAAAGAAGTCAAGAAAATTCTGAATCTTTCGGGTGTTAAAACGTTTTCTTATCAGTCTGTAAAAGGATATAAAAATGCGGCAGACAATGAGCTCAACACCTGGTTTGCCACAGATGCGATAGGAACAGATTCTTTACTTTTTACGGTTTTTGCAGCGCACGAATGCATTGTTGATCTGTATGCCAAAGCGGAAGCATTCAACCGCAAACAGGAATCGCTGTCCCATATTCACATTGCAACGATCGCACTTGAAAAGTTTAACTAAAATAAAGATGATGGATCACTTTTGGAATCAGCGCTACCGCGATAAAGAATATGCCTACGGAATGGTGCCAAACGAATTTTTTAAAAGCCAAATTTTAAAAATCAACACAGGAAAAATTCTTTTGCCGGCGGAAGGTGAAGGCCGAAATGCAGTATATGCTGCGCAAAAGGGTTGGGAAGTGACGGCTTTTGATGCGAGTATTGAAGCAAAAAAGAAAGCGGAAATCTTGGCTTTTAACAACAAGGTGCAGATGAAGTACGATTTGGGCTCGGTGGAAGAAATCAGTTACGATCCGGAAAGTTTTGATGCCATAGCGCTGATATTCGCTCATTTTCCGAAAGAAAATAGGGGAAAATATTACCGAAAAGTTTCATCTTACTTAAAGAGCGGTGGTATTTTAATCCTAGAATGTTTTTCAGAAAAGCACATCCGCAATCAGCAGGAAAGCCCCAAAGCAGGAGGTCCGAAAGAGGCGTCAATGCTTTGCAGTCTGGAAGAAACAAAAAAAGAACTTCCAGATTTTAACTTTTTGATGGCGGAAGAAGCGGAAATAATTTTAAACGAAGGTTTGTACCACATCGGAAAAGCCAATGTAATCCGAATGGTGGCCGAAAAGAAATAAATCATAAAAAACGCGTATTATGCAAACAAGAATTGTACACGCCATTGCCGGCACATTGATTATTGGGAGTTTACTCCTGGGAATTTACATAAACCCCAACTGGTTTTGGCTGACCGCATTGGTCGGACTCAATATGTGGATTCATGCACTTACAAATTGGTGTTTGATGTATCTCATCCTCAATAAAATAGGGGTGAATAAAGATGATTCCCATTGTAAAAGCTGTTGATGAATTAATCCTTTCCGCATTATCGTGAAAGGATTTTTTTTGCATTTAAGTCGTTGGCAAATGGTAATCGATCGCTTTATTTAATGGTGCTATCAAAGAAAAAATGTGTTCGTTGCGATCTATCCATTAAACATCAACAAACATTCATCATACCCATGAAATTTTCCGCCGGTGCATTCACACAGAGGTTTCTTATGTTTGAGCGAGAATGTGGCAATTGGCAAAAAAGATATTTGCACTTTTTTGTGCCCGCCAACGCTCAAAAAACTATCTTTGAAACCGCAATGAAAAAAAATCAGAAATCAGCTGCTATAGGATTTATTTTTATCACCTTACTGATCGATATTACCGGTTGGGGAATTGTTATTCCTGTAGTTCCTGCACTGATTCGTGAACTTATTCATAACCCTGATCTTAGTGTAGCGTCGCAATATGGTGGTTGGCTCAGTTTTGTATATGCGGGGATGCAGTTTGTTTTTGCCTCTGTGTTGGGTGGCTTAAGTGATAAGTATGGAAGGAGGCCTATTATTCTTTTCTCTTTGCTGGGGTTTTCAATCAACTTTTTTATTCAGGCCGTAGCGCCCACTATTTTTTGGCTTTTTGTGGGTAGAATTTTCTCGGGAGTTACAGGAGCCAGTATTACCACGGCGAGCGCCTACATTGCTGATATTTCTAATGATGAAGATAGGGCCAAGAACTTTGGAATGATTGGGGCAGCATTTGGTTTGGGTTTTATTATTGGCCCAGTCATTGGTGGTGTTTTAGGCCATTATGGTCCTCGCGTTCCGTTTTATGCAGCGTCAGTTTTGTGTTTAATAAATTTCCTTTACGGGCTTTTCATCCTGCCCGAAAGTTTAGACAAAGAACATCGTCGCCCATTTGATTGGAAACGTGCCAATCCGGTGGGTTCATTGCTTCGGCTTCGGAAGTATCCGCAGATTCTTGGGCTTATTGCTGCGTTGGTTTTTGTGTACATCGCAGGCCACGCCGTGCAAACCAACTGGACTTTCTTTACCATGTATAAATTTGGTTGGAACGAGCAGCTGGTGGGTATTTCCTTAGGCGTTTCGGGTTTTATGGCCGCTTTGGTTCAGGGGTATTTAATCAGGATTATTCAACCCAAAATTGGCGACGAGCGAAGCATTTTTTATGGCTTGTTGCTGTATGCAGTAGGGATGATTTTGTTTGCATTTGCAAGCAATAGCTGGATGATGTTTGCTTTTCTGGTGCCGTACGGCTTAGGTGGAATTGCCGGACCTGCACTGCAATCGGTGATTTCTTCGGAGGTTCCCAAAAACGAACAAGGTGAATTGCAGGGGGCTTTGGCAAGTTTGATCAGTTTGACGGCCATTGTCGGTCCTCCGCTCATGACCAATACTTTTTATTATTTTACCCATAGCGATGCACCGTTTATTTTTCCGGGAGCACCGTTTTTTCTCGGCTTTATCCTGATGTCAATCAGTGCTGTTATTGTTTATATGGTCTTCTACCGTAAACGAAGATAGATGAAGAGTAATTTTAAAGCTGATTGCATCACTATTATCCATTTTACCCATTAATTGATAATCTAAAATGCCCATCAATATGAATTGAAATGGCTAAGTATTCATCTTTTAAGAAGAATTTAACCCGGTCAAAAATTGCTGTACCATAATCTTTTGTAAATTTGCCAAATGGAACTGAGTATTGGCGAAATGCTTTTAATTGCTGTGGCTATTGTGGTCTTATTTGGACCCGATAAATTACCGCAGATTGCCCGCGATTTGGGCGCCGGTGTGCGAAAAATGCGCGGCGCAATGGAGGATGTGAAAACCGAAATTATGAAGGAAACCGATAATCCTGTTTCCGAAATAAAGCGCGAAATTGATAAAGTAAAAAAAGCAGCGCAGGACTATAATCCGTTAAACGATGCGGAGAAGAATGCAAGCTCAGAACCCGCGCCTGCAAAAGGAAACCTCGCAGATAACGACGATCATCAAGGTCCTGTAAGCCGATAGTATGCACGAACTCATTCAGGAAGACCGGCACGTTTTTGTGTACCTCAACACTTTGGGGAGCGCACCGTTCGACCGCTTTTGGGAGATGATTTCCGGTACATGGATTTGGATCCCGCTGTATGTGATTTTTCTCTACCTGCTTTATAAAAATTTCAAACCTCGCAATTTGATTTTCATCTTAATCTTTATTGGTTTAGGAGTAACGGTTTCGGATCAGTTGGCGGGAATTTTCAAAACAGGTATCGCCCGGCTTCGTCCTTGCCATGATCCTGCATTGCATCATGTGATAAGAGAAGTACAGTGTGGCGGTCAGTTTGGATTTTATTCCAGTCATGCGTCCAACACTTTTTTTATTGCCACGTTCATCAGTATGCTGCTGTTTCGGCGGTATCGGTATTTACCATTGATGCTTTATTTCTGGGCACTGGTCGTTTCATACAGCCGAATTTACTTAGGCGTACATTTTCCATTGGATATTCTAATGGGCGCTGCCATGGGATTTTTACTCGGTGGTTTTTTCTCGACATTAGCTCGAAAAGTGATTCATAAACAGTTAGTTACTAGTAATTAAATTCAAAATTTTGATCGTCGTTAACTCCATTTTTTTCATAGGTAATTGATGGCGTTTCCATACTGTCTTTTCTTGGGAATCGGTATTTGGTTTTTGTTTTTTCCTTGCATCTTTTCCCTATCTTTGTCGGTATGACACACGACGAAAACGATAAGCGACTCTTCCTCATTGATGCTTATGCCATGATATTCCGCGGCTATTACGCCCTCATCCGAAGTCCGAGAATAACCAGTACAGGAATTGATACTTCTGCGATTTTCGGATTCACCAATTCCCTCATCGAGCTCATTAGAAGAGAAAGACCCTCGCATTTGGCCGTTGTTTTCGACGTGGGAGAAGCCAGTGTGCGTACCGCAGATTATGCAGAGTACAAAGCCAACCGCAGCGAAACCCCTGAAGCCATTAAAATTGCCATTCCCTATATTCACCGCATATTGGAGGCCATGCATGTTCCTATTTTGGGAGTAGAAGGGTATGAAGCCGACGATGTGATAGGAACCATTGCCTGCAAAGCCGAGGCGGAAGGATATAAAGTTTTTATGGTGACGCCCGATAAAGATTTCGCCCAGTGCGTTACTGAGAATGTTAAAATTTATAAACCAGGTTTAAAAGGTGCTGAATTTGAAATACTTGGTATTCCCGAAGTGTTAGCAAAATACGAAATTAAAGATCCAAAACAAGTGATCGATTTTCTTGCGATGATGGGCGACTCTGTAGATAATATTCCTGGATTGGACGGCGTAGGTGAAAAGACCGCAAAAAAATTCTTACAAGAATATGGCTCAATCGAAAACCTCCTGGCGAATACTGATCAGATTAAAGGAAAACTGAGGGAGAAGGTTGAAGCTTCTGCAGAGCGCGGCATCCTCTCGAAAAAGTTGGCCACCATTCTTTGTGATACACCTATTGAGTTTCATCAGGAACAATACGATCTGGAAACGCCCGATTTTGATAAAGTAAAAGAGGTTTTCGACGAGATCGAGTTTCGCCGTCTTTACGAAAATCTTTACCGTGCCTTTGCGCCTGCCAATCAAAATAACAACGGAAATCAACCTGTTGATCCCAATACGATTTCCCGTTATGATAAAGCCGAAACAAAATCCGGAGCAGTGCAGCTTGACCTTTTTGCAAATTTTGAGGAACTGGCACAAGCCACTGAAACCCATTCGACGGTAGAAACTACCAATCACCTGTACCAGTACATCAATGCACCCAAAGCACAAAAAATGCTGGTGCAAAATATCCTTGCCAGAAATGCAGTTTGTTTTGATACCGAAACCACGTCCTTAAATGAACTGGAGGCAGAATTGATCGGGATGAGTTTTTCCTACGAAAAAGGATTGGCGTATTACATCCCTATCTCTGAAAATAGGGAAGAGGCATTGGAAACTTTAGAAATTTTCCGGCCACTATTCGAGAAAAAGGAGCTCCTGAAAATTGCGCACAACCTCAAATTCGACTATAAAATACTGCGACAGTACGGCATTGAAGTGGAAGGTGCCATTTTCGACACGATGATTGCTCACTATTTGCTGAATCCCGACGGAAGACACGGCATGGATTATCTTGCCGAAGTTTATCTTCATTATCAACCTGTAGCCATAGAAATGCTCATTGGGAAAGGAAAAAACCAGCGCACTTTACGGTCGGTTTCTGTGGAAGAACAAACGAAATATGCGGGTGAAGATGCTGATGTAACCTGGCAATTGTATGAAATTTTTGCCCCTCAACTCAAAAAAGAAAATCTGGAAGATTTGTTTTATGCCGTAGAAATGCCTCTGGTAAAAGTGCTTGCCAAGATGGAGCTTCAGGGCATTGCATTAGATAAAGAATGGCTGAAGCAAGAAAGTGTAGACCTGGAAAATGACCTTAAAGAACTGGAAACCAAAATATTTGCGTTGTCTGATGAATCATTCAATATGAATTCACCAAAGCAATTGGGTGAAGTTTTGTTTGAAAAACTAAAGCTCGACCCAAAAGCCAAAAAAACCAAAACAGGACAGTATGCCACCTCCGAAGATGTGCTTCAGAAATTGGCTGCAAAACATGAAATCGTGCCTCTGATTTTGGAGTACAGAACTTTGCAAAAGTTGAAATCAACCTATGTGGATGCTTTGCCGGCGCAGATTGATCCGCATGACCATCGCGTGCATACCAACTTTTCCCAAACCACAGCGGCGACAGGTCGTCTGGCTTCGGTGAACCCCAATTTGCAAAACATTCCGATACGAACATTGCGTGGGCAGCAAATTCGTGGTGCCTTTAAAGCAGATAAAGGAAACAAGATTATTTCTGCCGATTATTCACAGATAGAGCTTCGCCTGATTGCCGAAATTTCGAAAGAAGAGAATATGATCAATGCTTTTCAGCATGGCGAAGATATTCATGCTTCCACGGCATCGAAACTGTTTAACGTTCCGCTAAAAGAAGTCACTAAAATCCAGCGTTCACAGGCGAAAACCGTCAATTTTGGTATCATCTACGGGCAAGGTGCTTTTGGTTTAGCCGAGCAAACCGGATTATCTCGTACGGAAGCCAAGGAGATGATTCAGAACTATTTTGAAACTTATCCGGAACTTAAAAAATACATGGCGGAACAAGTAAAGAAAGCACAGGATACGGGTTATGTGGAAACAATACTGAATAGAAAGCGGCATTTAAAAGACATTAATTCTGCCAATTTTGTGGTGAAGGCCCACGCTGAGAGAAATGCGGTAAATGCTCCAATTCAGGGGAGTGCTGCAGATATTATTAAAATTGCGATGATTAAAATAGATCAGGAGTTAACCTCGAAAAAGATGAAAACCAAGATGTTGCTTCAGGTACACGACGAATTGGTTTTTGAGGCACCTGCAGATGAAGTGCAAGAAGCCCAATCGCTTATTAAAAAAGAAATGGAATCGGCTTTCGATACCCAGGTTCCTCTTTTGGTGGAAGTGGGCGTAGGTGATAATTGGCTGCAGGCGCATTAAAAGGAAACCGTATTAGATTTTTAGTACCAATGGAAACGCTGACCAAACCCGAAATCGTTACTGAAATCCTAGAGTCGCTGCAAACTAAATTTGAAGAGGAGCGGCAGGTGATCGTGCATTGCTGTTTCCCCGCAAGTTACAATTTGGGGACACTCATCCGGATATGGCCCAGTACTTTTTTGATTGATGAAAGTATGGATCACCAAAGTGCTCTTATTCATCATGAGAACATCTCACTGTACCCGGAATGGACGATGGTTCCGCCACTTCAGGATTATTGGTTTACGCTGGTTTTTAAAGGATTGCCCAAAGCGTGTAAAGTTTTTGATTTGAAAGAAGTAATTCCCGAAAGTGGTGGCTTTCATGTGCAACATATCAAAAGAAATGCAACAGATATTTACCGGGTAGTGATTGTTTAACAACAGAAAAGTAAAAGTTCAATAAGATTGAATAAGAAAGAATATGATGAAAATTGTAGAAATTTTAGTGGTCGTCTTTTCCCTCACAAGTTGTAGCTCATATTATGATACCATTCCGCTGAGTCGGGTAAGCGAAGAACGTAAAAATGTAGCTCAAAATTTTGCGCAAACAATCTTTACAAAATGCCAAAATAAGGATTATTCAGAGATTGAGGGTTTCAATATTTCGAAAAGATTTCAAAAGTATATAGTGACCGATTCGTTAAAACGAAATTGCGATTGGATTGAAAAAAAGTTTGGAGCCAATATCGGTATTGATCATTTAGCATCCGTGAGAACAGCAAAGAGGCCCAGCGATTTTTTAGATGTTTTTTCTTTTGAACTAAAAAGTGATAAAGCGACAAAACCTGTTTATCTGCATTTGGGACTTTATCGTGATAAAAATTTTGTAGAACTCCCTTATTACTTCAGTAGTAACGAAAACTACTTTTTGGCGATGTGGAAAAAATATTGCAAAAAGAAAAAATGAAAAAGTTCTTCTTATTAAGCGTTGTTGTATTGATGGGCTCCTGCTCATCTAATGCGGTGAGAGATGCCCGAAAATTTCAGCAAGAACTCAACGCCGAATATCTCAATCCGAAAGAAACGCCGCTGCGTGGTGAAAATTTTGCCAAGTTTAAAGCGCATCCTTTTTTCTCGATCAATAACAAGTATAGAATCGAGGCCGACTTTACTTTGACAAAGAATGCGGTGCCATTTGAGATTCCCACTTCCTCAGGCAAAACAAAGCCATATCGCGAGTACGGTAAAGCTGTCTTTATATTGGATGGCAAAAAATTAACTTTAACCGTTTATCAAAGTTTAACACTCATCCAGAAAAAAGGTTTTGAAGACCACCTTTTTCTGCCGTTTCGAGATGAAACCAATGGAAAGGAAACCTATGGTGGAGGACGATATTTGGATTTGAAAATTCCTAAGACTCATAAAATCATGATCGATTTTAATCGGGCTTATCAACCGTATTGTGCCTACAATGCCTTCGATTACAGCTGCCCCATTGTGCCCGAAGAAAATTTTTTACCGGTAAGCATTGAAGCAGGAGTTAAATATGATGATGTTTTCCATCACTAGTATTTATCACCCATCCAAAAACGAGATATTGCGTTGCAATCCTGCGAATTTTGTTCTTTTCACAGGCGATTTCCGGAAAATCTCGGAGAATAGTTCTTGCGTTATTTCCTTCCAATCTTCTTTGTGAAAAGATTTTAAATGAGCATTGGGCTTAAATTTTTCTTCCAAGGTGGGTGCCGAAAAACGATTCCAAGGGCAAACATCCTGGCAAATATCGCAGCCAAACATCCAATCTTCCATGTTGTTTTTAAAGGTATCTGGGATTTCGTTTTTGAGTTCTATTGTGGCATACGAAATGCATTTGCTGCCGTCAATTACTCTATTATTTACTATCGCATCGGTGGGGCACGCATCGATGCACTTAGTGCAAGATCCACAATGATCGGTTGTTGCCGAATCGGTCTGCAGATCAAGATCACAAATAATCTCGGCCAAAAAAAAGAATGATCCTTTTTGTTTCGTGATGAGGTTTGCATTTTTCCCTACCCAACCAATGCCTGATTTACGAGCCCAGCTGCGCTCCAAAACGGGTGCAGAATCGGTAAAAATTCGAAATTGGAAATCACCAATTTCCTGCTGTAATTCTTGCACCATTTCACGAAGAATGGCCTTAATCACCTCATGATAATCTTCGCCGTACGCATATTTAGAGATCTTGAAATTGTCATTTGTTAATAAACTTTCGCTGGGAAAATAGTTGTAAGAAAGCGAAATGACGGATCGTGAACCTTCTACAAGAAGGGTAGGATCGAGCCGTTTGTCAAAGTGATTTTCCATGTACGACATTTCTCCGTGGTAGTTACTTTTTAGCCAGTTTTCCAAAGGTTTAGCATCGGCTTCCAAAAACTCAGCTTTGGAAATTCCGCAGTCTTGAAAGCCAAACTTCTTTGCTTTGGCTTTAATGAACGCTGAATATTTCTCGGCAGAATGTGTCATAAATTGCATTGCAAAACTAACATTATTTTATAAATTTGTTTGCTGTGTTTCTACACAACCATTTATAACGTGTAACCCTAAAATAGTATAAAAACATGAGTTTAGAAGAAGTGTTGAAATCGGGCAATTACCAGTTAATTGATGTAAGAGAGCCCATGGAACTCGAAATGGACGGCAGCATCGATGGTGCAGAAAATATTCCGTTGGGAGAAGTAGAAGAAAGAAAAGATGAGATTCTGGGCATTGACAAACCGGTAGTTTTATTTTGCCGTAGCGGCAACAGAAGCGGCAAAGCATTAGAATTTCTTACCTCGCAAGGGTTAAAAAATGGCTACAATGGCGGTGGATATGTGGATCTTCGCGATAAGATTTAAAAAAGTAGTAGGCAATTAATCAATAGGAATCATGGGAAGTGATTCCTTTTTTGTGTCCACAAAGCTGCATTATTGTCAGAAGTTACTTTTACTGCCATTAATGTAAATGATTGTTTAATTTTTTTAAGATTAACAGTACTGATTATCAATTGCTTGGGTTTTTACTTGCTTTATTTCTTGCCGATTTGCTATTGCTTTGGCACGATTTTGACAAGTGTTGTTTCTGTAAAATTTAAAATTTAAAATTATGAAATCAATGAAGAAAACAATTCTTGTTTTAGGAGTAATGACCGCCGGATTAGTAAGTGCACAAAGTGCCAGCATGAGAAATATGATCAAGGTTGGAGGTAATGTAGGTGTAGCACTTCCGCAGGAAAATGCGTCGATGAATGTTGGTCTTGATGTGGCTTATCAGAATTTGGTGACCCCAGGATTTGGGTTAGGTATCGCCACAGGATACAATCATTTTTTTGGAAGAAATAATGATGTGAGTGGTGTCACTGTAAAAAATAATGATTTTGGAGTAGTGCCTGTAGCAGCATTGATTAGAATTTATCCTAAGCAAACCGGTTTTTATTTAGGCGCTGATTTGGGTTACGGATTTATCGTTGGTGATTCCAAAGTAGCATCGAATGCAACAGTTAACAGACCTGATGGTGGTTTCTACATCAAACCGGAAATAGGATACCACGACAGAAATTGGAATTTTGCAGTACAATACCAGAAAACTTTCACCGGCACAACGGGTGAAATTGGTTCGCAAAAATACAGTGCAGGTGCATTAGGTGCAGGTGTCAGCTATAACATTCCATTAGGGAAATAGAAAAATTTTTTCAGCCATAAGAGAACCTTTTCAATTTTTTTGAAAAGGTTTTTCTTTTTTACAAATATTTTTTCAAAACAATTATTATCTTTGGTTTTTAAGATGTAAAAAATGAATAACAGCAATAACTTCAAACTTTTTTTACCGGGCATTGCCAATGATCAAAATAATGGCATCACGGTAATTGCGGCAGATTTAAGAAAGGAAAAAACAACAGTAGGTCTTTACAAAGCCGAAAACCGGAAAGTGACTGCCGTCGCCACCAGCGAGTATGTTACCAGCGATTACGCATCGTTTTCCGAAATGGTGAAACAGTTTGTCGCAGACCATGCAGTTGCCGGTGTTTCGCGGATAACTGTTGCGGTTCCCGGTCCCGTCATAGGAGGCAAAAGTGAGCCACCACGTTTACCTTGGAAATTGGATGCCGAAGAAATTCGCAATGCAGTAGGCGTTGAAAAAGTGTACCTGCTCAATGATTTGGAGGCCTCCGCTTTCGGGTTGGAGAACGTAGCTGATGACAAAATTCTTCCCATCCACACCTCTGCCAACTTCACTCCCGGAAATGTAGCCATTCTTGCGCCAGGAGCCGGATTGGGGGAAGCCGGTCTTTTTTGGGATGGTGCTACTTTACGGCCTTTTGCCACAGAAGGCGGCCATTGCGAATTTTCACCCAGAACGGCCGATGAAATTGAGTTTTACCAGTTTTTGAATGAAATTTATGGAATCGTTAGTTGGGAAAGTGTACTTTCAGCTTCTGGTTTGTTTAATATTTTTCGTTTCATCCGCGACATCAAGCGCCAGATACAACCTAATTTTTTAACCCACGCCATCGATGAAGGAAATTTTGTGGATGCCGTTATTAAAGGTGCGCTCGAAAACGAAGACCGAACCTGTAAAATGACCGTTGAAACTTTCCTGATCTTTATGGCACGCGAAGCCAATAGTTTGGTGCTAAAACTTAAAGCTACCGGTGGATTAATTTTGACTGGAGAACTCGCTTTACTGATGGAAAAATTCCTGGTCGATAAAAAATTCTACAAACATTTTATCGTTAGCGATAAAATGGAGGCGTTGTTGCAAGATATTCCGATTTATTTGGTTAAGGATCAGCATACAATCATCAGTGGTGCTGCTCTTTATGCCGCTTTTTTCAAAAATTAAAATCATATTCCACCATAACTCCGTTTTTTAATCGGAGTTTTTTCTATCATCTCATCACGTTAATTATGGCATTATTAAATAAGGTGACAGTTCTGCTACTGCTGGTTGTTTTGGCAGTAAAGGTAGCTGCACAAAACAGAAAAGTTATTGATTCCGATATCCGTTGGAAAGGGTACAAAACCCTTAAAGCAGAATCCCAATCGCATTTTGGAACTGTAAAGTTAAAATCCGGCAGCGTGGCGTTTACTGGCAATGAACTAACTGGCGGAAGCTTTGTAATCGACATGAACACTATAGATGCAGAGGACATGAACGGAAGCCCAAAACTGAAAAAAATTCTTGAAACCCATCTTAAGAATGACGATTTTTTTGATACCGAAAAGTTTCCTGTGGCGTCTTTTCAAATAAAATCGGTAAAGAAAACTTCAGATAAAAATTATCCGTACAATGTGACCGGTGTATTGACGATCAAAGGAATCAATAAAACTATTTCATTTCCTGTGAAAGTGGAAAATAGCGCTGCCGGCACCACTATTACTTCCGCAAAATTTAGCTTTAACCGAAAGCATTTTGGACTCAAATACAACGTTTTTGAAGATATGCTTATTAGCAATGATGTTGAAATGAATGTAAAGCTAGTCGTCAACTGATTGATGAGTCTTTTTGGACCGAAAATAGATTGATACACATTGAATTTCTATAGCGTAGTGCATTATTTGCATAAATTTTGCGTTGTTTTTACTGTGTTTTTGTATGAAAAAATTTTCAAAATTTCTTCTAAAAAAGAAACCTTTAAAAGTCAGAATATCCTGCTCTTTCTTTATTTTTGAACGATGAAACTTTATGTGGTAAGCGGTTTGGGTGCCGATTTTAAAGTCTTGGAAAAATTGCAGTTTCCCGAAGGATTACAAGTTGTTTTCCTGAATTGGCTGATGCCGAAAAATAGGGAAAAATTCAGGGATTACGTGCAAAGGATGGCAGCGAGAATTGATGATTCGGAGCCGTTTGCGTTACTGGGTTATTCTTTCGGAGGCGTCGTAGTGCAGGAGATCGATAGCATTAAACCCGCCAGAAAGGTAGTGATCTTGGGAAGTATCAAGTCGGACACTGAGAAATCCGGATTTCTGAAAGCAGGAGCCATTACAAAAATCCCCAAGTATTTGCCTGTTTCATTATTTGGCGAAAAATCCGCTGTTGCTTATACTATTCTTCGAAAAATAATTGATCCCAAAAATCCTCGATTACTGGAGTATTTCACAGTGCGAGATCCATACTACCTGAAGTGGAGTATCGAAAAAATATCTGGATGGAAACATGCAGAAAGCAAAAAAGTAATTCAGATTCTTGCTGATCGGGATATCGTTTTTCCTCCAAAATATTCTCAACCAGATTATGTCATCAAAAATGCCACCCATCTTTTTCCGGTGACACGCGCCAAAGAAGTTTCGAAAATTCTTGCCGATATTTTTAAGTCCTAGAAGCAGCAGCTTTCGTATCGGTAAAATAAAGCTAAATTTGTTTTTTAAAACGTTGTATTTATCATGGAGTCAATCAGTGTTTTTGATATCATCAAGGTGGGAATTGGTCCTTCCAGTTCACATACCATGGGGCCGTGGAATGCCGCCGAAAGTTTCCTCAATTTGATCAGAAGAGAACAAGGAATTTGCAACGTGAGCGAGGTTTTTGTTGAGTTTTTCGGGTCGCTGGCAAAAACAGGAATTGGTCATGGTACCGATGTTGCCGGGATGCTAGGACTTTCTGGCGAAAACTTTAAAACCATTGATACCACAACCATTGATCAAAAAATTGAAATCATTAAGACAACCGATGAACTGATTTTGGGTGGTGAGAAATTGATTCCCTTTGTATATGGACATCATTTGATACTGAATAAAAATAAAACGCTGGATTTTCATCCGAACGGAATGATATTCAAAGCGATTTTTAATAATGGCGATGAGTTGGTGCAGGATTATTACTCTGTTGGCGGAGGATTTATCGCTACTCAAAATGAAAACTCAATGGAGGAGCAGTGTGTGCGCACGCTTTACCCATGTCATCATGGAAATGATCTGCTTAGAAATGTAGAAAAACTGGGACTGGAAAGAATATCTGATCTTATTTTTCTAAATGAAGAATCATGGCGAACAGCCGAGGAAACCGCTGCGGAAGCACTCTACATCTGGCAGCAGATTAAAGAGTGTATTTACAAAGGTGTAAACAAGGAAGGCATTTTGCCGGGTGGGCTCAGCGTTACGCGGCGAGCGCCCGGGCTCAATCGTAAGCTTCTTGGTGAGCATACCTACCGTAATATTGAAGAATGGTTTCAGTTGGTGGTAGATGCAGAGGAGACCTTCAATAATATCAGCAAATGGGTGTCGTGTTTTGCACTTGCCGTCAACGAAGAAAATGCAAGCTTTGGCCGAATTATTACCGCACCAACTAATGGCGCAAGTGGTGTGATTCCTGCCGTTTTAATGTATTCTCAGGCCTTCACCGAGTTTAATAGTGAAGACGCCATTATCCGTTTTTTATTGGTTGCGGGAGAAATAGGAACGCTGTTCAAAAAAAACGCCACCATTTCTGCGGCCATGGGCGGCTGTCAGGCAGAAGTAGGGGTTTCCTCTGCTATGGCTGCGGCGGGACTCACCGAAATATTGGGTGGCACGCCGTCTCAGGTTTTAATGGCTGCCGAAATTGCCATGGAACATCATTTGGGTTTAACCTGCGATCCAATTGCTGGTTTGGTTCAGATTCCCTGTATTGAGCGCAATTCGATGGGGGCCATCAAAGCCATCACCGCCGCAAATATCGCCATAGAGAGTGATCCCACGAAAGCCAGGGTATCCTTAGATGAGGTCATTAAAACCATGTGGGAAACTGCACAGAGTATGAGCGATCGTTTCAAGGAAACTTCGGAGGGAGGTTTGGCAATTGCTGTCAATGTTGCTGAGTGTTAACGGATTAAAGTTTTTTTAGCGATTTGAAATTTGCGCTGTTGTTGCACTTTTCAAACGTTACCTCGTACCGCGGATTTTTTTTGGGGTAAACGATCACATAATCGGGGCAGGGTTGCTTCTGCGCATGGCTTTTGTCGAAATCGATTTCGCCCTTGGTGATGATGCTGTCTCGCAGGAAACGATCATCAAGAGCATTGTCTTCCAGCGATTTTCGGAAGCTATCAGAGTAACGAAATTCTTTCGACAATGTCTCCGCAATAACCCTTGAATTGGGCAGATATCCGCTGCAGCTTGCGCCTTTTTTGTTCAGGATAAAAAACATAATCAGCAAACCGGGAACAAGCCCGATGAGGAAAAATCTCAGTTTTCTCATTTAGAAAATTAGAAGGTTGATGTCGTGGTAAGTGAGGTTGAACCGGTCGCAAATGCCTTTGTTGGTATGGCGACCTTTGTACATGTACAAAGACTGTTTCATTTCATTTTTACGAACCAGCATGTTTTCGAAACCACCTTCTTCGTCATAATTAAGGAGATAACTCAAGAAGAAATTGGAGATGGCTTTTGTGGTTGTTCGCGGCATTTTGGAAGTGAGATTGGGCAAGCCGCTGTGAATAACGCCGTATTTCACAACAAAAGGATTCTCCATATCGGTAAGTTCAGAAGTTTCAATAACATTGCTGTTATCGATGGTTACATCAATAATGACGCTTCCTTTTTTCATGCCCATCACCATTTCTTTAGTAATAACGGGAAATGCGCTGTATTTTGAAAAAGCACCAATCACAACATCGGCTCTTTTTAAACTCTTGTTGAGTTCCTTAGGATCAATAATTGAAGTGGGCACTCTTCCGTCAACCATCATATGTAACCGACGAAGTTTTGAAAGTGAGTTATCAAAAACTTTTACACTCGCACCCAAACCTAAAGCTGCTTTGGTGGCAAACTCGCCTACAATTCCCGCGCCCAGAATCACCACTTCTGTTGGTCGAACACCGGTAATTCCGCCCAGCATTAATCCGTTGGAAAGCGCCAGAAGCTCTGCTGCATAAAGCACGGCAACATTGCCTGCAATTTCCCCGATAAGGCGAACAAGCGAGAGTTGCCTGTATTCATCAACAATAAATTCGAAGGCAATTGCATTGACCTTTTTTTCTGATAGTTTTTTGAAATAGTCTTGATCCCGCAAATTGATTTGAAGGGCCGAAACCAAATACGTACAAGGTTTAAGGTACTCGATTTCTTCGGTGGTGGGAGGATTAATTTTCAGTACCAAATCTTGCTGAAATGCTTCCTGTGGGTCGTTCGTAATTTTGGCACCCGATTCTGAATATTGCAGATCGGTGAAAAAAGAACCTTCTCCTGCACCGGCCTCTACTGTAATTTGATGGCCGTGCGCTACCAAAACTTGTACTGCATCTGGTGTGATGCAGGTGCGTCTTTCATTGAGACAGGTTTCTTTTGGTACCCCGATACTGTATTGTTTTCCTCTTTTTATAATCTCCAGTTTTTCTTCTTTCGGGATTAGATCCTCTTCGGAAAACGGGGTAAAAACGTGTGTACTACTCATCTTTTTTTAGGAATGAAATTTCACTAAGCTCAGCAATTAAAAGAGCAAAGATAAGGATTTACTGTACGGAAAGAAATTATTCAGCGGAAATTGATGATACGCCCGTTGGCTGACGTTTCAATTGTTATTTCGTGATGCGGCCATGCAGCAAGTTCTTCCTCGTAAATTTCGGGCCACTCAATAATGTTCAGCACGGCGCCTTCCAGGTATTCGTCGATCCCGATATCATACACTTCATCAATACTGTTCATGCGATAAAGATCAAAGTGAAAAATTTTACCCTTGGGTGAATGGTACTGGTTGACAATAGCATAAGTGGGAGAAGATACCACGTCTTGGCTTCCCAACGCTTTTAGCAGAAACTGTGTGAAGGTGGTTTTGCCAGCCCCTAAATTGCCTTTAAGTAAAAGAATGGGATGCTGAAGCTGGGGTATAATTTGATCGGTGACAAGCGGCCACTCATCGACGGTGTTGATTTTAAATTCCATGGTTTTGAATTTCTAATAATTCCATAGAGGCGGTTTTTTTGCAACGAATTTTTTTCAAAAATACTTAAATAGTTCTAATTTCCAAGTTTTGGCTTCCAACTAATTTCCTATTTTTACAGCATGATTACCAAAGAAACGATCGACAAAATTTTCGCTGCCATTCGGGTGGAAGAGATTGTTGGTGAATATGTGCAGCTGAAACGGGCGGGCTCCAACTTTAAGGGTTTAAGTCCGTTTCATGATGAAAAAACACCCAGTTTCGTCGTTTCGCCCAGTAAACAAATATGGAAAGATTTTTCCTCGGGAAAAGGAGGGAATGCCATTTCTTTTTTAATGGAAATCGAGAATTTTACCTATCCTGAAGCGCTTCGCTATGCGGCCAAAAAATATGGAATCGAGGTCGAGGAAAACCGCCGCGAGTATACCGAAGATGAAAAACAGCAGCAAACTGACAAAGAACTACTCTACAAAATACATGAAGTAGCCAGCGATTTCTTCCAGCATCAGCTTTTTGAAACCGAAGAAGGCAGGTCCATCGGCTATTCCTATTTTAAAGAGCGGGAGCTGCGCGAGGAAATGCTGAGGAAGTTTCAGCTAGGGTATTCGCCAGAGCAAAAGAATGCATTTACAGAATATGCTTTAGATAAAGGATATTCCAAAGAAATTTTGGAAAAATCGGGGCTCTCTGTTTTTCCGGAAAATGCGCCCAATGGGGTAGATCGTTTTCGGGAGCGGGTGATGTTCCCCATTCACAGTTTCTCGGGACGTGTCCTGGGATTTGGTGCGCGGATTCTCAAAAATAACGTAAAAACAGCTAAATATCTCAACTCGCCCGAAACCGAAATTTACCATAAATCCAACGTACTTTACGGGTTAAACCAGGGAAAACAGGCCATTTCTAAAAATAACCTCTGTCTATTGGTTGAGGGTTATATGGATGTGATTGCGCTGCATCAGGCCGGAATTGAGAATGTAGTTTCCAGCTCCGGAACAGCACTCACCGCAGAGCAAATCAAGCTTATCAAGCGACTTACCGAAAATGTGACCTTACTGTTTGATGGTGATGCGGCAGGAATAAAAGCGAGCTTCCGAAGTATAGATATGCTGTTGTCGGAGTCCATGAACATCCGGATTTTACTTTTTCCTGATGGCGACGATCCTGACTCTTTTTCGCGGAAGCATCCGCAGGAATATGTGGAAAATTTCATTAAAACACAGGCGAAGGATTTTATTGATTTTAAAGCTGAAATTCTGCTGAAAGAGGCGGGCGACGATCCGATTCGAAAAGCAGAGGCCATTCGTGATATTGTGAAATCGGTGGCATTTGTTCAGAATGCCCTAAAGCAGGAGGTTTATTTAAAGGAAATTTCGGCACGGTTTGCACTGTCGGAACAGTCTCTTTTTAATGAACTGAACGTTCAGAAACAGATCAGAAATCAGCACTCCACAGCACCACAACAGCGTTCTCCGCAACCTACTGTAAAATTGGAGAAGGTGGCAGATGTTTTCGAAACCGTGAGTCCGCTGCTGGTTTTGGAAGAAAAACTGGTGGAGTTGATGCTGAAATATGGCGATCGCGTTCTGGATCGTAAAGATCAGGAAGATCATGAATATCAAATCACGGTAATCGAAGAAATTATTGCCCATTTGGAAGAGGACGGCTATGTAGTGCAGTCGCTGTTAAACCAAAAGATTATTGAAGAAATTAAAATCGGAATTGCCGAAAACGAACTGCGTTCCGGAGATTTCTTTAAAACCCTGATGGACGAAAATGTTGCAGGTTTGGTCGTTAATGCTTTGTTGGAACCTTATGAAACCAGCGATTGGTCCAAACATCAGATTTTTTTCAGAACCGAGGAAGAATTGGTGCCCAAAATTGTGGAAGATGTTATTTACCGGCACAAAAGAGAATTCGTCAACAAAATCATCAATGATTTGAAGAATAACCTAGAGGAATCTCAGGATCAGGACGAAACTTATCGGCAAATCATGAACTTGAATCAACTTCGCAAGCAACTCGACGAAAAGCTCTATCGAATCTTGTGACAGTTTGGCGGATTTTTGGCGATGGAACACAGTTTGCGTACCTTGACAAAGTGAAAAATACAATCCGCTGCAAAAGTGGAATTTTAGAATAATACATAGAAAATAATTGACAATGGATATCAAAAAAGATTTCAGAGATTTCTCTGTAAAACATTTAGGAAACAGTGGATTGGCAACGGATCAGTACATGGGTATGTTCAACCCGACCAATCTTACGCCGTATATTATGGAAGAGCGACGACTGAACGTAGCGCAAATGGACGTTTTTTCGCGTTTAATGATGGACAGGATTATTTTCCTGGGCACAGGGATCGACGATCAGGTGGCGAATATCGTGACGGCACAGTTGCTGTTCCTGGAAAGTTCGGATGCGTCGAAAGATATTCAGATTTACATTAATTCTCCTGGAGGTAGTGTATATGCCGGATTGGGGATTTATGACACCATGCAAATCATTAAACCAGATGTTGCAACCATCTGTACTGGAATGGCAGCTTCGATGGGTGCTGTGCTTTTGGTGGCTGGTGAAAAAGGTAAACGATCTGCACTGAAACATTCACGCGTAATGATTCACCAACCTTCTGGTGGTGCTCAAGGTGTGGCCTCGGATATGGAAATTAATCTTCGCGAGATGCTGAAGCTTAAACAAGAGCTTTACGACATTATTGCACACCATTCAGGGCAATCGTATGAGTGGGTAGAGAAATCATCGGATCGTGATTATTGGATGACTTCCACTGAAGCACGCGATTTTGGTATGGTGGATGAAGTTTTAGAAAGAAAAGCAACACCGCAATAAATAAAACGGGTAAAATAAAAAAAGAGGATGCGCAACGTATCCTCTTTTTTTATGTATTAACGGGCAAAAAGCCATAGGTAAGCCGCACCAAATTCCTGAGACCAATACTGCTCAGAATGCGTTCCGTTGTCGTCTATTTTTACTTTAATGTGGCTTGTAGATATTCTTTTTTTTACCATTTCGTTAACGACATCTTCAATATCCGAAACCATTTCTGCAGATTCTTTTTTACCCGCTAAAAAATAGAACTTAGACTTTTTAATTACTTTTGAATTCTTTCGAACATAAGAAAGCACATCATTTTTTGCAAACCAAAAACTGGGGCTAAAAATTCCGAGTTTGCCAAACTTTTGTGGATACTTTAAACCAGTATAAAAGGAAATTAAACCACCCATCGACGAGCCCACCAATGCAGTGTTCTTGGGCTGAGGTAAAGTGCGGTAATTTTTGTCGATAAAGGGCTTTAAAGTCTGCGCCAAAAAATCGGCATAATGTTCACCGTGGCCACCTCCATACTTGGGGTTTTCCCATGGTGAATACTCGTTCAGCCGCTCGGCTCCGCCATTGTCAATTCCTACTATAATGGCTTGTTTCCCAGTATCGGCTAGCGCATCCATGGTTTCATCTGCTTTCCATTCGCCGGCAAAAGATAGCGCTTCATTGAATAGGTTTTGGCCATCTTCCATATAAACAACGGGGTATCTTTTGTCCGAATTAGCGTAATCTTGTGGAAGATAGATCCATATTCTTCGTGTCGTTTTCAGCTGAGGGATGGCGAAGTTTTCGCTGAGTATTTTTACATTGGGTGAAACGGTATTGTTCCGTATTTTTGCCTGCTGCCAAGAAGATATAGCTTGTAAAACCGTTGATGGCTTGTTGCTCACAATCAAGGTTCTGTTGTCGATGGCGTTTCCTTTTTCATTGGCTTCTGCGGTTTCCCAGCTGCCAAGTGTGAATTTATATTCCACTGTTCCTGAATTGGAAGGAATTAAGGTGGTGTAACTTCCGTCAACGTCTCTTTTCAGTTCGTACAGAGAATCTTTGGGGTTCCAACCGTTAAGGTTGGAAGCCATGTAAATTTTGGCATTTTTTGGGGTGTCTTTGGGCAAAGACGTGATGCGCAATACCACCTGACCTTCTGTCAACGAAAACAACAATAACAGGAAAAGCAAGATCGGCCGGACGCTTTTCATGATCAGCTTTTAAAAAACTCCATCAGATCCATATAGTTTTTTTGGTTCACCCCATGACCACTCATGTACTCGCGGAAAGAGAAGTAACACCCTAATTCGTAAAGCATATCGGCCGCTTTTCGGCCCCATTCCATCGGGATTACGGCATCATCAATACCATGAGAAATAAAGAAACGGAGCTGCTCCAATTTCTTTTTGTTTTTGGCCATGTTGGTCAGCATTTTTTCTTCGGGGTAACAACTCATGCAAGCTACTTTCGAGAAAAGCTCCGGGTTTTGAAGCGCCAATGCATAACTCAGGATTCCGCCTTGCGAAAAACCACAAAGATGGGTTTCATTGTGGGTAAGCCCGTAATGATTCGTGATTTTCAGGATGTTCTCCAAAATAGCAGATTCGGATTCCTGAGCTTGTTGCACATCAATTCTATTGTCGGTGTTCATCAGGTCGATATCAAACCATGAATATCCTCCATAATTCGTAGAAAACGGTGCTCGGAAACTCACCACCAACCAATCTTCCGGTAGAGTAGGGACGAAGGAAAACAAATCCTGCTCATTGCTTCCATAGCCATGAAGCAAAATAAGAAGTGGTGTTTTTGAGGTAATCGTTTGCGGTTCACGCACCAAAAAATGTAGATCCATAGCACAAAGATAATACTTTTTGAAACCGTTTCGTCATGGAATTTAAAGTGAAAAATGAGTACTGCAAAGAGGATGCTTTCAGGATGAATTGCCTTGAAAAACAGAATTAACTACATTTAATTATTTATAACAATAGTACAAAATTGATTTAATAATGATAATTAATTTTTTAGCTTGTTTAATGAAATAATAGATTACCTTTGTTACTGTTCTCATGGAATTAAGTTTTCATCTCAAACTTTTACCTTGATTTGTCATCTTCTTTGTTAAAATAATTTCAGAATCTTCTGTATATAAAGTTTTAATTTAAGTCAAATATATTTTAACATTTGATTAATAGTTAATTATAATGTTTACCTATATTCTTGTTCAAGTGATTTTAAATAAGATTCTGCGGGATTTTGATTGAATTCCATTGTTTTGTCCTATTATTGCTGATGGTGCCAAGCTTTGCATGCTTTCTTTTAGTTGCTGGTTTAATTTTGTTTTTTGGAGGTTTACCATCAATCAATAGAGTTTACCTTGTTTTCATATTTATAATGATTATTTCTATTTATTAGGTATTTAGTAAATCATTATTTTTATTTTTTAAGCTGTAATGTAATGGCGCGAACATCCGAAATGGTTGTTTTTTTTCATTTTATCAGATGAATTTCTACCAAGGAGATTTTGTATTTTCTGCTCTTTTTTAGACCGTTAAAGCCAAAAAAAACCACGCCTTTTTGTGGCGTGGTTTTTCAATTATTGAAAGAATAGCTTACACTGTTTTCACAATGAAATAATTTTTCTTCCCTTTTTGGATGAGGATAAATTGTCCGTCGATCAGGTTATCTTCTGTTACTTCAAAGGTATCGTTTACTTTCTCTTTATTGATCGAAATAGCGTTTTGCTGCAGCTCTCTTCTGGCCTCGCCTTTTGACTTGAGGAATCCTGTTTTTTCCGAAATAAGGTCTACAATATTTGCCCCAATAATTTCCGATTTCGCCATTTCTTTTTGAGGAACACCATCAAAAATGTCAAGGAAAGTTGCCTCATCCAGATTCACCAGGTCTTCTGCCGTAGATCGCCCAAAAAGGATTTCAGAGGCCTTAACTGCTTTCTCGTATTCTTCCCTGTTATGCACCCAAACCGTCACTTCTTCAGCCAGTTTTTTCTGCAGTTTCCTTTCGTGTGGCGCAGTTTTGTGTTCAGAAATAAGCGTTTCAATTTCGGCCTTGTCCAAAAAAGTGTAAAATTTGATAAATCTTTCGGCATCATCGTCGGTAGCATTCAGCCAAAATTGGTAGAAGCGGTATGGAGAAGTTCGTTTAGGATCGAGCCAGTAATTTTCACCACTTTCCGATTTTCCAAATTTTGAGCCATCCGCTTTGGTAATTAAAGGAACAGTAAGCGCAAAAGCTTCTCCCTGCGCTTTTCTGCGGATCAACTCTGTACCGGTGGTAATGTTGCCCCATTGGTCGGTACCGCCCATTTGAAGTTTGACGTTTTTGGCTTTGTAGAGGTGTAGAAAATCATATCCTTGCAAAAGTTGATAAGTAAATTCGGTAAAACTCATCCCATCTGCGCCGCCTTCGCCGGTAAATCTTTTCTTTACGGAGTCTTTGGCCATCATGTAGTTCACGGTAATGTTCTTTCCGATATCACGAATGAAATCCAGAAAAGAAAATTCTTTCATCCAGTCATAATTGTTCACCAGTTCGGCTTTGTTTTCTCCTTCACCATCGAATTTTAAAAACTTAGAAAGCTGGTTTTTAAGGCAATCCACATAATGATTTAGGGTGGCTTCATCCAGCAGGTTTCGCTCGTTTGATTTCCCGGACGGGTCGCCAATCATGCCTGTTGCACCACCCACCAAAGCGATTGGTTTGTGGCCATGCTGTTGAAAATGTGCTAATATTTTTATCTGTATTAAACTGCCGATATGCAACGAATCTGCAGTGGGGTCGAAGCCAATGTAACCAGTCGTCATCTCCTTTTGCAGTTGTTCATCAGTTCCCGGCATCATGTCGGCAAATAATCCACGCCATTGTAATTCTTCAATAAAAGCATTCATTTTCCTGTAATTTTAATGGATGCAAAGATAAGGTTTTCGCTTGGAAGATATTTTTATGAATTTTTTAATGTTTTTTGATTTTAATAACTTATTGATTTTCAAAATTATAAACGATGCAAACGACTACAAACGATAATAAATGATTCTTTACCGACTAAATTTTCTTTACCGATGAATCTTTGCATCAGAGATTTGCGGAAAATCAGTGAGCCGCATTTTTAATGTTTAATTATAAAATCTAAGATCATGTCACTAAGAAACAAAGTTACCCTTATCGGTAGAACAGGAAAAGAAGTAGAAACCGTACAGTTTGAAAACGGTAAAATTGCGAAAGTAAGTATGGCAACTACAGATTATTACACCAATGCAGCAGGCGAAAAAGTAGAGGAAACACAATGGCACAATTTGGTAGCTAACGGCAAACTTGCCGACATTATGGAGAAGTACGTGGAAAAAGGAAAAGAAATTGCCGTGGAAGGCAAAATTGTTTACCGAAGCTACGACGATAAAGACGGTGTTAAAAGGTACATCACGGAAATACGTGTGGAAGAGCTCGTATTGCTGGGCAGTAAATAAAAGCATATCCTTGCCGTTCTTGCTCGTCGAGAACGGTACAGGATTTTTTATAAACCATAAAATCATTAAACCATGAGACTAAAATTATTTAAAATACGTGTTTCCGACGAGTTTATTGCTGTCGACCAGAAATCACTCGACAAGTTTTTAGCCCAACATAATGTGCTTAAATATGAATCGGCATTTGTAAAAGATCACGATCCCTATTGGTCGGTTATTCTTTATTACGAAGAAATGAATCTGCAGGTAAACGAGGTGAAAAGCCAGAAGTATTCTGCCGATAAAGATGAAGATCTCAATCCGGATGAAATCAAAATCCTGGAATCGCTAAAGTTGTGGCGAAGTGAAAAAGCGAGAGATCAGCGACTTCCGGTGTACTTTATTGCCACCAACAACGAACTTCTTTCCATTGCCAAATATAAACCTTTGAAAACTGAAGAGTTGCTTGATATTAAAGGTTTTGGTAAACATAAAATCGAAAATTATGGTGAAGAAATCATCGGCATTTTGGAAAGAGTGTAGATTCATGTAAAAGAATGATCGACAGGTTTGTGTTCTCCAGTTGATGGTTTTTTCGGAATTCGCGGGCAAATGCTTATTTTTGCGATCCATTCGGTTCGGCAAAAGAAAAAAGTTGAGCCAAAGAAGATCAATTGTATGAAGCCAAGTTTAGCCAAAGGAACCCGCGATTTTTCTGCGGAAGAAGTGTACCGCAGAAGATACATCACTACTATCTTACAGAAGAATTTTGAACTTTTTGGGTTTCAGCCCTTAGAAACACCAAGTTTTGAAAACCTTTCCACACTCACCGGAAAATACGGCGAAGAGGGAGACCGGCTTATTTTTAAAATTCTGAATTCAGGCGATTATGCCTCTAAAACAAAAGACGAAGATTGGGCGGCTAAAAATTCTCAAAAGCTGATTGCCCAGTTGTCAGAAAAAGCATTGAGATACGACCTTACCGTGCCATTTGCAAGATATGTGGCCATGAATCAGGGTACGCTGACTTTCCCCTTTAAGCGCTATCAGATTCAGCCAGTTTGGCGGGCAGATCG
>MKTK01000026.1:12995-22765 GCA_001898255.1 Chryseobacterium sp. 39-10 | reverse complement strand
AGGAAGGTTTCGCGAATTTTACCAGTGCGATGCAGATGTGGTAGGCAGCGAAAGCTTATGGCAAGAGGTAGATTTGGTACAGCTTTATCTGAAGTCTTTTGCAGAACTTAAAATCCCGGTTACCATTCATCTTAACAACCGAAAAATACTTTCGGGTTTGGCGGAATATGCGGGTATCTCAAAGCATTTGGTGGAGTTTACCGTCGCTTTAGACAAACTCGATAAAATAGGAAAAGACGGTGTGGTGAAAGAACTTCTCGAAAAAAACATCAGCCAAACCTCGATCGACAAATTGGATTTCCTGTTCGATCAGAGCGATGATTCTATGGAGAATCTTTTGGTGCTTAAACAGAAGTTTGCTGATGATGATACGGGTCTGAAAGGGGTGAGTGAACTTGAATTTATCTTCGAAAAGTGTCTGGATTTGGGCATTTCGACAGATAATTTGAAGTTTGATATTACTTTGGCCCGAGGTTTAGATTATTATACCGGTGCCATTTTCGAGGTAAAAGCAGATGAAGTACAGATGGGATCCATTGGTGGTGGAGGTAGGTATGATAACCTGACGGAGGTTTTTGGTGTCGCCAATATGCCGGGAATCGGGATTTCTTTTGGGCTTGACAGAATTTATTTGGTGATGGAAGATCTTGGTTTGTTTCCGGAAAGTAAGCACAATTCGGTACAGTATCTTTTTGCTAACTACGGCATTAACGAATCACTTGAGGCAATGAGAGTCATCAGAAAACTGCGCAATGCCGGAGTGGCCGCCGAGCTTTATCCGGAAGATGCTAAACTTAAAAAACAGTTTACTTACGCCGAGAAAAAAGGAATTCCTAACTTGGTTTTCTTCGGTGAACAGGAAATTTCAGAAGAAAAAATTACGGTTAAAAATTTGGCTACGGGTGAGCAGCAAACCATTGCTATTGAGATGTTTTTAGATTTAATAGCAGAATGAAATGAGTAAATCAATGGATAATTACATTTCGATTAATAAGGATTCGTGGAATGCCAAGGTGGAGCCACATTTGAAATCTGACTTTTATTTTGTGGATGAGTTTCTGCAAGGAAGATCTTCCTTGAATTCTATCGAACTTGATCTTTTAGGAGATATTCGAGGTAAGAAAATTCTGCATTTGCAATGCCACTTTGGGCAAGATTCCATATCGTTATCCAGAATGGGTGCAGAAGTGACCGCTGTTGACTTTTCGGACAAGGCCATAGCAGCAGCGAAAGACATGGCAAAGCAATGTGGTACTAACACTCGTTTTGTGCTGTCGGATGTGTATGATTTGCCGAATGTTCTTGATGAAAAATTCGATCTTGTTTATACCAGTTATGGCACCATTGGTTGGTTGCCCGATTTGGATCGATGGGCAAAAGTAATTTCACACTTTCTGAAACCCGGTGGTCGATTGGTTTTTGTGGAATTTCACCCCATTATTTGGATGTTTGATGACGATTTTACTTTTATTAAATACAGTTATTTCAACGAAGGACCTATTGTGGAAACCAACGAAGGCACCTATGCCGACCGAAATGCTGACATTGTAAAACAGCACATCACTTGGAATCATCCCACGTCGGAAGTTCTTACTTGTTTGGTATCGAATGGGTTAAATTTAAAGGTGTACAATGAGTACGATTGGTCTCCTTATGGTTGTTTTCCTCATAACGAAGAATTCGAAAAAGGAAAATTCCGAATTCCGCAGTTGGGAAATAAGGTTCCGTACGTTTTTTCTTTGGTTGCTGTAAAAAATAATGGGTAAATTGTTAAAAAAATTGTATCATTGCAAATCCAAAAAAGGAAAATGGGGGATTAGCTCATCTGGCTAGAGCGTTAGACTGGCAGTCTAAAGGTGGTCGGTTCGATCCCGATATCCTCCACAAAAATGTAAGGCACCTGACTTTGTTGTTAAGTGCCTTTTTCTTTTTTGCTATTATTCGGAAATTTATTGAAAACAGGTATTGTAAAATGCAACCGGTTTCTTGATCCATTAATCTTTCTTTACACCACCAATTCTTTAAACAAACGCTCAAAGGTTTCGTCCAGATTCCTGGTTTTCCCGGGATGTGGTCTTGAGGTCTGAATCACTGCGCTACGCACTGCGGTAAGCCAACGGAAACGTTCCGGAATTTCGAGTTTTGCAATTTCGCTGCCATTGGCATTTCCTTGGGCTACATCGTTAAAATGGCGCAGGTTATTCTCAATCTCATCAAAATCGAGCTCGTTGTGCATCATCCGAAATTTATCTTTGCACAGGTGAAACTCCACCCGAATGTACTTTTCTTTCTTCGAGAACATCACCAACCCAATGTTGAAAAACTCTTCGCGCTCCACCTTTGGAACAAGGCGTACTACCGCATACTCGTATAATTTATCGTCTTGCATTGATGGCTTCATTAACAAATATTTCGGAGTTTTTCAAACGTGTTTTCATAAAATTGAAATACACTTCTTTAATTTCTTCTGGCGACATATCGGTATCTTGCCATTGCAGCCATTCCAAAGGAATTAAGGACACAATTTCACGGAAAATATCGTCGTTCAGTACCGTTTTCGCATCATCATCAGCTTCTTGCAGCATGGTGGCTTGCTTTAGCAGCACATGGTCTTTAACGTATTTGAAAGGTGACTTTGCTGCAGCATCAAAATTTTGCCAACTATGATGAAAATAAAATGATGCACCATTATCGATTACCCACAATTCCTGATGCCACATCAAAAGATTGGTGTTTTTGAAAGTACGATCAATATTGGTAATAAATGCATCCAACCAAACAATTTTTGAAGCCAGCAAAGGATCAATCTTCACGGAAGGATCGAAGGCAATGGCACCCGATAAGAAATGCAATCCGAGATTTAAACCTTCCGAAAACTTTAGCAGATCCTGGATTTCTTCGTCGGCTTCGGTTCTTCCAAAATCTACATCCAAATGAGCAAATACAAGTTCAGGAATGTGAAGTCCTAAAACCTGCGCAATTTTTCCACCCAACAATTCTGAGATCAGCATTTTTACACCATGACCGGCACCTCTGAATTTCAGGACATACTTAAAGTCATCGTCCGCCTCAGCCAATGCAGGCAAAGAACCTCCTTCTCGCAGCGGTAAAATATAACGCATTACGGTGACGGTGCGCATTGATAAATCTTTCGTCATAACGCAAAAGTACAAAAAAAGGTTGATGGCACGATGGACGGTCAGTTGCCATTGTTAATCATTATGATAGGGTTTCCCCTGCAAGATTTGATCAGCGCGGTAGATTTGTTCCACAAAAAATAGCCGGATCATCTGGTGCGTAAAAGTCATTTTCGACAGCGACATTTTTTCATTAGCACGTTCATAAATCTCGTCTGCAAAACCATAAGCACCACCAATCAGGAAACTGACTCTTTTGGTAGAAGCATTCATCCAGTTTTCTATTTTAGCAGCAAACTCGCGACTCGTAAATTGTTTCCCTTTTTCATCTAAAAGGACCACATAATCAGCACTTTCTAAGGATTGCGAAAAGAGTTTTGCCTCTTCTTTTTTAATGAGCTCGGGCGAAAGATTTTTGGCGTTTTTCACGTCGGGGATTTCGGTGATAGAAAAATTCCAATGTTTCGGTAATCGGTTTTGATAATAGCTGATCAAGCCCGCAATTTCACGGTCATCTGTTTTTCCGATGCAGATTAAATTGATTCTCATTTATTATCTTTGTTCTGCAAATATAGATGAATGCAGATAAAAACACCTCAGTTTCTCATCAAAATCCGAAAGTGGCTGGATCAAATCCATATTCCTTTTTTGGGGATTTCGCTGTGGAAAATGTTCGAAATTTACGGGCAAGGTGTGTTTAAAATGCAGATCGGCAGAAGTGCCGCAAGTATATCTTGGAGTTTCTTCCTCAGCTTGTTTCCCTTTATTCTCTTCTTGCTTTCGTTACTGCCTTATCTGCCCCATTACGACAAGTTGCAGTTCTATATTTTTGAGGTGCTGATGCCGAATGTTTTCCCGGCTCATATTCAGAAAGATGTTTCCAATTACATCACCAATTTCATCATCCCCAATATGAAAAACATCAGTAATCTTACCATTGTTTTTGCAATGATTTTTGCCACCAATGGTACGCATTCCCTGATCAATGGGTTCAACATCAATACAAATCTTCAGCGGGGCGCAGTGAAGGAGTATATGGTCGCTTTCTTTATTACCATGGCTTTTGTTCTGCTTATCATCGCCTCGCTTTTAGGGGTTTATTATAGTGAGGTGGTACTGAAACTATTTACCCCACAAATCAATATTTCATGGCTGGTCGATAACATGTCGCGGCTGATTGGCTTTGTTTCGTTTCCACTTTTTTACTTTATACTGCTCACGCTTTTTTACTGGGTGGGCTGTTTAAAAATTACCAGTTTTAAGCAAGCGGTTCCGGGTGCTATTTTTACAACTATTTTGTTTGTACTGCTCACCTACTTTTTCGCGATTTATGTGCGCGATTTTGCCCGCTACAACCTGCTTTACGGATCTATTGGCTCATTTATATTGGTCATGGTTTGGGTCAATATCAATATTATTCTTATACTTTTGGGAAATGAACTCAATATTGCCATTAAGAAAGTAAGGGTAGAAAAGATGATGGCCGACGAAATTGCAGCAAGCACCATGAGATTTCAATCTGAAATTTTGCCAGATTTGGAGGAGCCCAATCCTTCACATACCGTTAAATTAAAATGAAAACTGTCTGTTTTATTTTGAATTAATAGACAAGCTCTTTTTACCTGCAAACTTTAAAAGCAGATAACCGGAAAAACCGGAAAAAAGCGAGGCCACTAAAACCGCAATCTTAGATTGATTCTGAATTTCAGCACAACCAGGAAAAGAAAGCAATGCAATGAAAATGGACATTGTAAAACCAATTCCTGCCAACAAGCCAACGCCAAGCATCTGAACCCACGAACTTTGATCGGGAAGCGAACATATTCGTAACCTGATCAAAATCCATGAAAATAAGCAGATGCCAATCACTTTGCCCAAGAAAAGTCCACCGATGATCCCCAGTGAGAAAGGAGAAATTAGTCCGGCAAACATCGTGTCAGTAAAAGTAATGTTGGTATTCGCCAACGCGAAAACAGGGAGGATGAAAAAATGAACCGGAAGATGCAGTTGATGCTCCAGCTTTTTGAGTGGAGAAACTGATTCCGGTGACGACTTCATCGGAATGGTTAGTGCTAATACAACGCCAGCAATAGTCGCGTGAATACCGGAATGATGCATGAAATACCATAAGAATAATCCCGGTATAATGTAGAAAATGAGTTTTTTCACTTTGCAATAATTCAGTGCAAAAAGTGCGATAGTGAGTAAAGTAGCCCCAACAATGAAACTCCACTGTATATGTTCGGTATAGAAAATTGCAATGACTAAAATTGCACCCAAATCATCTACAATAGCCAGCGCAGCGAGAAATACTTTGAGGGAAATAGGCACCCTTTTTCCCAACATCGAAATGATAGCAAGCGAAAAAGCAATGTCGGTCGCAATAGGAATTGCCCAGCCATTCATCGCTCCGGTTTCGTGGTTAAAAAGGTAAAAAATCAGGGCAGGCACCATCATTCCACCCAGTGCGGCCACAATGGGTAATGCCGCTTTTTTGAAACCGTGCAGTTCGCCCTGTACAAATTCTTGTTTAATCTCCAAGCCCACCAAAAGAAAAAAAACCGCCATTAATCCATCATTGATCCAAGAACTTACAGGAAAGTTGAGTTGAAAAATTTCGCTTCCGATTTCTACATCTAAAATTTTCTGAAAAAAGGTTGCCAGCGGTGAATTGGCGATGACCAACGACACTGCCACACAAAAGATCATTAAGGTACCGGAAGATGGGAGCCGATGCAGAAATTGGCGGAAGTATTTTTGAGAAATCATTCCTTTGTCACTCAGATTTAAAGCCGCCTAACCCTCGAAACACCATTGATGTTTTTGAGTTGTTTAAAAGTTTCCTCGAGCTGGTTCTTATTCTTTACTTCCAATTGAATATTTCCAAGAAAAATCCCGTTATTCGATTCAATGGACATGCTTTTCATATCCATATTCATGTTGTTGCTGATGACAGCGGTAATGTCATTGATCATTCCCACTCTGTCCAGTCCCTCTATTTCAATTTTGATACGGTTTTGGAAACTTTCTTCGTTCACCCATTTGGCAGGAAGCACGCGATAATCGTACTGTGCACGCAGGTTAATCGCATTCGGGCAATTGTCGTTATGAACTTTAATACCATCGGAAATGGTAATGAATCCAAAAATTTTATCACCCGGAATCACGGTGCAGCATTTCGCAAAACTATAATTCATCTTCTGTTCTTCTTTGCCGAAAACAATCATGTCCAGATTGGTATCGGGCACATCCATTAGATTTTCGTTCTTAGCGGGCGATTTACGAAACCTTTGCAGTAGATTGCTTAAAAGGCCTTTGCCTTCGGTGTATTTTTTAATATCGCTCGTGTCCAGCTGTCCGTTTTGGAATCTTAGGAACATTTCCTGCGAGGTTTTCAACCCGAAAAATTTCTGCATCTTATTGATCTCCTCATCATTGTAATTGAGCTTGGCATGGCGAAGTTTTCGTTGGAGAATTTCTTTTCCTTCTTCCACCAAATGATTTTTCTCGGAATTAAGGATGGCTTTGATCTTGGATTTCGCCTTGGATGTCACCACAAAATCCAGCCAGTCTGCTTTTGGTTTCTGGTTTTGAGACGAAAGAATGTCCACTTGGTCGCCGTTTTGAAGCACGTAAGAAATCGGTACCAATTTGCCGTTTACTTTGGCGCCCAAACATTTCATCCCCAAATCGGAGTGTACAGAAAACGCAAAATCCAAGGCAGTAGATCCGGTAGGTAAAATTTTAATTTCACCTTTTGGGGTAAATACGAAAACTTCTTTGGAATAAAGGTTAAGCTTTACATTGTCTAAAAGTTCTGATGTGGACAGTGATTGTTGGCTCTCCAGCAACTCACGAATTTCAGTTACCCAGCGCTCAAAATTTTTCTCATCCGAGGTTTGATGGAATCCTTCCTTGTATTTATAATGGGCTGCAACTCCTTTTTCGGCAATATCGTCCATTCTTTCGGACCGAATCTGGACTTCAATCCATTTTTTGTCAGGTCCTAATATAGTCAGGTGCAAACTTTCGTATCCAGTAGATCGCGGTTGAGAGATCCAGTCTCGCATTCGTTGCGGATTGCTGTGGTAAAGGTCGGTAACAATGGAATAAATTTTCCAAGCCAGAAATTTTTCATTCTTCGCATCCGATTTATAGATGATTCTAATGGCGTAATTATCATATACTTCATCGAAGGTTACGCCCTGTTTCAGCATTTTCCGGTAGATGCTGGAAATGGCCTTTGCTCTTCCTTTAATGGTGAAATTGAGTCCTTCATCAATCAATTGTTCGGAAACTTCTTTCTTAAATTCTTCTATGTACCTCTCTCGACTTTCTTTAGCGAGTTCCAGTTTTTCCGAAATATCAAAATAAACTTCCGGGTTATTGAATTTCAGTGAAAGGTCTTCCAGTTCGGATTTAATATTATACAAACCCAGCCGGTGCGCCAGCGGCGCGTAGATGTAAACGGTTTCCGAAGCAATCTTTTTTTGTTTATCCGGCGCCATGCTTTCCAGCGTTCGCATGTTGTGAAGGCGGTCGGCAATTTTAATTAAAATCACTCGGAAATCTTCAGAAAGGGTAAGCAATAATTTGCGGTAATTCTCACTTTGAACAGAGATATTCTGATGATTCATTACCGAAATTTTCGTCAATCCGTTAACGATATCGGCAATCTTCTGCCCAAACATTTTTTTGATGTCTTCATAGGTATAATCCGAATCTTCAATCACGTCGTGCAGCAGTGCGCAGGCAATGGAAGTGGCTCCCAAACCTATTTCGTTGGCCACGATTTTTGCCACCTCGATAGGATGGTAAATATAGGGTTCGCCGGTTTTGCGCCGCTGATCCTTATGTGCGTCAAGCGCAATATCGAATGCCTTTCGGATGATTTTGTTCTGCTCCTCATCCAAGCTTCGATAGGTGTTCGCAATCAGGTCGCGGTACCTTGCGAGAATTTCCTTATTTTCCTGTTCTAAATCATAAACCATTAGTCAAACATCTTTGATACACGAAAATAATGAAAAAAAGCAAGAAATCAAAAAATTATGCAAAAGCAGACGGAAAGTGATGAGAAAAAAGTTCTTCCTCAAGGGGTGTGCACAACAATGAAGAAGCAGATTATTCGTTATCTTTGAAATTAAAAATTAAGATGAACAAAATTTTCACTGTTCTGCTGTTTGCTTCACAGTTGGTTTTTTCGCAGAATGTTGCTCAGCAATTGGATGTCGCGGTAAAAAACTTGATGAGTTCTACACCTGCTTATTCCGCCAATATGTCTTTTTATGTTGCTGATGAAGCAGGAAATTTCATCTACGAATATCACGGAAATCAGGGGCTTTCTACGGCATCAACCCAGAAAATCTTTACTGCGGCTGCCGCGCTTGAAAACTTGGGGAAAAACTATCGATACACTACAACAGTGGGTTACAGTGGACATCTTTCAGGAAATAATCTTTCCGGTAATCTTATCATCAGTTCCAATGGTGATCCTACTTTGGGAAGCTGGCGTTACGAAGGTTATCAGCCCGAAAATTTTAAGCAAAAGTTGATGACTGCACTCCAGCAAAATAAAATTAAAACCATTTCTGGCGACCTTGTTGTTGATGATTCTTATTTCGATTTCCAGACCATTCCCGGAGGTTGGCCTTGGAACGATTCGGGAAACTATTATGGAGCCGGAGTTTGGAGTGTTAACTGGCGCGAAAATCAGTTTGATTTGAGCATGAATGGTAAAGAAATGAAAAATACCAATGTGGAACTGCCGAATGTAAAATGGGTCAATGAATTGAAAACTGGTGGCAACACTGACCAAAGTTTGATTTTTACGGCACCCTTTTCTGATGTGGCTTATATCAACGGAACGCTTCCTGCAAAAGCGGTTACGGTTTCAGGATCAATGCCAAATCCGCCTTTAACGTTGGCCAATGAAATTAGAAAGTGGATGAAAGAGGCGGGAATAGAGCTTAATGGAAAAATAACTACTGCTTCATTGCAGAAAATCAATGGTGAAGCGGTTTCTGCAAGTTCTAAAAGTAATATATTGTTGGAGTATCAGTCGCCCACTTTAGATAAAATGGTCTATTGGTTTATGCGGAAAAGCATTAACCTGTACGGCGAAACTTTCATTAAAACCTTAGCAAAAGAGAAGAAAGGTAATGGAAGTTTTGAGGCGGGAATCGATCATTTGAAAGAGTTCTGGAAAGGGAAGGGCATCAATGCATCGATGATTAATTTTGCTGATGGAAGTGGGTTATCTCCCCAAAATTATGTATCTGCAAGAGCCGAAGTGCAGGCATTATTGTGGAGCAGAAAACAACCTTGGTTCAATGAATTCTTCGATGGATTTCCCACCCAGGGAAATGGCATGAAAATGAAAAGCGGAACCATGAAAGACACCAAATCCTTCGCCGGCTATCACAGTTCAAAAGAGGGTAAAAAATATGTTTTTGCCATAATTCTTAATAATTATCAAAGTTCGAACCTTAGTGATGCGCTCTATAAAGTGCTGAACGTTCTGAAGTAACCTTATGAAGCAGCGGAGTTTTTTTTCGAAAATTAATAATTGGGTCATTTACTTGCTGCTCACGTTGGCTGTTTCGGGCATCGTGATGGCTTCTTTTTTCATTATCG
>MKTK01000026.1:10720-12988 GCA_001898255.1 Chryseobacterium sp. 39-10 | reverse complement strand
GAGGAAAGAAGAAATACGGCGAATCGAGCTTTTTGCCACCGCCATGAAGTATCAGCAGGAGGACATTATTGAAGACCCGATGACACTTGATTTGTTGCTTCAGATCGGTAAAACCAACAACACGATCCCCGTGATCGTAACCGACAAAAACAAAAAACCACTAGGCATAGATTTTCAGAAAAATATCCCTGAAGATGTACAGAAAGATCCAGAGAGAATGCAGCAGCTTTTGCGGAAAATGGAAAATTCTTACAAGCCCATCGAGCTGCAAATGCCCGACGGAAATAACCAATATGTTTTTTACACCAACTCCGATTTGCTGAACAACCTGCGGTACTCGCCTTACATCTTGGGTTTACTGATTGTGGCTTACATAATTTTTTCTTTTTGGTTTTTGCGCACCATTAAGAAAACAGATGAGGGCTATGTGTGGGCCGGGTTGGCTAAGGAAACCGCACATCAAATCGGTACGCCGCTTTCCTCCATGATTGGATGGATCGAGATTTTGCGGATGGAAAATGGCAACAGCGAAGGTGTGAAAGAAATAGAAAACGACATCAGCCGGTTGAAAACAATTTCCGAACGCTTCTCGAAAATTGGTTCTATTCCGGAGCTTAATGACCTTAATATCAATGAAACGCTGCAACAGAATTATGATTATTTAAAATCAAGGATTTCCAAGAAAGTGGCGTTTATGCTGGTTTTGCCCAATCAGGAAATTCTCATTCCACATAACAGAATCCTGCTGAGCTGGGTTATTGAGAATATTGTGAAAAATGCTGTTGATGCGATGAAAGGTGAAGGGCGGCTAGAAATAGAACTTTACGAGAAAAGCAAAAACATCATCATCGACCTGAAGGATTCGGGGTCTGGAATGACGGCTTTCCAGGCACGAAATGCTTTCAAAGCTGGCTATTCCACCAAAAAGCGTGGTTGGGGACTGGGCTTATCGCTTGCCAAAAGAGTCATGAAAGAATACCACCGTGGCGACATTAAAATTGCCCAAACTGAAGTGGGAAAAGGAACCACTTTCCGAATTATGATGAAAAATGGATAAAAAACATCGAGAGTACATTTAAACTCTTGCTCGCTTAAATCTTCGTTAGTTTTGCGAATTTAAGTATCAGGTTTTTTTCACCTTCATGCTGAAAATTGACTTTCGCTTTGATGTTTTGAGGATCAGTTCCGTCCAGAAAAATAACCTCACCAACACCAAAACGATCGTGCCTCACCCGGTCGCCTACCTCAATGTTTTCGGAACTTGCACCGCTGGAGTGCGTTATTTTGGCAGTAGCTATGGGTTTTAAATTTTTTGGGGCTGATGGTTGTGGTGTGTTTTCTGAAGATCGCTGTAGTGTTTTCTTTTCTTCTTTCTTTTTAAAAAAACGAGGTTCAGTTGGAAGTTCATCAAAAATAGTAGATTTTAAACCTGAATGATTCACAAATCTACTTTCTGTAGCCGGATTAACAAATTCTAGATATTCTTCATCCACTTCACTCAAAAATCGGGAGGGTTCTGCATCGGTAATTTTACCCCACTGAAAACGTGAAACGGCATAGGTGAAAAACGCCTGTTTCTCAGCCCTTGTCAATGCAACATAAAACAAGCGACGTTCTTCTTCCAGCTCTTCTCGGGTAGAGGTACTCATGAAACTGGGAAAAAGGTTTTCTTCCAATCCCACCAAATGCACCACCGGAAATTCTAATCCTTTGGAAAGGTGAATGGTCATTAGTGAAACCTTATCGGTTCCGTCGTCTTCCTTATCTTTTTGCGTATCGGCAGAAAGTGCTATGTTCTCCAGGAAATTAGATAATGACGGGTTTCCGTCTTCCAATTGTTGCTGTTCTTCAATGAAACCCTGCATAGAGTTCATCAGTTCCTGAACGTTTTCTACGCGCGAAATTCCCTCTGGTGTTTGGTCATCTTTTAGGAATTTAATCAATCCACTGCGTTTGGCCACTTCCATGGCAACAGTGTAAACATTTTCGGTTTTCAACAACACCTGAAATGCTTTGATCATTGCCCAGAAATCCGACAGTTTGACAAGAATTCCATTGTTTAAATTAAGCTGCGGAGCATAAAATCCGAGGTTATCCAACACCTGAGAGACGGAAATATTTTGAGAATCTGCGAAAACAATCAATTTATTCTGAGTGGTATCGCCAATTCCGCGTGCCGGCACGTTGATGATTCTAAAAAGAGCTTCGCTGTCGCTTTCATTCACCAACAACCGCAGATAAGCGATCATGTCCTTCACCTCTTTTCTT
>MKTK01000026.1:7695-10631 GCA_001898255.1 Chryseobacterium sp. 39-10 | reverse complement strand
GTACAAAATCGCAAAATCGCTGAATTTTCGCTGGTCAGAATGATGCAAGCTCCAGATATTTCCAGCTACGAAATTCGCTTCATCAGCGTCGGAAAGCGAGCGGTACACTTTAATTTTTTCTCCCTCTTCATTCTCTGAAAAAACATTCTTTTTAAATTGCTGCACATTTTTTGAAATCACGACATTGGCGGCGTTCACAATATTTTGGGTTGACCGGTAATTTTGCTCCAGTGATACGGTTTTGGCGTCCGGATAATCTTTCTTGAAGTTAAGAATATTGTAAATGTTTGCCCCTCGAAAAGAGTAAATCGATTGCGCATCATCACCTACCACGCAGATGTTTTCAAATTTCGAAGCCAATGCCTTAACGATGAGGTATTGCGAATGATTCGTATCCTGATACTCGTCCACCAAAATATACCGAAAACGATCCTGGTATTTGGCAAGTACTTCCGGAAATCGGGTGAGCAATTCATTGGTTCTCAGTAATAAATCATCAAAATCCATAGCGCCATTTCTGTAGCAAACATCTACATACTTTTGGTAGATGAGTCCCATGTGTTTCATGTTGGTGCGCTCATCGGCCTCTATGAGTTCAGGATTATTGAAATATGCTTTTACGGTAATCAGGTTATTTTTATAAGTAGATATTCGCTGCTGCACTTTTTTTGGTTTATAAAGATCAGCATCAATATTCAGTTCTTTCAAAACTTTTTTAATGACATTCAGCGAATCCTGCGCATCGTAAATAGTGAAGTTGGAAGGGAATCCCAGGTAATGCGCTTCTGCGCGTAGAATCCTTGCAAACACCGAGTGAAAGGTACCCATCCACAGCGATTTTGCTTCACTTTCTCCCACTACTTTTGCGATACGTTCCTTCATTTCCTTAGCCGCCTTATTGGTGAAAGTGAGCGCCAAGATATTGAATGGATCCACCAAGTTGGTAATTAAATGAGCAATACGCATAGTAAGCACACGGGTTTTTCCCGAACCTGCACCTGCAAGTACCATCAAAGGTCCTTCGAGTGTGGTTACGGCTTCATATTGAGCTTCATTTAATCCTTTCAGGTAATCCATAAGTAAAAGTGAAATAAGCGACAAAGTTAGAAAATTATACGGCGCGGTCAAAGCTGTGTAGTTGCTTTGTCGTTGAAAGAATGAAGCAAGAAAATCTTCGAAACATAAATTAAACCAATGTGTTTCGTTGATAGTTTAAAAGAATTTTCCGAAATTTGTTGGAAATCAAAAACTAAAAAAATGTCTGAACAAAATTTTCAAACCCTTGGCGAATTTATTATTGATAAGCAGGAGGACTTTCAATATTCTACGGGTGAACTTTCCCGTTTGCTTAGCGCAATTCGCCTCGCGTCCAAGGTGGTGAACCGGGAGGTGAACAAGGCCGGTATTGCCAATATTATTGGAAAGGTAGGACACGAAAATATACAGGGTGAAGAGCAGCAAAAATTAGATGTTTTAGCAAATGACATTTTTATTGAAGCACTTTCGCAGCGAGAAGTGGTGTGCGGAATTGCCTCAGAAGAAAGTGATGATTTTATTGAGATTAAATGCGGCTCAAATGCTCATTTAAGCAAATATGTTGTGCTGATCGATCCGCTCGACGGATCTTCCAATATCGATGTCAATGTTTCGGTGGGAACCATTTTCTCAATTTATCGTCGCGTTACTGAACCTGGAACACCGGTTTCATTGGAAGATTTTCTTCAAAAAGGAGTGAATCAAATTGCTGCCGGTTATGTGGTTTATGGATCTTCCACGATGATTGTGTACACCACTGGAAATGGTGTGAATGGTTTTACACTCGATCCAAGTTTGGGAACGTATTACCTTTCTCATCCCAATATGCAATTTTCCCGAACCGGAAAAATCTATTCTATTAATGAAGGGAACTACATTAAATTTCCCCAAGGTGTGAAAGATTATATTAAATATTGCCAGCTGGAAGAGGGCGACCGTCCTTATACTTCGAGATACATCGGTAGTTTGGTATCCGATTTTCACCGGAATATGATTAAAGGCGGCATCTATATTTATCCGTCCACATCCCAATCACCAAAAGGAAAATTGCGTTTGCTTTATGAATGCAATCCCATGGCGTTTTTGGCGGAGCAGGCCGGCGGAAAATGTACCGACGGATTTACCAGAATTTTAGAGATTGAGCCCACCGAGCTGCACCAAAGAGTTCCTTTTTTCTGCGGAAGCTATGAAATGGTGGAGAAAGCAGAAGAATTTATGAAGAACGCATAATACAGGAAATGAAAACTTTCCTGATTGGTGAAGACGCTTATTGGCGTCTTCAATAATTTTTAAAACCCCCTATGAAAAAGGCCCATTATTTCCAGCATATTCTTCATTTTCAAAATCCCAGTGGAACTTCACGCGGGGTGCTTCGCAGCAAGGAAACTTTCATCCTTGAGGTTTCCGAAGATGGCAGAAAGGGAATTGGCGAATGTGGTATTTTCCGCGGTTTAAGCTGTGATGATGTCCCTGAATATGAGGCAAAACTGAAATGGCTGTGCGAAAATATCAATGAGCATCCAGATGTTTTGAAACAGGAACTTCGGCAGTTTCCTTCGATCTGGTTCGGTTATGAACAGGCAATCCGCAATATGAAATATGGTGAAAATGTGTATTTTCCTAGTTCGTTTACCACCGGAAAAGTTCCGATTAAAATCAACGGACTGATCTGGATGGGAAAACCCGATTTCATGCTAAAGCAAATTGAGGAAAAATTAGCAAAAGGTTTCAGCTGTATTAAATTGAAAATAGGGGTGGACTGGCAAGCCGAGAGATCAATATTGACCGATCTTCGGACTAAATTTCCGGCGGATAGATTAGAGCTTCGCGTGGATGCCAATGGCGGAGTTAGTTTTGATCAAGCAAAAGTGGTTTTGCAGGAACTCGGTCAGCTAAAGATT
>MKTK01000026.1:3521-7685 GCA_001898255.1 Chryseobacterium sp. 39-10 | reverse complement strand
TAAAAAAGCGGACAGTAATGTGCCGTACAAAAATGCACCCATGGCCATGCTGTGTGCCGAAACGGCGATTCCCATTGCGTTGGACGAAGAATTAATCGGTATTAATGATTTTGAAAGCAAACAAAATCTGCTGCGGCAAATACAACCGCAATACATTATCCTAAAACCTTCTTTGGTGGGCGGTTTTGCAGGGACGGATGAATGGATTTCCATTGCAGAAAATCTCGGAATAGGATGGTGGATTACTTCGGCATTGGAAAGTAATATTGGTTTAAATGCGATTGCACAATACACGTTTACTAAAAACCCATACATTCCGCAAGGTTTGGGAACAGGTGGGCTTTTTACTAATAACTATGATTCAGCACTGGATTTGCGCGGAGATCTGCTTTTTTTTAGACCGTAATATTTTTTAAAAAATTAAGAATCTGTCTAAAATTTTCCCAATTTTTTTATATAGCATCGGCAAATCATCTTTGCTCAATTTTAATACTCTTTTGAACGTTTTTTCTACTTCCTATTTTTCATTTAGCCCGCTAAATCTTCAAACATGAAGCAGAAAATCCATCTCAAAATATCTATAAAAATTTTTTGCAGTAAAATTTAAACAGTCTCTAAACTTTAAGATATCATCAAACCTTATGATGTTGCAGAATCTAATTTAAATAATGTCTTTTATGAAGATATTTTTAATAATTTGCTTATAAATACTGTATAGTTTGTGTTTTAGCTTTTTCATCACTTGTTTTTTTGAGGTGCTTTATTGACAATTTCAGGCCAAAAACGAAAATCAAACATCTGCATTTTTCAGCAGTTGAAAAAGAAAATTGAATGGCCTAAAATCGGTAGCCGAAAATAAGGCCTGCTCTTAAGCCCGCCCACGGACCGTCCATTTTTACAGTTGCACCATTGGCATCGGTAGCGGTTTCGTATTTCACCAACGGAATATCCAATTTGGTAATATAATCTTTGAGTTCTTTTTGGTCGGCAGGCGTTAGCGGTCGTGAAGAGTCCACGCGGAAGTTGCCATTTCCTGCGCCATAGTGTGCGCCAATAATCCACCAGTCGATTACCCAGTTCTTATTCCTACCTAAAAACCATTGTGCACCTAGCATTAAACCGGCACTATTTGCGGTGGCTTTTCCGGAAACATGCGTTTTGTCTTCACCGGATTCATAATCGAAGGTCATGGTCACCGAATCTGCATTGACGGAGGAGTAACGGTAATACGGTGCAATGTAAAATCCTTTTCCAAATCCTTCGCCTAAATAAATTCGGGGTTCAATTGTGAAATTTGTAAGTCCTACTTTCGGATCAGATATTTCAGTGTCCTTAAGATAAGTATTGGCAAATGGAATGCTCCCTTTGGGCACGGTGCCAAATCCTACAGAAACCGAGAATCTTTTGTTCAACACTCGTTCATAAGTAAGATTGATATTTCGAAATGCGTACGCCGTGACATTGGTTTTGATGATGTTCATCTTTTCGCCGGATTGAGACAAGACAATAGCAGATGCGAGCATAAACATGCCGGATAGAATTTTTTTCATGGTTAAATAGTTTTAGTTTTTTAATTACGATGGGTTATAACATAATGATATGATTAACAAATATATTTAATTTTTTTTAGTTAACGAATATTGTCAATCGGCAGATTGTTTTGGGTAAAAAATGAACACATTTGTAAATCATTCTAGGGAAAAATGCTTCATGATAGGTATGCGTGCGAAACGTTAGGAAAGTATAAATCCGTTACTTCCCTCTTTGGTTCGCTTTGCGATGAGTTGCTGATCTTTCCCTTCCAGTACCGAAACAATATCCTGCTGCACCAAAGAGCTTGCAAGATAGTTCCAATGGTTTCCAATATTGAATTTTAAATTGTTTTTTAAGTCATTTTTAGCTCCGGTACAGTCGATCACCGAAATCACCGCTTTAAATTGACTAATGTTGGAGGGACCGATTTTACCGAGCCGCGGCGCAAGAATGTTTTTCGTAAACTGAGAAATGTTGAGGATATTATCTTTCCGATTGATGTAGATGCTGATTCGGTTGGCCAGTAAAGGTAGTTTAACAAAGGAATCTTCATCATCATCAAATACGCGGTAATTGACATCGGCGCTCAATAGAATAACCTGATCGATGACGCGTACAATATTACTCGTTTTCATGCTGTATAACATGCTTTGCAAAAGCCGGTTGCCCATAGAATGAGCCATCATATGAACGCGCTGGTTGCAGGGGTTCATCTCATGGGTAGAAAATATATCTTTCAGAAATTGCGTATAGAGGTAAAACAACCGAAGAAGTGAATTACCCGAGTTGATGCTTGCGGCTTTATCGTCAAAATACGTAAGTGGAAAAACCGAACTGGAGGCGGGCCAACTTATGAAAAGAATATGGTTGATAGGTGATTTTGGATTATCGACATACATTTTTTTCAAGTCGCAAATCGATTTCAGTTCATCGTTAAAAGTATAGGCATACCCGTGAATGAAAATAAGAACATCGTTGCGGCTTTTGGTGGTGCTCATTTCTTTGTAAAGTTCATAAAACATACGTTGTGTGCCACCAAGATGATCTTTAGTTAATGAAGACTGTATCAATTTTTTTTCTTTTTTGAGCACTTCCAGTACCTGTTCATAACCCTGTTTTTCGGGTTCTGACAATAGTCTGTAGTCCAGAATTTTTCTTCCGGTATAGCTTTTTTTCTTTTGTTCGGCAAGGGTGGGTTCTTTGTATTGATCGAAATTGCATTTGGCAATCCGAAAATTGGGCACGGAATATTCTTCGTTAGAAAAAGAAGGTTTTCCCTCCTCGCTGACGATTTTTCTGTTGCTTAAAATAAATACTGACATGGTAATTGTTTTCTTGTAAAGTTAATACCTATTTAGGTTTTGCAATACCGTGAAAAAACGGTATTTTCTTTTCGTCCCAATCTGAATTTAACTTCGCTTCTTGAAGGTGCGTAAAAGCATAAAATGTTGGTTTTTCTTTTGGTGAAATATCCTTAAATTTGCACATTACAATTCTAATCAATGGAAGAAGAAAAAAAATCGCTTAATTTTATTGAGCAAATTATAGAAGAGGATCTGGAAAATGGCTTAGCAAAAAATGAACTGAGATTTAGGTTTCCACCCGAACCCAATGGATATCTGCATGTAGGGCATACCAAAGCTATCTGCATCAACTTTGGTTTGGGCGAGAAATACAATGCACCGGTGAATCTTCGGTTTGATGATACCAATCCAGAGAAAGAAGAACAGGAGTTTGTCGATTCCATTAAAACCGATATAGAATGGTTAGGATTTAAATATGATAAAGAACTCTATGCTTCCGATTATTTTGGGCAGCTTTATGATTGGGCCATCCAAATGATTAAAGAAGGAAAAGCATACGTTGACGAGCAATCTTCTGAAGAAATTACGGCACAGCGAAAAAATCCATTTGAGGAGGGTACAGAATCTCCCTATCGCAACAGACCCGTTCAAGAATCCCTGGATCTTTTCGAACGGATGAAAAATGGTGAATTTGAGGAAGGCACCATGTCGTTACGCGCTAAAATTGATATGGCATCTCCCAATATGAATATGCGTGATCCTGTGATGTACCGAATTTTGAAAAGACCGCATCACAGAACCGGTGACCAATGGAAGATTTACCCTATGTACGATTGGGCACATGGAGAATCCGATTATATCGAGCAGATTTCGCACTCGCTTTGTTCCTTAGAATTCGAGAATCACCGACCATTGTATGATTGGTATTTGGATCAGGTCTATGACCCATCAAAAGTGAGAAATAAGCAAAGAGAATTTGCCAGGATGAATGTCACTTACATGATTACTTCCAAAAGAAAACTACAGCGTTTGGTTGCCGAAAAAGCAGTGACAGGTTGGGATGATCCGCGTATGCCCACCATTTCGGGAATGCGTAGATTGGGATACACGCCCACTTCCATCAAAAATTTTATTGAGAGGGTAGGCGTTGCTAAACGAGAAAACCTGATCGACATTCAGCTGCTGGAATTTTTTGTTCGAGAAGATCTCAACAAAATTTCAACAAGAGTGATGACGGTGGTGGATCCCGTGAAGTTGGTAATTACCAATTATCCTGAGCATGAAGAAGAATGGTTAGAAACCGAAAATAACCCTGAAGACGAAGAGG
>MKTK01000026.1:3092-3451 GCA_001898255.1 Chryseobacterium sp. 39-10 | reverse complement strand
TAATAAATTTTTCCGTTTAAAATTAGGAGGTGAGGTGAGACTGAAATCGGGCTACATCATCAAAGCAGAAGGAGTGGAAAAAGACGAAAATGGAATAATTACAACCATTTTTGCAACCTACGATCCTCTTTCCAGATCGGGCAGCGGTACCGAAGAAAGCTTGAGGAAAGTGAAAGGTACATTGCATTGGGTATCTGTGAAACATGCGCTGCCGGTGGAAGTTCGCATCTACGACAGACTTTTTACCACGCCACAGCCGGACGCGGAAAAGGAAACAGACTTCATGGAATTTATTAATCCAGAAAGCTTAACAAGCGTGCAGGGCTTTGCAGAGCCAAGTTTGCAAAATGCAGAAGTGG
>MKTK01000026.1:0-2894 GCA_001898255.1 Chryseobacterium sp. 39-10 | reverse complement strand
AGCAGAACTATTATTTTAGTTACACCCCGCGGTTTTGAAAAGAACAGGATCACCAAAGTAATCAAAAGGGAAATTATCAACAGCCTCCCTTCCCCATAATTTCTTCTCTCTTATCGCTTTTAACCATGACCCAAATCGCCTTTCCCCTATTGACTTTGGGGTATTGTTGGCGGTAGCTTTGCACTGTTGAAAAGAAATAATTGAAAACATTTAAAAACATTGATCATGACTGAAGTTCAACAATTAGCAAAGTTTGTCCATACGCGCAGTTTCAAAGATCTTTCCGAAGCCGCTGTTACAGCGCTGAAGCTCCGGCTCCTCGATTCTCTGGGTTGTGCTATTGGTGCGCCGGAAGGGAAGCCCATAAAAATGATTGCACAGCAAATAAAAGATTTCGGAGGGAATCCTCTGACCACATTAATCGGAGGTCAAAAGACGGCTCCTGACCGGGCAGCATTTTACAATTCGGCTCTGATCAGATATCTGGATTACAACGACAGTTATCTTGCCAAAAAAGAAACCTGCCACCCATCGGACAATATCGGAAGTGTTTTGACGGCTTCGGAATATGCAGATAAAAATGGCAAAGATTTCTTAACGGCGCTTGCCATTGCTTATCAGATTCAATGCAGGCTGAGTGATGAGGCTCCGGTTCGTGACAAGGGATTTGACCACACCGTTCAGGGAGCTTATGGTTCCGCAGCCGGAGTGGCTTATGCTTTGGGGCTTGATGAAAATCAGGTTGCCAATGCGATTGCAATTGCAGCCACTGCTTACAATGCGCTGCGTGTTACAAGAACAGGAAATCTTTCCAACTGGAAAGGGCTGGCCTTTCCGTCCACAGGGTGGACATCTACTCACTCGGCATTTCTTGCAAAATATGGAATCACTGGCCCGGAAGAAGTTTTTGAAGGAAACAAAGGATTCAAAGATTCCATCGCAGGGAATTTTAAAATTGATTGGGAAAAAGAAGACCTGGAAAGAGTGACACACACTATTATTAAAAGATACAATGCTGAAATTCATTCGCAGGCTACTTTGGAAGGTATTCAGGAATTGCATAAACAACATCATTTTTCTACAAACGATATAGAAAAAATTGTGCTCAACACCTTTGATGTGGCATTCAATATCATCGGCGGCGGCGAAGAAGGTGGCAAGAAAAATATCAGGATCAAGGAAGAAGCTGATCACAGTTTACCTTACCTGATATCGGCCATGCTTCTCGATGGAAATGTATTGCCTGCACAATACCTACCCGAAAGAATTGTGAAGAAAGATATTCAGGAATTGCTTCAGAAAGTAGAAGTCAATGAAAAGAAATCTTATTCTGAAAGATTTCCAAAAGAAATGCCCTGCGACATTACCGTGGTCATGAAAGACGGTGAACAATTTCACATCGAAAAGAAAGATTATGAAGGATTCGTTACACGTCCTGCTTCCTGGGAAACGGTCAGCGGAAAATTCAAAGCACTGTCTGCTCCGTTTACAGATGAAAAAACTCAGGGTAAAATTATCGATCTGGTGAAGAGCATTGAAAAACATCAGATAAAAGAACTCACAGAAATTTTAAAAAACGTAAGAACTAAATAATTAATCACATTTAAATTTTAATGATTATGCCAGAAAATAAATTTATAACCAACCCGGTTGCGTTTGACTGGTTGCAGCGCAACGACCGTCCTGCCAAGCCCCGTAAAGTAGGCATGACGGAAATCAGAGCAGCCTATTATTCCAACTTTGGAATGCATTATTTCAAAGACATTCTGGAAATGTCCGGCAACTATGTGGACAGTATCAAATTTGCGGGTGGTGCATTTACTTTCATGAATCCAAAGAAGATCAAAGAAATGATTGACCTTGCCCACCAATACGGTGTGCTGGTTTCAACCGGAGGTTTTATGGAATATGTTTTGACCAAAGGAAAAGAAGCTGTCAAAAAATACATTCAGGAAGTGAAGAGCCTGGGTTTTGACATTGTTGAAATTTCAACCGGATTCATTTCGATCCCCACATCTGATTGGCAACACGTCATAGAAGATGTGCAAAAAGCAGGCATGAAGGCAAAACCCGAAATCGGTATTCAGTTCGGCGCAGGTGGGGATACCGTTGCCTCCGAATTGCGTGTAGAGGGGACACAGGATGTGGAATATGCCATCAGCCAGGCAAAGAGATTCGTTGATGCCGGAGCATTTCTCATCATGATGGAATCTGAAGGCGTTACTGAAAATGCAGATCCCTGGCGTGTGGATGTACCCGCGAAATTTATCAATGCAATCGGATTGGAAAAGGTAATGTTTGAAGCTGCCGATCCGAAAGTTTTCAAATGGTATATTAAAAATTACGGGCCGGAAGTCAATCTCTTTGTGGATCACAGCCAGATAGTACAACTGGAATGTACCCGCGAAGGAATCTGGGGAACCAATGATGTGTGGGGCAGAATTGTTACTTACAAGTAAAAATTATCTGACACTTTTAAGGATGGCAAGTGATTTGTTGTTTACTTGTCATCCTTTTTTATTAAAAAATTTAAATCATTTTGTATGAGAATAGATTGGGTTAAAACATTTCCTGAAGGGCTGAATGCCATGATCGGCCTTCAAAAAGTGGTCAATAAAAGCAAAATCGATCAGAAACTTTTGTTACTGATGGTGACCAGGGCTTCTCAGATTAATGGTTGCGCACACTGCCTGGACATGCACACCAAAGATTCCATCGCCATTGGAGAAGATCCGAAAAGACTTAACGTTCTTGCGGCCTGGAGAGATGCTCCCTTCTTTTCTGACAAAGAACGAGCTGCACTGGCATGGACAGAATCATTGACGCTGGTTGCTGAAAAAGGCGCTCCTGAAAACGAATACGAAGAATTGAAAAAATATTTTTCTCCGAAAGAA
>MKTK01000025.1 GCA_001898255.1 Chryseobacterium sp. 39-10 | reverse complement strand
TAAGTAAAAGAACGGTTGGTCAAACTTAAAAACACATTGGCAAAAATAAGTGTAGTGAAAACCATCGCTCTTGTTGTTTCTTCATTGCTTCCGCTTTGAACAGCCAATTGATAGGCGAATAATACACCAACAGTTATCATCAATCCTTGAATAATACTGATGCTTAATTCCCGCCAATTTAAAAAGGTTTCTGTCATTTTTCGTGGCTTTTGCTGCATGGCATTCTTTTCTATAGGTTCATTTTCATAAACGATAGAGCAGGTTGGACCCATGATTAATTCTAAAAATATCACATGGACCGGAGTGAAAATATTGGGATAAATCCAGCCTAAAAACAAGGGTAGAGAAACCGTCAATATGATTGGGATGTGAATGGAAATAATATACTGAATGGCTTTTTTGATATTGGTATAAATCCTTCTGCCTGCTTCTATTCCTATAATGAGTTTGTCCAGATCATCGTTGGTGATAACCAAGGCTGCTGCAGCTTTGGCTATTTCTGTTCCTTTGTTGCCCATTGCCACACCAATATGAGCCGCTTTGAGTGCCGGTGCATCATTGACACCATCACCCAGCATGGCCACGATCTCTCCTGATTGTTTCAAAGCATTAACAACGGATAATTTAGCTTCGGGAAACATCCGGGTAAATAAAGTTGTTTCGCTTGAAAGTGCCATTAGTTCTGCTTCCGAATGATGTGCTATTTCAGTACCGGTAACAGTAGGGCTATTGTTTTTGATACCTGCTTGTTGGGCAATGGCGTTTGTGGTGTCGGCATTATCTCCGGTAATTACTTTTACTTTTATCCCGGCATCGTATATTTTTCTGAAAACCTGTTGAATATTTTGTTTGGGCGGGTCGTAAAATACCGTAAATCCAAGAAAATCGAACTTAAAATCCTGTTGTTTTTCAGGGAAATCATTTCCTTCAAAATCACATTTGGCAACGCCCAATACCCGGTAACCTTGTTGTCCGAAGTCCTGAATTTGTTGTCTAAGATTTTCTTTTTTATCTTCAGAAAGTTGAGATACTTCTAGAATAGCTTCCGGTGCACCTTTGGCAGCGATAATTCGTTCACCTGAATTGTTTTCAAAAATATGCGTCATCATGGGTGGTTTGCCTTCTAACGGATATTCGTGTATCATCTGAAAATCTTTCCGCAGGTCAGATGTTTGAGTTTCCTCATATACCTTATGTAAGGTTTTTTCCATCGGGTCAAAAGGGGCGGGTTCACTGCTCCACATCGCAAATTGAATGAGTTGGGAAAGTTCGGGTTTATCAAAATTTTTATCGTCAACTACCCGATTGGATTTAAAATCAAAAAGAGCCTTTAGCTTCATTGAATTTTCGGTAATCGTACCCGTTTTGTCGGTGCATATTACAGTTGTACTTCCTAAAGTTTCTACAATACTGCTTCGTTTGATGATAACACCTTGTTTCATCAATTTCCAAGAACCCAAAGCCATAAAAGTGGTAAAAGCAACTGGAATTTCTTCGGGTAAAATGGACATTGCCAGAGTTAATCCTGCCAACAAACTTTGAACAATATCTCTTGATTGCCAAAAGCTATAAGCCCACACCATTAAGAAAACAGCAATACCAATCACTGCCATCCATTTCACAAACTTTGTAATTTGTAATTGCAAGGGCGAAATTTCTTCTTTAATGTTTTGGATGGACTGACCAATCTTTCCGAGTTTTGTTTTCGCACCGATAGTTTCTACTTCAAATACAGCCAATCCAGAAACTACCAAAGTGCCACTGTAAACCTTATTGTCGTCTGTTTCAGAATTTTTAAATATCGAAAAACTTTCTCCTGTAAGTGATGCTTCATTCACCGAAAAATCGTTGCTGTGTACAATTTTCCCATCGGCATTAACCATTTTTCCTTCCTCAATAATGCACAAATCACCTACTGCAATTTCGTGTGTTGGGATTTGTACTACTTTAGAATTTCTAATCACCGTGCTGAGTGGCTCATTCAGTTTTTCTAATGCTTCTAACGCTTTTTTACTGCGATTATCCTGGTAAAAAGAAATTCCGGAAACGGCAATGATTGCTCCAAGCATAAACAGGGCTTCGGAATAATTTCCAACAAGCACATAAATAACAGTTACCGAAATCAGCAAAAGCAACATTGGTTCTTTCAGAATGTCAAATAACAGCGTGTACCAGGCACTTTTTATGGTGTTTTCTGCCTGATTGAAACCAAATTTCTCACGGGAGGTTTTTAGTTCCGCTTCCGTAAGACCGGAAAGCTGTTTGGGGATATTGTATTGGGGCATTTGTATAATTTTTTCAGCTATTTAATCTCCTCCAATCATTCTGGAAGTAATTCCTTTTTTGCTTGAAAATTCAGCTAAAACAATTCCGGCAAAATGCAGTAGAATAAAAATGGGAAACCAATAAATGCCCAATTTATGAACGGCTTCAATTTGCTCGTGGTAAGTAGAGAACAAATCTTTTTCAATACAAATACCTGTAACGGCTGAAATAAAAACAAAAAGATAGAAGTAAACATAAATGAAGCCCTGTAAGCGTTCTTTAAGCGGTTGATTGCTTTTAAAGGGATTTGGAAAACGAATACCTTTTACAAGCATATAAATAATCCGTGCTAAAAATGCAAAAATCATTACGTGAGCAAAAACTTCGTGCCATTGCCACATAGGTTCTCTAATTGCCTTTGCAATGTCTGTCATTTGTTCTTTTGGAATTGCCGATGTTTTGCTTTCAATAACAGCAACAATATTGTTTTTATTCATCCAATACATTCTCAAAAAACCTGTAATGAATAAAATGGGCATTGCAATTGCCATTATCCAATGCAACAGTCTGTGAAATAGGGTAAATTTTTGTTGGAATTTCATCTCAATTATTATTTAGTTAAAATACTGGTGATATTGCTGATATGAATGTTGTAGTTGCAAAACGGTTTCATTTGCTTTAGTTGCATCTCTTTCATCTTCCAATGCTTTTACAATTTCAAGATGTGGGTGTAGCCATTTGTGTAATTCATCGTGGCTTTTTCCGCCCATTGTACAACTTCTTATTAGCTGGTCATTTTGCTCTTTTAATTGTTGAGCTAATGCTTTATAATCTGCCTGATTATTCTGGATATAAGCATTTACCAATTCTTCGCCTTTCATTACAAAAGGCTTCATTTCTTCGTTCACCAACCATTTTTCTCCATTGTTGAGTTCAATAGCTTCTGAACTTTCATCGTGTTGATGTTCTGCATGGGTTTCTGTTTCCTGCTTTTCCGTTGCTTTTTCAGTGGTATTGTTACAACTCCACAAAAGTAAAACACTCATTCCTAAGACAAATATTTTCTTCATATTTCTAATTTATAATTCGTAATTTTTAATTTTTTTCAATCATTTTCAACATTCCATCTAAGACCGTTTTCCCGTCCTTAACAAGATTTGATTTATGTCCTGATAATTTCCATTTCAGTACGGTCATTCTCATTCCACCAATAATTATGGTTGTTAGGGTAGAAGCTCCAATCAATTTATTGTATTGTCCTTTTTCTTGACCTTTTGTAATATTTGCTTTCACATATTCCTGCATCATATTCATAATTTCAGCCACTTTATTACTCAAACTTTCATCAAAATGGAAAATGCTTTCTGCAAAAATGACACTCACAATAGCTGGTTTGTTCGTAAAAGTTTGTAGCTGTGAATTAAAAATCGATCTTAATTCATCAGCAGTCGTGTCTGTCGGTTTAAAAGAAATAGACTGAATACGGTTTTTCATTTCTGTTTTAAAGTATTCCAACAAGCTCAATAAGATTTCATTTTTACTTTTGAAATGTCGGTACAATGCAGGTTCTGATAAGCCAATGTCTTCAGCTAAAGTTTTAATTGTCAAATTCTGAATACCATATTTTGAAATACGGTTGGTAGCCGCTTCCATTATCTCAATTTGCCTATCTGTAAATTCTTGCATACTTGTCTAATTTGTTTTTTATGTTAGTTAGTATTCACTCACAAAAGTAAAAACTAATTTTTGCTTGGGCAAATAAAATTCAAAGAAAGTTTTGATTTATTGTTTACACATTCAGAGTGTAGGCAAAAAAGTGGCTCTTTTGGTTTTGTGAAGCGTTGGCTTGTGTGTCGGGACAATACCAAATGTGCCACTTGTGTGGTGGCAATAAAATTGAATTAAAAAAAGTGCGGTGGAAAAAATAAAAAATACAGAAGGGTCGGAAATGAGTGTTAGCTTACTCGTTGTAAAAATGGTTTGCTCTCTGTTTAAGTTTTGCTCATCTGTTCAATGTTCGGAGTGTCGTCCTACCATTGGCTATAACGAGCCGCGTATTGGCGATGGGCGGGATTTTTAGCACTGAAGTTGATACGAAGAACGAAAGTTGAGTTTTGCACTTCCGTTGATACGAAGCCGTTCAGCCCGCCTATTGCCAATACGATGTTAGTGGCTGCCGTTCTATTCGTTTGGTGGAATATATCCATACATTTTTGTTTTTTCCAAATTATCATTGCCATTTGTGCTAATTTCCCAAGTCATTATGTAGTCAGGGTCAATTACAACTTCTTTAGTTGCTCTTAATCTATACTCTCCTTTGTCAGCTTTATTTATTGTGTCTTTGTCGTAAGGCATTTGAAAAATGGAATTGTCTTTCCTTTTTATTCTAATAAGTCCATCGTCTGTTAATTCAGATACAATACCATAAGTTTGATATTGTTCAACCAATTCACCTTCATTGTCAATAAAAGTCAGTCCAATTAGAAAAACTTTGCCTTGCAGAAATTCTTGTAGTTGTTCGTATGTCATATTACATCGAGTAAAGTGTTTTTAAAAAACTTCCGTAACTGCCAATGTCAATAAGTTCGTCCTTGTCTGATTTAATTGCAAGACCAAAGATTTTGTTGTTTTCGTCAAAGTAGATTTTGTAGCCATTTCCGTCTTCTGTTTCTTCAAGCACAGTCCACAATTCATAAATGTCCGTTGAGTCATTGGCGTTTTTGTATTTCTGTCTTGAAGGTTTAATTAAACACTTCGTTAGGTCAAGTCCAAATACGTTTGTAATATCTGGTTCAACTTGTAATTCCGTCTTAATTATTTCTTCTATTTCAGTTGAAGTCATTTCTTGCGTGTGTCGTTTTACGGTTGCCACTAACGGAAAAAGTATTTGCGAAGGGCGGGCTAAATTTAACTGCAAGTTCAATTTCGACCGAACGAAGCAAATTGCTTTTTCAGATTGTTAAATTACAAAAAAATACAATATGAAAAGCAAGTTGCGACTAAATGCATCGGGTTTTTCTATTATATATTCAACCCCGCCTTTTGCAAATACTATGTTATGCGACGTTTTTTTATTTCCAATTATATTTAAAATGGTCAACTCCGTTATTCCCTGGTTTTTGTAATTCAAGCGACCAATCTGTAAAAGCACGGAACATATTGTCAGAAGCATACAAAAACATATTTTTCTTGATTTCAAGAATTCTCTTAAGTAATTCATTATTACCCATTTTTTTTTCGATTTTTTCTCCGTGCATTGTGTCAAAAATAATATAGACTAATTCGGAATAAATTTCAAATTTCTTTTCAGAAAGTTGATTTTCAATGCTTTTTATCTTATCTTTTTGATGTTGTACTCTCCAAATCAAATAAGTGGAAAGAGTTCCTAGAAATAATAGAAATATTTCTTTTAAAGGTAAATTATCAATCATTTTAGAGTTTTACTTTATTTATAAATTGTAAATTTATTATGAGATAACTTAAAACCTAGGTTCTCATAAACTTCAATGTTTTCTATTCGCTTCTTGCTTGTTGTTACCTCAATGCTACGAAGATTTTTATTTTCTGAATATTCAAAAATTTTCGCGATTAATTTTTTTCCAATTCCTTTTCCTCTTTGCTTTGGAATAATATAAAATTCTTGAATTTCTCCTACATTTCCTAAATGATGTAAAAGGTTTTGCGTATGGAAGGTTATGAAACCTAAATATTCAATCTCATTTTCGGCTATTAAATATAAATAATCTGCATTTGAAATGTTTTCAATAAATATCTGCTCAAATTTGTTTTTATCAAAAACTTCATTTTGAAGATTACAAATTGACTTATAGATAAATTCAAGATCCTTTTGCTCAATTTTTCTAATTGTGATTTCAGTCATTTAATATTGAAATTTTCAGACGATGTTGTGTTTAAAATGTCGCATAACGGGAAAGGGCTTTGCGAGGTGCGGGCTACTGCAACCGAGATTTCAAGAGGAGAACCGAACCCTAGCAAAAACCATTTTCGTTTTTTCAAATTTACAAAAAAAAACGAAATGGTTTTTTGCGGGTACTTTTTAGAATATTTCTGAGATTTCCTTCAACCCCGCATCTTGCAAAACCCATGTTAGCAGAAGTTTTTTTATTTTTTGTATGTTTTTGAATTAGTTTGAATATATTTTATTAATGCGTTAAATAACGGATTAAAAGTGTTTTGGTCATTTACTCCAACCCAAAAATCGTCATATAAAGTATCTCCAACAAAAATTTCGTCAAAATTTTCAGGGTTTATAAGTTTCAACTGAATTCTTTTACTCTTTTCTTTATTATCATCAAATCTTAAATACAAAAACTTTTTATATTTTCTATAAGCATTATTTATTCCGATTTTTCCTGTTAAAGAACCAACTTCGTCTTGTTTGTTATCTTTAATAATTTCTTTTTCTAAATCATCAAAAGTAATTACTCTGTCAAAATAACCTATTTTTTCTACCATTCCTTTTGTGAATGTATTATTCGGAACAATAAGAAGAGATTTGTTATTGTCTAAGTCAAAAGGTTTGTTAACCAATATTTCCGCTTCTTTAGTCGCTTCAAAGAAACCTGTTTCCTTTTTTTCTGAAACTTTTTGCACTGTGCAACTAGTTAAACTCAGCGTTGTCAAGGCAAATAAAAGATAAATCGTTTTTTTCATTTTATACGGGATTTTTGTTAAAATTTCTGCTAACGGAAAAAGTATTTGCGAAGGGCGGGCTAAATTAAACGAAAAGTTCAATTTTGACCGAACGAAGCAAATTGCTTTTTCAGATTGTTAAATTACAAAAAAATACAATATGAAAAGCAAGTTGCGACTAAATGCATCGGGTAGTTATATTATATATTCAACCCCGCCTTTTGCAAATACTATGTTAGCGGAAGTTCCTTTGAATTCAGTCTTATTAACGACTCAAAAAGAGTTTTTTCAAAATCAAGATTTATGAAAGTGTCATAGTCGTATAATTGTTCTTCCATTTTGTTATAGTCAGACACTTCAAATAAAACGGAAAATTTATCATCTAGATTGAAAATATTCAGAGTTAAGTCAAATGAATTGTTTTTTCGGGTAGTTATGTCAAAATCAAAAAGCAATTCTTCCTTGTTATCAAAATCATATTTGAATTCATTACGAATTCTTTCATTTTCAGCGTCCGAATCATTATGGTAAACTATATGTTCAGGTAGTTCTCTAAATTTAAAGGTGCCATTAGATTTTTCAGCAATTATTCTTAATCCTGTGAAAATTTTTATTCTGAATTCAGAAACTTTATTTTCAAAATCAATTTTTTGGTTTTGAAATCTTAATTCGCTTTCCTGCCTTTTTGCAATTGCATCTTTTTGTTTATTTTCCAATTCTATTTCTTTGGTTTCTAAAACTTTAATAAAATCATTCAAATTCATATTCTATATTTTTACAGTAGTGGTATGGAATTTCCGCTAACGGAAAAAGTATTGGCGAAGTGCGGGCTAAAATGAACTGAAAGTTCAATTTCGACCAAACGGAGCCGATGCTTTTTCAGATAAG
>MKTK01000024.1 GCA_001898255.1 Chryseobacterium sp. 39-10 | reverse complement strand
AACCGATTCAAAGCATTTTTATTATACCTCTCCAAACCTACTGAAAGAAACCGAGTTAAAACACGCTGAACAGGCCGTAGTGTGCGATATTACTTACATCAAAACAGATCAGGGACATGCGTATCTCTAGCTCGTAACCGATCCCTATTCAAAGAAAATAATGGGTTACGCTTTAGAAGACAACATGCGGGTAGAAATGGTGAAAAAAGCCCTAAAAATGGCATATAGAAATCTACAATTCAATCATAAAGAAGTCATTCATCATTGACTTCGTCGAATCTTCGATTTCCGACAGAGGAATCCAATATTGTTGTCCGGATTATACGGAATTTGCCAGAAAATTGGGATTTAAAATGAGTACAACACAAAAGTATGATCCGTACGAAATCGCAGCGTAGCGAAGATTCGTGAATTCTTTTTAAAAAATAAATACTAATGAACAAAATGCTGTTGCAGAGAGAATTAACGGAATTTTGAAGTATGAAATGCGAAGCATTCATGAATTCCATTAAAAAAATAAATAACTAATGAATAGTTTGGTTTTAAAAATGTCATTCCAAATCTAAAAATTGCTCAGAAGATGATTAAAGAAGCGGTAGAAATTTATAACAATGAAAGAACGCATTGGAGTTTAAACCTCAAAACACCACAAGAAGCTCACGATGAATTCAATAAACATATTTATAAATCGTATTCTAAAAAAGCTGCATAATGTTGTTGATAAATACGGCAATAAAATGTGGCAAAATTCCTTCGAAAACGAATTGATCATTTTCCATATTTAATTCTGACACAACAAAATAAATCCTAAATTTAAATCGCGAAACAAAACTCAAATACTAACCAAAAAAGAGTCAACCTATTTCAGAACATGACAACATCCAACAATATGAAAAAAACATTATTTTTAATTTCTATTTTACTTTTTACAAGTAGTTATTCACAAATAAACAAAGATTTAAAGGCTTTCTACTCTTTTAAAGGTAATTCTAATGATCAAAGTGGACAAGGAAATAATGGTCAAATAATTGGAAGTGTAAATCTTGTTGAAGATAGATTTGGTATTGCTGATTCTGCTTATCAATTCCCAGGAAATTCATCCAATTATATTTCAATAAATTACTCTCAAGATTTTAACATCGGTGTTAATGAAAGTTTTAGTATTTGTTTGTGGTACAAAGGAGGTTCAAAAAATTCTGGAGATTTTGAAGTTCTTTTTGGAAAAGAAAACCCGCAACTTACTTACAAAAAATATGATTATTTTTTAGGATTATATGATGGTAATAGGGTTCTTGCTGGAGGAAGCGGTTTAGAAGTTTTATGGTCTCCAATTGCACCTCCTGAAAATGACCCAGATTGGCATTTTGTTGTTTTTATTTATGATAATAAAAATTGGTATTTATATCAAGATAATATTCTTACTAAAAACAATACAAACAAAACTTCAGTGATTTCCCAATCTTTAAACGGATTAGTAATTGGAAAAGGATTTCAAGGAATAATTGATGATGTTAGATTTTACAATCGAAAACTCTCTGCAAGTGAAATTGACATATTATACAAATTGAGTAGTTTATCAAGTGTAGAAAATAGTATAAACAAAAATAGTATTTTTCCAAATCCAACAAATAAGAACATACATATTAGTAGAAAAACAAATGACGAAATAAAAGTATTTATTTATGATACTTCAGGAAAATTAGTTTTTAATAATTCATACATAGAGAAAGAAGTGATAATAGATATATCAAAATTTCCGAAAGGAAACTATATATTAAAAACTATTTCATTGAATTCTATTAATTCGAGTTTGATAACGAAATATTAAAAAAAACCACGGCTAAAATAAATAAACTTTCGTTGGGCTAGCAAAGCCAACAATGAAAACTTTGTTGAACGGAACCATTGGAAGCAATTGCGTGTTATGAGTTTTCCGTCAGATGGTTGTAAGAGATACAAGCAGCACTTTTTAAGGGGCTGTTTTTTTGTATCGTTTTTAATAGAGAACGTAAGCAGAGTGTAAAACAAGTGATACTATTTTTTTTACCATACAAAAAAAATGTCCTTCTAAAGAAGGACATTCATTTTATGCAATAAAAAGTTTAGCTTTTCTTAAGTTCTGTCAATTCTTTATCAACAGAAGTTCTGCCGTGCACGGCTTCTTCTTTACCTTTACCTTTAAGGAAATCGTAGGCAATTGCAGAAGCAATAAAGATGGATGAGTAGGTACCAAAACCGATACCGATTAATAAAGCAAACATAAATCCTCTCAGGTTATCGCCACCAAAAATAAAAATAGCTAGAATAACAAGAATAGTGGTGAACGAAGTGTTGAAAGTTCTGCCCAGCGTACTGGAAATCGAATCATCAAACAAACCGGCCAAGGTGAGCGACTTTTTCTCGCGCAAGTATTCCCGGATTCTGTCGAAGATAATAACCGTATCGTTAATAGAGTATCCCAATACCGTAAGAATCGCGGCAATGAAATCCTGATTAATCTCCATGTTGAAAGGCATATACTTGTACAAAAGCGAGTACGTCCCCAGAATAATGACAGCATCGTGGAAAAGCCCTGCTACTGCTCCTAGAGAGAACTGCCATTTATTAAATCTCAACAAGATATAAAGGAAGATACCACCCAATGCAGCGATAACCGCCAATGTTCCGTGGGTTTTGATATCATCGGCTACGGTGGGTCCCACCTTTGCTGAAGAGATAATTCCTGCATGATCCTTATCTGCCGTTTTAAATTCTTGCAGTGTCATATTCGCAGGCAAATCCTGCTTCAACCCTTGGAAAAGTTTTTCTTCAATAATTTGGTCAGCTTTCAGTGATTCATCATCGATCAGGTAATCTGTAGAAATTTTCAACTGATTCCCCAAACCGTACGTTTTGGCTTCTACAGCAGAGTTTTTACCATCTTCGGTAGCAAAAAGTTTAACCAGCCCTTCTTCCACCTTATTGGCATCTACCGGCTTATCAAATTTGATAACAAAATTTCGTCCACCTGTAAAATCAATTCCATATTTAAAACCCTGCCATGATATTGAAACGATACTTGCGATGGTTAAAACAGCAGAAATAATGTAAGCATACTTTCTTTTTCCAATAAAATCGATCCACACATTTCGGAAAAGATTCTTTGTCGGCGGTGTCCACACTGAAAGATGTTTGCCTTTGTTGAGGCGCGCAAAAATCATTACCCTCGACAATAGCACGGAGGTAAAGAACGTCATCAAAATACCAATAATTAAAGTCACTGCAAAACCTTTGATTGGTCCAGTTCCGAAGAAGTAAAGTACCACTGCCGTAAGAATCGTCGTTAAGTGACCATCGATAATTGCAGAAAGTGCGTGCTTGAAACCATCTTTATACGCCTCAAGAATATTTTTACCGGCGAAAAGCTCTTCCTTGGTACGCTCATAAATAATAACGTTGGTATCTACTGCCATTGCCATGGAGAGTACGATACCAGCAATTCCCGGCAGCGTTAATGTAGCATCCACCGAGTCCATAATTCCGAAGATATAGAAAAGGTTGATCACCATAGCGATTACTGCATAAACACCAGCTCCTCCGTAATAGAAAATGATATAAACAATAATAACTAGGAAAGCAATAAGAAACGAAATCATCCCCGAATTGATGGATTCCTGACCCAACGAAGGACCTACTACCTCTGCCTGCACCACTTTGGCACTTGCAGGAAGTTTGCCAGCTCCAAGTACATCCACCAAATCCTGCGCTTCCTGTTGAGAGAAGTTTCCGGAGATTTGGGTTCGCCCGTTAGGGATTTCATTCATTACATTAGGCGCTGTATACACCACGTTATCAAGGGTAACGGCCACTGGTTTGTTGACGTTTTTCCCCGTTAAGGTTTTCCAGTCTTTAGATCCTTTGGAGTCCATCTGCATATCTACCACTACTCTTCCAAGCTCATCGTAGTTGACTCTTGCTGATTCCACAGCACCATCTACAGGAGCTTTGTGGTTAATGTTACTTCGGATTGCATACAACACGAGATGATCCTGATCGTTGGCTTCCGGTTTGTAACCCCACATAAATTCGGTATATTTAATGTTAGCAGGACGGATTTCTTTTGCAATCTTAGCATTAAGAATTTTATTTACAACCGCGGTATCCGATAATTTTACATTTCCAATTCCATTCGCTCTCAGTGAGCTCAGTTGCATTAAATTAACGAAGTTGGTATTTTTTGGAACACCCAAAGAATCGCTCTTTAAAGCAATAACTGTATTCAATTGCTCCAGGTAAGGATATATCTCCTGCACTTGTTGTACTTCCCAAAACTGAAGTTTAGCCGACGTTTGAAGCATCTTCTTCACACGGTCAATATCTTTAATTCCCGGCATTTCCACAGCGATTCTGCCTGTTCCTGGCACACGTTGTACATTCGGTTGGGTAACTCCCATTTTATCGATACGTGTTCTTATTACTTCATAGGCAGAACCTACCGAAGCAGAAATTTTTCTTCTGAGGATACTTTTTACTTCTTCGTCAGAGCTGTTGAATTTAATTTCGGACAAGTTGGTGTTTCCAAAGATCTCAGGATCTGCAAGTTTCAGGTGGGTTCCTTTGGCTTTGTTTACAGCATCAAACTGAGTAAAGAAATCCTCAATATACGTTTTGGTTGAGTTTTTCTGTGCCTGATCGGTCTTATCAAGCGCTTCTAAGAGAACCGGGTTGGTTGAATAGTTGGTTAAATCGTTCACCAAATCTCTTTGGTTGATTTCCAGAAGTACGTTAATCCCTCCTTTCAAATCCAAACCAAGCTTCATTTCTTTTTCTTTTGCTTTAGAATAATAAAGTTTGGTAAAGCCCAAGTTCAGGGTATCTTTGGAAAGCCGTGCAATTTCTTTCTGATATTTTACCGGGTCTTTTCCGGCAAGTGCGATGGCCTGTTTTTCAATTTTTCCAGCGTACCAAGTTGGCAACAATTCGTTCAGGCAGATAAGTCCCAAAACAATCGCAACCAGCGTAATAAGTCCTTTTCCTTGCATTGTTAATAGTTTACAACATTTAAATAATAGTCGGCAAATATAATGATTTTCAACAGAATTATGAATTTTTAACAAAGAAAATAAGAGGTCACCTTTTTCATTAAAAAACCTCCAAGAAAATCAGAAAAAAAACAAAATACTGCAGATTCTGTTTTCTAAATGGTCATCGAAAAAATACGGGTTTCGGGCTTGTTGCGCATCATTCTTAAATCAAACGCCATAGCGACATTTCTGGTGAATGCACGCCCTTTTGGAGTAATGTGGATGGAGTTCTCGGATAAAGTCACCAACTGATCTTTTTCCATTTCTTTCAGTATTTCCAAGGCATTTTCGAGCTCAGGAAACCCGGTTTGCAAATCCCAGGAAGTCTCTAGTTTGCACATCAAATTCAGGATATGCCGACGGATGATTAAATCTTCATCATCCAGAATATGTCCGCGGAAAACGGGAATGATACCCTCTTCTACTCTTTTTTGGTAGTCTTCCACCGTTTTTTCGTTTTGGGCAAATGCGTACCATGAATCGGAAATTGCACTCATTCCCAAACCAATCATCAGTTGGGTTTTGCTGGAAGAATAGCCCATAAAATTCCTGTGAATATTACCTGAGACCATCGATTGATACAAGTCGTCATGAGGTAAAGAGAAGTGATCCATTCCCACTTCAATATAGCCCAACTCCTGCAAGAGTTTTTTTCCGTTTTCGTAGAGTCTTCGTTTTTCTTCACCGCTGGGTAAATCATTTTCGTCGAATCCTCTTTGCCCTACTCCTTTAATCCATGGCACGTGAGCATACGAGTAAAATGCCAAACGGTCGGGTTTCAGCTCCATGGTTTTGCGAATGGTATATTCCATTTTTTCCCAGGTATGATGGGGCAAACCAAAAACCAAATCGTGCGAAATACTTTTGTATCCTATTTCTCTGGCCCAACGGGTCACTTTTTCGACATTCTCGAAGGGTTGAATTCTGTTGATGGCTTTCTGCACCTCCAGATCATAATCCTGCACACCAAAACTACATCTTCTGAAACCCAAATCATACAAGGTCTGCAGATGTTCTCTCGTTGTATTGTTCGGATGTCCTTCGAAAGAAAATTCAGGATGCTCGGCAATTTCTGATTTTTCAAAAATACCTTCCAAAAGCTTTCTCAGATTATCGGGAGAAAAAAAAGTCGGGGTGCCGCCTCCCAGATGAAGTTCTTTGATGATGGGCTTCTTACCAAACAATTGCAGGTAAAGATCCCATTCTTTAAGCACGCTCTCTAAGTAAGGCACCTCCACCGAATGCTGCTTGGTAATTCGTTTATGGCAAGCGCAAAAGGTGCACAGCTGCTCGCAAAAAGGCAGGTGAATGTAAAGAGAAATACCTTCCGTATTGTTGCTTTCATTAAAAGACCTAATCACCGAATCCTTCCATTTAACTGCAGTAAAATTAGCTTCATCCCAAAAAGGAACGGTAGGATATGAGGTGTAGCGGGGGCCCGGAATATTGTATTTGTCAACAAGCGAATTCATCCTGCAAAACTAAGTATTACACTTGAATTTTGCCGCATCAATTTTTTCAATAAGGGAAATACGTTCTTTAATCAACCTCGAAATTTGCCTTCACTATTCTGTTTTTCCCTGCAAAAACCAGCGTATTTTCATCCAACCAAGCCACAGTATAAAGTCCTTTTTCATCAGAAATCTTCGTCCATGTTTCGCCATAATCCGCAGAGTATTCAATGTTTTGATCGCCCACCGCAATCATTTCTTTTCCTTTGGATCTCGGGCGTATTTTGACGCAGGTTTTGTAGCCGCCATTCTTTCCTGATGCCTGAATTTGCCAGGTTTCACCTCCGTCATGGGTTGTCGCAATATTATTCACGTTTTCTGCCTGCTGGGTATAATCGCCACCTACGGCAACACCGAAACGCTGATCATAAAAATCTATAGAATAAATACCCTGTGAGGATTTACCTTGTACAAAAGGTGTTTCATAAACCTTCCAAACAAAAGGATTATTCCAGTTGAATTTAAAAACTCTTGCTTTTGCACCACCAGTAGCAATCCATACAGAATTTCCTTTCGTAGCGATATTGGAGTTGCTGGCCGCAAAATGTGCTTCACCCAAGACGTAAGTGGGCAGATTGGCATTCATTACTTTTAATGCCGATTTATAGAGCATCATCACCTTCGGCTTCTTTCCGTCGGGGTCGCTAATGGCCAAACCGCGTTCTTTGTTTTGATCATATACCAAAGCATCATAAAATACACTTTTAGTGGTATCAGTTGAAAGCTTTTTGATTGTAAAATCATCTTTCTTCACCGAAAACCAATGCGCAGGGCTGCCAATATTAATCAGATAAAATCCATCTTTTGTTGCTGCAAGTGTTCTGAACTCCCGCTTATCATCAGAAACCGTGATCTGCTTTTGGTCGGTGGAATCCTTTAAAGATACATACCCAAACTTAGCATCGGTGCCTGCGTACCAAACCTTTCCATCCACAAGCTGTATAGCGCGTATGCTGATGCGGTCTTTCAGTAAGGTTTGAAACTCAAGCTTCTGCCCCAAGACGAAACCCATCAATAATAAGAGTGTGAAGGTCAATATGTTTTTCATTCAGAAATCCTTTTATCAAAATAAATATAAAGAAAAACCCGTCCATAAAAAAGACGGGATATTTCTATTTAAATATTATCTTACTTTTTGTTTTTGAAGTAGTAATAACCGTAAAAAGCGATGTGCAGAATGATCATAATAATTGAGAAAATAATTAATCCACTGTCATCCACTTCTGCATTGTGATGGTGCAGGTAAGCAAGCACCGCCAGAATCGCTGTCAATACAAAACCACTGATTGCGGTAATGGAGTAATTCTTAGGGTCGGTATGGGTACCATTGGCTTTACCAAGAAATGAGTTTTTGATGCCTCGCCACAAATACACATCCAGCCCCAGCATCATCCAGCACACCAAACGAATCCAGGTGTCGAATGGTAAAAATGCCATCATTCCGAAGCAAGTAAGAATCCCCAGAACAGGAACCAACGGAACCAACGGCGTTTTGAATGATCGTGGCGCATTAGGTTGGGTTTTTCTCATCACCAAAACACCCGCACAAACCAATATAAAAGCGAACAAGGTTCCTATGGAGGTCATTTCACCTACTACCCTTCCGGGAATAAATGCAGCAAATAAACTCACAAAAATCAGGAAGAAGATGTTAGACTTAAAAGGGGTGCGAAATTTACCGTGAATTTCACTGAACACTTTTGGCAGCAAGCCATCGTGACTCATGGAGTAAAAAACGCGGCTTTGCCCCATCAACATCACCAATATTACCGAAGCATAGCCCAAAAGAATCGCAACTATGATAGAGGTATTAAGCCAAGGATATTCAGGAACCACCGTTCCGTTCACCACCGTTCCCATGGCTTCTATCGCAATGGCTACGGGTGCCAAATGGTCAGAACCGCCACCTGCGGTAAATTCTTTATAATGAACCACCCCTACCATGACATAGGCAAAAGCAATATACAAAACCGTGCAAATGAGCAACGAACCCATGATCCCGATAGGCATGGCTTTTTTAGGGTTTTTGGTCTCCTGCGCGGCGGTAGAAACCGCATCAAAACCAATATAGGCAAAAAAGACCACCGCAGCCGCTCGAATAATTCCGGACCAGCCATACTCGCCAAACTTGCCCGTATTCTCAGGAATAAGAGGCGTCAGGTTTTCTGCTTTTACATATTTAAATCCGACGAAGATGAAGATTAAAACAATCGCCACTTTCAATATAACAATTGAAGTGTTAACCCACGCCGATTCGGAGGTTCCTTTGATAAGTACCAACGACATTACAATCACGATAAAAACCGCAGGGAGATTAATAATTCCTGATGCTCCTGCAGAGCCCACATCAAACGGTGTCATCAGCAATTGCTCCGGTAAATTAACACCAAACGACTGGAAGAGCTTACCGAGATAACCCGACCAGCTGGATGCTACTGTGGCTGCACCTACCGCATACTCCAGTACCAGATCCCAACCAATGATCCAAGCAATAAACTCGCCCATGGTGGCATAAGAGTAAGTGTATGCACTGCCTGCCACAGGAATCATGGAGGCAAATTCAGCATAGCAAAGCCCAGCGAATGCGCAACCCAATGCAGCAATAATAAATGAAATCATAATTCCAGGGCCTGCATAATTAGCAGCAGCAATTCCCGTAATCGAAAATAATCCTGCACCAATAATAGCTCCAATTCCCAGTGCAACAAGAGCACCGGAAGAGAGGGTTTTTTTAAGTCCCTTTTCACTTTCTTCAGCTTCTGCCAGAAGTTGATTCAAAGGTTTTGTTCTCCAAAGATTAGACATTGTTTGTTTTTTAAGATTTTCAAAAGTATAAAAAATTAGCAATGATTAACAATTTTCCGGCAAGTTTATTTGCATTAAAATGCTTAAAATAATGATAACAAACATATTCTGATACCAAAATGTAAAATATTAAGACTAAAGTACTCGGCTTTATGATTCCTCGCCCTATTGATACAAATTACTTTGGCCGAACTTATCAAAATGAAAAAAAACTCACCATGGAAACTGATAAGTATGTATTCTTTACTTCTTATACCGCTATTATGGGTGTTGTAAAAAAGAGCACCGGATTACAGAGTACCTATCTTTCCGGACGGTATGCAATGAGCGGTAATTGCTGAATACGCACTCTGCTTCCGCCAAAACAGCAAAAGCCCCTAAAAAGGAGCTTTTGTTGCTAACTTGCGGTAAGTTATTTCTTTATAAACTTCACTGTTTGCGCCTCTTTCCCAGACCTGATCTGCATGGTGTAGGTTCCGGGTGTCAACTTGTCAACATCAATGGTTTTGGCCGAAGAGGTAAGAATCTTTCTTCCCGTAGCATCGAAAATAGTACTTTCCACGTTTTCCTTTACCGATATGTTAAGGGTGCTTGTGACGGGATTAGGATATACACTCACCCGTTTTTCTCTCAGATCCTGGGTGGAGAATAATGTAGAAGATCCTGCAAGATAAAGCAAAGTATTCTCCGTAATTTTCTTCACATTCTGGTTGCTTCCACCTGGCGCATACCAATCATAAACTCCGGCTCCGTACCAAATTACCGTACCATCTCCTGCATTTCTTGGATTGAATTTGGCGGCCTGAATTTCGTTGCCATCACAGTTTTCCAAGAGAATTTCTGCATTAAGTGTTGTCTGGAACGCCTGTCTTCTTTGTGCCATTGTGGAAGTGGCACCGCCGGCATCATCATAAATTCGTCCCCAATTGAGGTTATATTGCAGGGCTCGGTTTTTCTTGGCTGTGCCTGCTCCCAGAAATTCAATGCTTTGGGAAGAAAAGGAGCAACCTACAGGGTTGGTAGCTATTCCTGTTGTAAGAACAGGCACAGTGTTGGAGCTCCAGTTGGTACCCCAAACTCCGGGAGTATTGTCTGGGTTTGCAGTTGTATCTCCAAATAATTGATTGGGTCTGTATTCCCATGGACTGCTGAGTCCATCGAAAACACCAAAAACTTCAAGTCCTTTTCCGGCGTAATTGCCCAATAGAATTTTCTTTCCGGATTTGTAGAATGTTTTTATTTTCGACATAAAGTCATCTTCCAACGCTGAGCATTGGCCGTTCCATTGGAAGCCAGCTTCGCTTAGTATGCAATGCTTGTCGCCGTTGCCTTCTGTTGTTCCACGGGGCCACTCGTTTAGGCGTTCGGTATAGGTAGCTCCGTCGCTTTGTATCCAGATCACGTCAAAATCACTCAGGTTGGCACCTTCTGCCACATCCTGAAAAGACAAATAAGTACCCGACAGTTCTGATGAATGTGCAGGAACAAAGGTGTCCATAAACCATACTGCTGCCGCTCTGTCGTCGTCGTAAGTGAGGCCGTCGCTGGCTGTGGGAATGTTGCTGCTGTACACATCAGCTTGCCCAATAAAGGCAATTTTCTTTGTTTGCGCATTCATTCCGGTGATAAAAAGCCCGGTCAACAAGCTTAAATAAAATTTTCTCATAATTTTTTAATTAGGGTTAGTGAATAGATTGTTAGGATTTTGATATATATTTTTTAATATTTCGTGTGCCTTGTTCCAAATGTATTGGCAACGTGCTGTGAACGATTTCATTAATTGTTCAAAATCATTTAAAATTGTTTTACATTTATAATTACTGTCAAAACCCTTTATTCATCGATGTTTTATGAAATAGGACCCTCCACTGTTATGCATCTTTTTTATACTCATGTTACATCAGTTATAAAATGGTAACTTAGTGCACCCAGTGATGCAGCAAAATACATAGAAGCAGCTCATAATTTCCACAGCCAAAAATTGTGGATGTGAAACAACTTTATTAATATTGTGTTCATATGTTCATCCCAAAAAGTTTTGATGTTTTGAGTTACCGGCTTGTCCGCTGGTCTCTTTTTTTCATCCTGATTGTTATATTGGGTTGCAAAGGCCCCTCTGAACAGGGAGATAAGATTCATATTGGTTTTTCACAAGGGCTTGGCAACCACCCGTGGCGTCAGTCGATGAATCACGCGATGGAAATTCAGGCCTCTTTGCATTCTCAGGTTAACCTGAGCATTAGTAAAGCGGAGGGTTCTGTACAGCAACAGATTAAGGATATCCAAAAAATGATTGATGATAAGAAGGATATCATCATCATCTCTCCCATCGATCCCAATTCGCTGATTCCTGTCGTGGAAAAGGCGGCAGCACAAAAAATACCTGTGATTCTGCTGGACCGGAAAATCAATTCTGACAAGTATGCCACTTACATCGGCGCAGATAATGTAGAGATTGGGAAAGAAGCGGCGCAATACATCCTGTCGGATTCTAAGATATTCAAAAAAGTGATTGAGATCAAAGGTGACGACAACTCTTCTCCCACCACCGAAAGAAGTCTTGGTTTTCGGGAAACGATTAAAAATAATCCGAATGCCGAACTGATGAGAACCTTCAAAGGACTTCCTGCAGAATCCTTCAGGAAAACGTTGGATTCTTTGGGCAATCAAAGTTTGTATGTTTTTGCCTTTAATGACGAGTTGGCTTCGCAGGCGTGGCAGGTGGCAAGAAATGCAGGTTTGGAAAATCAAATTAAATTCATTGGTGTAGACGGGCTCAACACCAAAGACGGTGGAATACAGATGGTGCTGGACGGTAAACTGAATGCCACTCTTTTGTACCCGACAGGAGGTGCAGAAGCCATAGAGACCGCCATTAAAATCCACAGCGGACAGATGCCGCCCAAACGCATCAAACTGAGCACCACCATTATCGACCGCCTGAATGCAGAGATTATGCGCAATCAGTTCGATAAAATCATCGAGCAGCAAAGCATCATTGAAAACCAGGTGAACACCGTAAAGAAGCAAGCTGAACTTTACTCGTCTCAAAAAGAATTGTTCCGCTGGTCTGTGGTTCTTTTAATCCTCATGTTTTGCCTTGTGGCGTACGCCATTTACCTTATTTATGCTATTAAAATTAAAAACAAACAGCTGACGATGACCAATGAACGCATCACCATCCAGCGGAATCAGATTGAAAACATTGCCAACGAACTTAAGGAAAGTAACGAGGCAAGGGTCAACTTTTTTACCGGCTTGTCCCACGAATTTAAAACACCGATAACGCTTATCCTGAGTTCTTTGGAATCCTTGAAAGATTCATTTAAAGGCAAAGGCACCAAGCCGGCTTATGAACTGGAACTTATCAATAAAAATTCGAACCGATTGCTCCGGCTTGTTGATAATTTACTGGACTTTAGAAAAATAGAAAATAAAACCTTTAACCTTCGGGTTTCCAAAACCAATATATACGATTTCACTTATGGCATTTTCAGAGATTTTGAACATGAAGCCAAAAAACGCAATATCAGGTTCGACATCCATTCTTCCAACAAAAACTTAGAGCTTTATATCGACAGAAACCTGATGGATAAAGTGTATTTCAACCTGCTCTCCAACGCTTTTAAATTTACACCGGATAACGGGAAAATCGAAATCAGTATTCAGGAGAAAGGCAACCAGGCGGTTATCACCTTTAAAGATAATGGCATCGGCATCCCAGAAAAGGAAATAGGCAATGTATTTGAAGCTTACTTTAAAGGATCGAACAACCGCAAAAACAGTTCCGGAATCGGGCTGCATCTTAGCCGTCAGTTTATTGAGCTTCACTTGGGGAAAATCGAAGTTCAATCTTTCCAAGGCACCGAATTTACCATCAGCTTGTACAAAGGAAACAAACACTTTAATGAAGACCAAATGGTGAAAGAACCCGGTGTAATTACTGCTGAAACGCTGGCCAAAGAAACTGTTTTTGATGAAGGAGAAGAAGAAATTCTTCCTCAAAATCCTTCCATCCAAGGCGAGCATTATTCTTTGCTGCTGATTGAAGATAATGCTGACCTTGCCTTTTTCCTAAGCCATAAACTGAACGCTGAGTTTGATGTAACTGTTTCCGATGGTACCGATGCCATAGAAAAAGCCATGAACGAGATTCCTGATATTATTGTAAGCGATGTTAATCTTCCTTACAAAAATGGTTTTGAGATCTGTGAAATCCTTAAAAATGACCTGCGAACTTCTCACATCCCCGTAATCCTGCTAACAGCTCTGGACCATAAGGAATCGTATCTGCAGGGACTTAAATCCGGTGTAGATCTTTACCTCACCAAACCATTCAGCTATCCAATTTTGATACAATCGCTTCGTGCACTGCTGTATAACCGCGAAAAACTGCGCTATTATTATACCAACAATATTGGTAGAATTATCGACAGCAAGTCTTTCAGGAATATAGAACAAACCTTCGTCAGGAAGCTAAACCAGGCAATTAAGAGCAATATAGACAACCCCGATTTCTCGGTGGAGAATCTCGCAGACCTGCTCAATATCTCCAGGATACAGCTATACAGGAAAATTAAAGCCCTTTTTCAAGGTAATGTAAGCGATTATATCAACAACATCCGCTTAGAGCAGGCCAAATCCATGCTTCAAAACCATGAGCTCACCATTTCCGAAGTGGCCTACAAAACGGGCTTCTCCTCTCCCAATTACTTCTCCACTGTCTTTAAAAACAAGTTTGGGATGTCGCCTAACGCATTCAGAAAGAGTACCGGGGAGGAATAGCACATTCTCTATGCTTTTGTTTTAAAAGAATTGGGATCGATCCCGAGATTGACTCATTAGGGCATGGGACTTTGTTTTCCCCCGGCTAAACCTCATAGGTTTTTAAAACCTATGAGGTTTCCCCAAAGCCCAAACAAGCAGGTGAGTCTATTCGCCGCCTTCCGGGCTTTCCGCTGCCATCCGGCACGCGACGGCTATTGCGTTTACTTTTTTGAAAATTTGTTATATTTGAAAGTAGTCGCACATTCTAAAAAACAAACCTATGCCTTATGACATTTCATTAGCAGACAGAATTCGGGAATACCTCATCACATTTCCCGAACTGCAGATTGAAGAAAAGACCATGTTTAGTGGGTTGGCTTTTCTGGTGAATGAGAAAATGTGCGTCAATGTGAGCGATGACAAATTGATGTGCCGCTTTGACCCAGCTCTTATTGATGAAGTGGCAGAGAAACACGGTTTTCTGCCAATGGTGATGAAGGGTAAGGAACTGAAGGGCTATTGCTACGTAGAGCCGTCGGGCTTCAAAACTAAAAAAGACTTTGAATTCTGGCTCAATCTCTGCCTTGATTTTAATGTGCAGGCCAAAAAATCGAAGCCGAAAAAGAAGAAATTGCGGCTGCTACCCTAACAAATATCAATTAAGGAATAGCAATGATTATTTCTATTTCCCACACATGTTCTTTACCTTTGAACAACACAATTTTCCCGAAAATCAGTCATTTAATCAATAATAACAATGGCAGTCCCCACAACAAAAGAAGAATTAATAAAAGCAATAGAAACCAATTACAGTAAGCTAAAAACAGAACTGGCGACTATTCCGGCAGATGTGGCTACGCTTCACACACTTGAAGGACACGCCAAAGAAACATCAATGAGCATCAACAACCTGCTTTCTTACCTCATTGGCTGGGGAAAACTGGTGCTTTACTGGAACGAGAAAAAAGCCAAAGGTGAAGAACCCGACTTCCCGGAAACAGGATATAAATGGAATGAACTGGGAAAACTAGCGCAAAAATTCTATCGGGATTACCAAAGTTACCATTTTGAAGAACTTAAAACATTGTTGGATGAGACGGTACATCAGCTGCTAGAATTGGTTCAAAGAAAATCCAACAAGGAACTTTATGAAGTCAGCTGGTACGACAAATGGACATTGGGCAGAATGATACAATTCAACACGTCCTCTCCTTACACCAATGCACGGGCAAGAATACGGAAATGGAAAAAGCTAAACGATGTAAAGTAGAGCAAAAATAGCAATACATTTATTCTAATTCCTTTTTGTTTTAGCTTAACCTAAAGCATGTGGAGCATCTTTCCTAATGACCTCCATCACCCTCGGTGGATGCGCAGTTGTACAAATTTATTATTACTGATCCCTCAAAAGATAATAGACCTGAAAAATTATTTACCTCTTATTATTTGATGGTTCTAAATAATATATATAACTTTAGCTTTGAAATATAAGTCACTTATATTCAGAACTAAAAACTAAAAACCAACAATGATGAAAAACCAAATGAATGCTCCCCAATCGGGTGAGCCCCTATCGATTGCTTTACTGCACAAAATTATCGACCTGCTAGACAATTTAAGCAAAAAGAACTCGCCCCCTGATCTGCTGGACAATGCCGACCTGAAACAGCGCTATCATCTTAGCGACAGCTCCATTTACCGGTTAAGGCAAAATGAAAAGATAAAGTACATCAAGCTGGGTGGCAGGTTTTACTATTCTCGTCAATCCATAGAAGACCTGCTGCACTAGCCCCATCAGGACTGTTGCGCTTTGCAACAGATTTCCGAATAGTACTTTCTTTATCATCATACCGAGCTGAGCCCTATCCTCCCATAACAGCGGTGACGACCTTTGGCATAAAGCATCCAATGGTGAGGGATAATACCTTATGCCCTATTTTTAAAGCAGCACCATTCTTCGACTGTACTTCGGTTTTTCTTCGGAAAAAAAAATTTTTTTCCGAAGAAAAACAATGGAATACCCGAACCATTATCGAAGAAACTGTAACGCTACACGGTCAAAACCAGTCAGAATCATTCAAAACCAGTCAGGGGTGTACAAGCTGTATTTTTCTGCCATATCTTCGTCTCGATAACCATAAAAAATAAAATTCATGGCAACATTAAACAAAGGAATCCTAGGCGGATTCTCAGGAAAAGTAGGAACAGTAGTAGGCGCCAACTGGCGTGGCAAAGACATCATCAGAAGCCGTCCGAAGATTAAGCAACACAATCCAACCGAGAAGCAACTGATGCAGCAGATGAAATTCAAATTGGCAGTGAGCTTTCTGCAACCTATCAAAGGCATCCAGTCTAGGTATTTTGGATTGGAAAGCGGGGCAAAATCCCGGGTTAACCTGGCGGTATCTTACACCATCAATGAGACGATACAAGAGGTCGCCGGCATCCCAGCGTTGATCTACAACAAGGTACTGATTACCAAAGGGGATGTCACCAGCTTTCAGAATGCGGTGCTCAGCACACAGCCAGGTGGCGTGCTGCATCTGGAATGGGAAGACAACAGTACGCAGGGCAATGCTGCGGCTACCGACCAGGTAAGCATCGTGTGCTACTGTGAGGAGCTGAGCAACTGGGAGATTTTTGAGGCCGTTGTGATGCGCTCCGACCTGATAGCGGAGGTCACACTCCCGGCGTATTGCCTTGGGAAAACAGTAGAAGTCTACGCCTTTCTCAACAATGAGAAACAGACCGCTGCTTCCACCAGTTTCTACCTTGGGCAACACCAAGTAAATTAACAGAAAAGTCCACTCGCAGAGTGGATTTTTTTTGTTAATACAGCGATTTCAATCACCCTACCCACAAGATGACACCCTTACACCACACGCAGTATTATGCCATAAACTTACCAATACGCGGCATCTTGCAGATGAACACAAAGATAGGTTTGCCACAAATATCTTTGTCAACTTTAAGGCCAATAAGGGCTGTAGTTCGGAAGTGTACCCTTTGTTTTATAAAATGGGCCTATAAAAATACCCTTGTTACAAAGGAATGGCGAATAAATAATAGTGACTGTACACTATTCACTTTTTTCTAGAGCAAGGTTTTGCATGCATGAGGAACCAAGAACTAATACAGGCATCGCATCAACAAGAGCATTCTTTTCTATGATGATCAGTAGATAAAGCTTCATTAAGCAAGAGTGTAAGCGTGTAACTAACGGAAATACTGCGCTCTATTGATAAGGTTACTCCAAAAAGCCCGCTGTTCTGTTTTACCCTTATGAAAATACCTTTTAAATGAAAAGAATGCTGGTAGGTAACTCAACTTGCTAATAAAATTCCGAAATCCTTACTTTTAAAATTTCACATTGGTTTTCTGGCGGCATAGGCACCTCTAAAAAATCACCATCTGGTTTAAAGGTTATAAAAACAATGTAACATAGCTATAAAACGATGTTACATTTTTGAAACATAATTATATATTTCAAAAACATGACAAATGTATCATATTGACCCACAGTGTTTTATATCCCGTTAACATCCAGTTAACTTTGGTGAAATATTTTGTTACATATTTAGACCCTCGCATGCGGCACTCGGGATATATTAGCCACAAACAAATAAATATTTACAACAGATGAATAGAATTGTAATGTGGTCTATCACAGCAGCTTTAGCAGGATTTCTTTTCGGTTTTGATGTCGTGGTGATTTCCGGAGCCGATAAAAAACTACAGGCATTATGGCAAAGTTCCGACGCATTCCACGGTGCGGTGGTTATGGGAATGGCATTGTGGGGAACCGTTATTGGTGCCATTTTTGGGGGTATCCCCACCAACAAGTTTGGCCGTAAAAAAACTTTACTGGCCATTGGTGTTTTATATGCACTTTCTGCAATAGGCACCGCACTTTCTACGGATCCTTATATGTTTGCTTTTTTCCGATTCATGGGTGGCCTTGGCGTTGGTGCATCAACCATTGCTGCGCCAGCGTATATCTCTGAAATTGCTCCGGCCAAAGACCGTGGCAGACTGGTCTCTCTATACCAATTCAATATTGTGTTAGGCATTTTGGTTGCCTTTTTATCTAATTACCTCCTTAGTGGAATTGGCGATAACGACTGGCGATGGATGCTGGGCGTACAGGCCATTCCCGCAACAATCTACACTTTATGTGTGTTCAGCATTCCTGAAAGTCCAAGATGGCTTGTCTCCAAAAACAAAATAGAAGAAGCCAAAAAAGTGATGAAAGTCGTAAGCCCGGATCAAGATTCTGACACCCTTATTGCACAGATGGAAGATGACCAGGCCGATTCGCCCAAAGAAAATATCTTTATGAAGAAATACCGATTTCCGTTGATGCTGGCTTTCTTGGTGGCATTTTTCAACCAGATGTCGGGTATCAACGCATTTTTGTACTATGCCCCAAGGATCTTTGGAGAAGCCGGATTGGGTGAGAAAACTGCATTGCTCAGCAGCATAGGGATTGGGATCGTGAATATGGTTTTTACCCTTGTAGGCGTTAACCTGATTGATAAAGTGGGTAGAAAAACATTGATGTTTATTGGTTCCATCGGTTATATCATTTCTTTGAGTTTGGTTTCTATGGCATTTTACTTCCATTGGTCTGGCTTGGCGATCCCCATTTTCTTATTCCTGTTCATTGCATCGCATGCCATTGGTCAGGGTACAGTTATTTGGGTGTTCATTTCTGAGATCTTCCCGAACCATCTTCGTGCATCGGGACAGGCATTTGGAAGCACTACCCACTGGGTTTTAGCTGCCATTATTCCGTCGCTCATCCCTACTCTGTTTTCTACCATTGGCGCCGGCACTGTATTTTTGATTTTCACCATCGCCATGGTTTTCCAATTGCTGTTTGTAATTTTTATGATGCCGGAAACAAAGGGTATCTCATTAGAAAAACTAAGCAAAACCTTAAGCCAACCCTAAAACGCTACAGTAAACAAAAAATAAGATCAGCTTCATGTGGACAACATGATGCAAATAGTAAAATAATTATAATGAAAAAAATAATGTCAGCCCTTATTATTGCCGCTACTCTACAATCCGGACTTCATGCTCAAACGGAAGCGAAACCTACGGAAGAGCAGCTCTATCGACCCCATTTCCACTTTAGCCCTAAGAAAGGATGGATGAATGACCCCAACGGACTTTATTATAAAGATGGCGTATATCACTTGTTTTTCCAGTATTATCCGGATGGGAACAAGTGGGGACCAATGCATTGGGGACACGCCACCAGCAAAGATTTGGTAAAATGGGAAGAACAGAAAATTGCGCTTTATCCTGACGAATTAGGATACATTTTCTCCGGAAGTGCGGTGGTAGATAAAAACAATACTTCGGGCTTCGGAGATGCCAAGAACAGTCCTGTTGTGGCCGTTTATACCTACCATAACCCGAACCGTGAGAAAGACGGAAAAATAGACGTAGAATCTCAGGGAATCGCTTATTCTCTTGATAACAGCAAAACCTGGACAAAATACAGTGCAAATCCGGTGCTTAACAACCCCGGCATCCGTGACTTCCGCGACCCGAAAGTATTCTGGGACGTGAAAAGGAAACAGTGGATCATGGTTTTGGCAGCACAGGATAGAGCGCATCTCTATAGCTCCAAAGATCTTAAAAGCTGGAGCTTTCAATCGGAATTTGGTAAAGATGTAGGTGGACACGGCGGCGTTTGGGAATGCCCAGACCTTTTCCCCATAAAAGTGGAAGGTACCAACGAGGAAAAATGGGTGCTGATTATGAACATTAATCCCGGGGGCCCCAATATGGGCTCTGCCGGTCAGTATTTTGTTGGAGATTTTGATGGCAAAACTTTCAAATTGGATGAATTGTTCACCAAGCAGCTTCTGAAAGATAAAGCAGCGTGGCTGGATTGGGGAAAAGACAACTATGCAAGTGTTTCCTTTGATAATGTGCCAGAGGGCAAGCGGGTGATTATCGGTTGGATGAGCAATTGGGAATATGCACAGGAAGTACCTACAGAAGGATGGAGAAGCGCAATGACGATGGCAAGGGAAGTATCGCTTAAAAGAACAAAAGAGGGTTATATCCTCAAAAACGTTCCGGTTTCTCAACTGAAAAGTTATGAAGGCAAATCAATTAAAAAAACAATTACACTTACATCTGAAAATCAACTGCTCACGAAATCGGACATGGATCTTACCAAAGCCGTTTTAGATCTGGATTTAAAGAAAATGACAGCCGGCAAATACACTTTTATGCTTAAAAACGCTCTGGGCGAGAAACTGGTTTTCGGTATAGATAATACAGCAAAAGAACTTTTCATAGACCGCAGCCAATCCGGGAAAACAGGTTTTGGAAATCATTATGCTACGCCGATAACCAAAGCACCGCTCAATAAGGCCTTTGCCAATGCAAAAATGAAGCTGCTTATCGATAAGACATCCATAGAAATCTTCTTTAACGACGGCGAAAAAGTACTCACCGAAATTTTCTTCCCTAATGAAAACTTCTCTGAACTTACCTTGGCTACTGATACCCAAACAGGCACCTTGAAAATGAATGCGCATGAACTGCTGACCAAGTAGAATTGCACATAATAAAAAATCCCCCGCTTCTACGGAAGCAAAACAAATAAATCGAGAAAATCAAAATCATATCTTATGAAGAAATATAAAATCGCAGTGGCCTTTTGTCTTCTTCCGTTTTCTTACATGATGGCACAGGAGATCGTGAAAGGAAAAGTGCTATCACCGAACGAAAAACCACTAAGTGGTGTAACGGTGACTGTATCCGAAACAGGCGTTACCACAAGAACCGACCAGAGCGGTACCTTCCAAATCAATGACTTAAAAAAAGGATACACATTGGTTTTTACCTACCCCGATTACAACACCCGGCAAGTGGTAGTGGATGAGAAAACCATGCTCAACATCGTTTTAGCTGCCGAAAAGGAAAAGACGATTGACGAAGTGGTGGTTACTGGGTATACCAAACAAAAGAAAGCGGATATTACTGGTGCCGTATCTATTGTTGACATGAAAGACCTGAACAAGCAGGCCGAAGCTAACCCTATAAAGTCTTTGCAAGGAAGGGTATCCGGGGTTAACATTTCTGCAGATGGCTCCCCCTCCGGTGGAAATACAAAAGTGCTGATCCGTGGTATTGGTACATTAAACAACACCGATCCTCTGTACGTTATTGACGGGGTACCTACAAAAGCGGGTATGCATGAGCTAAACCCCGGCGACATTGAAACGATGCAGGTACTGAAGGATGCTTCCTCCGCAAGTATTTATGGTTCCCGGGCAGCCAATGGCGTAATCATCATCACCACCAAGAAAGGGAAAAAAGGGAAAATGAGGATTGATCTTAATTACTACACCGCCTATTCTCAATATGCAAAGAAAACACAGGTGCTTAATGCCAAGCAATTCGGACAAGCCCTTTGGCAAGCTAACATTAATGACGGATTGAACCCAAACCTCAACAACCTCTTGTACAGCTTCGATTGGGGCGTGCAGAACGGTGTACCCACGCTGTACAACAGTTATGTGCCTGAATATCTGGATGCAGCCAAAACCATAAAAGCCAGCAATACCAACTGGTACGATGAAGTTTCGCAGACGGGTATAGCCAATTCTTTAGACGTTTCGGCGTCCAGTGCTTCAGATAAAGGTTCGTATTTCTTCTCAGTAGGATATTATAACAATGATGGTATTGTGAAGCTGACCAACTTTAAAAGATTATCTGCCCGTGTAAATACCTCTTACAATTTCTTTGATGGTAAACTGAAAATTGGCGAAAACTTCACCTACAATAAAACCAACGAACTCATGGACCCAGGCATTCTGGATCCGGCTTTGAGGGCTTTGCCTATTATACCCGTTCATACAGTGGATGGCATTGGCTGGGGAGGACCAGTGGGAGGAATGAATGACCGGCAGAACCCTGTGAGACTACTGGAATACAACAAAGATAACGGCTACCGCTATCAACGCTTCTTTGGTAATGTGTATGCAGAACTGACTCCTGTAAAGAACCTAACACTTAAATCAAGTTTTGGCGTAGATATTACAAATTACTACAAGAGAATGCTGCAGAGAAAATATGTATCGGGGCGTCTTAAAAACGAAACCAATGCAGTGAACATCGACCAGTCCGATACTGAAAAATGGACCTGGAGCAACACGGCTCAATACATCGCCAAAGCAGGAAATCATCATTTTGATTTGCTAGGTGGTATGGAGATGTATAAAGACACCTTCAACAATACCTGGCTGAGGAAAGAAGGATTCCTGATAGAAACATCGGACTACATGTACCCTGAAGCCGGTACAGGCGATGCCTTCAACGGTGGCAGCTCAACTTTTTACAGTTTACTCTCCTACTTCGGTAAGTTCAATTATGATTATGACAGTCGCTATTTGTTTTCTGCAACACTGCGTTATGACGGCTCTTCCCGGTTTGGAAAAAACAACCGTTACGGAACGTTTCCTGCATTTTCATTAGGATGGAGAATCAACAAAGAAAGCTTTGCCGAAAAAGTGATCCCCTTTTTCTCTGATCTCCGCGTAAGAGCAGGATGGGGACAAACCGGTAATCAGGAAATAAGCAACTCAGCAGTGTACTCACTTTATATGGCTAACTACGCCGGTGGCGACCCAAAATGGGCAACCTCTTTTGGTACGGCTTATGACCTTTACGGGGTGGGAAGCGGTTTGCTGCCTTCAGGATTTATCGCTACGCAGACAAAAAATGATGATTTGAAATGGGAAACAACTACCCAGACAAACCTTGGTTTGGACTTTGGATTCTTTAATCAAAAACTAACAGGTAGTGTGGACCTTTACAAAAAGGCCACTAAAGACATTCTCGTGTCGCCACCCTATCTTGCTGTAATTGGCGAGGGAGGTAACCGCTGGATCAACGGTGCATCCATGGAAAACAGAGGGATTGAAGTTGCTTTAGGTTACCAAAACAAAACATCCGGAGGATTTGGCTACGAGATTTCCGGCAATCTCTCCATCAACGACAATAAGATTACCGCATTGCCACAGTCTGTAATCAATAATTATGGTGGAAACGGAACAACGGATAACATCCTCGGAAGACCAATTAACTCAATGTATGGCTATGTAGCCGACGGACTTTTCAGAACACAGGCGGAAGTGGATAACTCGGCCACACAATCCGGAAAAGGCCTGGGTAGAATACGGTATGCCGATTTGAATGGAGACGGTATTATTAATGATGATGACAGAACGTGGATTGGAAACCCAAATCCTAAGCTGATGTATGGTATTAACCTCAACTTCTCTTACAAAAATTTCGACTTCTCCACCTTTTGGCAGGGCATCGGCGATGTAGATGTTGTGAATACAAAAAAATACCAAACCGATTTCTGGAGTGTGGATGATGTGGGCTCTAATAAAGGAACTCGACTACTCAGTGCTTGGTCACCACAGAATCCTAACTCTGATATCCCCGCACTCACCACAGTGGACAGCAACGGAGAATCCAAATTCTCCTCCTACTACGTTGAAAACGGAAGCTATCTGAAACTAAGAGTAGTACAATTGGGCTACAGCATTCCTCAAAGTGCTTTGGAACAGTACAAGATTACGAATTTCAGAATCTATGTAAGCGCTCAAAACCTTTTGACCATCAAATCCAAAAGTTTTACAGGTATTGACCCAGAGACCCCTGCATTTGGTTATCCGCTTCCAATGACATTTAACTTTGGAGTTAACATATCCTTATAAAATTTCATCTCTGATCTTATGAAATCGAAGCTACTCTACCCAATAAATAAAATAGAAGTACACGAGGTTGATTAAGAATCTATAATAAATAAAATCTACTATGAAAAAGAATATAATACTTTCAATAGGCATTGCATTACTGATGGGAACTACATCTTGCAACGATTTCCTAGATAATGAGCCTCGTGGTGTGCTTTCGGAAACGGATGTGGTGACACCGCAAACTGTGGATGGTTTTGTGACCGCGGCTTATGCCTCGATGGGAAATGACCACTACGACACCCCTTTTAGTCTTTGGCCTTATGGAAATGTACGTTCGGACGATGCCTATAAAGGCGGAAGCGGAACCAACGACATCCAAGCATTTCACTTCTTTGAAATCTCGAACAACATTCGTTCCGATTTTGGCGAGTTAGACCGCCTCTGGTATCTTAATTACGTAGGTATAGGAAGATGCAACAAAGCCATTGCTGCGCTTAATAAGCTTTCTGAAGCGACTTACCCCAACAAGAAAAAACGCATTGCAGAAATGAAATTTGTGAGAGGCCATTTTTTTTTCCTCCTTAAAACACTGTTCAAATATGTACCTTATGTGGACGAAAACACGCAGATTGACGATTATTCTAAAATATCTAACCGTGCTAAGACGGACCAACAATTGTGGGATGCCATTGCAACTAATTTTGAAGAGGCAGCCGCTGATTTACCTGCCACACAACCCGAAGTAGGAAGACCAAAGAAAAGTGCGGCATATGCATATCTTGCGAAGGTAAGACTTTATCAGGCCTATGAGCAGGATGATAATTATACCGTCACTCAGATCAACCCGATTACTCTTCAAAAATCAATTGATGCTGCTAATCAGGTTATTGGGAACTATGCTTTAGCGACAGATTTTGGGTACAATTTCTTACCGGGAACACATGAAAACGGTCCGGAATCGGTTTTCTCCATTCAATTCTCAAAAGATGACAGAACACTCTTTGGCAGACTGAACTATGGTGATGTGCTCTCTCTACCGCAAGGTTTAGGATGTTGCGATTTCCATAAACCCAGCCAGAACCTGGTGAATGCTTTTAAAACAACCCCACAAGGTTTGCCCATGTTTGATACGTTTAATGATTCTGATCTCAACTACAATCACCGCGACAATTACAAAGTGGACCCTCGGCTTTACCACACCGTAGCATTACCGGGCTTGCCGTGGAAATATGATGAAAACAAAATTTATCAGGAAAGTTGGAACAGAAGCCCGGCAACCTACGGCTATTACGCTTCTCTGAAAGAAAACGTACCCATTAGTTGCGGCTGTACCGTGAATGTGGATCCTTTTTATGGCAACTCTAAAAACAGAATCATCATCCGCTATGCTGACGTTTTACTGATGAAAGCTGAAGCACTGATAGAACTGAACCAAATAAACGAAGCATTACCACTGATTAACCAGGTAAGGCAGCGTGCCGCCAACAGCACATTGCTTACCGGAAACTATACCAGCAATAACCTCATCAGCAAGTATCAACCGGGCGTTAACTGTACATGGAATCAGGAATTCGCAAGAAAAGCGCTGAGGTGGGAACGCCGAATGGAATTTGCAATGGAAGGCAGCCGCTTCTTCGACCTGGTAAGATGGGGCGTTGCAACGGGAACAATGAATACCTACTATGCCGTAGAAAAAACAAAAAGATTCTACTACTCACAGGCAGGATTTGACCACGGCATCGAAGAATATTGCCCTATACCTTTGGCTCAAATCAACTTCAGCCAGGGCTTATACAAACAAAATAATGGCTATTAAAAATAAAAATTATGCAAACAATATATAGAAAAATTCATTTCTTCATGCTGTGCGTTCTTTCGGTACTGCTGCTTGGGTCGTGCAACAATCAGGTAGATGAAGGACTGACCACCAATGTTCCGGTGAATGTGACTTCCTTTAAGGTGAGCGGCGTTTCGGGAGAAATCGATAATCAGAATGATAAAATCACGGTAACCCTTCCCTACGGAACCAACGTAAGTGCTTTGTCGCCCACGATAGAAATTCCGCAAGGTGCTAATATTACCCCTGCTTCGGGAGCGGTTGTAGATTTCTCACAACCTGTAAATTACCGGTTAAAAAACGGAAACATCTACAAAGATTATCAGGTAACGGTAAAACCCCAAGTCCCTATTCTAAGTTTTAAAATCAATGGTCTTTCCGCAACCATCAATCATTCCAGCAAAAGCATATTATTAACAATGCCGGAAGAAACAGACCTTTCTGCTTTGCAACCCGTAATTGAATTGGGAAATGGAGTGGCCATCAATCCGGCTTCCGGAGCAACTATTAATTTTAAAAGCCCCGTCTCTTTCACAGTTTCTAACCAAAATATTACTGAGGTTTATATAGCTAAAGTGACAACACCAGTTTCCGGACCATCCGTGGCTTTCTTGGGAACAGCGGCAACCAGAACAGGATTGACAAATCCGGATGAAATTGCAGCATCCGATTGGCTATTCGGGAAATACTCAGGAGCTGTTTATATTTCGATCAATGATTTGGGAAGCGGCGCAGCAAATATTTCCGGTATTGATGTGCTCTGGTGGCATTTTGATTCGGCTACCGCTTTACCTGGTGATGCGATGAATGCGAATGTAACTTCAAAAATTAAAACTTATCTTAATGCTGGAGGAAATATTTTACTGACCGGCTTTGCAGCGCAATATGTGGACGCGCTAGGAATAGTACCTGCCGGGAAAGGGCCAAACAATGTTTTCGGCGATTTTCTGCCCAACGGATTTGTAGATGCCAACAACGATTGGGGTATTTCTTTCAAAGGTCATGAAACCCATGATGTTTTTGACGGACTTCAGACTTACGAATCAGGAAAAGCTAATCTTCTACAGAAAGGCACATTCAGATTAAACCATACCGCTTGGTGGTTTTTACCAGAGTGGGGCGGCTACGTAAATGGAGCAGGATGGAGGAACCAAACCGGTGGAAATAACCTTGCCAGCGAAGCTTGGGATAATAATCTGGATGGCCGCGTAGCTATTGCAGAGTTTCCGGGAGGTAGCGCCAATAAAAAATGCATGACCATATCGATGGGCGCCTACGATTGGTACAATGAAACGGTGAACGGCAACCCAAGTCAGCCCAACGGTTTTCTGGACAACATCAAAAAACTGACAGAAAACAGTCTCAATTATCTTGTAACGAATTAATATCTTAACCCATGACCATCAGAAAAATATATTTAACAGCCATCCTTGCCCTGACTACATTTTCCTGTCAGCACAATGACTCGCTGGAGGTTAATCCGGATGACATCTTTAAACAAACCAATATCTTTCCACAACCACCCAATCAGTGGATGGGAGATAGCAATCCACGATATACCGCGGGTTACGTGGGCGATGTAATGCCGTACTATGAAAACGGAAAATTCCACCTTTTCTTTCTGCACGATGCCAAAACAAAACCGGCCGGAGAAGGATTTCATGATATCCACAGCTTCGAAACCACTAACTTTAAAGACTTTTCTTATCAAGGTCAGCTAATCCCTTACGGAAAGCCAGCTGAACCAGATTTTGGAGTAGGAACGGGAAGCATGATCAAAGTAGGAACTACCTATTACTACTACTATACAGGACACAACGGGAATCCAGCGTTCCTTGCCGGCAACCCAAGAGAAAGTGTGCTTTTAGCCACCAGTACCGATATGAAAAACTGGACCAAGGTAAAGGATTTCAAAATAACGGCACCAGCCGGCTACTTCGATTTCGAATTCCGTGACCCGCATGTTCTTTATAATAGCGAAGACGGGAAATACTGGATGCTGGTTTCAGCACAAACTTCAGATAAAAAAGCCGTGATCCTTAAATTTACGTCCACGAATCCCTCAACGGGCAATTGGGTTGTAGAAAACCCAATTTACACCACTACCGCAGCAGAAAACTATATCATGCTGGAATGCCCCGATCTCTTCAAAATGGGCAATTACTGGTATTTGGTTTTCTCCGAAAACTGGAGCAGCAACAGCGGTACGCACTACCGAATGGCCACTTCTCCCAACGGACCATGGACGACACCTGCCAATGACCGACTGGATGGCTCTTACTTCTATGCTGCCAAAACAGTGTCCGATAATACTGATCGTTATCTTGTGGGCTGGACTGCAAGAAAAGTACCCGAAAGCAACACCGGTGGAAAAGAATGGGCCGGAAATCTCGTTGCCCACCAGTTGGTACAGAACGCAGATGGAACACTTGGCACCAAAGCTATTCCGGCTCTGCAGACTGTATTTGGTCAAACTGCGCCTGTTACCGTTGATCATACCACAGGAAGCGTTTCCCAAAACGGAACTAACTTTAGCTTAAGTGCTAATTCCCGTGTCATGTTTGCTAAGCTGCAAAAAGCTAATCAGATCAGTTTTACCCTTAATACTTCCTCCTCCGGCAATGCGGGTCTAATTCTGGCGCAGGCCAACGATGGAAGCAATGGCTACAAAATTGCGATAGAACCGGGAACAAACAGAATAGCTAGCTACATCATTTCCAATGGTACAGAGGAAATAGCCAATGCTTTTTCGCTTTCTGGAATTTCGGGAAACAGCTACAGAATCACCGCCTACATTAGCAATGATGTATGTGTAGTTTATGTTAATGACCGTGTTGCCTTCAGCAATCGCGTGTATGATGTGGTTAATAAAAAATGGAGTATCTTTAGTACTACAGAAAGTTCTTTTAGCAATATTAATATCAAAAACCCTTAGTTTATGTTTCTCAATAATAAGATTAATGCAGTAAGTTTTGGAGAAGTGCTCTTCGATGTTTTTGGAAACGAAAAAAAAATAGGAGGTGCACCGCTCAATCTTGCACTCAGAATAGCTTCCTTTGGATTCCCTGTATCGATGATCAGTGCAGTAGGCAATGATGAGGATGGCAGAGTGATATGCGACTTTGTTGCACAACACCACCTGGATACACGTGGAATAATTTGCACATCGGAGTACGATACCGGTGTTGTTCAGGTAACGCTGAACGATCGTGGATCGGCAACTTATGAAATTAAATATCCTGCGGCGTGGGATTTTATAGAAGCCAATGAAAATACACGGAATATCGTAAAAAATGCCAATGTGTTTTTCTATGGCAGTTTGGCCTGCAGAAACGAGGTATCTCAGCAAACACTTTTCAGCTTGTTGAATGCCAATCCTGAAATGTTCAAGGTGTTTGATGTCAATCTGCGCAAACCCTTCTACAACATCGAACTGCTAAAAAAACTGATGAGTAAAGCAGATTTCATTAAATTTAATGATGAAGAAATTCTGGAAGTCTCAGCTGAACTTGGTGGACAATCGGACGACCTCGAAGAAAACATGTTTTTTATCTCAGAAAAGACCAATACGCCGTCGGTTTGTGTAACATTGGGAAAACATGGTTCCCTATTGCTGTGGAACGGCACTATTTACAGACACAGAGGTTACGCTGTTACCGTGGCCGATACTGTGGGTGCCGGCGATTCTTTTCTCGCAAGTCTCATCAGCAAGTTGCTGTCGAATAAGGATCCGCACGAGGCATTAGATTTGGCCAGTGCAGTAGGTGCTTTGGTTGCAAGCCATTCCGGAGCCAATCCTAAACTGGAAAAAGAAATAATTCTTGATTTTATGAGGGTAAACGTTTAGGAAAGCTTTTCATACCCCCAGCAATAAAATCACAAAAAATAAATTTTAATTACTTCAGTGGATATGGAAAGGTAGCTACGATTTTTATGGGCATCGCTGCTCCGGAAAGCACATTCGATTTTACGTCGGGCTGCAGTTCTTTACCGTCTAAAAATACTACTTTGTATGAGTATGATTTTTTAAACGGAGAACCTGCAGCCCATTTTTTTTCTGGAATAATAGCTCTTCCGTTCTTGAGCATTAACTTTGCAAAATCTTTATCTTTATGCCATGAATTTCCATGACCTGTTCCTAAAACCCTATGAAAGTTATAGCAGCGTACAGATATTTCTGGAAGCCGTAGCCACCCTATTTGGCATTTTAAGCGTTTACTTTTCCATTAAAAAGAATATTTGGGTGTACCCCACCGGCATTGTGTCAACGGTGTTGTATGTTTATATCCTTTTTAATTTCGGGCTTTTGGGCGATATGATGATTAATTTCTACTACACTATTATGAGTATTTACGGATGGATTTTGTGGGCGAAAAGTTCGAAAGATCACATCCATGTGGAAGTATCGTGGGCCAAAAGAAAAGAGTGGGTATATGCGGGAGTTTTACTGGTGCTGAGTTTACTTTTGGTCACCCTTGTTTATTACTATAAACCATTCATCGATAACCATTTTTCCATGAGCAATACCCAACTCGGGCTCGATCATCTGGACTGGGCAAACTGGTTGGATGTTTTCACTACGTCGATTTTTCTTGTTGGGATGTGGTTGATGGCAAAACGAAGAGTAGAGAACTGGATCTTCTGGATTATCGGCGACCTCATCTGCGTCCCTATGATGATTTACAAAGGATTGGGCATCACCTCAATTCAATATCTTGTGTTTACGGCAATGGCAGTGCTGGGTTATCAAGAGTGGAAACGATTTTTACCAGCAAAAAAGGCATCAATTAGCTGATTTTAATTTAAATATTTAAAGCACTCCTATTCACCATCAAAAAAGAACGCTATTTCCGAAATAGCAAATTAGTACTGAAACAGAGCACGATTATTGCTCCACAACCAACCATCTTCTTCAGCACAAAAAGAACCAAAGCCAGCTTTTTTGTATCTTTGGCCGCCCGCAGATCAAGGATCAATTCAATCATGTTATGGAAAACCAACTCACATTTTACAAATATCAGGGAACAGGAAACGATTTTGTGATGGTGGACAACCGCGATCTCCAGTTTCCTAAGAACAAAGTACTCATCGAAAAACTTTGTGACCGCCGCTTCGGTATTGGTGGCGATGGATTAATTCTGCTGGAAAACGACAAAGATACCGCTAAGTACGATTTCAAAATGGTGTATTACAACTCCGACGGAAATGAGAGCACCATGTGTGGAAATGGAGGAAGATGCCTCGTTGCCTTTGCCTATTTTCTTGATATTTTTGAAAAAAAATGCACATTTAATGCGATTGACGGTGTGCATGAAGCAGAAATTGACGGCGCTATCGTAAAACTGAAAATGATTGATGTTACCGCAGTAGAAGAAAAAAACGGCAACTTTGAACTCAACACTGGTTCGCCTCATTTTGTACAATTTGTTGAGGATGTGGAAAATTTCCGCGTTTTCGAAAATGGTAACAACATAAGAAATTCGCCGACTTACCAAAAGGAAGGTATCAATGTTAATTTTGTGGAGTTTATGGCTGATGACGAAATATTTGTAAGAACTTACGAACGAGGTGTAGAAGACGAAACGTACAGTTGCGGAACAGGGGCAACAGCTGCCGCGTTGGTTGCAATGGCCAATAAAAAACAAGAGTCCATTAACGTAAAAGTTTTAGGCGGAAAGCTGAAAGTGTATGCCGAAAAAGACGGTAAAGGTTATCGCAACATTTGGCTGGAGGGTCCTGCAAAGCAGGTTTTCAAAGGAAAAATTGATTTGTAAACCAATAAGCTCAACGCACAGTTTTACATTAAAAAAAACTTCTCAATCTATTTATGATTATGAAAAAAGGATGTTTAGTAACGTCGATTATCGCGGCACTTCTTCTGCTTACCGGCGGTTTTTTTGCGTACCGTTATTATCAAAAGTATTTCGGCAACAATGTGGCAAAAGAAGGGTATATTCTTATTCCGCACACCGCCAATTTCAACTCGATTCTCGATTCCATTGCGCCCTACATCAAAAACAAGGAGCAGTTTAGCGAAGTAGCGAGAAGCAAAAGTCTTGACCGGTTCTTTAATGCCGGTCGGTACCACATCAAAAGCGGAACCGGCAATACCGATCTCGTGAACATGATTAAAGCCGGAAACCAAACCGAGAACACCTTCCGGATCGGCGATTTCTACACGGTTTATCAAATGCTGGGAAAAGTGTCGAAGAAAACAGAACTCGATTCGCTGCGTTTTGCCACCGACTTTAATAAAATAGCTACTGATAAAGGATATGAGAATGCAGAAGACCTGAAAAAATACTTTTTCATTGATAGTTATAATTTCTTTTGGACGGTGACACCCAAAGAGTTTTTCAAAAAGTTTGAAAATGAATATAACCAGTTTTGGACAGCTGAAAGAAATCAAAAAGAGCAGCAGTCGGGATTAAGCAGAAATCAGATTTATGCACTCGCGTCGCTGGTTTATAAAGAAACAGGCGGCAAACCAGATGAAATGAAAACCGTAGCCGGCTTGTATCTCAATCGATTCAAAAAAGGAATGAAGCTGCAGAGCGACCCCACTGTTATTTATGCCGTGGCAAAAGCCAATGATTTTAAAGATGCGCCTATTCGCCGCGTGTTGTACAAGCACCTGCGCGAGAGCTCACCGTACAACACCTACGCCAACGCAGGAATTCCGCCGGGACCGATTTGTGTGGTCGATAAAAACGCCGTGGATGCCGTGCTGAATGCGGAGCATAATGACTACATTTATATGTGCGCCGATCCGTCCCGTTTCGGTTTCCATAAATTTACGGCAAGTGCGGCAGAACACGCCATCAATGCAAAAGCATACCAAGACTGGCTCAACTCAAAGAACATTAAATAAAACCAACGGCTGCATTTTGAGCATCGTTGACTGATTCAAAAAAATCGTTCATCCATTAATGGAAATTAGCCACGCCCATTTAACAAAAGTGTAAAAAAACCATCTGTAAGGGTATAAAATAAAAGTATGACAAATAGAATTGAGATTTCATCAGTTATCATTAAACGAACATTAGGATTAACATTTGTTCTGGGTGCTGCTTCATTGGCTTTTGCCCAGCAAAAAGTGAATGTATCCGGCAAAATTACCGATCAGCAGAACCAAGTTGTTCCTTATGCATCGGTTTCCTTCAGCAACAAAGCGAACAAACTTTTCAGCGATGCCACGCTGACCAACGAAAAAGGCGAATACCAACTGGAACTGGTTCCGGGGAATTATGATATTACGATTGAAGCCATCGACTTCAAAAAATCGACACTCAACAAGCAGATTGCCACCTCCGGAAATCTGGGCAGCTTCAAGGTGGAGCCCGAAAGTTCTGCCACGTTGACCCCGACCAAAAACATTGAAGGCGTCACCATTGTCGCACAAGCCGTGAAACCCTACCGTGTGGAAATCGACAAAAAAGTATATGACCCGTCACTCGATATTGTGAGCAAAGGCGGCAATCTGCAAGACATTTTATCAAATGTTCCCTCCGTTTCGGTGGACACCGACGGAACCGTTTCGATGCGTGGAAACAGCAATGTGAAATTCCTGATCAACGGCAAACCGTCTTCCCTTCTTGGGATTGATGATGGCGCCAATGCATTGCAATCGATTCCGGCTGATCAGATCGAGCGAATTGAGGTTATTACCAACCCATCTTCAAAATTTGAAGCCAGTGGTACAGCGGGAATCCTCAACATTATCCTTAAAAAAGATAAAAAAATGGGCTTCAACGGATCGGTTACCGGAACACTCGGTTACCTGCCAAGAACTAACCTGAACACTAACCTAAACTGGCGTAAAGGAAGTTGGACATGGTACATGAACGGTGGCGGCGGATACAACAAAAACGAAAGTACCAGCAAAAACTACATGACCAGAAAGGATGATCTTAACTTATTGAAGTCTACGGCGTTTCCATTTACCCAAACTTCAAACCAGGACGGCAATAACAAGAGAACCGGCGAAAACTATAACTTGACAGCCGGATTGGTGCACGACATCAGTGATAAAACCTCGGTTAATCTTTCGGGAATGATCAGGAGTTTCAATAATACGGTAGATGCGCTTAACACCTATGAGGAAAGACTCTACAGTACACCTTCCGTTTTCAGTAATCTTACGAGAGAGCGCAACAGTTTAGGCGACAGCAAGAACTTTGCTACACAGATTGACTTTGGGTTAGATCAAAAAATCGGAAACAATGGACAGCTACTGAATCTTTCTGGTAGTTTCCAAACCAACAAGAGCGACGGCAACAACCAGATTGTGCAAAATACATTTGTAGAAAACATCCTTCAACCCTCTGGAAACTCGGTTAATAATGTGACGACGGCATCCACCACAAAAACGTTCATTGGGAAATTAGATTATGAGCTACCCATAGGAACCTCGTCCAAACTGGAGGCAGGAGCGCGCTACGATTACAACAAAAATACCTACGATTATTTCGTGAATCAAAGCAATGACGGTGCACCTTTTTACACACGCTACGATTTTACGAGTAATACGATCTACTCCGAGAATATTTTGGGAATCTATGCACAGTACAAAGGTAAGATTGCAGAAAAAATGGGCTATCAATTGGGTTTAAGAAGTGAGACTTCCTCCATCAATATCGATTTCACCAAGTATGATCCTTCCACTGCATCACCAATTGCAGAACCAGAAGTTCGAAAGAATTACACCCAGTTTTTTCCGTCTGTATTCTTAAGTTATGAGTTGAGCAAGAACAATCAACTGTTGTTGAATTATGCCAGAAGAATAAATCGGCCACGGGCTTTTTCGATGATTCCTTTTATGTCTTTTGACGACAACCGAAATTATTTCCGAGGAAACCCAGACCTCAACCCTTCTTACGAAAACTCCTTCGAGTTGGGCTATAGTTTGTCAAAAAGTAAAATTACTTTTAATCCGACTTTATACTTCAAAAAATCTCAAGACGAAGAAAATCGCTACCAATACGCGGATGAATCGGGAGCAATTAATACGATCCCGTTTAATGTGGGTAGCGACACCAATTATGGTTTAGATTTGAATGGATCTTACGACCCTTTCCGATGGTGGAAAATGATGCTTTCGGCTGATCTTTATGGCTATAAAAACGAAGGTTCCTACAACCTTTTCCCAAACAACCCCCTCACGTTGAATGATTTTTCTGGAAGTGGGTTTTCGTATAGAATTCGTTTCAACAATACCTTTAGACCGACAAAGAATTTGAGCGTACAAATTCAGTCGTTTTACAGAGCTCCGGAGAAAACCGCGATGAACGAACGAAAAGCGATGTACGGTTTCGATTTGGGCGCATCGCAAACCATCTGGAAAGGGAACGGAACCATTGCTTTCAATGTTCGCGATGTTTTCAACACCCGAAGAATGCAAATTTACTCGGATAATGCTCAGTTTACAAGAGATTTGGAAATGCAATGGCAACCACGACAATTCAGCATTTCGCTGACCTATCGCTTTAAACAAGGCGAAAAAATTGATCTGCCGAAAAAGAAAAAAGACATCAACAGCAATGCCTCTGGTGACGACGACCAGCAGGGACCAATGTAATATCAACATTATTGACCAAAAAAACCAGTTCTCAATATGAGAACTGGTTTTTTTCTTGAATAGATTAATTTTAATCCACTATATTTCTGAATTCTTTTCGGTACTCCATCGGGCTTTTTCCGGTAAAAGATTTAAAAGTCCTGTTGAAATAGCTGAAATTATTAAAACCGCTTTCATAGCAAATATCGGTAATACTTAACGGTTGCTCAGCCAACAGTTTGAGGGAGTGGGTAATGCGGTATTCGTTTACAAAATGAGTGAATGTTTTGTTGGTTACCTTCTTAAAATATCTGCAAAAAGAAGGGACGGTAAGGTTGGTAAGCGCTGCCACTTCGTCCACGCTAATCTGTTCGCGGAAATGATCTTTCACAAAGTTAAAAATCAGGTTGATCCGGTCATTATCTTCCACCTGGGTATGAAAATGGTATTTTCCACCGTTGAGCAATTCAAAATCATCGGTTGTTGCAAGTGTATCGAGCACTTCCAAGAGTTTGGTAAGTTTAAGCAATGGCGATGCTTCCGCCATATGTTCGATGGTTTGCTGCACTTTCTTTTTAGTTTTTTCACCAAAAACAATTCCGGCCTGGGCAGTGGTGAGCAATGTTTTAATGCGACTCATTTCCGTATGATCCCAAAAATTTTCACCCAGGAATTCGGGCAGAAACTGGATCACGACTTCATATTCGTTATTGGTGGTTTCATCGGTTAACCCGCAATGCGGAAGATTGCTGCCTATAAGAATCAAATCACCGTCTGTGTAATAGGAAATGCTGCTGCCGATCTGTCGTTTGCCGGAACCACCTCCAACGAAGATCAGCTCAATTTCTGGGTGATAATGCCAAACATGGGATTTTATATTGGCATTGTTTAAGAATTTCAAAAACCTGAAACTGCTTGAAATACTGGGTTTAATGGCTTCAAAACTCGGACTTAAATGTTTCATCTCATTAAATATTATTGCATATTAACAACAATTAATACAACAATACAAATGTAGTGTTAAAATAATACATAAATCAGAAAATTGTATTGTAAAAACTTTTTTGTTCCTCGTCTACCTTTGTTTCACCAAACAATTAAAATAAAAGAGTATGAAAAATTTAATCAAATCAGGAATGTTGGCAGCTGCGCTGTTTCTTTCCGGAAATGCATTTGCAAAGGATGTTGACTTTTCTCTTTCTTTTGAAAAAGTGACCAACACCAAAGTTGCCTTCAAAATAACCAATGCACAAAATGTGGCACTTTACTTATACAATGATGCACAAAGCGAGATATATTCCGAAAAAGTGACCAGTGAAGATCATATTGTGAAAGCATATGACCTTGCAGAAATGCCGGCAGGAAATTATTTTCTGGTAGCAGAATCTAACGGAAAAATGGAGCGTTATAAAATCAATATCAACAACAAAAAAGTAGTGGTAGATGACGTTCCTGTTTCAACCGTGGTGAAGCCACAGTTTACCATGGACGGAAACAAAGTTAAAATGTACATCCCGAATATCACCGGTGCGGTCAATATTTCGGTGTATGACCTTCAGTACAACAGGTACTATCAGGATCAAATGAATGCAGACGGAAGCGTGAATATGGTATTTGACCTGAACCCTGAAACCTCCAAAAATTACATCATCAGTGTAAAGATGGAAGGCAATAGTTTCGACAAGATTTTCTCATTAAAATAAATTTTGTATTAGGGATTTTTAAGGAAGGATCCGTCTCTTTATTGAGGCGGATCTTCTGTTTTTATAATGTGATGTAGTAAAAAAGGTACTTTGATATACGGTTTATGTTATCGAAAATCAATATTTACACCAATTAAACACCATAAAAACGATCCTTTTTTCGACGTTACTTATCTCCTTCAACTCGTACATTTGACACAACAAATACCTTAATTCACCAACATTTCTTCCAGCTTTGCCATGCAAACAACAAGGTAATTTTTCTGCAAAATATTCATTTTCAAAAAATTAATATACAATTAATTTGCACATATGGGGATTTGTACTATATTTGTGGAAACACAAAAAACACAAATTGACGAAGAAAATATTCTTTCGGAAGTACTGTAGTACCTCGAAGAAAAGACTGTCCCTGATTGTCTTTTTACTACTGCTGTATTTTTTCCCATCGCCCTATTTTGCACAAATTTATGTTAGTGATTCTTCTCTCTTAGTAATCAAGGAAGAAGCTATTATTAGTTTTGCAAATGAAGATCAGCCCAATCTGTACATTACGGGTGGTGCAGTCGTCAAAAAGGGAAGTGACATTAACATTGTCGCAATTACCACTTCTGCCTACAACACCTCATCTGAACAGGAAAAGCTGATTGATGCTGAACCGAAAGGTGAGCAGAGCGCCGAGAAAGTGATTACCAAGAAGAAGAACCCTCAACCCCAGAAACAGCCAGCCAGCAAAATAAAGATCACTGATCCCTATGATGACTCGCAGTTTACCCCTACGCTGAAATATTGGATTGCAGCTGCGCCAACACCTAATAATCATTTACAACAAGGGGAATACAGACACATCGCATACAGCGATTTTTCCACCGTAAAAACACAAAAGCAAAAGATTGTTTTTTACGATCCATCTTTTGTATTATCAGTATATCTTCGCCTTTTCAAAGTACGGCCACCACCTCACTGCTAATCTTTCATTGTAGTAGTGGCTTCCAGATTTATTCAGTCCTGCAGCCCCTGCTTAGCTATTCTTAAAAACCCATTTCTTCAGAAAGGAAAAGGGGTGGGATTATTGTATCCAACTTAAAAAAACGTAAAAACCTCAAAAAAACATTTAATGAAAAAGATATTCAACTATTTTTCAATTATTGCATTGCTTGGTATTGTTCAAGTTAATGCACAGTCGATACGCGTTACAGACCCTTACGGCGATATTGACAACGACGGAATCCGTAATATTGATGACGCCGATAATGACAACGACGGAATTTTAGACTGCATCGAAAACGGTATCACAGGAGATATGACCGATCTTTTCTCCATTAACTCCGATGCAGTGCAGGTATATGATGACCCTACCGGTGTAGAATCTTCACTTCCCTACCAGGTACAGCTCACCAAAGCGCTCAACAATCAGCATGGGCAGATTTGGTCCCTAGGTAAAATTGATTTTTCTAAAAGTTTCACATTAACTTACCAGGCCTATTTAGGAACAAAAACAACGAACGGAGCTGATGGTATTGCAGCTGTTTTTCATAATGATCCCAACGGAACCTCGGCTTTTGGTGCAGATGGACAGGGATTAGGTGCCATGGGAATTCAGAACGGTATTGCGATGGAACTGGACACTTGGTATAATGAAAACTTTAATGATATTACAGATGACCATGGAACCATTTGGAAAACTGCATTAGGTTCAGGCGCAGGAATGATGAGCTCTCCTATAAGCTTGGGCGAGTTGGAAGATGGAAAGTGGCATAATGTGGTAATCAGATGGAATCTCGCTACCCTCACGCTTTCTTATACGGTTGAAACGGGAAATCCTGTAGTTGTAACACCTGCAGGTTCTTTCACCTTCACGTCTCTAAACGATTTAAAAAATAATTACTTCGGCGGTACTTTGCAAGTTTACTATGGTTACACCGCATCCACAGGTGCTGCAAATAATGATCAACGTATTAAATTTACTGATCTCTGTTCAGATTTCCCTGCATTGCTAGATACTGATGGTGACGGAATACCAGATTATTTAGATCTGGATTCTGATGGCGATGGTTGCCCCGACTCGATAGAAGGTGCAGATAACGTGATTGCATCACAAATCAATTCTGCAGGTAAAATTACGTCAGCGGTAAATTCATCCGGTGTGCCTGTCATTGTGAACCCAGGTGGTATTGCCGATGTGGACGGAAAAATTGGTCAGGGAATCGGTCAATCAAAAATTGCTTCGACTACTGCTGGCTGTGCCTGCAATAAACCAGGAGTTACCGGTGCTGCGCTAAGTACCAATATGGGAATTACTTCATTGGGAAGAGCGGGTGCTGCAGATGCTGCACAATGGCCAATGGTTCGCAAAGGAGGATGGCTGGCCTTGGAATCCAAGACCAAGGGTTTTGTAATTAACCGAATCGCCACATCAGCAGAGGTGGATGCACTGGTAAATCCGCAACAGGGAATGCTGGTATTTGACGTTGAAGCCAACTGTTTGAAAATGTATGTGTATAATGAAGCAGCCAATCCCGCAGCAGGTGGCTATTGGAAATGTATCACCTATCAGGCATGCCCGGATCGTTTAATCAACTAAAAAAAACATTATGAAAAAAATAATTTTAGCCACTATTCTGGGCACACTTTTGAGCAATAATGCAAACGCTCAGGTCGCCATTGGCAAACCATCTGTATCAAGTGTTTCTGCTTCTTTAGATTTTGAATCGGGCAACCGTGGATTAATTCTGCCCTGGGTTACTTCCACGGCAAATCATGTCGCGGGCACTCTCATTTATGATGCTAACGCTAAAAAGGTAAAAGTAAAACTAATTCCAACAGGCAGTTGGCAAGACCTAAGTATCAATGCCGGAGCCGTAAATCTCGCATTGCAAACTCCCTTAACCGAGCGTTCAAATGCGAAAGTATCCATTGGAGCACCCACCAGCACTCCTGGAATTCTGGTTTTGGAAGACAACAATAAGGCAATGGTATTGCCCAAAGTCGATTCGCCACACCTGAATATTCTTAACCCGGAGCCGGGAACAATTGTTTTTGATACCAAAGCGCAACAATTGGTGGTGTACAATGGGACACAATGGACATTCTGGAATTAAGTTTTTAACATTAATTCGGCAATTACAAAGGCCAATTTTGAATATGCGGGGTAGAAATATCCCGCATTTTATTAATACTAAATCATCACCGCATGCATCAAAAACAGTATCTTAGCAAAGTTTTGAAAATAAAACATCAAATTCAAAATAAGATAAATGCCATGAAATCTCTTCGTTTCCTTTTATTGACAGGTACTTTGCTTTTCACGAGTCTTCTCTTTTCTTGTCAATCGCTTGATCCTGTGCCAGAGCACCAAACATTTACCATCCAATCGAAACCATTGGGAGAACTACGAACCATCAACGTGTGGACGCCACCTGAATATAACGTGGGTAAGGATTCACTCATGGTTTTATACATGCCCGATGGCGGCGTTGAAGAGGATTTCCCGCATGTTGCCAATACACTAGATACGCTGATTAAATCTAAAAAAATTCCGGCCACCCTATTGGTCGGCATCGAAAACACCCAAAGAAGACGAGATTTAACCGGACCCACAACGGTAAAACGAGATAAAAAAATTGCCCCTGTTGTGGGCGAATCTGAAGCATTTCGAAATTTTATTCAAAATGAACTGATACCCGAAATCAATAAGCGCTACAGAACTTCTGCAAAAAAAGGAATCATCGGTGAATCGCTGGCCGGTCTTTTCGTGACCGAAACCTTCTTGCTAACACCCGAATTATTCGATTTCTATATTGCTTTCGATCCTTCTGTTTGGTGGAATAATCAGTATCTGGTGAAAAATGCAAATAGCTATCTGGACAAATTTCCCCCTGCATTGAAAACATTTTGGTTTGCCGGTTCCGATGCGACAGATATTTCAGGCACTGTGCGCGAGCTCTCCCAAATTCTTCAGCAAAAAAACTCCCCTTCCATCCATTGGAAGTATGCTGATGAAAGTAAGGAGACCCATAAAACCATTTTCAGAGCAACCAAAGAAAAAGCCCTGATCTGGACGCTCAATCATTTGCAATAAGTAAGTTTCTTACATCCAGTTTATACTTTTTGTTCATTTCAAAAGAGCTTCAACAGATGTTGCTCCTCTCTCTTTTTTGATTGAATGTGCCACAACCTCCAAAGTAACCACGAAATAAACGACAAAACAGCAACAAGAATTTTCCCAAAGTAAAAGCTGAACTGCTCTGTATTACGTTAAAAAAACAATAATTTTCTGCAAAATAAATGCTGTTCGAAATAAAAACTGCTAAATTTGTTTGGTAAAACGTTTATTTTAACAACAAAAAATTTAATAAAATGAGTTTAAGATTAGGAGATGAAGCGCCCAACTTTAAGGCGCAAACGACAGTAGGAGAAATTGATTTTCACGATTTTATCGGCGACCAATGGGTAGTGTTTTTTTCGCACCCTTCAGATTTTACACCGGTTTGTACCACTGAATTGGGACGAACTGCTAAATTAAAAGGAGATTTTGAAAAAAGAGGTGTTAAAGCTATGGCACTAAGTGTTGATCCGCTGGAAGAGCATCTGGAGTGGATCAATGACATCAATGAAACCCAAAATACATCGGTTAATTTCCCAATCATTGCCGATACCGATCACAAAATTGCTGAACTTTACGACATGATTCATCCCAATGCGAATGCAACGGCAACTGTGCGTTCAGTATTCATCATCGGGCCTGATAAAAAAGTGAAGCTAACCCTGACCTATCCTGCATCGACCGGTCGGAATTTCGACGAGATCTTGCGCGTTATCGATTCATTACAATTAACCGCCAATTATCAGGTCGCAACGCCCGCCGACTGGAAATATGGTGAAGATGTTATTGTGGTGCCTGCCATTAAAACGGAAGATATTCCGGGGAAATTCCCGAAAGGATACACCGAAGTAAAACCGTATTTGCGTACAACTCCACAACCCAATATTTAACAAAAAAGAAGAGAATGTCACTATTGAACATTCTCTTTTTTTTATGGAAAGTGCCGATTTTGTACCACTCAAATCTGGTCACATTTTACTTGATAACTTTAATGGCTGCATCGCTCCAAAAAAGACATTGCAGCCATTTTTAATTATTCCTTGATGAGTTTCGATGTTCTAACATTCCCTTTATCATCGATAATCTGGATGACATAAACGCCATTTGCCCATTTAGAAACATCAATTTGTGACGACTTTGATGCCGCTTTCTGTTCATAAACTCTTTGACCACTGGCATTATATACATAAATTTGAGCCAATTTGACATCTGCATTTACATTCAGAACATCTTTCGCTGGATTAGGATACACCAATTGCGCACTGCCTATTTCCACGGAATTAACACCGAGCTGGTCTTGCGCATCAATTTTTACATAAGAAAAATTGGCCTGCACCACATTTCCCGTTCCTTGCCAACAAGCGGTGAAAAGCGTACCGTAACCTGATGTGCTGGTACTTACAGCATGGTTCGAAAGACCGTTACCTGCACTGCTTCCGTGCTGAATCTGAATGACCAAGTTGCCGCCGTTATACAAATAGGGCGTATCAAAAACTATTTTAAAACTGAATGGATCAGCTTCATTTCCCGCAACAATTGCTCCTGCTGGAATAACCAAACTGCCAGTTTTAACAGTCGTTTGTGGACCCACTACATTTAGTGCAAAATTGAGTTGCCGATTGGCAGGATCGACACCATCACTTAGCAGAATATCATAACTGGAATAGGTAACTTCTGTAGTAGGCCATGCTGCAGTGCTACCTGGCAACTGACGAAATGATACAGATGTAAGTTTCTTCCCCACCAAACTGCTGAGCAGCGTATCGTCAATAATCATCTGATACGATCTGGAAACACTAGAAAATGCCCCTAAAAACGAACCTGACACACTGCCCGATGGTACCGTAACAGAACTTTGCGCATGAACAACCGAAAACGAACCGGCTGAAAAACACATAACGAACAGTGAGACCGAAGAGCGAACACTGTTTTTCAATAAACTGCAAAAATCACCAACGGTATCTTGCAGTAAGCTAAAAGATAGTTTTTTATTCATATGATTAAAATTTAGTGATATAAAATTAAATAATTAATTTGAAATTTTTAAACATATTGTAAAAAACTTAAATAAAAACTTTAAAAACATGGCAAAAATTATCAAATATGCACATATTTAACCTTTCAAGCCCATTTAATTAAATACACTTCACCAAAAAGAGAAAATAAAACAGGAACGTACAGAATAAAAAAACGGTATCTTTAAAAAACTTTATAAGATTACGATTCACGCGATGAAATTGATTTTGTATTCTTTCTTATTATGGATTGTATGCTCCTGCCATACTGCAAAGCCCGAGCAGTCACCCACCCTCTTTCGCCATGTTAATCTTTATAGCCATGGAAGATTTGAACTGGGGGATTCTCTAAATAAAATTGAACCTCTGACCGAAGTTCTGAACAATCGCATTTTTCTAAAAAAGTCCTTTTTTGGAGGTGCCGACAGCATCGAAATTATTCCCAATCCGGATGGAAAAATCAGTTCTATTATCTTTAAATATAGCAATGAAACCAATTTTCCATCTGAGGTTAATGATTACAAAAAATGGCTGGGTAAGCCGATGATCATTCAAAAAAAGGCAATTTGGAAGGATGCCACTACACAGTTCGAAATATATGAACAAGACGGCACCGTATATTCCAAAATGATTGATCTAAAAAATAAGTAAGAAAATCACTCGGAAACGGAACCTAACTACCTGATGTAATTTTACTCGGCTCAATTATTACACCTGATCTCTTCTCTACAATCGATAAAAAGCCATCTCAATATTTGTTGAGATGGCTTTTTATGAAAAATAAAATTTACTTCATATTCAGCACTTGATCCACCACATAAGTTGTGTTTCCGCGCCACGGCAATGCACCATGATATTCTTTATAGTGCAAATCGAAAGTTTTACCACTATTGAGTTCCAACTGTTTGAAAACCTCTTCATTTTCTATTGAAAATTCAAACTCGTAACTGGTGAGACCGCCGGTTTTCCCTCTTCCAAAACCTTCCTGAATAAGTTTTCCTTCGTACGTTTTAAAGACATTTCCTTTTCTTACGGCGTAATTCAGCACGCCCGATTTTACACCTTCGCCAAAGACAAAAAAATATTTATACCAAACAAATCCGCCAAGGAAAAGAACGAGCGCACAAATAGTGATCCAAAAATATTTCATAACTTGTAATTTAGCACAAATATAGGATTAGTTTTTGGCAATGCTTCTTGAAATAACAATTTTTTGAATTTCGGAGGTTCCTTCATAAATCTGGGTAATTTTGGCATCGCGCATCATCCTTTCCACATGATACTCTTTCACATAGCCATATCCACCGTGGATTTGTACCGCTTCAATCGTGGTATCCATTGCAACCTGCGAAGCATAAAGTTTGGCCATAGCTCCACTTTCGGAAATATCTTTACCTTCATCTTTCTCCACGGCCGCTTTGTAGCATAGCATTCTGGCTGCTGTAATTTGCGTTGCCATATCCGCTAATTTAAATGCGATAGCTTGATGATTAATGATTTCTGTTTTAAATGCCTTTCTCGTTTTGGCATATTTTAGAGCAAGTTCGTATGCACCGGACGCAATACCCAACGCTTGGGATGCAATGCCAATTCTTCCCCCGTTCAGCACCGCCATTGCAAAATTGAACCCAAAACCATCGGCTCCTATTCTGTTTTCCTTTGGCACTTTTACATTATTGAAAATTAATGAATGCGTGTCGCTTCCCCTAATTCCGAGTTTATCTTCTTTGGGACCAATTTCAAAACCTTCCCAACCCTTTTCTACAATGAATGCATTAATTCCCTTGTGCTTTTTCTCCACATCGGTTTGTGCAATCACGACATAGTAGGTTGCATTACCACCATTGGTGATCCAGTTTTTAATACCGTTCAGTAAATAATAATCACCTTTGTCTTCGGCTGTGGTTTTCTGCGAAGTAGCATCCGAACCCGCTTCCGGCTCCGAAAGGGCGAAAGCTCCTATCACTTCTCCGCTTGCCAGTGGTTTAAGGTACTTCATTTTTTGCTCTTCATTGCAGAATTTTTCTAAACCCGCACAAACCAACGAATTGTTGACCGACATCACCACAGCTGCAGAGGCGTCCACTTTTGCAATTTCTTCCATTGCCAAAACATAGGAAACGCTGTCCATACCAGCACCTCCGTATTGTGGGTCAACCATCATCCCCAAAAAACCAAGCTCGCCCATTTTCTTTACTTGCTCATAAGGAAATTTTTGTGCATTATCTCTTTCGATGACGCCCGGTAACAGTTCAGCATTTGCAAAATCTCTCGCCGCCTGCTGAATCATCAGTTGCTCTTCTGATAAATTAAAGTTCATAATTTTTATTGATTGTTTGCAGGTAAATGTACAATATTTCTAAAAATGAAAAAATGAAATTATTATCCGGTCAACACTGCTTTTGTTGGATTAAAAATAAATGATATATTTACAAAAATTGAATTATATTAAAAATAATACAACAAAAATTTACCGATAATCCCTGAATTATGATAATAAAAAGAACTTTCGACTTTGCCCAGAATGCGCTAGAACAATATGCACGGGAAGATATGTTTATCACCAAATATAAAGGTGAATGGCAAAAAACATCAACACAGGAGTTTGTAAACCTCGGAAATAAAATTTCGCGCGGGTTGCTAAAATTAGGAATTAAACCCGGCGATAAAATAGCACTTATTACCACGGCAACACGCACCGAATGGGCTGTAATGGATTTGGGAATCTCTCAAATAGGCGCTATATCGGTTCCGGTATACCCCACTATTTCGCCAGACGATTATGAATTCATCTTTAATAATGCCGAGGTAAAATACTGTTTCGTTTCCGACAGTGGATTGCTGGAAAAAGTGATGAAAATTAAAGACCGTGTACCGTCCATGCAGGGGATTTTTACTTTTGACTCCATTGAAGGAGCCGCCAACTGGAATGAAGTACTGGATATGGGCCAGGACAATGCCACCCAAATTGAAGTGGACGATCTTGCCAGAAGCATCAATACCGAAGATTTAGTCACCATTATTTATACTTCCGGAACTACCGGCAAACCAAAAGGCGTTATGCTTTCCCATGAAAATATTGTGTCTAATGTTTTGGCGTCCAATCCGCGAATTCCTCGGGTGAAAGGTTTAGACTATAAAGAGATTAAAGTACTGAGTTTCTTGCCCATTTGCCATATCTTCGAGCGAATGCTCTTTTACCTCTACCAATACAACGGATACTCGGTAAATTTTGCCGAAAGCATTGATAAAATGGGCGAAAACATTAAAGAAGTGCAACCTCACCTGATGTCGGTTGTGCCTCGTCTCATCGAAAAAGTGTATGACAAAATTTATGATAAAGGAACTTCTGCCGGCGGATTGAAATCTAAAATTTTCCTCTGGGCACTGGGCGTCAATAAAGCAAAAAAAGACATCGGAAAACCAAGCGGATTGAAAGAAATAATTGCAGACAAGCTGGTTTTTTCAAAGTGGCGCGAAGGATTAGGAGGCAACATCATCACGCTTGTTTCAGGATCTGCTGCACTTTCTCCACGGCTAAATAAAATGTTTCAAAATGCGGGAATTCCCATTCTGGAAGGGTATGGACTCACAGAAACTTCACCCGTAATCTCGGTGAACAGTTTTGGTAAAATAAAAATAGGAACTGTTGGCCACGTGCTCGAAAACCTTGAAGTGAAAATTCAGGAAGATGGTGAAATCACAGTGAAAGGTCCTTCGGTTTTTAAAGGATATTTTAAAAATGATGAAATGACCAAGGACGTATTTACCGAAGAAGGATTTTTCCGAACTGGAGATATTGGCCACATTGATGATGAAGGTTATCTCCATATTACCGACCGCAAAAAGGAAATGTTCAAGACATCGGGAGGCAAATACATTGCGCCACAGGCACTGGAAAACATGGCAAAAGCATCTAAATTTATTGAGCAGATCATGATTGTGGGTGATGGCGAAAAAATGCCGTGCGCACTCATCCAGCCCGACTTCAATTTTGCGCAGAATTGGGCAGAACGAAAAGGAATCAACATCGGAAGTACACCGCAGGAAATTGCAGCAAACCCTCAGCTGATTGCAAGAATAGGCAAAGAAATCGATTACTTGAACACCAAATTGGGAAGTTGGGAACAGGTTAAAAAATTTGAACTAACGCCGCAAATCTGGTCCATCGAAACCGGTGAACTTACGCCCACGCTAAAGCTGAAAAGAAAAATTGTAAAGGAAAAGTATATTCAATTATACAATAAAATGTACGGTCACGATAACTAAAACGATTGTCCACAAAAAGCATGTTTGAATTTCATCATGCTTTTTTTCAAATTCAATTTTAATCAAATGATTAAATAGTTTGTTTAAATATATTTTTATTTATTACCTTTGCCCAAGAAATGAGTTTTCAGATAAAATGGCGAAGAAAGAATTAAAGGAAAAAGATATTTCCACCGAAGAAAAAATTAAAGAGGCAGCAAAACTGGTGTTTCATAAAAAAGGATATGCGGCGACAAGAACCCGTGATATAGCAGAAGAAGCGAACATTAATTTGGCACTGCTCAATTACTATTTCCGCAGCAAAGAAAAACTCTTCACGATGATTATGGTTGAAGCTCTGGCCGGATTCTTTCAGCAATTATCATCCGTTTTAAATAATACGGAAACTTCTTTAGAGACAAAGATTGAATTGATTGCTCAAAACTATATTGATTTCCTCACCAAAGAACCGGGAATCCCGCTTTTTATATTGAGTGAAATCCGCAATAATGCCACTTTTTTCATTGAAAAAATACCGATTCAGGAAGTCGTTCTCCATTCGGAATTTATCAAGCAATATCAAACCGAAGTTCAAAAAGGCAATGCTACAGAGCCCAACCCTATACAATTCTTGATGAATGTTTTGGGGCTGGTTGTTTTTCCATTCATTGCGCAACCCATGCTCAGCCATTTGGCAAAAATTGACAGCGCACAGTTCAATCAGTTAATGCAGCAAAGGAAAAAACAAATTCCGATTTGGGTAAAAGCAATGATGAGTGCCGGCTGATTTTTTTTGACCATACATTAATCAAATGATTAAAACTAAATAATAAATACAATGATTAACAAAATACTTTTGACGTTCGGAATCTGGTTTTTGGCCTTCGGTTTGGGAAAAGCGCAGACCGGAATGCTCACGCTGGATGAGTGTTACCAGCTGGCGAAAGATAATTATCCGGCTGTTAAGAAAATGGATCTGTTAGCAAAATCGTCGGATTATACCATTAAAAATACCAACAAAAAATTCCTTCCCCAACTGAATATTGCAGGACAGGCAACTTATCAATCTCAGGTGGTGAATTATGGTGATTTGCTTGGGAGCAGAGCTTCGGGTTTAGGTTTTACGCCGCCAGAATTCAGTAAAGACCAGTACAAAATTTCGGGAGAAGTGGAGCAACTATTGTTCGACGGAGGAAACACCAAATACCAAAATGACCTGACAAAAGCCAATGCGAATTTGCAGAAACAGAATGTAGAAGTGGAATTGTATGCCATAAAAGAACGCATTAATACAATTTTTTTCTCTATTTTTTTAATCGATGCTCAGCTGGATTTAAATCAGCTCAAAATTTCCAATTTGGAAACCCAACTGGATAAAACGCAGGCCGCCTACAAATACGGAACTGCTTACGCAAGCGACGTCAACGAACTGAAAGCTGAAATTGAAACTTCAAAATCCACCACGATCGATTACGAAGGAAACCGCACTGCTTTTCTCAAGATGCTTTCTATTTTCATTGGTAAAGAAATTAAATCTTCATCCGAACTTCTAAAACCAGAACCGATTCTCGCCTCCTCCGAAATCAATCGGCCGGAAATGAAACTATACGATTTTCAAAAAGAAATGTATAACGCGCAAACACAGCAGTTGAAATCGACCTATTTACCGACTTTTAAAGCGTTTTTCCAGGGTGCATACGGCAGACCAACGCTTAATCCAATTTCCAATAATTTTGGGGCTTGGTATATTACAGGAATTCGGCTCAATTGGAATTTGGGAAGTTTTTATACCATAAAAAATCAACGCGAAATAAACACCATCAACAGCCAGATTGCCGATACAGACAAGGAAACTTTTATGCGAAATGTGGCAATGGATCTTACACAGCAAAATGAAAATGTGAAAAAATACAATGATATGATTGCTCGAGACCATACCACAATTTCTTTGCGGGAATCGGTGACCCAATCTGCTTCGGCACAATTGGCAAACGGTGTCATTACCATCCATGAGTATATTCAGAAAGTCAACAATGAAAATGCGGCGAAGCAAAACCTTATTCTTCATCAAATTCAGTTGTTGCAGGCGCAGTATAATGTAAACTTCAAATCAGGAAATTAAGAATCTTTCACCAATGCATTAATGAGATGACGGATGATTCCTTTACAATATAATTCGCACAAATATCCTTTTCAACAGAAACAACAGCTCTTATTTGCACAAAAATCTATACATCCATGTCAATTAAATCAATCCAAATGAAAAAATATATCGTATGTATCTCCGCAGCTCTATTGCTGAGCGCTTGCACGCAAAAAATGGATTATGATGCTTCGGGAAATTTCGAGGCCGATGAAGTCATCGTTTCCGCCCAGCAAAATGGCGTATTGCTTTCCTATCACGTAAAAGAAGGTGAAGCATTAAAAACAGGAGAAAATGTTGGTCAAATTGATGTTTCCCTGCTAAAACTTCAAAAACAGCAAGCGGAAGCCAGCATTGAGGCATTGAGTGAAAAAACAGTTGCACCATCTGATCAAATTGAATTGGTACGCCGACAGCTGGAAGTACAAAAAGCTCAATTGGCGCAGCAACTTCGGGAACGAACCCGTACGCAAAACCTGGTGAAAGCCGACGCTGCAACACGCAAACAATTGGACGACATCAATGCCGGAATCGATCAGTTGAAAAAGCAAATTGCAGTTACCGAGCAGCAGCTCAAGCTCAACACCTACAATACCGATGTTCAAAACCGTAACATCCTTAGCGAAAAAGCGCCCATGGAAAAAGTGGCGGCGCAGTTTCAGGAACAGATGAATAAGGGACAAATTATTAACCCTATAAACGGAACTGTACTTACCAATTTTGCGTTACAAGGCGAAATGCAGACGATCGGGAAACCACTCTACAAAATTGCTGATATCAGCACGCTCAATCTGAAAGCATACATTACCGGTGCACAACTGCCGCAAGTAAAACTCGGACAAAAAGTAAAAGTACGCATTGATAATGGCAAAGAAAGCTATAAAGACTATTCCGGAACAATTAACTGGATTTCTTCAAAATCTGAATTTACCCCCAAAACCATCCAGACCAAAGACGAAAGAGCCAATCTGGTTTATGCCATAAAAATAGGCGTGAAAAACGATGGATTTTTAAAGATCGGGATGTACGGAGAAGTGATCTTTAAACCATAAACGGGAACATATCTCCGGATGATCAATGAAAAACCTTATCCTGAAAAAATGATTAGTATATCTGTGGTAAAATAAACAATATGGCAGCAGTAGAAGTTAAAAATATCATCAAAACCTACGACAAAGGTTCGGTAAAAGCCGTCAACGATGTTTCTTTTGAAGTTCATGATGGAGAACTATTTGGCCTGATTGGTCCTGACGGCGCTGGAAAAACATCACTTTTCCGTATGCTGACCACTTTGTTGCTTGCAGATAGCGGAACCGCAACGGTAGAGGGTTTTGATGTGATTAAAGATTACAGAGAAATCCGAAATATTGTGGGTTATATGCCAGGAAAATTCTCGCTATATCAAGACTTGACCGTGGAGGAAAACCTGACTTTCTTCGCGACGATCTTTGAAACCACAATTGAAGAAAACTATGCGCTGATTAAAGATATTTACGAGCAAATAAAACCATTCAGCAACCGACGGGCAGGAAAGCTTTCGGGTGGAATGAAACAAAAATTGGCGTTGTGCTGCGCATTAATCCACAAACCAAAAATATTATTTCTGGATGAGCCCACAACAGGTGTTGATGTCGTTTCGCGGAAAGAATTTTGGGACATGCTCAACCATCTAAAAAAACAGGGTATTACCATTGTGGTTTCTACACCGTATATGGATGAAGCCACACTTTGCGACAGAATTGCTCTCATGCAGAATGGCAGCATCATGTCCATCGACACGCCGGAAAATATTGTGAAAAGTTTTCCTAAAACCTTATTCGCCGCGAAAGCCGATAATATCTACAGACTTTTGCAGGATTTACGAACAGATCAAGAGGTGGAAAGTTGTTTCGCCTTCGGCGAATATCTACATTTTACCATGAAAGATGAAGCGTCGGAAGTTGAAAATTTAGAAAAACGACTGACTGAAAAAGGTCATCAAAACTTGGAAATTAAAGAAGTAAAACCAACCATTGAAGACTGTTTTATCAGATTAATGGAAAAATAAAATAAGACTGATAAAGCATTAGAAATAAAATTTACGCATCTGTGGCAGAAAAAAGTATGGAAAACAAAGCAATCATCTGTAAAAACCTCACAAAGCAGTTTGGCGATTTCAAGGCAGTGGACAGCATTTCCTTTGACGTTGATCAAGGTGAAATATTTGGATTTCTCGGAGCCAACGGTGCCGGGAAAACAACAGCAATGCGTATTCTTTGCGGGCTTTCATATCCCACCTCCGGAGAGGCAACCGTGGCAGGGTTTGATGTTTATAAACAGCAGGAAAATATCAAAAAAAATATTGGCTACATGAGCCAGAAATTTTCATTATACGATAACCTGACCCTACTGGAGAACATTGAATTCTATGGTGGCGTCTACGGCGTTTCAAGACCGGAGATAAGAACGCGAAGCAGCGAACTTATTGCTACATTGGGTTTGGAAAAAGAAGCAAAAAAATTAGTCGGTGAATTGCCATTGGGATGGAAACAGAAACTGGCCTTTTCGGTAGCGATTTTCCATCGACCTAAAATTGTTTTTTTGGACGAACCTACTGGCGGTGTCGATCCCATCACCCGAAGACAGTTTTGGGATATGATTTATGACGCAGCCGCCAACGGAATTACAGTGTTTGTTACCACCCATTACATGGACGAAGCAGAATACTGCAACCGAATCAGCGTAATGGTGGACGGCCGTATAGAAGCACTTGACAGCCCGGAAAACCTGAAGAAGCAACTAAATGCCGATACGATGGATGACGTTTTCTACCAGTTGGCAAGAGGAGCGAAAAGAGCGGGAGATTAGCCAAAGAAAGTGGAAAGCGACAACGCACTTTCAACTTTCATTTTTAACTCATCAAACTTAATAACATGAGAAATTATATGAAATTCTTTCTTTCAAAACCTTTAGTAATGCTTACAAGCAATGCAGAAAACACCAAAGCGAATATTTCAAGATGAAAAATAGCTTTCAATTTTCAAAGTACACTTTTCAACTTCTTGCTTTCATACGCAAGGAATTCTATCACGTTTTCCGAGATAGAAGAACGTTGCTCATCCTTTTCGGATTGCCAATTGTGCAAATCGTCCTGTTCGGTTTTGCGCTTAGCAGTGAAGTGAAAAATATTGGAATTGCAGTAATGGATAATGCGCAAGATGTACCGTCTGAACAGATTATTAATAAAATACAGTCCAGCTCTTATTTTCAGCTCAAAAAGCAGGTAATTAATTACAAAGACATTGAAAACCGCTTTAAACAAGGCGAAATAAAATGCGCACTTATTTTTCCCTCTCATTTTGGTTCGGATCTTTACAAACCCGAAGGTTCAAAAATCCAGCTCATTGTGGATGCTTCCGATCCCAATACCGCAACAATTGTCACCAATTATCTCAACAACATTATCGGGAATTACCAGCAGGAGCTAAATCCCGCTGCAAAAATGAACTATCAGATTATTCCCCAAGTCAGGCAATTATACAATGAAGAACAAAATGGTTCTCTTAATTTTATTCCCGGAGTTATTTCCTTGATTTTTATGATTGTAAGCACGGCGCTTACTTCCGTTGCGGTGGTTCGTGAAAAAGAACTCGGAACAATGGAAATCCTTCTGGTATCGCCATTCAAGCCAATTATGGTACTCATTGCGAAAGCCGTTCCTTATTTGGTGCTTTCGCTCATTGATTTTATCATTATCCTGGTGCTTTCGGTGTTTTTATTGGATGTGGAAATCAAAGGAAGTCTTCTCCTCATTTTTGCCGAAAGTATCTTATTCATCATCACCTGTTTATCATTGGGCTTGCTAATTTCGAACGTTACGGCTTCCCAACAAACGGCGATGCTAATTTCGATGATGGGAATGATGCTACCTACGCTTCTGCTGACTGGTTTTATGTTTCCGCTGGAAAATATGCCCAAAATATTTCAATGGATTTCAAACATTCTACCGTCAAAATATTATTATGCCATCATCAAAGCGGTTATGCTGAAAGGGCTTGGTTTCAGTTACATTTGGAAGGAAACCCTAATTCTTGCGGGAATGGCTGCCGGCTTATTGTTTGTGGCGCTGAAAAATTTTAAAATCCGATTGTAAGATTGCCCCAGATGCACAGATAAACAACAACTGTGAAAGAGAAAAACATCAGAGAAAAATAGACGCATCTGTGGTAGAAACCAGTTAAGAAATGAAAACACTACTTTTTATATTGCAAAAGGAATTCCGCCAGATCTTGCGGGACAGAACCATCTTATCCATGATGTTTTTTGCACCGGTTATGCAGCTCATTATTTTACCAATGGCGGCTAATTTTGAAGTAAAAAATGTGAATATTGCTTATGTTGATCACGATCACAGCAGCTATTCGGAGCAGTTGGAAAACAAAATTGCATCGTCGGGATACTTTAAAATTGTAGCCGCTCCGTCTTCTTTTAAAGAAGGAATGGAACTCATTGAATTTGGCAAGGCAGATCTGGTGCTGGAAATTCCTTCAGGTTTCGAAAAGAATCTTATTCGCGAGGGAGCGCAGGAAGTGAACCTTTCGGTGGATGCGATCAATGGGACAAAATCTTCTTTGGGTGGCGTATATTTGGTTCAGGTGATGAATGATTTTAATAAAAACCTGGACGTCAATATCAAATTACCCAACGGACAAATCGCGCAAAATGCGAAAATAACGGTAGAAAGTACCAATTGGTACAATCCAAGGGCCGAATACAAATATTACATGGTGCCCGGAATTTTGGTTTTATTGCTGACAATGATTGGCGGATTCATCACCGCATTAAATATTGTGAAAGAAAAAGAAATCGGAACCATTGAGCAAATCAACGTGACACCGATTAAAAAATGGCAGTTTATCCTAGGAAAACTTATCCCTTTCTGGATTATTGGTTTAATTGTATTTACGCTTGGACTTACGGTGATGTATGTGGTGTATGGGATATTTCCACAAGGCAGTCTTTGGGCGCTTTATCTTTTTGCTGCCGTTTATTTAATCGCTTTATTAGGGTTGGGTCTGCTGATTTCCACCTTTGCCGATACCCAGTTGCAGGCCATGTTTATCGCTTATTTTTTTATGATGATCTTTATGCTGATGAGCGGTTTCTTTACCAGCATCGACAGCATGCCGGATTGGGCGAAAACCATGTCTGATTTCACCCCAGTTACCCATTTTATCAAGGTAGTGCGGCTCATTGTTTTGAAAGGAGCCGGATTGGCAGATTTGGGAACAGAACTTCTTTACATCTCACTTTTCGGAATCGCACTGAACGGTTTTGCAATCTGGAATTACAGGAAAACCACATAACAAATCAGGTACTTTCCTCATTGATTAACCAATGGATTAATTAAATGGTATTTTAAAAGAAAAAAAAGAAGAGAAATTCAAAATCCATGAAGTGATCATCCATTTTGGTAAAAATTATTACAGCTAAGTCTTAATTGCCATAAGATCACAACAAGTTATTAATCAGAACTTTAATTAAATATCATAAAGTTTAAAGCAATCATTTTACATTCTGGCACCACAAAACGTGACACTTTTCACCACTCTGTTTAGAACGAAAACAAACAAGTAAAACACTAATTTGCAGCACTTTACTATAATATCAAAAACCTTCATCAACTCTAATTATGAAATAATATAATAATTAACAAATTTTAGCTTTTTCCTGTTCAATAAAATTGATAATTTCCAAACAAATTAAATACAAAACAGAATATGAGTTCAAAAATCTATGACAAGGTACAGCTAAAAGAAAAGTATGACAATTACATTAACGGACAATGGACACCACCATCCAGCGGCGAATATCTTGATGTAATAACGCCTATTGACGGCTCTCACATTTCAACAGTTGCTCACTCCAACGAGGCCGATTTAGAAAAAGCAGTAGATGCAGCCCATGAAGCATTTAAAACATGGGGCAAAACCTCTGTTACTGAGCGAAGCAACATCCTCTACAAAATTGCAGACCGCATCGAGCAGCATTTAGAAGACATCGCCGTAGTAGAAACAATGGATAATGGTAAAGCAGTGCGAGAAACCCTAAACGCCGATATTCCTTTAGCCATCGACCATTTCCGATATTTCGCAGGGGTAATTCGGGCCGAAGAAGGTTCTGCCATGGAGCTTGACAGCAACACAGTTTCGCTTATCGTGAACGAACCTATTGGCGTAGTGGCACAAATTATTCCTTGGAACTTCCCCATCCTAATGGCGGTATGGAAATTGGCACCGGCACTGGCTGCAGGAAACTGTGTGATCCTGAAACCAGCGGAAAGCACACCTGTTTCCATCATGTACTTAATGGAAATTATCGGCGACTTGCTACCTCCAGGTGTTGTAAATATCGTCAATGGATTCGGTGCTGAACTCGGGCATGCATTGGTCACCAACCCAAGAGTTCAAAAAGCAGCATTCACGGGTTCTACTGCAACAGGACGATTGGTGATGCAATATGCCACCGAAAACATTATACCGGTAACCCTGGAACTTGGCGGTAAATCTCCTAACGTTTTCTTTGAAAGTGTAATGGATGAAGATGATGATTATCTGGACAAAGCAGTGGAAGGTGCAGTGCTCTTTGCCTTTAACCAAGGCGAAATCTGTACTTGTCCGTCTCGGCTTTTAATTCAGGAAAGCATTTATGATAAATTCATCGCGAAAGTGGTAGAACGAGTGAACGCCATTAAGGTTGGAAACCCATTAGACACTTCAGTAATGATGGGCGCACAAGCTTCCAAAGTTCAGTTCGAAAAAAGTCATGAGTTACCTCAAATTAGGCAAAGAAGAGGGTTGCGAGGTATTGACCGGTGGTGATGCCAACAAACTGGGTGGCGATTTGGATCACGGATTCTACATTCAGCCAACTCTTTTTAAAGGCAATAATAAAATGAGAGTATTTCAGGAAGAAATCTTCGGGCCTGTATTGGCGGTTACCACTTTCAAGGACGAAGCTGAAGCTTTAGAAATTGCTAACGATACCATTTACGGACTTGGCGCTGGTGTATGGACCAGAGATGCGCATCAGCTGTATCAGGTTCCAAGAGCCATTGAAGCAGGCAGAGTGTGGGTAAACCAATATCACAATTATCCAGCAGGTGCACCTTTTGGTGGATACAAGCAATCGGGAATCGGTAGAGAGAATCATAAAATGATGCTTAACCATTACCGTAACGTAAAAAATATGTTGATTTCTTATGACAAAAAGAAATTGGGATTCTTCTAAAAAACAGAAGCGTCATTATCTATAACAATTGAGATGGAGCGCCGTTTGCGGCGCTCTTTTTCCACAACACATCTTGTACCGCTATGGAAAAAACGAAACGGCTCTCTGCCACACCACAAGCATTAGCATTAGTGCAACAACTTGCCAACGAATATGGCGAACTCATGTTTTACCAAGCCGGTGGATGCTGTGAAGGCACACAGCCACAGTGTTTCAGGAAAGGACATTTTTACCCCAGAACAAGAGATGTGAGCATTGGCACAATCAACGGTTTTCAGTTTTGGATTGACCATGATTTGTTCGAATACTGGAAATACAGCCACTTCGAACTGGATGTGCTGGACGGATTTGGAGCTGGTGGTTTTTCACTGGAAACGCCGAAGAACAAAACCTTTAAAATCAATTACCGCATCTTCACTCAGGACGAATTAGCCAATCTCGAACACACCATCCCCTACCATCAGTACATGATTCAGGAAAAAGAAAAACCACAATAAAAAAAGCACTTCACAAGAGGTGCTTTTATGATTAAACAGAAAAAATTTCGTTTACGAATCACGATATTCAGTTCGATTTCACTGCTCTCCTTTCTTGGCTTCTTCCCACAGCAAATCCATTTCCGACAGTTTCATTTCCGACAAATTAAGATTTCGCTGATGTGCCAGCTGCTCCATCTGTTGAAAACGAGCAACAAATTTATGATTGGTTTTTTCCAGTGCTGTATCGGGATTCAGACCGGAAATCCGGGCATAATTGATAAGTGAAAAGAAAACATCACCCAATTCCTGCTCTTTTCTATCCCGATTGGTCTCCGCATGAAATTCACGCAACTCCTCCTCCACTTTTTTCCAAGCATCATGGGCACTGTCAAACTCAAAGCCAATACCTTTCACTTTTTCCTGAATACGGAAGGCCTTTACAATACTGGGTGTTCCTTTCGAAACGCCCGATAGCACGGATTTGTTCCCTTCTTTAAGTTTCAGTTTTTCCCAGTTTCTTTTCACTTCATCTTCATCCTGCACCTTTACATCGCCGTAAATATGAGGGTGCCGGAAAATCAGTTTTTCATTGAGAGACCTGATGACATCACCGATATCGAAACTTCCTTTTTCGGATCCTATTTTAGCGTAAAAAACCAAGTGCAGCAGCACATCTCCCAGTTCTTTTTTAATTTCCTGAAGATCTTCAGCCAGCAAAGCGTCCGAGAGTTCATACACTTCCTCCAATGTAAGATGGCGCAAAGATTCAAGCGTCTGCTTGCGATCCCACGGACATTTCTCGCGCAAGTCATCCATGATATTGAGTAACTCACCGAAAGCGGCTAACTTTTCTTCCTTGGTATTCATAACACTATTAAAAAAACCACCAATTTCACTGCTCAACACAATGGAACAATTTGCTGAACAGTAAAATCTGTGGAAGGTTTTGTGGATATTATTCTTATTCTACCCTTGTTTTCGGTGGGTACTTTTGGGTGCCGATTTTGCAGCAGAAGAACTTGCTTTTGCTCTCGGCGCTGCAGGTTTCTCCGCTTTTGGCGCTGCTTTTTTAGCAGCAGGTTTAGCCGCAGTTTCTGCTTTCTTATGCTCAGTTGTGGCGTCTTCGGCAGAGGCCTCTTCCACTTTTACAAAACTTTCTGGAGTAATGTACCCTGCTTTCTGTAATGTGTTGTACCACTGTGCCAGTTTTTTGATATCGGATGCATACACTCTTTCGGTATCATAATCGGGCAAAACCTCGCTCATAAACGCTTTAAGTTCAGCATCGGACGCTTTGTGGGAAATGGTTTCCTTATAGTCTTTTGACTTTGCCACATTTTCGAACACTTCAAACAACGGAACTTCTTTATCAAAAGTAAACATGGCAATATTATCAAGCAAACTCACTTGTGATGAATTCGAGATATTGGTTTTCTTTTTGGTCAAAACATCCTCAATAATGAAGCCGTTTTTCAACTGCGAAATCAGCTTATAAAGACCCGGCTTTCCGGAGATGGAAATGATTTTTTCTAACTGCATAATTATTTTTTTTTGAATTCGGCGCTTGGCCATTATGGATTTTTAACTTTCTAAATAAAAAGGTTCAATTTGAGCGTTATTTTGGGAATCGCATCTTATAATTCACGGCAACATCGCCATGCGAAATTTTCATCAATTTCCCTTTCACCAGTTTTTTCTTCAGCGAGCTTAGATGATCGGTGAACAGGATTCCTTCGATATGGTCATATTCATGTTGAATAACCCTCGCTCTCATATCTGAAAAAGTATCAATATGCTGAACGAAATTTTCGTCATAATATTCTATTGTCACAGTTTCCTTTCTTTTCACATCTTCGCGCACATCGGGAATTGAAAGACAACCTTCATTGAACTTCCATTCTTCTCCTGTTTCTTCCAATATACGTGCGTTGATGAAAACCTTCTTGAACTGTCGCAGTTCGTCGGCAATATCAGCATAGTCTTCATCATCTGCCAAAGGGGTAAGATCTGCCACAAAAAGGCGAATGTCGAGCCCAACCTGCGGTGCCGCAAGACCAATTCCGTTGGCCGATTGCATGGTTTCGAACATATTTGTGATGAGTTCATTAAGTTGCGGAAAATCTTGGTCAATTTCGTGACAATGTTTTCTTAAAACTGCGTCTCCAAACGCGCGGATGGGTAATATCATCTTTGTTGTTGCTCTAAAAAATTTTGCAGGATCAGCGTTGCGCTTACCATGTCTATCAATGCTTTATTTTCTTTTTTCTTTTTATTCTTCCCACTTTGCGATATGTAGAAAGAAGCCATTTTGGAGGTAAACCGCTCATCAAACCGATGCACTTTTACCTCCGGGAATTTTTCTTCGAAGGTGCGGATAAACGCCTGAATATGAACCTCCACTTCCGAGAGATTCCCCTTCAAATCAACAGGAAGCCCAATGACGATCGCCTCCACCTGATGATCGCTGAAATACTTTTTCATAAATTGAAAAATATGTTCAGTATCCACTGTCTCCAGAC
>MKTK01000023.1 GCA_001898255.1 Chryseobacterium sp. 39-10 | reverse complement strand
ATGGTTTTTGCTCGGTTCGGGTTTAGTTGGAATTTCCGTCTATCTTATCCCCGCCTTCGCCAAGCCCTTTCCCGTTATCTGCAATCTCGTAAAAAATTTCGCAACAAATTGAATTTTAACGAATTGAATTTAACGGGCGTAAAATCTAACTAAACAAAAACACTTCCTTTTTCGTCCTTAACTTCAAAGTGAAGTAAATTCTGGAAACTAAAAAATTATGAAAAAATTTCTATTTTCTGTAGCTACAATTTTTGCTGCAAATTTTTCGTTTGGACAAATTGAACTTGAACATTCTTTCGAACTTGATCAAGCTGTATTAAATTATTCGGATTCACAAGATTTAAAATATGTATCACTTAAAGAATCTCAAATAACTATCTACAACTCTGATTATTCTATATACAAAACGTTTAATATCCAAATTCCAACAGGTTACAACAGAATTTATTTGTCCTCTTATGATGATTTTCCTTTCAATGTTTCAAAATATGTTTTTAATAATGATAATAAATTAGAATTTTTTCTTTTTTTAGACGGAGATTATCCAACGAAAAAGGTTATGATTTTCAATGAAGATGGAAATATCATTAAAGATTTCAATGGAAATTATCAATATGAATTAGTTACTGTTTATCACGATAATATCCAAAATAAGAATAAATTAAAAATGGGAAGAAATGATGATGCTGGAAAAATAACATTTGATATTTATAATTTACCAACTACTGAATTGAGTTCAAAAGAAATCCAACGAAAGAATAAACTTTCTGCTTTTCCAATTCCAACAAATAAAATTCTAAATATAATAAATCCAGAAAACGGAACGAATAAAATAGAAATTTTTGATACAAGCGGAAAACTTGTGCTTAACAAAAGTTTTTTAAGCTCCGAAAACAAAATTTCGGTTGACATAGAAAATTTACCAAAAGGAATTTATGTTTACAAAATTGGAGATTTGAGTTCAAAATTCATAAAAAACTAACCGAAAAAAGAGACTGCAGATAACATTGTATTGGCAAAATGCGGGGTTAAACTCAAGGTTGAAAATTTTGTAATATTTTGCCGCCGCTGCTTTTACTTTCCACATTTTTTTGTAATTTAGTTCCAAGAAAAAGCACCGGCTCCGTTTGGTCGAAAATTG
>MKTK01000022.1 GCA_001898255.1 Chryseobacterium sp. 39-10 | reverse complement strand
GTTTTTTGGTTAAACATTAAAACAAATATACTATTTATTTGATTTCGTTGATAAAAACTCAAAAAGTATGCAGGTTATTTCATTCTTGTATCTTCATACTTAGCTCTTTCTGTTTTGAGAGAAACAAGCCAATCCAAATACATATCTTCGGGCATACTTCTGTAGCCGATTTCGTGAATGTGAGTGTATTCTTTGTTCATCAAGTCGAAAAGTTCTTTGGCTTTTGGATTGTTGAGAGCCGTTTCTATATCTTCTGTGTTTTGCTCTTTCATTAGTTTTTGAAACTGTTTTTTGTGGGTTTCTGCTTGTAAAAGAAGTGCATTTGCAAGGAAAGGATATACTTTTATGGCTCTTTCTGCACACTGTAAAGGAAAACTTCCGTCGTTATCCGGAAAACTTCTGTTGTAAGCGTTACCTAAATCGACTAAAAGAAGTGCAAGACTTTCCTTATTGTTGAGAGCTTTCATAAAAACGCCGTTTTGTATGGCATTTAAATGAATGAAACCCGAAGCCATTAACCAAGAATCTTGCGGAAATATTCCACTTGTGAGTTCAGTATTATACCAACCGATTGATTTTATGTTGTGTTTTATATAGATATGATTGGGTGCAAGTGCAAGATTTGCTGTAATACCTAATTCTTCTGCTAAAATTTTGTATAAATAGGGCATTGAGTTGCAGTTGCCTTTTTGGGTGTTGAGCAATTTTGAGACGAAAAGGTTTGAATATTCTTGGTGTCCGAAAACGTCTTCGAAATCGTATTGGAAGGGTTTAAACTTTATAGTGTCATTATTTCTTATTACAGGTGTGGTTTCGCTCATTAAACTGAAAATAGATGAGTATTTGCTTACTTTTTCAGCATCTTTCTCTGAATAATCAAGTTTTCTATTATTCATTATTGTTTTACAAAAATTAGCAAAAAATTTAATTTTACCATTAAATTCTTCCTGGTCAAGCTTCCCTTGATAATAGGCATCTTCTACAGAAAACACTGCTTCTTTGAAACTGTATTGTTGCTTATCTAATAGCATATTATCCAATGTTTGGTAGGCAGAGGTATAGAATGTGTTTTCTTGAGAATAAGAAAATGTAAAAATGCTTAATATAAGAATGAGTAATGTTTTTTTCATGTTTAATATTTGGGGTGATTCCAATCTTCAAAATTTCTTAAAACTTGAATGTTATTTTTATCATTTTCATATTTTTTAGCATATTCGAGCATTTTTGATATTACTTTTTCGTGAGAAGAAATGTTAATATGTTGTACTTCTACATCATCAACTTTCCCATTAGAATAAATTATCTGAAAATTATAAGAAAAGCCATCACCAGTTGGGTATTCAGGATAAAAATCTTTTCTATCATTTACAGGAATTGAATTAATAAGAGTGTTCAAATTTTCAACTTCTTCATTATTCAATTTGTATATGACTGTTTTAGGTTGAGCATAATCCAAATAGTATTGTTTTTCAGCCACTTCAAGACTGTCTTTTTGTGCTTTTGAATAGCCATTTTTTGATGATGGCGGTGGTGGTAACGGTGTTGATTTTTTTGAACCAACTCTTTTTAGAATTAATAATTTATTTGTATTGTCAAAATCTAAATTAATAGCACCATGTAAAGCATTTCCAAAAGTTGTTGAAAAAGAAACAACCCTATCATTCTTTTGAGAGCAACTATAAAAAACAAGAATAATTATTACAAAGATTATATTTTTCATTTCATTTTTTTTGGATTAATAGTTCCTGTGCCAAGATTACGTTTATAATAAGAATTATCCTGATTTCGATAATGATATAACCAAAGACTCGATTTTCCATCATTGGGAGCATAGTACATATAATGCTTAGGGTATGTTGTATTACCAGTTCTTTTATAATACTCTATATCTTTTTCACGAGAAGAATTATAATCACCTCCTTGAAATTCAACATTGGGAGAAGGCATATTTACATTTTTATGCGAATGAACAGAAAATAGTAATTTAGACATTGATTGATATGAAAAATTTGAAGGAGTAAAACCTCCCTCATGACCTGTATATACTGTATAGGAAACACCACCACCAACTTTAAATGCATCTAACCCCCATTCAACATTTGAATTTTTTGCAGCAAACATAAATACATTTGCAGCATCATTTGCATTTGTTGTTCTTCCGAAATTAATTCCATTTGGGAATCTTTTTTCTGCTAATCCGAAATTTGTAGCTAAACTACTAATGATACTTCCACTTTCTGAATTTGCTTTATTTACCTTGGCGTAATCTGTTCCTTCAACACCCTCTCCGCTAATTTGCTTTTGGGCATTTCCGTTTGAATCTAATACAGCATTTCCATTTGAATCACTTTTTGCAACATACAACCTATCAAACTCATCATTTGTCTTTTGAATTAGGGTTACATTACCATTTTGGTCAAGACCATAATCATCTTCTAACATACCTGTCGGATCCGTATATCTTAAAGGGTTATTAAACCCATACCGATAAGGTGTCCAATCTGAATATTCTTCACTCAAAGGGTCGGGAGAAATCCATCTTCCGTGCGTATCTCCAAGCGGTTGTCTATCGGGATTGGATAAATCTTCTTCAATAAAGCCGATTATTTTTTTCTGTTTTCTGTTGTATCTGACAGAACCAATTGAAACAATAGAATCTCTGTCGTGAAACTCTAAATATTTCCCTTTGCTTAAAGTTGCAATCTTTGGATAAAAACCTTGTTTTGCAAAAGGATTTCCGATAGCGATATTTTTTCTTCGTCTTTCGGCTTCTTTTGGAGTCAAAGAATCTCTGGTTTTCAGAACTTCGTCCATATAAGGACGATTACGCTCTTCCTTTGTCAGCTTTACTGGATTAACCCATTCTTTCTCGATATTCTTTTTGGTTTTCAGATTGCTCTTACTTTTTTGTTGGGCTTGCAAAAGCCCAACAAAAAAGATAAAAGCAAAAAATAGAAGTTTTTTCATAGTTTTATTTTGTGTTGGCTAAAGTTATAAATATTCTTTCGGAATTGTATATGTTTTTGGTGCTTCTTTTTTCGGCTGTATGGTTTTTGGAACAGGATTTTTCTTGGCTTCTTTTTGCCTTTGTAATTCCAAAGCTCTTAAACGTTCTGCAATTTCTTTGTTTTTCTGTTTGTTTTCTCCTTTTTGTAAAGAACCGAGCCAAGTTGAATATTCTTCTGAGGTCATTGTGGAATATCCTGCTTTCTCTATTTTTTCGTGTCCGTGTTTTATTTCCAACATTTGTCCAACCAAATGAGGGTTTTTCTTAATGTTTTCAAAATCCTCTGTATTCTGTGGATTTAAACCTAGTCTTTTGGTAGCTTGTAAAAATCTTGTCTGGTCAGTGTTGGATTTCCAAGCGGAAGCGTTTACATTGTTTGGATTAAGTTCCAACGCTTTTTCTAAAACTTTCGCTACAAACTCATCATATCCAAATTTATGAATGTAACCACTCGCCAAATCCACAAAAGTTTGTGAAAGCAATTCTTTTTCAGAAAGATTCTTCATATAAATTCCACTTTGCAAACCTTCGGATTTGATATAACCAGAATTGAGTACGAAAGTATCGGTTGAAAACATTCCATTAGTGAGTTCTATACTTTGCATTTCTCCGTCCGAATCCTCAAAACGAATGTAAGAATGATTTGGGGACATTACAAGATTTGCTTTTGCTCCCAATTGTTCCGCTAAAATCAAATAGAGTAGTGGCATTGAATGACATTGCCCCGAATTTGTTTTCATCAGTTTTGAAACAAACATTTTGGAATAATCTTTTGTTCCGAAATAATCGTCAAAATCATATTTCATTGCTTTGTGAACGACTTGCCCATTTTGTTTGGTATCCTGTGAAAAGTATTTGAAGATTTCTACGTTTTTGGAAGGACTGTCATCATCATCAATTTTCTTTTTTGTGATTTCTGAACGAATGATTTTCGTTGCTTTCTGAATATAGTTTTGAAATGTATTTTGGAAATTCTTATCGTTGTTATAAAAAGCATTTTCCACTAAAAAAGTTGCATCAGCAATCGAGTAATTTTCAGGATTTAATTTTGAAAGATTTTCGAAAGCAGAGTAGTAGGCTTTTGTTTGTGCATTGTCTGCAAAAGAATTTAAAGAATAAATTTTTGTGTAATCATTTCCAAGTTGTTCAAGAATTTTCTTTTGGTTTTGCTGTTTTATTTGAGCATTGATTTCTCTTTGTGTTTCTTGAATTAGAGCTTCATTCTGTTTCCTTAGTTTATCGTCAATTGGTTTTGAGAAATTTTGATTGGTTAAAATTCTGTCATTGGAATTTTGTATTCCGATTTTCGGAGGTTCATAAAGAGAAATTGGATTTGGATTCTCCATTGTTGGGAGATTCGGAATCTGTGCAAATAGAGAAATATTCACAAAGATTGCAAAAGTCAAATAGTTTAATTTCTGTTTCAAGGTTTCAATTTGTTTGGAAGTTATCTATTTCATTGACGGGGTTTAAAGCGATGGAAAAATCAGCTCTTTTGCAAAATAAGTTGTTGGTTTAGCATTGGCTTTTTGCAAATGTGCTGATAAGCGTTGGCAAAAAAGGTGCTGGAAAAAGAATAAATTTTGCGTTGGGAATGGTTTATTTTCATCGTTAAATAATTTAGTGTTTTTCTGATGTTCGTTTTTATGCGGCATTTTTGGGAGCATTGCATATAACGGTTTGGGTATTTGTGAAGGCACGGCTTTGAAAACCGTCAGCCGAATATACGCACAAAAGTTGATAGATGCACAACTGTTCAATTACTTCCGTCAGCCGTGCTTTTGCAAATACCTTGTTAGCGGTTCGGGCTTTTGTTAATGCCAAAAGGTCAATACCGAAGTATTAACCTTTGTCTTGAAAATATTTCACATTGACTTATTTCTTTATACTCAGCATTCCTTGTGTTCCAAAGTTGGTGTAAAGCCCTGTCATTATTTGCTCGTGGTGTTCATTATATTTTTTAATATGTTCTGCCATACCAATAAAGTCAACAGGCGTGCGGAATGGTTTTTCGCCTTTGGGTTTTTCAAGAAGTTCAGCATAAGCGTCTGCCACTTTTTGAGGGTCTTGTTGCGGATTGTTCTTTAGAACATTCTCAAAATTTTGAAGTGCTATTTCAGGCACTTTTGCAAAATCGCCATAAGCGGCTTCTCTACTTTTGTCGCTTGGTTTTATTAGATTTTCGTTAAATGAAGTTGGGTATCCCCCAGGCTCTACAATACAATTTTCAATTCCGAAACCAGAAAGCTCTACCCTGTAATTTTCTGCCAGTGCTTCCAATGCCCATTTTGAAGCCTGATAAGCTCCATAAAACGGTAAAGCTATTCTGCCCAATAAGCTGGAAGTATAAACAATCAAACCGTCCTTCTTTTCACGGAAATAGGGAACAACAGCCCTGTTCATACGTTGAACGCCAAAAACATTAATGTCAAATACTTTTTGAAAATCGGCAGGTGTAAAAAACTCCTGCATTCCAAGAACTCCGGTACCTGCATTGTTTATCAAAACATCTAAGCCATTAAGGTCTGCAATAGCTTTTTGCACTCCGTTGTTTACGCTTGTATCGTCAGTAACATCAATTTCTATAATTTTTGCTCCTGCTTTACTCAGTTCGTCCGCAATTGATTTGTTTTTTCCATTGATGTCCCGCATAGAAGCGGCAACCGACTGACCTTTATGCAATAGTGCTAATACAATTAATTTTCCGAAGCCACCACTTGCGCCTGTTATTAAAATTTTCTTTGTCATAATCTATTTGAATTTGTTGATGCAAATTTCCAAATAGGTTATGGGTTGGTTATGGTGAGAAGTTCCGATTATTTGGTGAGAAGTTCAGTTTTTGAATTTAGTTCACGAAATTGTTTCGGGGTCTTACCTTCATAGCTCTTGAAAAATTTGGTGAAGTTAGAAGGGTCAAAAGTTAATGTCTGTGCGATATGTGAGATTGTGTTGTTGGTTGTAAGCAAAAGTTCTTTAGAAATTTCCATAAGCCGCTCTTCATAAATATCGCAGGGCGATTTCCCTAATACTTCTTGAATTGTATTGCTCAAATGTTTGGGACTTACAAATAGCAATTCCGCTAAATCCTTTATCTCAAAAGTTTTGTCAGCCATACCGTTTTTAAGGTCGGTCAAATGTTTGTCAAGCTCGTGAAGATACTGGGCTACTATTTCCTTTTGTCTTACAGATGATTTATCTTTTTCTGTTGTCATTCCGTTATCGTTATTGTTGTTTGGGTGTCTTTTTAGCCTGACCGCTAACGGGAAAGGGCTTGGCGAAGGCGGGGATAAGATAGACGGAAATTCCAACT
>MKTK01000021.1:9626-76115 GCA_001898255.1 Chryseobacterium sp. 39-10 | reverse complement strand
TTTTTTTTAAATCCTCAATTACGAAAGTAGTTGGGGATTTTTTTTTGCCTATCCAAAGCATAATTGTGATCTAGTCGTGCTTCAATACTCAGTACAGGTTTAATTGAAGTGATCAAATGCTAAACAACATTACTCAATGCGTCTACAGTCAAATCCAGAAGAAAGATAATCTTACGAGCACGAAATGTTGTAAATGGTAATAAGATGAATGATGATTGTAAGAACCCGAAGGATTTATGTTTTGTAGCACAAAATTCCAATTGATTGAGGCAGACTCCCAAGCAGTCGAACAAAAATTGTTTTTAATCACAGCTTAGAAGTATCCTAGTTAACTGCAAATGCTTGTGATTGTATCATAGTGGCGATAGCAACAATATCATCCCCAATCAACCTGTCGTCTTCCAGTTTATCGACTTTAGTCCGAATGAGGGCGTAGGTGTTTTCCACATACTTTGAACAGGTGGCCGGTCGTCTAAATTCTAAGCCCTGTGCACCGAACATCAGCTCAATGGCCAGAATGTTTTCCAGATTGTTCAGTACCTGATTGAATTTCCTCCCCGATATGCTCCCCATAGAAACATGATCTTCCTGACCTAGACTGGTCGGAATTGAGTCTGCAGAAGCGGGAAAACATAATGTTTTATTTTCTGTGACCAAAGCAGCAGAAGTGTATTGAGGAATCATAAATCCCGAATTGAGCCCCGAACTCTCCACCAATAGTTTGGGTAGTCCATACTTCCCTTCAAGCAGAAGATAGCTTCGGCGATCGGATATATTACCAAGTTCTGCAGCAGCCAAAGTGGCATAATCCAGTGGTAGTGCCAACAATTGACCATGAAAATTACCTCCAGAAATGGATTCTTCTGCACTTAGAACAATCGGATTATCAGTAACAGAATTAAGCTCAATTTCTGTAAGATGTTTTAAATGCTCATAAGCATTTCGGCTTGCCCCATGGACTTGCGGTACACACCTCATGGAATAAGGATCCTGCACCCGGTCACAATATTCATGGCTTTTAAGATTATCGGAATGTTTTAAAAACTTTATCATTCTTTCTGCTACTTTTTTGCTCCCTGCGAACGGACGAATTGCATGAAGCTCTTTTTTGAATGGACTTGCAGAACCGCGATAGGCCTCAAGCGACATCGCAGCTGCAAGGTCTGCCAAATCCAAGAGATAACTCATTTTCTTCAATCCCCAAATGGCATGTGCAAGGATAAACTGTGTGCCGTTAATTAATCCTAACCCCTCTTTAGGCCCCAAGGTTAAAGGAGGTAAATTATATTTTTTTAAAACTTTTGCAGCATCTGAAATGATTTCACCTTCCCAAACTTTACCTAAACCTAACAATGGCAGCACCAAGTGAGCGAGAGGTGCCAAGTCGCCCGACGCACCTACAGAACCTTGCTCAGGCACCACTGGGATAATGTCTTTCTCCAGCATGAGCATGAGTCGCTCTATAACTTCCAAAGAAACACCCGAAAACCCTTTGGATAATGCATGAATCTTAGCAATGATCATTAATTTTGATAATTCTTTTGCAATGGGCTTACCTACACCTACTGCGTGCGAAATGATCAGGTTGTATTGAAGTTGCGCCGTTTCTTCTTCCGAAATTCTGACGTCGCAAAGTGGACCAAAGCCCGTGTTGATGCCATATACTGTACGGTCGGATTCGACAATTTCGCGAACGTTCTGTTGCGAACCTAAAATTCTATCTTTCGCTGCTTTGTCGAGCTTCGCATTTTTAGGATTGTCTAGGATTGTCAATACATCCTGAATGGAAAAAGTGTCTGTACCGTAAATCATCAGTAATTATTTAACGCTAAATTTACATAAATTTTAATGACCCCGAAAGCTCGATCTATTCTTTGTTGATGAGCGTATTACGTCTATTGTGGAAGTTTAAATTTCCCCTTTTTGCAGCAATGGAATAAGGGCTGGTGTGAGCAACCACGTAGAAAAAGGTCCTTTAATGAAATTCAATTTGCTATTTTTGTAGAATGATTTCGACGCTTGAACTTCAGCTGAAAACTTTGCCTTCCGACCCCGGAGTATACCGTTATTATGATAAAAATAACGAACTTCTGTATGTGGGAAAGGCAAAAAATCTAAAGAAAAGGGTATTATCTTACTTTAATAAAAATCTTGCTGGATACCGTACCAGGGTGATGGTGAGTAAAATTCACCGCCTCGAAACTACCGTTGTGCCCAGTGAATACGATGCGCTTTTACTGGAGAATAATCTGATTAAGGAACATCAACCTTTTTATAATGTATTGATGAAGGACGATAAATCGTTCCCTTGGATTTGTATTAAGAATGAAGATTTCCCCCGAATTTTTCTTACTCGAACCCGTATTAATGATGGCTCCGAGTATTTCGGTCCTTATGCCAAAGTGCGCCCTGCGAAGATCTTGCTCGATACCATTAAGCATATTTATAAAATAAGAACCTGCAACCTCAATCTTTCACCCGACAAAATTGCCGAAGGAAAATACAGGGTATGTCTTGAGTATCATATTAAAAACTGCGAAGGACCATGCGAGATGTTAGAGTCTATAGAGCATTACAACCAAAAAGTAGAGTCGATTCGGGGTATTATTAAAGGGGATTTTAGGCCTGCAAAAGAGCATTTGACGAAGCAGATGATGCATTATGCAGCGCAATTGGAGTTCGAGAAGGCGCAAATGGTGAAGGAGAAAATGGACCTGTTGGAAGATTATCAATACCGCCATACTGTCGTAAGTGCGAGTATCGATGATGTGGATGTTTTCGGGATGACGAGTGACGAATCGGCGGCTTATGTTAATTATTTTAAAATTCAGAATGGTAATATAATTCAGAGCTACACTACCGAAATTAAAAAAGTGCTGGAGGAAAGTGATGAAGATATTTTGGAAGAAGCGATGATTGAGATTCGAAGAAAATTTCTTTCCGAGTCTAAAGAAATTCTTCTGCCATTTCACCTGTCGTTCGAAATTCCAAATGTGAAATTTATTGTTCCCAAAATGGGCGACAAGAAGAGAATTGTTGAGTTATCGGAAAAAAATGCAAAGGAATACCGCATCGAAAAACTGAAACAGATCCAGATCGTAGATCCAGAAAGACACACCAACCGGATTATGGCAGAAATGCAGAAGTTACTTCGGATGCCTGTAGAGCCGCGACATATTGAAGGTTTTGATAATTCAAACATTCAGGGGACAAATCCTGTTTCTGCTTGTGTTGTTTTTAAAGATGGCAAACCCAGCAAAGCCGATTACCGAATTTTCCACCCTAAAACGGTTGATGGGCCCAACGATTTTGCAACAATGGAAGAAGTAATCTATCGCCGGTACAAACGGCAGCTCGACGAAAATGAGCCACTGCCACAATTGATTTTAATTGATGGAGGCAAAGGACAACTCTCGTCTGCAGTGAAGAGTTTAAAGCTACTCGGACTTTATGGGAAAATCACGATTATTGGTATTGCCAAGCGATTGGAAGAACTTTATTTTCCTGAAGATTCGGTGCCATTGTATCTTGATAAAAAATCAGAAACTCTGAAGATTTTGCAACGCGTTCGAGACGAATCGCACCGTTTTGGTGTTAAGCATCACCGTACCCGCAGAAAAAATTCAACCATAAAATCGGAGCTTGAAGAAATTCCGGGTGTTGGCGAAAAATCCATTGAGTTATTGATCTCCAAACTCAAATCGGTGAAAAGAGTGAAAGAGTCGTCGCAGGAAACCCTCTCCGAAATTCTTGGCAAAGCCAAAGCGAAAGTCGTTTGGGAATACTTTAACCAGCCGCTGTAATTACTTACGGATAAAGACTTCTTTCTTGAAGTTTCCGTCCGCAGTGGGCATATCAATCACGATTTTACCGTCTTCAAGATAACCCAACGTGGTGGAACCATTGTCAAGCTGCACCTGGTATACTTCTTTTTTTGATGTCGCTTTGAAAATAGCATACGGAACCGAAAGATTAGGATTGGCTAATATAAACTGATGGTCAGAAATAACCATTTTGTTCAGCGATAATGCGCCGTTACTATAAATCTCGGCTTTAGCAACTGTTTTACTTTCTAATGGGGCAGGATTGTTTTTAGCCGAATTTTCCTTTTCTGTCGCTTGTATTTCGGCAGATGTCGCTATGTTTTTTTGGGGTTGCTGCGTTGGTATTTCCTTAGGCGAACCCACATTTTTTAATGCTTTTAGCAATGCGTCTTGCATTCCTTCTTCAAAATCTTTAATCATCGATTTCCCTTCAAAGGTGGCAATCGTCACATTTTTACAATCTTTAAACTCAATCTTTAGACGATTGGTGAGCATATTGCTGGTGTTTTTCACTTCCGCATTCAGCACTTGGCACGGGTCATTTTCCAGCGAGTTATTGTTCACAATGATGTACTTTTTTTCTGTTAGCTTAGAGGCCAGCAAATCATTGAGCTCATACTGATTATCTTTAAAATCTTTAAACTTTGAGGGAATGTGGATCAGTCCGTAATCTGAAATACTTTGTCCGAAGCAGATGCCGGCAGCCGACAGCATAAAAAATTGAAAAAAACGTTTCATACGATATTAATTAAAAAAAGAATTATTTTGAAGGGATAATTGTGCCCGAAACTTCACCAAAACCAATCCGGATATCGCCTTTTTCGGCATATCCCCGCATGATAACGGTATCGTGGTCCTGAATGAATTTTCGTTCCTCACCATTGTTGAGCTGCAATGGTTTTTCACCACGCCAAGTAAGTTCGAGCATGGAACCGAAAGAACCAGGTTCTTCACCCGATATGGTCCCGGAAGCATACATGTCGCCCACTTCAATGTTGCAGCCGTTAATGGTATGGTGCGCAAGTTGTTGCGCCATATTCCAGTACATGAGTTTAAAATTTGACTTGCAAATTAGGTTTTCTGCACCATTTTCAGGTTGGAGATAAACCTCCAGGTTGATGTCAAAATTTTTGTCGCCGGTGAATTTTAGGTAATCCAAAACTTCTGGTTCCTGCACAGGTGTTGCTGTTCTGAAAGGTTCCAACGCTTCCAACGTCACCACCCAAGGCGAAACCGAACTTCCGAAATTTTTACCAAGAAAAGGTCCGAGAGGCACATACTCCCAACTCTGGATGTCTCTTGCAGACCAGTCGTTAAAAAGAACCATTCCGAAGATGGCATCTTCTGCATCTGCAGTAGAAATACTTTCTCCCATCTCCGTATTTTTGTTGATGATGAATGCCATTTCCAGTTCAAAATCCAATTGTTTTGTGGCGCCGAAAATGGGTTTTGGCTGATCTGCGGGTTTCATCTGTCCGTTTGGTCGGTGAATCGCTGTGCCGGAAATGACGATGGAAGAAGCTCTTCCATGATAGCCCACTGGTAGATGTCGCCAATTAGGGAGCAACGCATTGGCCGGATCGCGAAACATTTTTCCCACATTTGTAGCATGCTCTATGCTGCTATAAAAATCGGTATAATTAGGAATGTGAACAGGCATCATCATCTTGACCTGATCCACATTGTAAAAACATTCCTGAATGGTTTTTTCATCTTCAGCCAATGAAGAATGCTCATCCAGTAACTCCTGAATTTTAAGCCGAACTGCCGTGGTGACAGGTTTGCCCAGTTCAATAAATTCGTTGAGTGTATAGGCCTCAAAAACATTTTCATTGAGTCCTTCTATTTCATCAAAAAAACCATAATCGTACAGCGTGGCCAAATCGATGACCATGTCGCCAATTCGGGTACAGCACGCTATATACTCTTTGTTGAAAACCGCAACGCCAAAGGGAATATTATGAATAGAAAAATCCGAATTTATAGGATAAGTGATGAAAGATTTCATTAAATTTTATTTAAAAGTAAGGAGATTAAAGTCCGTCTGTGTTTTGGTCAATATGATTAAATGGATAAAAATCGATGCTGTGGTTAAAAGCCAGTTTCACTACTTTCTGTTGATTGCACTTTCCTCGATCCAGCGCTCTTTGGAATTGACGTCAATGAGATAAAGAATTTTTTTCTGCATCGTCAAAAGCAAAGTCTTGGTAATGGGAATTGCTATTTTTCTTCCTTCAAGCTGGTCGGCGCGCAGCGAAATAATGTTATGTTTGGAACGAACAATATCACCGGAAAAAACGTTGGAAGAAGTTTGTCCGGTCGCTTTATCATCAAACATCTCCACGTAGGTTGCCTTATTTCCTTTAATGACAATAAAATTCCGCTCGGTATGATCTTCAAAATCTTTTAGCAGAACAAACTTGGTGTCATCCAAATGGATGTTCTGAAGGTTTTTGTTGATTCCGCTTTTTTCTTCCAGTCGGTCAAGGATGGCGTTTATGCTTCCATACTGCGCTTTGATGCCTGTACTTACGGCAAAAAACAGCATAGAGAAGATTACTTTCTTCATTGTAATTTTTATGTTTGATGTAGAATAAACCTCTCTTTTTAAAGGTTTCCCCGTTTTGCCTGTTCTCTTTCTAATGCTTCAAAAAGTGCCTTGAAATTTCCTGCACCAAAACTCTGTGCACCGTGCCGTTCGATAATTTCATAGAAAAGGGTAGGTCGGTCTTCCACCGGTTTGGTGAAGATTTGAAGCAGGTAGCCCTCTTCATCGCAATCCACCAGGATGCCCAAATCGGAGAGTTTCTTGATGTCTTCGTCAATTTCACCAACGCGATCAGGGATCATTTCGTAATAGGCCTCTGGCGGAGCTGATAAAAACTCAACACCTCTCGCTTTCAGTTCGGTTACGGTTTTGATGATGTCTTTGGTGGCCACTGCTATATGCTGCACGCCTTCCTCTTCGTAGAAATCAAGGTATTCTTCCACCTGAGACTTCTTCTGTCCTTCGGCAGGTTCATTGATTGGGAATTTTGCATAGCCATTTCCATTGCTCATTACTTTAGACATGAGCGCGGAATATTCGGTGTTGATCTGTTTATCGTCAAAACTCAGGATGTTCACAAATCCCATCACCTCTTCATACCATTTTACCACGGGAATCATCCTGTCCCAACCCACATTTCCTACACAATGATCCACATATAAAAGTCCGACTTCTGAAGGATTGTAATCGCTTTCCCATTTTTCATAACCCGGCATAAAGGTGCCACTGTAGTTTTTTCTTTCAATGAACATATGTACGGTTTCGCCATACGTATAGATGCCTGCCATTTTCACTTCGCCAAGATCATCTTTAATGGTAGTGGGCTCCATATAAGGTTTCCCTCCGCGCTTTACGGTTTCTTCATACGCAGAATAAGCATCATCAACCCATAAAGCCAGCACTTTTACACCATCACCATGTTTTAGCTGATGTTGGCAAATCGGAGAATCTGAACGCAAGCCAGAAGTGAGCACCAATCTTATTTTTCCTTGTTGCAAAACATAAGAAGCACGATCCCGCACACCGGTTTCCGGGCCCGCGTATGCTACCGACTGAAAGCCAAATGCAGTTTTGTAATAATGGGCAGCTTGCTTGGCATTTCCTACGTAAAATTCAATATAATCAGTCCCGTTGATCGGTAAGAAATTCTCTGCCTGCGCTATTTTTTCGGCAAATGTTAGTGTTGACATTTTTCTTTCTTTAGATTTATAATTTTCTTTTGCCAATATACAAAAATTCGCAGAAACGAAGACGGGCTTCATTGCTGCGAATTTTTTTTTGATGCCGACTTTTTAATCTCTTGTGAAAGTCTTAACGCGTTTAAATTTCAACTTTAAAGCGTTCGAAGGCGGCTTTATCAAGCAGTTCCCGATCGTCAGGATGCGAAATCTCAATGAGTGCTTTTGCTCGTTCACGCAGGCTTTTTCCATAGAGATTCACGGTTCCATACTCAGTGCATACATAATGGATATGACCGCGTGTGGTTACTACGCCTGCACCTTGTTTCAGGTAAGGAACAATTCTTGGAATTCCCTTTTTGGTTCTGGAAGAAATCGCCATGATTGGTTTACCCCCTTCAGAAAGTGCTGCGCCTCTCATGAAATCCATCTGCCCACCAATTCCTGAGTACTGAAACGTCCCGATGGAATCTGCACAAACCTGGCCCGTTAAATCAATTTCGATGGCTGAATTGATGGCATGCATTTTTTTGTTCTTCATGATGTTGATGGGGAAGTTCACATGCTGCACATCCATAAAAGCGATAGATGGATTGTCGTTTACAAAATCGTAGAGTTTTTTGGTTCCAAAACAGAAACTCGTGATGGTTCTGTTCAGGTGGGTACCTTTATACTTGTTATTCACCACATCTCTCAGGATGAGATCGACAATGCCGTCACTGAGCATTTCGGTATGTACACCAAGATCTTTGTGATTGCCCAAACATTTCAGTACGGCATCAGGAATAGTTCCGATACCCATTTGCAGGGTGGCTTTATCATCGATAAGTTCGGCGACATTTTTACCGATCTTCATCTCAATGTCGGTTACTTTTGCGCCATAATCAAGGGTCATCAGTGGTTCATCATGCCAAACCATTTTATCGATTCGGCTGTGGTGAATCATCCCGTCGCCATGGGTTCTTGGCATTTGGGGATTCACAATCGCGATGATTGTTTTAGCTGTATCCACCGCAGTTCTTGCCACGTCCACCGATGTTCCCAAAGTGCAGTATCCATGTTCGTCCGGAGGCGAAACGGTGATCATCGCCACATCGATGGGTAGAGTTCCGTTCTTGAACAGGATAGGGATTTCACTAAGGAAAATAGGAACGAAATCTCCTCTTTCACTGTTCACAGCACTCCGCACAGGAGAAGAAGTGAAAAGCGATTTGGTAAAGAAGCTGTCGCTGTATTCCGGTTTTGCAATTTCTACGCTTCCTTGTTGGGTAATAGAAACGAGTTCCACATTTCTAAGCCGTGCAGCTTGACGTGCGAGTTCATTATAAAAAAGATTCGGTGTACATGCACTGCCGTGACCAAAAATTCTGTCACCACTTTTAATGACGGACACTGCTTCTTCTACACTTGTATAGTTGATCATAGTCTTGAATATTATCTAAATTAAATGTGTTATTATTTTCATCAAAAATAATTAAATAAGGTAAGATTGCAGATGAGTAAAATCATTTTAAGCCAGAACGGTCACATGATTTTCCGCATGATTGGTTTTGGATAACGTTATTACTCGTTGATTCTTTAGGGTTTTTACTCTTGGCTTCGGTCTCCCAAGTGATTGTCGGGGGTTTCCAGCCAGGAAGTGGCGTAGCTTTTATCTTCCACTTTTAGTGCCTCGTCGGTAAGTTTAAGCGGGCGAAACGGATCCACCATCACCGCATATTCTTCAGTGAATTTTTTGCCAATACTTCTTTCCATGGCGCCGGGATGCGGACCATGAACAATGCCGCCCGGATGCAGTGTGAAATCCATTAAATCAATATGATTTCTGCTCATAAAATCACCTTCAGTATAAAAAAGAACCTCATCGGAGTCGATATTGGAATGATTGTAGGGAGCCGGAATGGCGAATGGATGGTAATCGTACATACGGGCAACAAAAGAGCACACTACAAAATTGTGAGCTTCGAAATTTTGATGAATAGGCGGTGGTAAATGTACGCGACCTGTAATGGGTTCAAAATTTTTAATGTTGAATTTGTACGGATAAAAATAGCCGTCCCAACCTACCACATCAAAGGGATGAGTAGCATATACGAAATCCCAGATTTGGTTTTCTTTCTTCACCTTGATCAGGAATTCACCTTTCTCATCATGAGGTTCTACCCATTTTGGAGCTTCGATGTCGCGCTCGCAAAATGGAGAATGCTCGAGCAGCTGGCCAAATTCGTTTCGGTAGCGTTTCGGTGTATAAATCGGCGAATGCGCTTCCAAAAAGAAGAAAACATTTTCCTCTGTGCTAAGTTGCAGTTGGTAAATGGTTCCACGGGGAATAATCAGGTAATCGCCGGCAGAAAATTCTAAATTTCCTAAAAAAGTTTTCAGGGTGCCGCTTCCTTCGTGCACGAAAAGCAATTCGTCGCACTCTGCATTTTTGTAAAAATAAGGGGTGGATTTTCGAGGTTTTGAAAGTCCCATTTTCAGGTCGTTGTTCAGCATCAGCACTTTGCGGCTCTCCAAAAAGTCGTCTTCGGCAGTAACCCTCAGGCCTTTAAACATTCTGGGTGTTACATTTTTATCTACCGCAATTTTAGGCGTCACATCTTTGGGTTCGCGGATGGATTTTATTTGAGTAGGCCTATGAATATGGTAGAGCAAGGATGATATGCCATGAAATCCCTCGGTTCCAAAAAGTTGTTCATAATAAAACTGATCCTGATCAGATTTGAAAATAGTGTGCCGCTTTGGTGGAATTTTTCCCTGCTGATGGTATCGCATTTCTCCTTTTTTGATTCAGGTAAAAATACAATTTTATATCGAATTGCCAACTCAATCTGTATCGCAGTCACCATGTTGTGTGAAGCTTGAATGATGGCGGCAAAGCCAAAATGAAGGCAGAAATAGGAGTTACTCGTTTTATCCGGAGGTTTCACCAAAACTCATGGCGGCATCGTAAAATTCATCCTGCATCACGCTTAGCTGTTGTGCCAAGAGCCGTATTCCAGTGATGTTACGAACCAAATGCTGGTCATTGCTGCGCAACGGAATCACGCCCATATCTGTTGAAAGGAAAACGTTTTCTGAGTCGGTTTCGAAGGGTGTTTCAGCAAATGATATTTTACGAAAAAAATTATCGGACTCTTCCACTTTTTCAGTGAGCGATTCGGGATAAATTAAAATGCCTCCCGGAACAATATTTTCGGCAATCATTAGAATATCTAAAGCTGGAGTTTCATCGGTTACTAAAACAATATTGGGGTGATAGGTTACCGCGTGGTCGAGATTGGAAGTTTCAAACACCACGAAATCGCGTTCCAGGAAATGGAAGGATTGTGCATCCGAAAACAAAGCAAATTCTTTTCCGTTGAAATTGAGTACCGATGCAAACAACTGCGTCACCGTGGGGAACGTAGAGTAAATGAGTACTCTTGTTTTTTGAGCCGAGTAGTCGATGAGTTGATGGAGATTATCCATTATTGATGGGTCTCAGTGTTTTCGTTCACTTTGGCGTCGATCAGTGTTTGGAAAGTTTTAACAATAGCATTCCAACGTTGCTGGTCATTCTTCATTATCAGCGATGCGTCGGACTTGTTGCCTGAGTTGTTCCCTTTTTTCACTTTAATGTTAACGGAAATATGATCGTACATTTTCTTGTAATCTTCATGGATACGTCGGAAACGGTTCTCGGTAAGTGCTTTTTCAAGGGAAGCAATTTCTTCATCACTTACCTTAAAATCTTTTTTGATGTTTTTTCCATTGCCCTCAAGCGAATAGTAGCCATTGTTGCCTTTAATCAGAAAATTTTCATAAGCCGGTTTTATGCCGCCACTTTTCTCGAAGCTGTAATCGAAATCGGAGTATTTCTTTTGAGAATTACATGCTGCTAATACCAACACAATGAATAGAGCGAATAATTTTTTCATTTTAAAACTTTTATAATTTTAAAGGAGATTTTTCTTCCTCTTTTTGAGATTTACGTTCAAGATCGTATTCATGCAAAAGATTAAAATCTTCGGTTTGTTCGATGGCCACCATAATTTTATTCAAAATTGTTGGTGCGTCATCGTGATCATAATCAATGTCCAGCGGTTTTTTAAACTCCATTGTTGGTCGAACTCCGGTTACTTTTACCCTTAATCCTTTTTTGTCGAATGCTCTTCTGAAACCATTGATTTTAATGGGCACCACAATGGGTCGTTGGTTCTTTACGAGTTTGGCGGTACCTTTTCGTCCTTGTGCAAAGGCGGCGGTTGTGCCTTGAGGGAAAGTGATTACCCAACCATTATCAAGGGCTTTCATTATATTTTCTACCTCGGTGAGGTCAACCATTCTGTTGACATTTTGTCCCTCTGCTCGCCAAGTTCTTTTTACTGTAACTGCGCCTGCCAATTTAAAGATTTTAGTCATAAGCCCTTTGTTCATGGTTTCTTCGGCGGCTACATAATAGAAATCCACTTTCGGATTCAGCAAATAAATAGGATTTTTGATGGTGTTGAGATAGCCATTATTCATCGCGCAGAAAGCGTGGTACATCGCAGCAACATCCGCAAAATACGTTTGGTGGTTCGAGACGAAGAGCACGTTGGAATCGGGCAGGTCGACCAAGAGTTCGGTTCCTGATATTTTGAGTTTATTGAAGCCGTTGAAGCGGCGGTAAGAAACAAGCCCCAACACGAAAATAATAATTCGCTTGAGAAAATAAAGGTGCCCGAACGCGTCGGTAAAGATATTTTTCTTCGACATGAATCAAATTAACTTAGTCGGCGAAATTACAAATTTTTCAACAATTGGCTGAATTCACTTAAAATCATGGAGGTGGCTCCCCAAATAAGGTAATCATTGAATTTTAGCACGGGAACTTCCACGCCGCGGGTGCTTGGTAAAACCATCATTTCGGGCTTCGCGTGCAGTTCCAAAAGTGATGATACTGGAAACTCGATCAATTCTGCCACTTCGGATTCCTGAAGCAAAAACCGAGGATCTTTTTTCGTGTACGAAATGTAGGGACGCACATAGAAATTACTGGGCGGTATATATATGGGCGAAAGTTCTCGAATAATTCGGATGTAATGCTCATCAATGCCTATTTCTTCGGATGTTTCGCGCTTGGCAGTTGCTGCAAAATTGGGATCGCTTTTTTCTTTTTTGCCACCGGGTAAAGAGATTTGCCCACTATGGCGATCGCGCTCGTTCGTCGTGCGTACCATGAGTGGAAACCACCATCGGTCTTCCTTCAAATAAAGTAAAATATTAACAGCTGCAAATTTAGGATCCTTTGCCAGAATTTCCTCGTAGCTGAAAAGGGGGCGGTAGGGCGGCGAATAAATGGCGTGTGCATCTTCGCCATAGAGTGTAGACTGCTTAATCTTAAGTAATAGATCTTTGCCAAAAATTTCCATATGACGAAGATAAGGAAATCAATGCTGAAAGTATTTTAAAGTAAAGTTAAAATTTAAGCAGAAGCTCACCGCCAAAATAACACGTTAGCTCACCACGATATGCGACCAATTTTCACCTGTTTTTATGCGGTGGATTTGCATTTCCGAGACCTTAAAGTTTTTGGCAATTCGCCGGTTGGGGATTCCTCTTTTCAGTTGCTTTTTAATTAGCATTACTTGGGAGCTGTCGAGCTTTAGGCCACTTTTTCTCACCCTTGTTTTGCGCATTTTTTGTTCGGCAATCACATAGGGGCTACTCTGTTGATGAGCGGCATTTTCCTCTGGTGTCATCCATTTAAGGTTAGATGCTTTATTATTTTGTTTATTAAAGTCGAGGTGGGCAACCACGGTTTGTTTTTCGTTTTCTTTGGGTACAAAGTATTCTGCCACCATCCTATGCACCAGAAAATGTTTATAAATGCTCCTTTGTTTAAGATTTTTTTTGAGGGTTTTGCTCAGCTGCGATTTCATTTTTTCAATTTCTTTCTCAAGCTGGGTACTGGGTTCCTCTTTGTATTTTTTCTTTAGTTCTGCAATTTCGTATTTGGTGTTGGCGACTGTTTCTTCAAAATGAGCTGTTTTTGCTTTATGAAGGGTGAGTCTAAAAATATTGTAGCCCTCAGTCATTGAGCCGGTTAATAATTTACCATTCGATAAGCGGCTGTAACTTCTTACTTTTCCCATGTTAGAAATTTCATACCGAACATTGTCGATATACTTAAAATCAAAAATAATTGGTTTCCAGGTTTCTTTCAGCATATTCCTTTTTTTACTATATTAAGAATATCAAAAGTAAACATTTTTTTTTAGAATGCTATGTGATGCAGACTATACCATCTGCGGGAGAAGCACCTGATCAGCAAAAAACCCGCAATCAGCGGGCTTTTGTGTTATTTTTTAAAGAGAATGCTAGTTGGAATAACTGGCCAGTTCTTCTTTTTTGGCATTCACCAATTTATACTCTAAGTATTTGAACGAATCGCGTGGAATAATGGTGACCCATTTTTTATAACGCAGGTACCATTTGGCCTGAATACTCATCAGTCCTTTGGTTAGGTAGGCCTCTACGAATGGGTGAACATGCAGAAAGAGACGTCCTTTTTCTTTCTGAATAATGTTTCGGATTACTTCTTCCATTCTTTCTACTACCACGATGGGAGCGAGGATTTCGCCTGCTGCATTTGGGTTTCCTTCGGTGGTTTCAATTTGTTTTTCGGGTCGCGTTCGTTGTCGCGTAATCTGGATGAGTCCAAATTTACTTGGGGGTAAGATTTTGTGTCGGGCTTTGTCGCGCTGCATTTCGTCTCTCAGATGCTCGTACAGTTGTTTCCGGTGGTCGGGGTTGGTCATGTCGATAAAATCGATCACAATGATGCCTCCCATGTCGCGCAACCGCAGCTGGCGGGCAATTTCGGTTGCTGCCATTTTGTTCACGGTTAATGCATGATCTCTGTTTGAGGGCGCCGAATTGATGTTCGGGCCGGAGTTTACATCGATCACGTGCAATGCCTCGGTGTGTTCTATAACGAGATACGCGCCTTTGGAGCCGGAAATATTGACGTGCTTACCAAAGCTCTGTTTCATCTGTTTCTCGACGTTGTAATACTCCATTAGTGGAGTGGGTTTGTCGTAGAACTGTACGATGTTTTTCTTTTCGGGCGCAATTACTTCCAGGTAATGGGTCATGTCCTGCACCATTTGCTCGTCGTCGCAAATAATGGAGACGTAATCGGCATTAAAATTATCGCGCAAAATGGCGGATGCTTTGTCTTCCTCACTCAGCACTTTGCTGGGCACTTTATTTTTCCTGATGTTTTTGAATGCGGTTTCCCATTTCTGCACCAGCTGGTTCATGTCGTTGTGCAGTTCGGCCACTTTTTTACCTTCGGCTACGGTTCTGATGATCACGCCGAAACCTTCTGGTTTAATGCTTTCAATCAGCGTTCTCAGCCGTTCTTTTTCTTCGCCGTTGCTGATTTTTTTAGAGATCGACACACTTTTGTCGAAAGGAATCAGAACGAGGAATCTACCGGTAAGGGAAATTTGAGTCGAGATTCTTGGTCCTTTGGTGGAGATGGGTTCTTTGGTGATTTGGAGTAAAACGCTTTGGTCTTTTTCGATCACTTTATCAATGGTACCATTTTTATTGATCTCCTTTTGGATTTCGAAATTTTTCAGCGAAGAGGTCGCCTGTTTTTTAGAAATGGTATCGTTCAGGAATTTTTTGTAGGTCAGGAACTGAGGTCCCAGATCCTGGTAATGCAAAAATGCATCTTTTTCGTATCCTATGTTCACAAATGCGGCATTCAGGTTGGATGCCAGTTTTCTTACCTTGCCAATAAATAAATCGCCTACCACGAAGTCGCTCTTGTCCTCCTGTTCGTGGAGTTCAAGAAGGCGGCCGTCTTCAAGCAGGGCAATTTTGGATTGCTCATCTTCATGTGATATGATCAGTTCTTTCTTCATTGTCAATAAGGGGGGATTAAGTGATCCGGAAGTTGGGCGAATATGTTTCCCATTCTTTTGGGATGACTTATATGTTGTAAGGTCTTGTTTTTATTTTAAAAGTAAGCATATTAAAGTTGAGTTGAATGCAAGACACTAATATGCAATTTCTATGGTCTTTCCCTTGTCGTATTATTGGGTTTAAAAGTAGTTTACACCAAATTGACGGGGGCAAGATCCCTTTCCTTTAAAAACAAAAATATAGTCGGTGACCTTTTACATTCATAAAAACACCAACTATATTATATATTTAGAATCGCGGAGCGATTATTTTTTCTTGTGTCTGTTTGCTCTCCTTCTTTTTTTTCTCTTGTGGGTTGCAACCTTGTGTCTTTTTCTTTTCTTTCCGCTTGGCATAATTAAAAAATTTTATTATAAGTTATTTATTTTCAGTGAAATTACTTTACCGCAACTTTGGTTTTCACTTTCTCCACAAAAGTTTTGGAAGGTTTGAAAGCCGGGATGTTATGTGCCGGGATTTCGATGGCTGTGTTCTTAGAAATGTTTCTTCCTGTCTTTGCTGCTCTGGTTTTGATGATGAATGAACCGAATCCTCTTAAATAAACATTGTCACCATTGTACATTGAGGTTCTAATTTCCTGCATAAACGCTTCTACAACTTTCTGAGTTTCATTCTTTTCTGTTCCCAGTTTATTCGAGATGGTGTTTACCAATTCTGCCTTTGTCATTTCCTGTATTTATTTATATTTTTGGTGTGCAAATATAAGAACATTTTTTGAAAACGAAAAAACAAAATGCTGATTTTGTTCACGTTGGTGCTCAACTTTTGGCATGGTACAAAACGAACGGGAGGCCACTGCCTTTCCGAAAAACCAAAGATCCCTACACCATTTGGATCAGTGAGATTATTTTTCAGCAAACCAGAATAGAACAGGGATTGGGCCACTACAGTCGATTTATCGAGCGTTTCCCCGATGTCAATGCGTTGGCTAATGCCGATAGCGACGAGGTTTTACTCTATTGGAAAGGACTTGGTTATTATTCACGGGCATTGAATCTTCATAAGGCAGCACAGAAAATAGTCAACGCGTATGGCGGTGTTTTTCCTTCGCAGCTTTCCCACATTTTACAGCTTAATGGTGTGGGGCATTACACGGCAGCAGCCATTGCCAGTATTTGTTATGAGGAAAGAATTCCAGCGGTAGATGGTAATTTTTACCGCGTACTGTCCAGGTTTTTTGCGGATGATTATGATATTTCTCAGTCGAAGGCGTTTCGCTACTTTTCCGAGTTGGCAATGCGCATGATGCCGAACGATGCTCCAGGTCATTTCAACCAGGCGATGATGGATCTGGGATCAGAGATCTGTAAGCCCAAGAATCCGCAATGTGGAGTTTGCCCCCTCAATGAAGAATGTATGAGTTTTGCCACCGGAAAAATGCTCGATTTCCCTGTGAAAACAAAGAAAGTGAAAATCACTGATTTGTCCCTTACCTATTTTTTTGTGGAGTACGGCGATCAGTTTCTCATCCGGCAGCGTGGCGACGATTTTATCTGGAAAAAACTTTACGAATTTCCCACCGAAGTTCCCCCATTGTTTTTAGCACATTGCAAGCACGAGACGACAATTCGACATCAGCTGACCCATAAAAATCTAACCATCCACGTCAGCAGGATTACATTGGACAGTGAAAAAGAATTCCTGGATTTTGCCACAGCATACGGTTTTATGATTTCGGACTTGGAGCACGCTAAAAACAGGTCATTTCCCAAACCCCTCGAGAATTATTTGGAACGACTTTAATGCAGAAGTTGTTGTATGGTTGGTTTATTGTAAAATTTAAACATGTTGAATCATTTGTATTATACACTTTTGCAAAAAGAAAAGGTACCGTTTTTCAATAGATATTATTAATCATTTCCACAGCTAAATTTATAAGTTGTTGAGAGTGATTTGGAATTGTTTTTGTGAACAAGGTTCCCGTTGATGTCCAATATTTTGATGGGCCATCAATGTCATTAAACAAAAAATAATATTATGAGTACACCCACTAAAACATCCTCTATTAAAACGGTAAATCCATTTAATAATGAGGTCGTAAAAGAGTTTGAAGCCATGAGTGCCGATCAGGTTTCTGCTATTATTGATAAAGCGGATGAGGCCTTTAAAACATGGAAAAATACATCGTTTGAAGCAAGAGCGAAAGTAATGCATCAGGTGGCCAAAATAATGCGGGAGCGAAAAGAAGAACTGGGTAAACTCGCCACTTTGGAAATGGGTAAGTTAATTGCTGAAAGTATTTATGAAGTTGAACTTTCTGCTGATATTTTTGATTACTATGCCGATAAAGCGGCCGAACTGTTAGCCGATCATCCGTTGGAAGTGCAACATGGTGAAGCATTTCTTAGCTATGAGCCGATTGGCGTTATCCTCAGTGTTCAGCCATGGAATTTCCCTTATTATCAGATTACAAGAAGTGCGGCAGCGCATGTGATGGCGGGCAATACGATGGTGCTGAAGCATGCTTCCAATGTGCCTCAGTGCGCACAAATCATGGAAGACATTTTCAAGGAAGCCGGCCTTCCCGATGGCGTTTATACCAACCTTTTCGTGGCAGGTAAAGACATTGAACCGCTGGTGGCGAATACAAAAATAAAAGGCGTAACGTTAACCGGCAGTAAGCCAGCCGGTGCCAGTATTGCCGCGGCAGCCGGCGCTCAGGTAAAGAAATCGACTTTAGAGTTGGGAGGCAGCGATCCATTTATCGTTTTGGAAGATGTTGATCTTCAGCAGGCGGTTGAGGTAGCAGTTGCGGGAAGAATGTGGAATGCAGGACAAGTTTGTGTTTCCCCCAAAAGAGTGCTGGTTCCCGCTTCGAAATATGAAGCATTTTTATCTAAAACAAAAGATGCATTTGCCCAATTGAAAGTGGGCAATCCCTTGGATGCGGATACCAATGTGGCGCCTCTAAGTTCCGAAAAAGCGGCAGTAGATGTGGTGGCACAAGTTCAGAAAGCTGCAGAACAAGGTGCACATGTAATTTTAGGCGGAAAGAGAGTTGACCGCGCAGGTGCCTTTGTAGAACCTACGCTCATTACCGACATCACACCAGATATGGATGCTTACTATGAAGAGATCTTCGGGCCGGTTTTCCAATTGTATCGTTACAACACCATTGATGAAGCGATTGAGATTGCTAACGCCACAGAATTTGGATTGGGCGGTACCGTTTTCGGTAAAGATACCCAAAAAGCCGTAGAAGTGGCCAGAAAGATAGACACCGGCATGGTTTACATCAATCACGTTACCGGTATCGCGCCGGAACTTCCTTTTGGAGGAACCAAAGAATCCGGATATGGCAGAGAACAGTCGCCAGCGGGGATCTATGAGTTTGTTAATGCTAAACTCATCAGAACCACCACACCGGATGCCAATTATTAACAGACCGTTTTTAAGTAATCCTACAATAAGGACTCAGCTATTATTTCTGAGTCCTTTTTTTGAAGAATGCTGCCGAAAGTGTTACGGGAAATAGTAGGATTTAATCAAAATCTGCGATTACAAAGCCGATATATAAAGTAAAGACAGATCAGGAATGAAATGCGACTGTGTCGAAAAAAGAGAGGTTAATGCAGATCTCAAGAATCCGAAGGATTTAATTTTTTATAGTGCAAAGTTTTCGTTGGAATGGGGCGACTCCGAAGGAGTCGAATAGGATAGGAGTATGATGGTGGATTTATAGAAAATTCTCTCCCGGGTTTTTTACCGACCTCATTTTGAACAAACAGAAAACTCCTACCCGCAATCATAAAACTCGCACCCGCAAGTATAGAACTCCCACCCGCATTTAAGAAACTCGCACCCGCATCTAAGAAACTCACACCCGCAAGTATGGAACTCCCGCCCGCAATCATAAAACTCGCACCCACAAGTATAAAACCGCCGCCCACAGTTAAAAAACTCTTGCGAAGAAAAAGAAAGTTGAAGGGGGCAAATCAAAAAAATCAAAGATGCACGGAAATACTGGAAGCGGTGACTCAGTCAGCTGACCACAGCATCAGAAGAATAGATCAATACGGCAGCCAATTCTAAGATGTTATCATACCAAAACAAACAGCTTGAAAATCATCACAACTCCGCTGCCCCAACCACAGGGATTCATCTCGTGCGCAGAAAACAAGTCCTTTCCCTTATTCATTTTCTGTGGAATCTTTTAAAATATCCCAATTGTGTTTAAGCATCCTGAACGCAATACCCCCCAATCCTGCAAGTAAGCCAATGCCAAAGCAGGCAAACCCGATATGGAAGTACTTCATTGAATCCTGAAAATCCGAAAAGAGTACGTTCTGGGTAAAATACAGCCATTTTGATTTTTCGATGCCCATCACAATCAATACCAACCAAAAGCCGAGAAATGAAATATTGAAAACCTTCAGCAAAACGAGAATCAGATGCCGATCTTTGGCACTGTACATTTTCAAGCTTTCCTGCAGGTAAGCGACCGATGATAAGAGAATCAATGTGTTGATGCCAATCGTTGTGCCCATCGAGTGTGCAACGGTGATGTGTGTGCCATGCGTAAAAAGATTAATTGCCGGGATGGAAATCAGAAGGGCCAATACCAGATTCAAAAAGATCCACAGATCCGAAAGCATCATCACTTTGTAAGCGATTCGGTATTTCTTTTTCACCGCCGTAGGCAGGTTGGTTTTCCAAAGATAGATCATGCGAATCAGGATAATCCATTCCGTCATGCTGATGAGGTAAGCCGCATAGCGAATCCATTCGGCATTCGGCACAGGATAAACATGATGAGCCCAGTTGAACATGGCATTCACCAAACTCAGGAAGTAGAAGAAGAAAGCGGTTTTCGATCGGCTGTAGGCGCCGCTGCCACTCGTTTTCTCCATCACATACATCGAGCAACCGTACACCAGCATATTCCATGCGCCCACATATGCGCCACCTGCCTTCCATTGCATCGTCAGGTTTTGAATGTAATCCTGTTTAAAGTAAGAAAGAATCCACATATGCGCTTCCGTAAAGTGAAAAATCATAAACACCATGCCTGTTCCCCACATCCAGTAATAGGCGGGCCAGCTGGCAAAAGAAGTCCACATCGCCCGAAAGTAGTAAATCGCCAGCAACAGCCATCCCAACAAAATAGGGAAGTAAAAAAGATGCGGAAACTCTAAATATTCTTTTCCTTCAAATTTCCTGAGCACATAACAGACAGTGATCGCCAATCCTGTAAGCAGGAAAAGCCAAAACTGCAGTTTTATGATTGAGAAGGACTGATACCGGTAGCGGGTGTCATTTTGTATATACCAAAGAATGCTGCCAATAGAGCCCATGAAAATCCAGGAAAGGGCAAACAAGGTATGCAGCGGTCGCAAAGCCGTAAACGGTAACAATTGTTTAATGAACGTGGGAACAACATACTGAAAACCTGCCAGAAGCCCGGCGGTAAGACATAAAACCAGGCAACACAAACCCACAGAGATATAATAGATCGGGTAACGAAGATTTTTTTTCATGCGATTATTTTTTATAGTGGAGATCTACCCAGCCGGTATTTTTAATGGTTGCCTCTTTGTTGGGGTAATAGCCGGTTTCGTTCACCTCTTTAAGGAATTGCACCAGTTGGTCTTTTTCCTGTTCCGAGAACGAGAACACGGGCATGGACCGAACACCGCTAACCAGAAAAATTTTAATGATTTCCGGGCTCTTGGTGGCTACTACATTCGTGAGATCAGGGCCGAGATAGCCGCCTAATCCGTACAGCTGATGGCAGGCGTTGCAATTATTTCTGAGCCAGAGTTGCTCGCCATGTTGGGCTTGCTCCGAGAGGCGCACTTTGCCAAAGAGTGTTTTATCCGAATAAATATGGGTGTTGTATAGCGCGAAGCAAGCTATAAGAACCAGTAAAATTCCACCATAAATCTTATGCATTGTTGACAGTTGTTTGAGGTCATTTTTTAACAGCTACAAAATTACTTCGGATTAGCATACCGATGGCGTTTGTGATAAATATCAGTTCTTGGTTGTCGGTTATCGGTTGATGGTTGTCGGTTGATGGTTATCGGTTATCGGTTGATGGTTATCGGTTGGGAGTGGGGAGTTGGGTGTGGAGGAGTTGGGAGTTGGGCGTTGGGCGTGGAGGTGTGGAGGAGTGGGGAGTGGGGAGTGGGGAGTAATGGGGAGGACTGTCGCAAATTGACGTATGTAAATTGCATATCTGCGCCTTCTGCCATCCCATTCAAAGAAACGGCTTTGCGACTACATCCTGCCCGTGGTTTCATTAATTTGTCTCTCTTTGTATTGGGAATTGGAAACTTTTCCAAAATTGTATTTTACTCCTATGGAGAAGGTGGGCGTATTGCCGTAAAAACTACCTTTTGTGATGATTTTGTCGTAGGTTAATTTCTGCACGAAATTATTTTGCCTGAAAACATCGTTGTAACGAAGGGTAAAATCAAAATTGGAGATGGATTTTGTTAATCCTAAATTTACAATCAACATTTCGTTGTATTCGTACAACCCCTGTGTTCTTTTGGTGACCCAATACCCATCCAAAAGAAAATTAAATCCCTTGCCTAACTTGGCGGTATTGTTGGTGTAAAAATACAGATAAGGCGTTAAGGGATGCACCACTGCAAGCGAGTCTTCGGTTTTGGAGTAGTTCACAGACAAGCTGTTTTGAGAGGTCAGAAATTTGTATTCAAAAGGGACATCCAAACCCAAGCTTGCACCGATTTCTTTTTCAAAATTTAAGGTGGTGAACTTCGATATATTTCTGTTTTCATCGTACACCAAACTGAAACCCATCGGGTTTTTACTGTGATAGACGGATGCATTGAAAGCCCATTTTTTAAGATTGGCATTGGCCGTAATCGTCTCGGTGTAGGTGGGTAAGAGGTACGGATTACCTTCGTACTCCACATACGGACTTCCATACAAACCGCCGGAAGCCAGATCGCCATAGCTTGGGCGGGATATGCTTCGGCTAAAATTCAGGGAATACACGTAGTCTTTATTTTGTTTAAACGATAGTTCAGCACTCGGAAACCAATCCACATTGTTTCTGTTGATGTTGGTTTCGTTGAGTACAGCATTTAAACCCCGCGCAGAAGTGGCTTCCATTCTCAGTCCGCCTTTGAAACTGAATTTTTCCTTTTCACCTGAAAACTCCGTGTATGCCGCCCAATTTTCTTCATTGAAAAAATATTTGAAGTATTCACTGGGATTCGTGTTTTTATAGTCGATAAAATTGTTGGTGATGGCTTCTGCTTTTATAAAACTGGCTCCAGCAATTAACTGATACTCATGTTTGAGTTTTTTCTCGATGTCGATTCTGCCCGAAAATGCATTCACTCCGTATTTTTGTTTTCTGTACTGATTGAATACATATCCGGATTGATCAATATCATTATAAAAATCAAAATCCACCTGATTGCTTTCGCGGGTAAACTGAACGCCGGTAAAAATGTTGGCGTCCCAAGATTTTAGTTGTTTGTTGTAATTAAAAATAGAATTGACGATCGCTCGTTTTCTGTCCTGATGATTGAGCGTGAGGATTTCTTTTTTTACATTGTTCTCTTCGTAGTGGGTTACGGCGGTATTATCGCCTTTGTCGGGACGTGCATTGGCATTAATGGCAAATGTGAGATAATCTCCGTCGTTAAAATTGTGGTAGAAATTAGCTCCCAAAATCATTTGAAGACGATTGGTTACCGATTTGATGATGTAATCCGACTGAATATTTTTGCTTGGCACTGCATACTCAAAACCGTTACTTTCCCAATGCTGAATTTGATTGTAGGCGGCATTGAGCTTCCATTCGGTTTTGTTTTTTTTGTTTTGAAAATTCACAGAAAAGTTGTTGCTGAAGCGCTTATTGAACACCGCCGTTTCGTTGATTGTCGTTTTGGATCCTTCTTTTTTGCTATTCTTCAAAATGATTTTAATAATCGCTTTGCCCTCTGCTTCGTATCTGGCAGATGGATTTCGGATGATTTCTACGGATTTGATGTCATCCACAGCAATTGAAGTCAAGCTACTGAAATCCACTTTTTGATGATCCACATATAAAATGGGCGTGCCTTTTCCTACCATCATTAGGCCTTCGCCGTTGGGATCCACGATTACAAAAGGCAGTTTAGACAATAAATCGGTTGAAGTGGTGATTTTGCTGAGGGGCGAATTGGCTATGTCGATTGCAATATTTCCGTTCTGAACCTGAAATGTTTTTTTCTTTGCTTTCAGTTGCACTTCCTGAATGGTGCTCACTTTTTCTTGGAGTACAATGCTGAAAACCCGATTCTGGGAAAGTTCAAATACAGGTTGTTTTACATCCACCTCGTCATTCACGATCTGCAAATAATAGCGTTGAGGAGCGATGTCAGAAAACTCGAAAATGCCATTTTGAGCAATTGTTGTTTTCACGATTTCATTTCGATCGTTCATCAAAAAAACTTCAGCATTGTGTACTTTTTCCCGCTTCGTATTCATCAGGTCGCCATTGATTTTAAAATGGTGCTGCTGCGCCAAAACAGTGTTGCAGAAGAGTACAATGAAAAATAAGGAACATGGTAAACGGCCAATACGGATTCTTTTTGTTTTGCTCATACGTTCGGGTGAATTCAGCAATAGGACAATTGGTGGCCCAAACTTGTTACATGCGAAACTGTTTTTTCTTTTTCAGAGTAGACCTTCGCTACCAATTTTCCAATAATGGAATGCTTCAGCACATTAAGAATCGTGCACAATAAAGTGAGAAGAATGATTTGTTATTCACTGCTTCCCATTTTCCAGTAGGCATACGCTTCCAATTCATCTGTTGTATAAGATTTTTCCTTCCTAAGATATTCTCGAAGTTCCTTTACGGTACGCTGTTCAGCTGCAATGTAAGCATAGCGATCCTGCTCAGGCAATACCAACTTTTTCACGGCTGCTGCTAATCCGCTGTTCTGCCCGGGAGTGGAATTAAATATCCAATGAAAATCAACCGCAGCACGGGTAGAAATTTCCTGCACATCTTCTGCACTATGAACTTCTATTATGCATGTTCCTTTTGAACCTTTTGGCAAATTTTCTAAAATTACACTCACCACAGGAATTCCGGTCGCGTCGGCAACCAAAAGGTAATTTTCAACCAAAGGAAATAACTGTCCTTCACCCGATTTCATCATCACTCCTAAAAGAGATCCTTTTGTTGCACGAATTGCCCATGAAGAAGCTGGACTTTCGTTTCCGTGTACCGCAAAATCAATCCAGATTTCCTTGGTGTTTAAATCAATTCCGCGGTGTGTAAAGGTTCTTATGATAGGCCGAACCGATTCATCGGGCTGTATCCACCTTCTTTTTTCTGTGTCAAAATGAGGAAAATGAATTTCGTTCACTCCTTTATTGGGGATTAAGATTTTGTTGTGCTCTCCCACCACTGTATCAGAAAAATCATCAATATTTTCTCCCGTGAGCCACACCCGGATGTAATGAGGCGTAATGTATTTTTTACGTGTCACCCTTAAGGTCGCCTGAACGGGTTTAAAATCCTTTGTACTCATTATTCTACATCTTTACCATTTTAGTTCTCCTTCAGCAGAAATAAATTTCCCGGTTGGAGCATCATCAGAAAAAGTAGCACATCTCACAATAGGTTGAGCGCCTTCTTCTACCGTTTTGGTTCCTTTAAAATTATTAAATTCAGTAGCGGTATGTCCCGGCGTAACACTGTTTACTTTGAAATTCGTATTTCTCAATTCGTACGACAAAGCAATCGTGAATGCATTAACCGCAGATTTTGAAGCACCATACACCGCAAAAAAAGGTTTTACCGAGTCGTATTTCACCCAATCTGGATTACTGTTCTCTTCCAGAGAACCCACATCACTGGAAATATTGACAATTCGTGGTGCCTTTGATTTTTTCATCAGAGGTAAAAACTCCTGCGTCACATTAATCGTCCCGAATAAGTTCGTTCGGAATACCTTTTCATAGTTCGCGAGATTTGTGGTGGAAGGTTCCTGTGGCATATCGCCTAGAATGCCTGCATTATTGATGAGAACATCCAGCGTATCCGTTTCTTTTTCTACTTGGCATCGTGCCTTTTTCACGGACTCCGGATTGGAAATATCGATTGGTACTAATGAGACATTTTTCAGTCCTAGATCGTGTAGAGATTGAACAGCAATTTTACCATTTTCCTCGTTGCGGCTTCCCAAGTAGACAAAATATCCTAGTGAGGCCATTTGTTTTGCGGTTTCGAAGCCAATTCCTTTGTTGGCTCCGGTGATGAGTACTGTTTTCATATTATTAAACTTTAAAATTATTTTTTGATTTCATGGAATTGAATCATTTCAGTGCAATTGCATTGTTTTGCCGTACTTATGCTGTGGATTTGTCTGTGTTTTTTCTGCCTGACCATAAAACCAATACTGCAATCACCACACTGATGCTGCCGAATAGGTACACCGCCTGATAATCGAACCAGTTGGCGATTAATCCCGCCACAGGAGCCGCAATACCTAGTGATAAATCAAAGAAAGCTCCGTAAGCACCCAACGCCGTACCTCTCATTTGTGGGGACACTTTTTGAATGGCCAACACGCCTAATGATGGGAATATCAATGAAAAGCCAGCACCCGTAAGACTGCATCCTATGAGTGCCATGGTTTTGGAAACAGAGAATCCAATCAACAATTGTCCGATTAATTCTATAAAAAGAGAGACTAATGCTACTTTGTAAGCACCGTGTTTATCGGGAAATGAGGAAAAAAGCAGTCGTACCAGAATATAAAATCCACCAAACAGCATGAAAGCCAAAGACGCATCGCCCCACTGTTTTTGCGTGTACATTAATACGATGAAAGACGAAATACAAGCGAAACCTATTGATGAAAAAGCAAGTCCCAATCCTTGAGGAGCAATCTTGCCAACGACTTTATGAAAAGGATGTCTTACGTGAGTCAAGTCCACCGGCAAAGCAGGTAATTTTGAGGTCACCAACAAACTCACTATCGATAGTATGGAAATCGCACCAAATGCAGTTTCAAAATTAATGGTTTTACTCAATGCTAATCCCAAGGGTGCTCCGATTGCAATGCCTGCATACATCGCGATACCGTTCCAGGTCATTACTTTTCCGGATTTTGCAACGCCCGTCAAACCAATTCCCCAAGTAAGCGAACCTGTTACCAATAAGCTTTCAGCGATTCCGTGCAGGATTCTCGCTGCGATCAAAATAATGAGGGCCCAAACGGGGATGGAATAAAGAAATGCAGCGGTGACATACAATACAGCGGTTATTATTCCCAATATTCCGCCCAAACGGCTGCTGTATTGTGCACCTTTGGTATCGGTTAATTTACCGGCGTACGCTCTTGTTACTAAGGTTGCCAAAGCTTGTGCGCCAATTACTACACCGACGATAATGCTGTTGAATTTTAAATTGGTTTCAATGTATCCGGGCAACATCCCCGCCGTCATCCCGATGGTGAGATACACCGAAAATACGGAAGTAATAATGGGAATTATGGTCTTAAAAAAGTCTTGATTTGAATGGGTTCTAATTTCTGTTTGCATCATCTATCGTTCTAATTTTACAGTGCAAAACTAGGCATAGAACAATCAACGAAGCAGTGTTAAAGCAAGGTAATAATTGGACAAATTATGGTTTTTGTTTTCGGAATGCGGAGGCGGTACTGCCAGTATGTTTTTTGAAGAAACGAGAAAAATAAGCATCATCTTCATAGCCCAAATCCCAGGCAATTTGTCTGACATCCTTTTCTGAAAATGCAAGAAGTCTTTTGGCTTCCAGAAGTATTTCATGATGAATCCAGTAGCTCGCGGAAAAACCGGTGATCTCTTTCATGACTTCATTGAGATATAACGGCGTAATATGCAGGAGAAGCGCATACTGCTTCACTTGTTTCATTTCCCTGAATTGTTCTTTTATCAGTTGTTTTAACCGGTTCGCCAGTACATATTTTGAACTGTTCGAATGATGGTTTTGAATAGAAGTGCCTTTCAATGCCAATGCCATCATGCCAATAATGGAATCCAGCAAAGACGTGCTGACTGAGTCGCTCAAATCATCATCGGAAGAATCCGTGGACCACCATGCTCCCAAAATGTCAGAAGTGGCAAAAACAGGATTATTCTCAGCGACCTCAACGCTTTGTGAAACATTCAATACCGAATCAAAAAATTCCCGAAGTGGTTGTGAAACAAAATCCGGATTTGCAAACAAGAGCCAGCCCTCACAATTTTCGGCTTTCAAGTAGTGCTGAACCTGACCGGGAGCGGCGTACAAAAGCGCGGTATGTTGAATTTCAATCCGATTGAAATCCACTTCGCAAACAAAGTGCCCGCTTTTGAGGAGGATGAACATATAATGATCGTCCCGGTGCAATTCCTGATCCACAAAAGAAAGTCCCTTCAACGCCAAAATATCCATTCCGGCTGCCTTTAATTCGTCTTTGTGAAGGAGTATTTTCGTTTTCGAAGCCAAAATGTACTTTTTATAGTATGATTAGTTTTTCAAATGTAAAAAACATTTATTTAGCGATGGCAATTTGAGGTCGAATTTTGGAAAAGTGAATGTTCCATTGCGAATGCTGAACGCTATTATAAAACTATTGGTCCGACACTAAAGGCGACATCTTCCTTCAATTTGATTCTTTTATTGTAAATGGTTAACAACAGTTCCATTGTGGATGCATTGTTGGCTATGGGTGAAGCATTGATAATGGACGGGTGTTTTTATTGTGATTCTTCCAAAATACCGAGAGGTACTTTTTTTGAAAAATCACCTAGAGCGAATTTGCATCGATGGAAGTAAGGTAAAGTAAAGAGGGTAACGCGTACTTTTTGCGCAGGGCCATTTTTTATTTTTCGCGTTCGTTTTTGCTCAGCTGCGTAATGTCTCCAAAGTTAAAGGTGTGTTTTCCTTTTTCGGCAATTTTGCCAATGGTTTCCAAAAGCTGGAAGAATCTGATGTTATCATCACCTTTCATCAGTTCAGAAGCATTCTTTAGGGTTCTTGCCGTGGCTACGGCAGTTCTTGCGTTCTCAAGATCAGCTTTTGCCCTCACTTTCGCTTCCAGATGTTTTGCAAAAAGATCCTGAATGGTTTTGGGAAATGTGAGGTCTTTTAATTGTGCCTGCACAATGGTTACACCGAGCGGCATTACCTGGTTGTCCATTTCGGCAGTTTTAAAATCTGTCAACTCATTGCGTTTTTCATTTAACGTCTCACTGTCCATTTCAGCAATTCTGTTTCTTAAAACAAGCTGAACAATGGTGCCGATTCGCTGTTCCAGCTCCTGAATGATAGGATCAATTTGCTGGTCTAAAGGAAATTGTCTTAAAAGTTTTTGTCCGTCCGTAATTTGGTAGAGGATATTAAATGAAAACCGCAGTGCGACATTGTCTTTTGTCAGCACTTCCTGATTGGTCACTCTAATTGATTTTACGGTGGTAGGCAGGCAAAACAATTCCAGTCGGTTTTGAAGATCCCAAAACTCGTAATAACCCGGCGGTAGGGTCTTTTCAAAGTTGTTATTTTTATATAAATACCCGATGGTGTTGGGTTTTACTTGGAGTTGTTTTTTAAAAATTCCCATTGATGTATTTTCAAAAATTATTTCATCATAAAAGGTAAAAAACACCTGGAGAAAGGGAAAACATTTTAAGTAGAAGCCGCACGGCCTCAACGGTATCCATTGTTTTGCAGACTTAAGCCAAGATTGAGTATTTCTACTCTGTTCTTTACCTTTTTTTATAAATTTTGCATCCAAAGCAAACGAGGAATCGAACCCCTTGAGGACCAAGCTCCGCAATACCCTGTTTTCTGCTGGTCCCCGTGTTTTAAACAGGTGGCGGTAATTCTTTTACTTCAATTGATCCTTTTTATTTAGGTCTCTTGTTGTTTGACTGGCGACTTTTGACCGCCGATCATCATGGTATTTGCTATCATGCTTGTTCTTGATTTGTACAAATGTAATCATTTATTTTGACCACTGCCGCATCGTGTTTTACCTATGAATTTTCATCCGTAACAGAGGATAGTTTTTTCCCAAATCATCCTGTTCTGTTCTTTCTTCAATTTGAAATCCGAAGCTCTCATAAAATTTTCTTGCGTGATCGTTTTGCTCATTCACATCTACTGCATTTGCTTCAAAAGTGGAAACAGCGTAGTGTAGTAATCTGTATCCTAATTTTTTACCGATATATTCGGGATCCAGGAACAACATCTCAATTTTCTTATCCTTTAATGCCAGAAAACCGATTACTTTATTGTTTAAGGTGAGACAGCTGATGTGGAGTTGGTCAAAATCAAAGTTCTGGAGCATGTGTTTAATCTCCCGAAAATCTTTTTCAGACAGGAAATGATGCGTCGCAATAACAGACTTCTCCCAAACGTTTATAATCTCTGTTTTATGCCGGGGTTGGTACTGTTCTATTTTATAATTCATGGCTGTATGGTTTTGATTATCTTTTTCTCCGCAGTACAGGTATTGCTTTCATTTCATCACCTTAGGCGGTGGATAAAGAATTTCTTCGTTTGATCAAATATCAACTTCGTATTTATTACGAAAAGAATGTGGTTTTGTCCCTTGCAAGCATTCAGGAAAAAAGCATTGAGTAGTTTCTCACCCTAAGAACTCGTCGGTAGTTTACCTATTAATTTGGAGGGCAAAGATGTTTAGCTGCAAAGATGGATTTTCAAGCCCATTACAGCTTCTCTTTCACCAGTAGTTGCATGTTATTGTTAAATTCGTAATTTAAGAATTTGATCTAAATGTTTGATACACTACATATTTTTTTGATTTTACATTAATTTGATGAGGTTTCACTCATTAATTTTGGGTAGGTAGGATGAGGATTTACATTTCCTTATTGTTATAAATAAATTAATTAAATATTAACTGAATATTAAATTTTCATGCTTTATCTGTGGTTTTTTACTGATGTTTTGGGGTTTTTCTTTGTTGGTTTGCTAATATAACTATTTTTTAATTTTTAAATCCGAAAATAGTTTTAATTTTACATTCTTAAAATAATGGGCTTATTATGAAAAAATCTTTATTTTCTTTATATACATTTTTGCTTACTCTAATCTTCACGCTGTGCTCGGTGGCGGGGTGGGGGCAAATAAGCATGACCACAACCAGTAGCTATTCTCAAGACTTCAATACATTGAAAACCTCTGGTACTACTAATGATTGGTCTAATAATTCAACACTTTCTAATTGGTATGCAGCTAATTTTAATAATAGTTATGTTGCCGACAACGGATCTGGTAATGCTGGAGGGATAAAAAGTTATGGTACAGCTACAAACATTGACAGGGCTTTGGGATCTTTAGGCTCAAGTCAAGCTGCGCCTTATTATGGTGTCCAGTTTCGGAATAATTCTACTTCAGCTATTACAGATTTTAAGGTAGCCTATACTGGCGAACAATGGAGAAAGGCTGATAATGCTACCAAACATAAATTGTATTTTTCATATAAAATTACTTCAAGTTCAGATATTGACTTAATTTCCGGAACTTGGTCGTCAGTTCCAGCGTTAGACTTTGAGGGTCCTATAGCAAGTTCGTTGACGGCAACGACTTTGGATGGTAATTCTTCTTCTAATAGAAATGTGATACCTGCTACAGCACTTTCAAGTATATCAATTCCTGCAGGAAGCTATATTATGTTACGATGGAATGATATAAATGAATCTGGTAGCGACCATGGTTTAGCAATCGATGATGTTACCGTTTCTTGGGCGGTTTCACCCACTTCCACCGTCATCATCACCGCACAAGATCCCAATAGTAGCCCAACCAACTGGAATGCAGGTTCGTCCAACAATATTTTCTATTATGCAGCACTTACACCCACTGGTGGCAATGCTACGCTGAGCTCAGTAAAAGCTAATATGACTGGCTCTTATTTGGCAGCAGATATTGCAAACAATGGTTTTAAATTATACTATTCTGCAGATTTTGATTTCACACCTGCGGGAGATGCACTATTAGGTGCTGTGTCTTCGGCAAAATCTGGTGCAACAGAAACCCTCACTTGGAGCAGTTTGACGCAAGCAATTACCGCATCTTCTACAGGATATATCTACGCAGTTGCTGATGTGGCGTCTTCTGCCACTGACGGACGAACCGTTGCGGGTACTTTTACAGGTAATTCCAACATCGTTTTTTCGCCAACAGTCACGTACAGTGCTTCCAATACTTATGGTTCAACAGTCAATAAAACCATTGTCAATACATCTCCACAACTTCAATACGAGAACGGCAATAACCTTAATTTTGGTAATGTCTGCATAAATACAACAGCTTCCAGCACCGGTAGTTTCGATTTGTATGGACTTAATCTTACTGGTAATGTGACCGTTGGCGCGCTCTCTGGTTACAGCTATTCCACAACTTCATCAGGTACATATATACCTTCACTTACTTTAAGTCCAGACGGAGGTGGTGATCTTGCCGAAACGATCTATGTAAGATTCACTCCTACATTAGCACAATCGTATAGTGGAAATATTGCGATTTCGGGAGGTGGTGCAACAGCCATCAATGTTGCCGTAAGCGGAACTGGAATAAATGGTACACCTCTTATTACAACCAATGCAGCCAGTCTCGTAGTGAATACAACAGCACGATTGAACGGAAATTATAGTACTGCAGCAACATGCTATTCCATCACGGAAAGAGGTTTTATCTATGCGAGAACCGCGGATAATAATAATCCTACCAATCCTGCCGTCAATGGAACTACAGTTTTTAAAGTTCCAGTAGGAAATGGAACTGGAGGTTACAATACCAATTTGACAGGATTAATGCCTTCATCAGGATATAGCTATGTAGCGTATGTAACCGATGGAACCAATTATTTTTATGGAGCTGTGCAAACCTTCACTACATTGGGTGTGGCAACACAAATTGCCTTTAATCCGGCTCCTCCTGCAACAGGAAATACAAATGCCAATCTTACTACCTTTAAAGTGGAAGCAAGAAGAGCAGACAATACCGTTGATACAGAATATACGGGTACGGTTACGTTAACTAAGAATTCCGGACCGGGGAATATTCAGGGGACAGTATCGTTTAATGCGGTTGCAGGTGTAGCAACTTTTAGTGCCGTTCAATTTGATGCAGCTGGAACATACACCATTAGAGCAGCGTCAGGAAGTTTTACGAATATTGTCAGTGGTAATATTGTCATTTCAACTTTGAGTGCGGCTACCGATTTTTTCCGAAGCAGATCCGCAGGACCAAATGACTGGAATGCTGCAGGTTCTTGGGAGTCTTCACCTAACGCAGCTGGCCCTTGGATAACAGCAACCCGTTATCCAGATGAAGATGCTTCAGGCGTAGAAATAAGGGCTGGACATACTATAAATATTAATACTTCCGATATCTATATCACTAATACTAAAGTATTTGGTGTTTTGAAGGTTACTACTTCTTCGCCATTTTTTATTGAAGGAACGACAGATGGAATTGAATTGGAAATAGAAAATGGCGGTGTGCTGGATGTAAGTAATACGGGTTATGTTTCTTATGCAAGCGCATCTTTCGGTCTTGTGAAAACAGGTGGTAAAATTATTGCAAATCCCGGAGCGGATGCTTTGTATTTTTTATATGATTATTTAGATTACGATGATGGAAAATTTTACTTTGCCGATAACGCTATTGCAGAATGGAATTTAGAAAGCTATCCTCCTACATCGAATGATTATGATTATGGTATTTATAATGATAACATCATCTTTCCTTATCCTAACAATTCGGGTGCTATGCCAATTTTTAGGATTTCAAATATTAGCAGTAATAGCAGTTATGGATATGGAAGTACTGCTAATCCATCAACCATAAATGCAAAGTTAGAATTAAACACAACAAAGACATTTAATATTCATAATAATAATAACCAAAAATCCATTTATATTCTAGGTGGAATTTCAGGTCAGGGGACTATTAATCAATTTGGGACAGCTTCACAACCAGGACAATTAATTTTGGGAGATGCTACAACGATGCCTACATTAGGAGGGAATATTAATCTGAAAATGATTAGTAGCCGATTAAAACTTCCAAATGGTGCCAATATTCCAAGTGGTGCAAATGTATTAATAGAAAGGAATGCATCAACAGACCAAAATGGTATAATTGATAAATCCGGAGGAAGCATCAATATCAATGGTGTACTTGATATTTCTAATATGAGAATCCAAAATGCGACAGCAGGAAACGTCTCTGTTAATGGTGGTGGTACACTAAGAACGAGAAATACCGGAGGATTATTTGGTACGGGTTCGGCTATACCCGGTGGTACAGTAAATATTAACAGCGGTAGCACCATTGAATATTACGCGACTTTAGATCAATCCATAAGCAGTGGTAAAGACTACTATAATATTATTTTTTCCGGTGCCGGTACAAAAACACCTGGGAATAATATTAATGTACATACGGATGGCTCTGTAACTATTACTGGTACTCCTATTATAGATTTTTCGAGTAGCAATCTTGCATCCACAGAAGCAAATAATACAAAATTTACAATGGACGGTGGTCGACTGATTTTAGGTACTGCAGAACTTCTGCCCAATATGGGGGGCGTTTATAAAATTACTGGTGGTACTATCGAATTTAGCAATAATGCGGACCGGATCAGAACTCCAAATACCTTTAACAATATTGAAATTTCAGTTCCTGCAGGTAAACAAGTTACCTATGCAGGTGGTAATCTAACGCTTAATCCAAATTCAACTGTTTTGGTGAAACCCAATGCAACGTTAACAAGTACAAATGGTAATGCATCGTTGGTGGGAACATCTAATAATACATTGAAACTTGAACCAGATGCTACCTTTAGAACCGCTGTAATACCAGGGTTTTATGGTCCTGCTGCATCCGGTCTAAATCCGTCGCCAAGTGTTCGTAATAATATCACACTCGATTTAGATCCTGGCAGTATCGTTGAATATGCTCGTCTTTCAGGATCAGGTGGTTTGCCGGCAGGTGCTTTATCGGGCGAACAGCAAATTGTGCCTTTAGCGAATGGTTACCCCAATCTTCAGATTACCGGTAACGGCACCAAAACAGTAATGGGTAATGTCGTGGTGAATAATTCAACTTCTGTGACCTCGGGTTCCGCAACATTAGAGATTCAAGAAACTGCAGACACGGAATCTAGTTCAGTTTTAACTGCAAAAAAAGGAGTTCGCGTAATTTATGGTCAAGCCATTTTCAAAAATAACGCCCAACTTATGCAGGATGTGGATGCGGTAAATGTAGGATCAATTAAAGTTGAAAGAACATTAAAGCCAAGAAGGAAGGATGGCCTATACAGTGCATTGGAATACAACTATTTTTCTGCGCCTGTAGCCGATCAAATGATGAACGCAATTTATGGTGGTGATCCTGCCAATGCTCAATATGTTCTGGTCTTAGATGAACCCAATAATAAATTCATCAACGCTAAAACAGATGATTATTTGGTTAAGGGTAAAGGGTTTGCGGTGAAAGAACCATCAAAAGATTTTGTACAAGGAGAAACAGCAGTTACAGCAACGTTTAAAGGGGTACCCAATAACGCTACATTAAAAAACAATGATCAGGAGGGAATTACCATTACCAGAAAATCCATCGGCTTGGGCTGGAATCTAATTGGGAATCCATATCCTTCCAACATTGATTTAAAATTATTGTATGAAGATAATATAAGTAAAATGCTACCTGAGTTCAGATTTTGGGACAATAGGGTCAATAATACGTATGTGCAATACGGTGGGGCATATAGTGGATACAGCTATGCTTTTTATAATGCAGCGAGTGACGAAGGTAATCCGGCGCCAACTGGTGATGCGGGGAATAATACTGGAACTCCCGGTGATCCTGGCACGGAAGCTGGCCTTTACGGCATAGCAAAGGTGGGGCAGGGCTTCTTGGTTCGCGCAAGCAATGTGGGTTCTGCAAAAGTTATTTTCAGTAATACCCAACGTACCGTAGAACAGCCCGCTCGTGGATTCTTTGGAAGAAGTGCTTCTGCAAAAGACCGTTATCGCATTCAGCTAATCACGCCCGCCAATCTGAATCTTACTACTACCGTAGTCTATTTCAATGGTGGCAACAACGGATTTGGTTTGGAAGATTCAAGGCACCCAAGCAATACTACCTCAGACGCACTTTTTACTTTTGCACAAACCGATAGAACGATTATTAATGGCCGAGCTCCTTTTGGCGATACAGATGTCATTACGGTTGGTACCAGACACTTTGTACAAGGGGTTTACAAAATTCGTGCGGTGGATATGATTGGTGTCTTCAAAAATGGACAGCACATTTACTTAAAAGATAAATTGCTCAATACGATGACTGATCTCACATCGGGTGATTACACATTTACCAGTGATGCAGGAGAATTTACGAATCGTTTCGAAATCGTTTACCGACCAAGCCCCATACTCACCACAGAAAGTTTTCAGAAAGAACAGCTAATTGTTTATCGTGATGGTAATGATTATGTAGTGAAATCGATGGGCAAAAAAATTATACAGTTGGAAACGTATGATGGTGCCGGAAGAGCCATATTGAAGTTACAGCCGAATAGCACACAAGTGAGAATTAATGGAGATTTGCTCAACAATGGTCTGTATATTCTGAAAATCCACCGTGATGACGAAGTGAGCACAAAAAAGATTTTAAAATAGTCCATTGGCAACGGAGAGTAAGGGTCTGAATTTTCAGACCCTTATTTTTTTGGTGGTGCTTCTGGTGAGTCAATCCTGCTTTTCAACCACCCCGTCATTTCCCTTTGGTCAATGCCACCCCTCCAGAGGAGGGGAATAGGCGTGCTTTATGCGATAATTTTGTTGGGTAACCCAAATATTCCCCTCCCTTGGAGGGGTGTCAGTTTAGCTTGCTAAATTGACGGGGTGGTTTTTATAATGGACTACCATTAATTGCCAACGGCACTTACTCTACGATTGCGGTATCATTTTCGGGAATGCCATAATGAACTATGATAAATTCCTCCAAATCTCTTATTGATACCGACACATTTTGAAGAATATCGTGATTCAAAATCCGAAAAACCTTTAGTCCATAACTTTCTAAGTTTCGTTGTCGTTTTTCGTCATATTCTTGAGTGGTTTCATGAACCCAGCCGTCAATTTCGACCACTAATCCTAAGTTTTTAACATAGAAATCCACAATATAGTTTCCGATAATTCTTTGTCGGTCAAAGTCGATGCCGTAGAATTTTCTTTTGTGTACTTGCTTCCAGAAAAGCACTTCACAGAGGATTCCGGCTTTTCTTTTCTGGGGCAGTAAGGGTTTAAGGTCTGGATTATAGGGCAATTTTGAGATGTGGTTTTTTCGGATCGGTATTTTGCGGATGTAGGTGAGTATTTCCATGGTGTTTTTAGGATAAAGATAGGGGATATTTGAATTGCCATAAATGTTGATCTTTCAACCACCCCGTCATTTCCCTTCGGTCAATGCCACCCCTCCAGAGGAGGGGAATAGGCGTGCTTTATGCGATAATTTTGTTGGGTAACCCAAATATTCCCCGCCTTTGGAGGGGTGTCTATTTAGCTTGCTAAATTGACGGGGTGGTTGAGTGAGCAGTCTGCTTTGTTGTGCTGACACATGTAAAATAATCCAATAGTATTTCAAATTTTTCACTTGGTTCGATTGATGAAAATAAGCAGTGAATGATTATTAATAGCCGGTGAACATTAGAATTGGTTGAGCGTGTCTTATGTTATGAGCCGCTATATATAAAATAAAGCAGACTAAGGTTAAAAAAATGTTAACATTCAATGGAATAAATATTTATCTTTGTTGCCGAATACAGTAATTTTAATAAGTACGGTTGGTATTGATCCAATATTTTCTGTGTTTTATAATTTTTACGCTATAAAAAACTAAAGCCATGAGAAATACTTCTACTTTCTTTCGTTTCGTGATACAATTAAAAATACATGCAGCGATTTGCTGCTTAATGCTGTTCGGTCTTTTATCGGGGCAAACGCAAACGGTTATCCTCAATACACCGGGGAATGGTACTTGGGCTGTACCTCCCGGAGTTACTTCCATTACTGTTGAAGCCTGGGGTGGAGGCGGTGCTGGTGGCGGAACGAGTACCAATAATGCCAAAGGTGGTGGTGGTGGTGCAGGCGGCACCTTTGTTTCTTCTGTTTTGTCCGTTACACCGGGACAAAGTATTTCTTATTCTATTGGTGCAGGAGCAATAGGTACAACATCTGCTGGCGGATCAGGCAATGCTACTTGGTTTAGAAGCAATGCTGAATTAAGTGCTCAGGGAGGAGCAGGAGGGGCAGCACCTAATAATGAGAATGTTAATGGAGGAATTGGATCAATTTCAACTTCCTTAGGTACAACTCGAATTGCTGGTGTAAATGGAGGTAATGGTTCCACTACTACAGCAGGAAATGGTGGAGCTGGTGGAAATGGTGGTGGAACTGGTGGAACTAGCGGTGGAACTGGAGGTGGTGGAAATAGTGGAGGTATTCCTGGCGGAGGTGGAGGCGGTGCTTTTGTTAATAACAATACAAATAGATTAGGCGGTTCCGGTGGCAATGGACAAATTAAAATAACTTATACAGGATACTGTACACCAATCGCTTCCAGCAATGCAACCTATATCAATAGTTTCAGCACGGCTGGTGGAACAATTAATATCAACAAAACGAATTCAAGTTATAGTGCTTCTCCTTACGGGTATCAGAACTTTTATGATACTGATGCTCTTACTATTAATCCGGGCAGTGCTTTTACAATGACATATACTGTTCCAGGTGGTAGACAGGCTACAACAGCTGGTGTAGCGGTATGGATTGACTGGAATAAAAATAATATTTTTGAATCGGGTGAATTAATTTATACAAGAAATAATTTTAGTACAACAAACCCCATAACTTCTTCTCCAGCTTATACCATTCCTTCAGGAACGGTCGCGGGAAGTTATGTACTAAGAATTGCTTATGATTACTATGATGGTACTCCAGAACCTTGTGGATTTACAACTAATGGAACAACTACAAGAGGGGAGGCAGAAGATTATAAAGTAATTATACCACCACCTTGTTCAGGTACACCAACTGGTGGGACATCATCAATTACTCCGGGGACAGGAGCACCTTCCAGTAACTTTAATGTAAGTGTTACCGGGAGTTCTACGGCTTCTGGATTAAGCTATCAATGGCAGGTTGCCGAATCTGCTACTGGACCGTGGACAGATATTGCAGGAGCAACTTCTGTAGGTACAACGACACTTACAGCAGTCCCTTTAGCAAGTACAACAAGATATTACCGCAGAAAAATTACCTGTATGAACGGAGGTGGAGTGGCATATTCTTCTACCGTTAGTTTTACAACAACAGGAACCACCTATAATAATGGAACGACACAAAGTCCAGCTGCTCTTTATATTAGTAACTTATCAATAGTGGGTACTATGATGGATCCTCCTGCTAATAACAATACTGGTGCTGGAACCAATGGCTACAGTAATTTTACCACACTTCCACAAATTGCGCAGCAAGCACAAGGAGAAGGTGTGAATGTAATTGCAAATGTTGGTGGAAATGTACTTGGAAGAGGTAGGTGGAAAGCTTGGGTGGATTGGAATGGAAATGGTATCTTTGATTCTTCTGAACAAGTTTATTCTACAGGAGGATTTGTAGGTGCAACAGCAAATTTTGGATTTGTAGTACCTGCAAACCAAGAGCCAGGAAATTACAGAATGAGGATTAGAGTAAATAATGGTTTAAGTAGGACATGCATACCTTTTTTAGGATGTTTTCCTTGGAGTGAAAATTATGGATATGATTTTGGTCCAAATGATAATTTTACAAATACTTCAACCGAAGAATATTATGGTGAAACTGAAGATTATCTGATAAAGGTAGTAGCTAATTGTATATCAAAAATTGCTACAGTAACTTCGGCTAGTGAATGTGGTGTAACTGGAGGTAGACAGGTTACACTTTCTGCTTCTTCTACTACTTCGGTTACAGAATTTCGATGGTATGATGCAGTAGTTGGAGGAAATTTAGTAGCAACCACTTACCCCGATGGATCTGGCATGTCGACAACATTCCTTACAAATCCGTTATCTGCAACTACAACATTTTATGTTACTGCTTATAATGGGAATTGTGAATCTACATTCCGCACAGCCGTAAAAGCAGAAATAAAACCAACCCCTGAGATCAGCTTTACGCCTTCCACTATGGAAATATGTGGAGGTACTACTGTGATTGCGGTTTCTGCTACTGGAAGTAAAGAAATTGTTCATTTAGTGAATGAAAACTTCGAAGGTGGAGCTTTAGGAGTATTTACGCTTGTTCAGACGAGTGCTATGGATAGTAATACTACGGCCGTAAAAAATAATACAAAATTTCAAAATAGAGTCAGTGTTTTTCCACCTGCTGGTAATGTGTGGTTTCCTGCGATTTCATCAGGATTTGGAGCAAATAAGTTCGTTTTAGCAACATCAGATTCCAATCCTGCTCCTTCTTCTCCAGTACAAAGTGCGATTGCTTTAACCAATAGTGTGTCTACTATAGGTTTAGATAATTTGACGCTTAAACTTAGAATGTTCTACTCAAGATATTGGCAGGATAATTATAATCCGACTACACCAACTTCTCAGGAAGAATATGTAGTAATTGAAGTATCTACAAATGGTGGAACTACATATAATAATCAAATTGTCAAACTCATAACCAATCAGGGATTAGGTAGTAATTTTAAAACACTAACGTATGATTTATCTGCATTCATTGGACAAGCAAATTTAAAATTTAGAATTCGCCATTATTCTTGGGCAGGTACTGGGTTTTTACCTGATGGTGTTGCAGTTGATGACATCGAGCTCTTTGGTGAAAAACCTTTACAGCCTTCTTTTGTATGGACGCCTTCTAATCCAATTGGAGTTTATACAGATGCGGCAGGAACAAACCCTTATACCTCGGGGACTCCCATTTCTACCGTATATTTCAAACCCACAGAATCACAGATTGAAACCTATGCCAGCTGGAATGTTACCGCTACAGCAAGTTTGACAAACTCATGCAATGCAATGGGTTCTTTTACTATTGTTAACAATACAAAAATTTGGAATACTACTGCAACCGATTGGTTTACCAATAATTGGTTACCAAACGGGAATGGGGCTTCTACTGCAAATAAATGTGTTGTTGTTAAAACGCCTGTAACCATTAATACAAATGCGCATGCGCTTGCGAAGAATATAAAAATTGAAACAGCATCAGGTGCGACAGGTCAACTTACAATAAACGCTAATGGCTCCCTCACGGTAACCGATACCATTGTGAATACAGGTGCACCAAGAGGTATTATTGTAAAATCAGATGCCAATCTGGTGCAAATTAACCCTGATCCCAACATTAATTCTACAAGTATCGCAGTTCGTCGTTTGCATGCCCTCACTACGCCTGCTGCCAATGGCACACGCAAGGAGTACAATTTTCTTTCTTCACCAGTTGCGGGGCAGAATATGAATGAGATATTTGGCGGTGCTGGCAACGTGGCATTTGTTACAAAGCTTAACGAAGCTAACAATTCATTTGTAAATGCGGTAGCGGGAGATTATCAGATAAAGGGTAAGGGCTTTGCGGTGAAAGAACCTAAGAGTTACACAGCAGAAGCTGGGCTCACCAATAATGAAGCTGAGTACAGGGGTATTCCTAATAACGGTAATATCACCGTGGATTTAGATTGGTCAGCACCCAGCAAAGGATATAATGTTGTAGGGAATCCTTACCCTTCCAATGTGGATATTATTGAATTATATGCCAACTCCACGCAATCTTTAATCGATCCTACTTTTAGGTTCTGGGACAATACAGTTAATCATATTTATGTGCAGATGGGAGGTTCTTATCAGGGATACAGCTATGCACTCTTTAATGCATTAACGGATACAGATGGTTATGGAACCGCCGCACCTGGAAGAGGTGGATTAGATGAACACGGGAATCCGTATCCTGCTGGAACAAAAGTCCCTAATAGGGTTATTAAAGTAAGCCAGGCCTTTATGGTTCGTGCATTGGGTTCTGGAGCAAAATTGAATTTTAGTAATACGCAACGTAAAACCAGCTATACCGGCACGGTATTCTATGGTAAGCAATCAACCAAAGATCGTTACCGGCTGCAGTTGGTTAAAGATGATGGGTTTACGATTCAAAATGGTATCGCATACTTTGCGGCGGGCAATTATGGTTTCGGAAGGGAAGATACTCGAATTCCAAACTCGCAAGCTTCAGATGCTTTGTTCAGTTATGCCGATGATGCCAAGGTGGTTATTAATGGTAGAGCTGCATTTAATAACGATGATGTTATCACCCTTGGTTTAAGACATTTTGTTGCTGGCACGTATAAAATTGAGGCCGTCGATTTGGAAGGTGTTTTTGCAAATGGACAGTCTATTTATTTAAAAGATAAAGTGTTAGGCATCTTAACAGATCTGGCACAGGGGCCATACAGTTTTACGAGCAACGCTGGGGAATTTACCAATCGGTTCGAGGTCGTTTATAAGCCACAGGTGATTCTTGCTACCGCAGATAGCCAAGGTAACGGCGCAGTTAATGTGTACAGCGATGCTGGAGATTTTGTGGTAAAATCATCAGCGAAAATTATTGATGCAGTAGAAATCTATGACGCAAGCGGCCGAATGATCCTGACACAAAATCGAATTCAAAGTAAAGAATTCCGTTTCAGCGCAAACCGACTTGTTGACGGAATGTATGTGATAAAAGTTAAAATGACCGATGGTGAAATACTAAGCAAGAAAATAAGAAGATAGTAATATCAAGTCGACTAAGAAAACCCCATTCATTTTGGGGTTTTTATTGGTTCACAATTTTAGATATTGAGGGGTCTTTACAAAAGATTGCAGTGGTAGGAAGGTTCACACAAAATCCCCAAGCCAGGTGGGGTTTTGTGAGGATACCACTTCTCTGCTTTGCTAACACAATTTATGTTGTTCTTTTGATTTTTAACTATTTAGTCTCCTTTTATTTAATATTAATACACTATAAGTGAAATGCGAATAAAAACTACTGACCGCAATTTCGCGGACAAAGTAAACTTCAGAAACCATGATATATATTTTTGGCAATGCAATTTAGGCATGTATTATATTAATTGAAATTAAAGATATTCGTTTTTAAAATAATTATTATACATTTGCAATTAATTAGAAAAAAAGGAAAAAAGGATGCGAGAATTTTTTGCCGTTGTAGTCTTATTTTTGTCGATCAGCATGTTTTCGCAGACGAAAAATGTGTTTTCTGCTGAGAATGAGCATGAGATGAATGCTACCTCCTCTCATGATCAATATAATGATCCAAAGTCTAATGGCATTAAGCAAGATACTGGCTTCGTTGGGGAGGCCTCTTCTACTGCTTCGGGGTGTACTGTTGATGGTGAACCCGATTGTAACTGTAACGGTATTCCGGATAGTGAAGATGATGATGAATGCCCACCAAACCCTGCAGATCCGATTCCCATCAACCAACACCTTCCTTTCCTCCTGCTTGCCGCGACAGGAATTATGGTGTATGTCACTTACCGCCGCAAATCGGCACTGAAATAAAGTTTAAACCTAAATATTTTGTAATGGATGTAGCTCATCTGGAAGTACGACAAGGGTCATTATCAACCGTTTATGAAAATGTGGTGAAGCCCGGGTTCGACTTTTTATTCGCCCTCGTTGCGCTGGTGCTGCTGAGTCCGATTTTTTTAATGATTTTGTTAACTTTAACCATTGCCAATAGTGGCCATCCTTTTTTTATACAGGAGAGACCCGGGAAAAATGGTAAAATCTTTAGGATTATCAAGTTCAAGACGATGACCAACAAAAAAGATGCTGAGGGCCAACTGCTGCCGGATTATCGTCGGCTCACCCTGATTGGTAAAGCCGTAAGAAAAACATCGCTGGATGAAATTCCGCAACTCATCAATGTGTTGAAAGGTGATATGAGTTTGGTGGGTCCGCGCCCGTTGCTGCCGGAGTATCTGCCTTTGTACAACGATTTCCAAAAGCAAAGGCATCTCGTGAAACCCGGTATTACAGGGTGGGCGCAGGTGAATGGAAGAAATGCGCTGTCTTGGGACGAAAAGTTTCGCTACGATGTTGAGTACGTTTCCCGGATTTCGCTTCAGCTCGATTTGCGGATTATATTTACTACGCTGGAGAAAATAGTGAAAAGACACGGAGTAAATGCCAATAACTATATGACAATGGAGGCTTTTAAAGGAAATGCTGCATGATTCTATACGGCGCAAGAGGGCAGGCCAAGGTTGTTTATGATCTAATCCTTTCGAATGACCAACTGTTGGAGTATCTTGTAGACGACCAACCGCACGACGATTTCCCGCACCACCTCAAAATTTTTAAACCGAGCAGAGCATTGATTGAGGGCAAGAAAGTAATTATTGCCATTGGAGATAACACCATTCGTGAGAGAATTTATCAGCAGATAAAAGATTGGTGTACCTTCGAGAGTGTGCACCACTCCAGTGCTCATGTATCACGGTTTTCGGAAGTGGGCGAAGGAACAGTTATTATGCCGCAAGCTTGTGTAAATGCAGATGTGAAAATTGGCAACCATTGCATCATCAACACTGCATCAACGATAGAGCACGACTGCATTATTGAAGATTTTGTGCATATTTCGCCAAAGGCCTCGCTTGCCGGAAATATCCGCGTGAAGAAAGGGGCGCATGTGGGAATTGGGGCCAATATTATCCAAGGCGTAACCATCGGTGAACACGCATTAATTGGCGCCGGTGCCGTGGTGCTGAAAGATGTTCCAGACCACGCTGTTGTTGTAGGAAATCCCGGAAGGGTTATTAAAATAAGAGAATAAAATTAAAATGAATAAGAAAATCTGGATTTCGTCGCCGCACATGGGAGGTGCGGAGATGAAATATATTCAGGATGCCTTTGATGAAAACTGGATCGCTCCGTTGGGTCCCAACGTGAACGGACTGGAACAGGATTTGGAGCAGTTTCTGAATGAGGAAGTTTATGTGGCAGTGCTGAGTTCGGGTACCGCCGCAATTCATTTGGCACTGATTATGCTTGGGGTTCAGCCGGGCGATTATGTGATTTGCCAGTCGCTCACTTTTTCAGCATCTGCCAATCCGATTATCTATACGGGAGGTATCCCGATTTTTGTGGACAGCGAACCTGATACGTGGAACCTCTGCCCCAATGCAGTGGAAGATGCCATTAAATATAGTATTTCTAAAGGTAAAAAACCGAAGGCCATAGTGGCAGTTTCGCTTTATGGCATGCCTTATCAGCCGGATAAGATTAAAGCACTCTCTGAACAATATGACATCCCGGTAATCGAAGATAGCGCCGAAGCGGTGGGCAGTAGCTACAAAGGTCAGAAGTGTGGGACTTTTGGTGATATTGGCGTGTTTAGTTTTAATGGAAATAAAATCATCACGACCTCTGGAGGAGGAGCTCTTATTCTGAAAGACCCTGAGTTTAAGAAGAAAGCAGTATTTCTTTCCACCCAGGCGAAGGACGATGCGCCCCATTACGAACATACTACCATTGGTTACAATTATCGCATGAGCAATATTTGTGCAGGTATTGGCCGAGGACAGATGGAGGTGTTGCAAGACCGAATTGAGAAGCGACGCGAAAACCATTTGTTTTATAAAGAATTACTGAAAGGCAGTGCACTTCACGTACATTCGGAACCTAATGACGATTATTTTTCGAATCACTGGCTAAGCACCATTACAGTGGATGAAAAAAGCCGCTGGACTAAGGAAGAGATTCGCAAAAGGTTTCTTAAAAACAATATCGAAACCCGCCCACTGTGGAAGCCCATGCATCTTCAGCCCGTGTTTAAGGATGCCCTTTATTTTGGGTCTCATTTGGCTTCCTCTCTTTTTGATAAAGGGCTCTGCCTTCCGTCGGGTTCCAACCTTACAACGGACGATTTTTTTAGAATCGAGGAAGCACTTCATGAAATAATTATTTCGGAATAACTTATTTTTTCCAATAAAAATTTGTACTTTCGTGACCCTATTCAACGTTTGAAAACAAACGATAATTTGTTGACATGAGCTTGCAGCAAAACCTAAGAAAAAAAATATACGGCGGAGATAACATGATGAACTTGTCCGACATTCGGTATTTGCCGCGCTGGGTGATCCTGCTGATTGATGTTTTTTTTATTTTCCTCGCCATTACCATTTCCTGTTACCTGATAGAGAAACTGAGCTTTAAAACCACCACCGTTTTTTACAATAATAAAGTAATGTACGGTATAATGATGGCCGTCAGCATCCTCTTTATGGTGGCATTTCGAACCTATTCAGGGATCATAAGGCATTCTACATTCATTGATCTTTTCAAGCTTTTTTTGGCAACACTTTGTACCACCATATCGGTAGGGGTCATCAGTTTTGGCGTCCGAGTAGTAGAGGGTTTTCGAATGATCAATATGTCGATTCCCTTTTTGGCAATATTTTTTGCGACCTCGTTTATGCTTCTGTTTATGTTTCGGCTTTTTGTGAAAGAATTTTTTCATATTGCCCGCGAGTTTAGACGCAGCACGCTGAAGAAGAGGATTTTGGTGCTGGGTATTGATGAGCAGTCGATTGCTGTGGCAAGAGCGATTCTTGACAACCCCAATTTGCCCTACCATGTTTCTGGTTTTCTCACTCAAAGGCACGATTCCAAGAGAGCCCATTTATTGGGTAAACCTATTTTCAATAGAGAAAAGATTGAAGATAATACCAAAGAAGACCTTGCGCTGGATGGTATCTTAATTAACAAAGAAATGATGTCGAAAGAAGAAATGGACAGTTGGGTATCTTTGTTTCTTGAGAAAGGTTTTCAGGTTTTTAAGGCACCGTCAGTTCAAAAGTTGAGACAGAATGATTATGGGATGAGTATTCGAAATCTTCAGATCGAGGATTTGCTGAACAGAAAGCCCATTCATATTGAAAATGAGGAAGTAAAGCGGCGGCATCACGATAAATCGGTACTCATCACCGGTGGTGCGGGGTCTATTGGAAGCGAAATTGTGCGTCAAGTTGCACAGTTCGAGCCCAGTGTTGTCGTTATTGTGGACCAAGCGGAGACACCATTGTATGAAATTGAACTGGAAATGAGGGAGAAGTTTCCAAACATCCATTTCAAATTTGTGCTTGCAGACATTTCCAACCGTCACCGTATTGAACCACTCTTTCAGAAGTACAATTTTTCAATGGTCTATCACGCTGCGGCATACAAACACGTTCCTTTAGTGGAAGAAAATCCGCATGAAGCCATTTTAGTTAATATTTTAGGAAGCAAGAATCTTTCAACGCTGGCGAGCAAATATAAGGTGAATCGATTCGTCATGATTTCCACAGATAAAGCGGTGAACCCAACCAACGTAATGGGTGCCTCAAAGAGAGCGGCTGAGCTTTTTGTGCAGGCATTGCAAAATACGGCGGGCAACACCACCAAATTTATTACGACCCGTTTTGGCAACGTTTTAGGATCGAATGGTTCTGTTATTCCTCACTTTAAGAAACAAATCGAGGCCGGAGGTCCGGTCACCATTACGCATCCAGATATTGTGCGCTATTTTATGACCATTCCTGAGGCCTGCGATCTCGTACTGCAAGCCGGTACAATGGGACAAGGTGGCGAGATTTTTGTTTTTGATATGGGTAAGCCGGTGAAAATTTTGGATTTGGCCACCCGGATGATTAAACTGTCTGGTTTTGAACCCAACAACGACATTAAAATTATTTACACCGGATTAAGACCGGGCGAGAAACTATACGAGGAACTGCTAAGTGACGATGCGAAAACACTGGCCACTCACAATGAGAAGATTATGGTCTCTAAAGATCCGACCATGAGTTTTGCCGAAATCGATCAATTATCGTTAATGATTACCAAAGCGGCATTACGCCGAGAAAAAGTAGAGGTGGTACAGTTGCTGAAGAATATTGTGCCTGAGTTTAAAAGCAACAATTCTATTTATGAAGTTTTGGATAAGTGATCTAGAATTGTATATTTGCAAACCTCTTAATTAAACATCAATCAATGAGTAAAAGCATATTTCTATGGGTTACAGCGCTTGTTTTTTTAGTAACATCCTGTAAAACAAAGGAAAGGACAAGCGAACTGAACTATATGCAAACATTGGAGCAGACGGCAACGGCAGCATCTATAAACTCTGCATCCTCCACCATACAGCCCGGTGATCAACTGGTTATTTTTGTTTCAGCTAAAGACATGGAGGTGGTGAAACCCTTTAATCAAAACTATTATTCGAGCCAGAGCGCAGTAACAAGTACGGCAACCAATTCCAATTCTCTTGAGAAGGGGTATATGGTAGATTCAGTGGGGAATATTGATTTTCCTGTTTTGGGAACGATCAGTACTGCTGGTAAGTCAGTTGAAGAAGTTAAAAGGGAGCTTACAGAGGGTGTCTCAAAATATGTAAAGAGCCCTAATGTGACGGTTCGGTTGGGTAATTTTAAAGTGACAGTCCTGGGGGAAGTTGCTAGACCGGGGCAATATTCATTGCCCGAGGCGAGTCCATCCGTTCTCACAGCCCTTGGAGCCGCGGGGGATTTAACAATGTATGGCAAACGTGATGATTTGTTGCTGGTTCGAAATGAAAACGGGCAGATTACTAAAGCTAAAATTAACCTGATGGCTGGTGATTTCACCAGTAATCCTTATTTTCAGCTCAAGCAAAATGACGTGATTTATGTATCATCTAACAATAATAAAGATAAAATTGCAAGACAGGATCCCAATAACGGGCTTTACATTGCTGTGGCAGGAATGGTTATTGGTTTAGCAGGTATTTTCATTACCATTTTCAAGAAGTAAAACATTTTTGTTAAAATAGAATATCAATGAGTAGTACAAACACTACAGAAGCGCCTGTTCCTCAGGGAGTTAATATTAACGAGATTATCAAGCCCTATTTGAGCAGATGGCTATGGTTTGTTTTATCTGTTCTTACCATGCTTATTTTAGCGGTATTTTATATTAAGTCGGCGACATCAGTATATAACATCAAGTCCACTGCACTCATTAAAGATACCAAAAAAACCCCGTCATCAGAGATGGGAATGCTCTCTGAATTGGGTGGATTTGGCAGCATGGGAACCAACAGCATTGAAAATGAAATTGAAGTACTGAAGTCCAAAAAACTGATGCGAGAGGTTGTGACTGAATTGGGGATACAGACGGCTGTTTTTTGTAAAGATGGTTTGAAGAAAATTGAGTTGTATGGCGAAACTTCACCCATTATGGTGCAGGTCATTAATGAAAAAAAATTCTCGAAGTCAATTAAGCCATTACATCTGAAAATTAAAGGGGACCAATTGGAATTGTCCTCCGATAGTTTTAAAAAATCTTTTATAACAACCTACAACAAAACCATAAGTTTGCCATATGCAAATTTGATGATTGTGAAGAATCCCAAGTTTATTAAGGATAAAGATCTTGATACGAATGAACTTGATCTTCAGTATCTTACTAAGGATGGTGCAGTTACTGCTTTCCAAAAATTGATGAAAGTGGAGTTGGCAGATAAGGACGGTACCGTTTTGGAGTTGGCTATTGATTATGAGAATACCCAAAAGGGTAAAGATCTTATCAATCGATTGGTGGCGGCCTATAATAATGATGCGATAATGGATAAGAATTCTGAATCCAAAAAAACCAAAGATTTTATTGATCAACGGGTTCAGATTATCGCCAATGAATTGGGTGAAGTTGAAGATCAAAAGGAACAATTCAAAGTGGCGAATAAGATCACAGATATTCCGACGGAGGCCTCACTGAATTTGGGAGGTTCGGCAGCAGCCAGAAATCGGTTGCTTGATGTGGAATCCCAGTTACAATTGACCAATGATCTGGTGGGGTATATGAACCATTTGCCAGCGAATCAGACGTTGCCATCCAGTGTGGGGCTAAGCAATCCCACAGCTTCTGCCAATATTACTGCATATAATCAATTGGTGCTAGAAAGAAATCGTTTGTTGGAAAGTGCAACACCTCAAAACCCAGTGATCACTGATCTTAATAAGCAGATAGCAGTCCTTCATTCTTCTGTACTGGACGGATTATCGAAAAATAGAGTCGCTTTGCAATCGGTAAAAGATCAGATATTGGGTGAGCAAAGCAACATTAGTGCAAAAATTAATAAGATACCTGCGCAAGAAAAACTTTTCCGCAGCATTGAAAGGCAGCAGCAAATTAAAGAGAGCTTATATTTATTACTATTGCAGAAGCGTGAAGAAGCGGCAATTTCGCTTGCTATCACCGCTCCCAAAGCTCGAATTATTGATTATGCTTATGCATCAGACAAGCCGGTTTCGCCCAAGAAAATGGTTATCCTCGCAGGGTCTTTGCTTTTGGGTCTGTTGTTCCCTTTTACATTCATTTATATACGTGAGCTGTTGAATGATAAGATCAGGTCCAAACACGATATCGAAAAACTGTCGCCAATTCCGGTGATTGGCGAATTGCCAACGGTTTCAAGGGGAGAATCCGAAACGATTGCTACAAATGATTTGTCGCCTATGGCAGAAGCATTCCGCATTCTAATTACCAATATGAAGTTTATGCTTCCAAAGAAAGAAAATGGAAAGGTGGTGTTTGTGACTTCTACAGTAAAAGGAGAAGGGAAGACATTTGTTTCGGTCAACTTAGCGCTTACCCTTGCTTCTCCAAAGAACAAAGTAGTGATTATAGGTGCCGATATTCGAAACCCACAATTGCAACGTTATGATCCGAGTAAAAAGGGAGTAGAAGGTCTTACGGAGTTTCTTTATGATCCCGATAAAGCTGTAAATTCACTTATCCATTATTCCAAAATTAATCCATCCTTAGCTATGATTTTTTCGGGAAGCATCCCGCCGAATCCCACCGAGTTGCTCAGCAATGGTCGCTACCAGGAACTCATTGCATCATTGAAAGAGGATTACGACTATATTATTGTTGATACGGCACCACTCATGCTGGTGACTGATACGTTCCTTACTGCTGAAGTGGCAGATGCTACTTTGTATGTGATGCGCAGTGATGTAACAGAAAAACCACTGGTCGATTTTGCCAATAAGAGCGTGTTAGCCGGAAAGATTAAAAATGTAGGTTGTGTACTGAATGATGTGAGCAAAGATCATTTTGGGTACGGTAATAAATACGGTTATGGTTATGCCGCCACAGAAAAAGGTTGGTGGAAGCGATTAAAGGATAGGTTTTAATTTTATAAATACAATTTCAATGGAACATGATGTAAGACCTTGGGGAGAGTATTGGGTATTGGAAGATGCACCTACGCATAAAGTAAAAAGAATACAGGTGAATCCTGGGGGAAGACTTTCTTTGCAATACCATTTTAAACGTGGCGAGGTTTGGACGATTGTTTCAGGTGTTGGTACAATCACGATTGATGCTGAAGTTAAAGACTATACATCAGGTGATGTAGCGTATATTCCACGAGGAGCTCATCATCGAATAGAAAATAAAACCAGCGAGCCGGTTGTATTTATTGAAGTACAATATGGTACGTATTTCGGGGAAGATGATATTGTAAGAATTGAAGATGATTATAATCGTTCGTAATGGTTGCTAATGTAGTTCTTACAGGAGGTGTAGGCAGCCGGTTATGGCCGCTTTCGAGAAAGAATAAGCCCAAGCAATATCTAGATTTGTTTGACGGGAAGTCGCTTTTTCAGCAAACCGTTTTACGCAACAAAGCCTTTTGTGACCATTTGGTCATTGTCGGAAATACTGATAATTCTGATTTATCCAGAAAATCATTAACCGATTTGGGAATCAGTGATTATATCGAGATTATAGAATCGACACCTAGAAATACAGCTGCGGCAATTGCTTTTGCTGCTTTTTCCGTTAGTTCTGATACTGTTTTACTGGTTACACCTTCGGATCATTTAATTGAAGATGCTGCGGAGTATGCAAAATCTCTTCATGAAGCGGTTCAGCTCGCAAATGATGGTTTTATTGTAACTTTTGGATTGAAACCTACGAAGCCAGAAACCGGTTTTGGATATATTCAAATTCGAAACAATGAGGTTTTGAGTTTTAGAGAAAAGCCGGACTTACAAACCGCTAAAGAATTTATTGAATCGGGCGAATTTTATTGGAATTCCGGAATGTTTTGCTTTAAAGCGGGCGTTTTCTTAAATGAACTGAAAAATTTGCAGCCAGATGTTTATAATGCTTCCTTGAGTGCTTTTGAGAAAAGTAGCAAGGGAATTCTTCCGTTGGAAGAAAGTCTTTTAATCCCTTCTATATCGGTAGATTATGCCGTGATGGAAAAAACGGATAAAATTAAAGCGGTTGAAGCCGACTTTATTTGGTCGGATATGGGATCTTTCGAATCGGTGTATGAATATTTAGTAAAAAAAGGGCATCATGTGGATGAACATGGAAATATGGTGATTGGAACTAATATTTGTACCAACTTCCTAGGAATTAAAAACACGATTTTAGTTGTTACAGATGATGCAATCTTAGTGTTAAATAAAGAGAATGCACAAGATGTAAAATCGGTCTATGAACAACTCGAATTCAATAATCAAAGTATATTACAATAAAAACATAGAATGAGCAAAGTAGCATTAATCACAGGAATTACCGGGCAAGATGGTTCGTATTTAGCTGAATTGTTATTAGAAAAAGGATATATGGTGCATGGTATCAAAAGAAGAGCATCTTCTTTTAATACCCAAAGAATTGATCATTTATATGTTGATCAGCATGAAAATCATGTGAATTTTAAGCTTCATTATGGTGATCTTACTGATTCTACCAATATTATCAGGATCATCCAAGAAGTGCAGCCGGATGAAATTTACAATTTGGGAGCCATGTCTCACGTTAAAGTATCTTTTGATTCACCTGAATATGTTGCTAATGTAGATGGAATTGGAACTTTGAGAATTCTCGAAGCGGTGAGGATTTTAGGTTTAGAAAAGAAAACAAGAATTTACCAAGCTTCTACATCAGAATTATATGGAGGCCTAGCTGAAAACAAAAATGCAAGAGGTTTCTATGATGAAAATTCACCTTTTTACCCAAGATCTCCTTATGGTGCTGCAAAAATTTATGGTTTTTGGATCACTAAAAACTATAGAGAAGCTTATCATATGTTTGCCTGCAATGGTATTTTGTTCAATCACGAATCCCCAAGAAGAGGCGAAACGTTTGTTACTCGAAAGATAACAATGGCTACCGCGGCAATTGCCCTTGGAAAGCAGGAATGTTTGTATTTAGGAAATCTAAATTCTCAAAGAGACTGGGGGCATGCAAAAGATTATGTAGAAGCCATGTGGAGAATTTTGCAGCAAGACAAACCAGAAGATTTTGTTATAGCAACTGGTGTTACAACATACATTAGAGATTTTGTTAAAATGTCTTTTGCGGAAGTTGGAATCGAATTAGAATTCAAAGGAAGCGAAGAAAGCGAAATTGCAGTTGTAAAATCTTGCAGCAATCCAGATTATCAATTAGAAATTGGTAAAGTAGTAGTACGGGTAGATCCACAATATTATAGGCCCACTGAGGTTGACCTTCTTATTGGTGACCCAACTAAATCCAAAGAACAACTTGGTTGGAGACCACAATATGATTTGCAAGCATTAGTGAAAGATATGGTGAGTTCAGATTTGAAACAGGTTAAAAAATAGATTTCGTAGGTATGGAATTGAATAGCAAAATCTATATTGCGGGTCACAGAGGATTAGTGGGGTCTGCAATTTGGAAAAATTTAAGCGAAAAGGGATACACCAACATTATTGGTAAAACATCTAAAGAGCTAGATTTACTGGATCCTATTGCAACAGCACAATTCTTTGAAGAAGAAAAACCAGACTATGTATTTCTAGCAGCTGCTTATGTGGGTGGTATTATGGCGAATAATACCTATAGAGCCGATTTTATCTATAAAAACCTTCAAATTCAGCAAAATGTGATCTATAATTCGTACAAGCAAAATGTGAAGAAACTTTTGTTTTTGGGAAGCACTTGTATTTATCCGAAAGATGCCCATCAACCAATTAGCGAGAATGAATTGCTTACCGATACATTAGAATACACCAATGAACCGTATGCCATTGCGAAAATTGCGGGTATAAAAATGTGCGAGAGCTTTAACATACAATACGGAACCAATTTTATTTCGGTAATGCCCACCAATTTGTATGGCCCCAATGATAATTTCGATTTAGAAAAAAGTCATGTTTTGCCGGCAATGATTAGAAAAACGTATCTTGCAAAAGCATTGTTAACCGATGATTGGTTAACCATTAGAAAAGATTTGGATAAAAGACCTGTCGAAGGAATCAATGGCACATCTACTAACGAAGAAATCGCCCGAATACTCAATCAATACGGCATTTTCGAAGATCGATTAGAACTCTGGGGAACGGGAAGGCCCATGCGAGAATTCCTGTGGAGTGAGGAAATGGCAGATGCTTGTGTCTTTATCATGAACCATGTTGATTTCAAAGATATTGTCGGTCATTCTAAAGAAATTCGGAATACCCAAATCAATATAGGAACAGGTAAAGATATTTCCATTGCGGATTTGTCGGCACTAATTGCGAAGGAAATAGGTTACGAAGGAAAAATACTGTTTGATTTTTCCAAACCCGATGGCACCATAAAAAAACTTACGGATGTTTCCAAGCTAAATGCACTGGGTTGGAAGTACTCTATTGAAATAGAGGATGGAGTGAGCAAAATCCGGCAATGGTACACGAAAGAACAAGAATGATGAAAATAAGGTCGTTGACTGGATTTGGAAAAGTAGTGGAGAGTTTTTTTTCTTTATCCTTAATGTATGGTATTGACCTTATCCTTCCATTGATCACCATGCCTTACCTAATGAGAATTATTGGGATAGAAAAAGTGGGGCTTCTGAGTTTTGTAGCAGCGACCAATGCGTATTTTTCCATTATTATTAATTATGGATTTACCCTTACCGCCACCAAGGAAGTTGCGATCCATAGCCAGAACCCCAGAGAACTACAACAAATTTTCAATAAGGTAACAACATCCAAATTTTATTTAGCACTTTTTTCATTTCTATTGTTGCTAATAATTGTATTAGCATTTAGCGACTTTAGAGCACATTATGGGCTGTATGGTATTGTTTTTTGTGGGATATTTTTTCAGAGTTTTTTACCAATTTGGTTTTTTCAGGGGTTACAAAATTTAAAAAGGATTACCCTACAAAATGGCTTGATCAAGATTATTTTTACCGCTCTCATATTTGTTTTTGTAAAAAAAGAAAGCGATTATTGGAAGGTTCCTACTTTCAATACAGCAGCATTTTTTTTCTGTGCAGTTTTGGCGTACTATTATCTTTTTACCCATTATCGCCTTCGGTTTTTATGGTCCGAGTTTCAGGATGTGAAATATCAACTAAAGGAAGGGCTATACGTTTTTCTGTCGCAGGTGAAGATTTCATTTTTCAGTAGTTTTAATGTTTTGATGTTGGGACTACTCGTGGGGAACGTAGCAGTAGGATATTTTACGGCGGCAGACAAAATTGTTCGTGCATTGGCGGTGATCCAAATTCCGATAACCGCATCATTGTATCCTCATTTTTCGCAATTACTGCGTACTGATAAATACATGGCATACCGCCAGATTAACAAAATAGGCTATGGTGCCATTGCATTTTATATTCCAATACTATTGCTAACGTTTGTTTTTTCACATTTGATAGCAGAAGTTGTTTTTGGTGTTGGGGCTGATGAAATTTCACTATTGATCCGAATTATGGTACCTTTGCCGCTACTGATTATTTTAAATAACTTGGCAGGTACGCAAATGCTACTCAATATGGGAAAAGATAAATGGTTTTTTAATATATTGCTGTCCACCGCAGTACTGAATGTATGCATGGTGATACCTCTCACAAAAATATGGGGCTTTGAAGGAACCTCCTATTCGGTACTCATCTCCGAAATTTATTTATGTGCAGCAATGTATATGGGGTTTTTGAAGGTAAAAAAAATATATTAATAATTTTAAAAAAGAATGGACTTATACTATATTTTTGTATTGGTAGTATTGTTTATCGCTTTCTTTTTTTCAAAGTTTAAAAAAGTTGCTTGCATTATTCTTGTTATGATACTATCGCTTTTTGCGGGTACACGACTGAATATTGATAGGGATTATATCATGTATTTCTATGATTTTAAAAATTCTGCGAATAATTGGGAACTCAATAAATCGTACGAATTTTCTATGTATTTAATACCTGAAATAGGGAAGCTCTTCTTTTTACGAACCAATGATATTATCAATTTCTCATTTCTGTCTTTTGCCTTTCTTGGGGTATATACTAAAATAGTGAGCATTGCAAAATATTCAACCAATTTTTTTCTAAGTGTATTCATTTATATTACTTACCTGTTTTTTATGCAGGAAATGACAACCATTAGAGCTGGTGTTGCATCAGGTATTTTTTTGATGTTGATTCATTACCTTGTAGAAAAAAAATACACAAAATTTTATTTATGGATACTTACCTCTCTATTGTTTCATTATTCTGCTATCCTTTTTATAGTGGTAGCACTGTTGATTCAGCTGAATATCAAAATTAAGTATTTCTATTTTGCACTTGCTTGCTCGTTTCTTATTATTATTTTTAACATTAATGTGCTGCAGGTTTTATTTTTGGATAAGATTTTCCCGCAGGTTAATATTTATATTCAAATGATGGAATGGGTGAAAGAAGAAAAACTTAATATTTTTAATTTCAAAATACTATTTTCGCTATTCTTTTTCGTTCTTTTCGCACTGTTCTATAACCGACTGAAAAGTGATCCTTGGTTTGATGTTCTTTTTAAAATTCACGTCATCTCTCTGATTTTGTTTTTTGCACTTGGAAACACAGTCATGGTATTCTCAGCTAGGAGTTTCGACCTGATCTCTGTTATCCAGATTTTGTTGTTGCCTATGATTATAAGAATTTTCCCGACAAATCTGAAATTTTTGGGGTGGTTACTGATTATTTTTTTATGTGCCGTGCAGGTCTATTACCTAATTAATGTTGCCGAACTTTTAGATCCCTACGAATCATGGTTGCAGTAGATAGTCCGTTCTTGTTATTCGGCATCGTCGTGTACAGAGAGAAATTTTGGGAATCTGTAAGTTTTAAAACGCTGCTTCAAAGTTTTCAGTCGGATGCGCACCGCGTTCAGAATCTGTCGATTTTTATCTTTGATAATACTGATATAGATGGCTGGAACGTACAGCATGAAATGCCCATTTTTCATGGGGTCGACCTGTACTATTTCCATGATCAGTCAAATCCAGGTCTTGCGAAAGCATATAACAAAATCGCCGAGTATGCCTATCAAAATCATATAGCTTGGATGATATTGCTTGACCAAGATACTACTTTGCCAAAGCAGATATATAACCTATATAGTGAAGCAGCAGAAAATACTTCAATTAAAATCAAAGTTCCACAGGTTTTTTCGGCAGATCAACTTATTTCGCCATCGGCATACAAGGCATATCGTTCTTTTCAGTTACAAAAAGTAGATCCGATAATGAAGCTGCATAATCTCAGTTGTATAAATTCAGGGATGATGATCGATGTGACTTTTTTTCGGCAGATTGGTGGTTACAACTCATTCTTTAAGTTGGATTTTTGTGATCATGATTTTATTGAAAAAGTGAAGAAATATACCCCCAGTATTGGCATACTGCCCGCACGATTACAGCAGAATTTTTCTTCCGAAGTACATACCAAAGAACAAGCCCTCACCAGATACAAAATGTACGTTCGGGATCTAAAGATTTACTATCAAAACAGAAATCCCTTTCTCGTATTTTTCATGGTCGATGCGCCACATTTACTGAAACTTATCTTAACCTATAAAAGCTTAACCTTTTTTGCAATTCGCTTTTGATGATTTTTTTTGTCTGATCAGTAGTTGGTGTGCTACAGCAATAATAATGATAAACAAAATTGAAATGAAAATAGGGATGCCGTAAACCATCAGTTTTTTTTTTGATAGGTACAATTTTTAAACTGATATTTTTTGGAGGTTGAAGTGGAACAATAGTCCTTGTCCGACACATAATTGAGAAACTTACACGACCGAAATAAAATGTTACTTCCCTCGTTTAAGCAGTCGGTATATCCTGGTAATTGCGCATTGCGGTAGGTGACGTTTTCAGTGAGGACGTTACTGGCTTTTCGGGCAACGAACAACGATTTGTAATTGCTGACATTGGAGTTTCTAAACACCACATCATAACTGTTCTGCTTGGCGAGCTGCTGGAAATCATCAGCACCAAAAACGGCAAGTGCGACCCGAACATTATTGAATGAACAGTTTTCAATCAAAAATCCAGTGCTTGAATCGAGGTTAGAAGATATTTTCTTTTGTTTGTTGATGATGATTGCACCGATTCCTCCAATGTTATCAAAGGTACAATTTCGAATGATACCATTTCTGGATATCTGGTAATCGGCATTAGGTTCAATATCTAACGCTCCCGGCATATCTTCCCTTGTGGTATTTTTAAACGAACAATTTTCAATCAGGAAGCCATCAGCATAATAAATAGAAATGCCTTGTCGGTTATCTTTATTAATCCCATCAAAATGGCAGTTGGTAATAGTGATATCCTTGTTGTAGGCATCTCGATTGATGCTGTAGTCGGTGGCCGCATTTATGGCGATGCCATCACCTAAAAAACCAATGAAATTGCAGTTTTCTACATTGAAATTAGATACACCATGTGCGGAAATCTGATGCGAAAGTTCATCAAAACCTACTTTTTCCACATGCGAATTAAAAGTTAATCCCTTGATGGTGATATTCTTGATGCTGTTGCTATCATCTTTTTGACCAGAAACTCGTGCGTCGAATACAAATACACCATCGGCACCTTTTCTTTCGGCAAAAGTCATCCATCGTCCATTTTCTACCGAAACCCTTCTGGAAGGAACTATTTGGTGAATGGTTGCATCTTCGCCAATAATAGTGATGTTGCTATATTGTTTGCCAAAAAATTTAACATGTTTAATGTAGTAATTACCTTTAGGGATAATTATTTCTCCGCCTCCTGCTTTTATCAAGGCCTCTACACATGCCTGAAACGAAGAAGTGTCCTCCAATTGGTCTGCACCGTTTGCACCAAAATCAATTACATTTAATCTTGTATTGGCGGCGGCCACTATGGTGAAAAAAAGGAAATGTAGCAATATAATTTTTTTCATTTTTTTTTGAATTGGTAACCCAAATTTATAATTATATTTGCATATTTCAAATATTGAGATACTAATTTTGGTTCAATAATGACAAAAAGTGTTTGTATTGCAACATACAATGGAAGCCGTTTTATTGCCAAACAAATAGATTCTGTTTTGGCACAGCTTTCAGTTGATGATGAATTGATCATCGTTGATGATGGATCTACTGATCAAGTGGTGAAAATTATTGAGAATTATGACGATTCCAGAATCCGCATTTTTGTAAATCCGCGCAATATGAGGCATGTAAAAACCTTTGAAAGGGCGGTTCGTATGGCTGAAAATGAAATGGTCATTCTTTGTGATCAGGATGATATTTGGACAGATAACCGAGTTGCGGTTCTCGAAAATTATTTTGCAAAAAATCCCGGAGTTGTACTGATCACAAGCAATTGTGTCTGTATTGATGATCATGACCGTGAAATTGCCCATACGATCCGAACCGTAAATGAAAAAGATTCATTTGCTTATAAAAAAAACATTCTCTCCATTTTGAGGGGAAAAATAGGATACTACGGCTGTTTAATGGCTTTTCGCCAATCACTCAAAAAGATAATTTTGCCCATTCCCTCTTATGTGGAAGCACATGATTTATGGATTGCAATGGCCGCGAATTTGCTACACCAAAACCTCCACATTAATGAAATAACCCTCAAGCATAGATTGCATGCTAGTAATGCAAGTGACCTAAGTCGTGGTTTTTGGAAGAAAGTGAGTGCTAGGAAGAATCTGATGCGTTCAATTGTTGAACTGAATAAACGCATTGCAAATCTTACTGATGAAAGCCAATAATCACTATTTTAAATTGCTAAAATGCTGCACATAGGTATTTTATGCAAAAATTTTTCACAAAGCTGTATATTCAAGAGGAAATGCAGTGTGTGATTTCCCAACAAAAATAATTAGTATTTTGAAAAACATTCTTATCATTTCGGCTGTTTTCCCACCGGAACCTGTTGTTTCAGCTCAATTATCATTAGATATTGCAACAGAACTCTCCAAACATAACGAGGTCACCGTTCTTTCTCCGCAACCAACTCGACCGGAGCATTTTGTCTTTGAAGAAAAGCATATTGATCATCCGTTTCGGCACATTGTAGTGGATTCCTTTACTCACCCCAAATCACAAATTTATGGAAGGATGAAGGAAAGCTATAGCTTCGGCAAAAAATGTGCAGCTTATATTGAAAAAAATAGAGAACATATTGATCTTGTATATGTGAATTCTTGGCCAATGTTCTCGCAATATTTTATTATGAAAGCGGCGAAACGAAATCATATAAAGACTATTATTCATATTCAGGACATATACCCCGAATCTATTGTGAATAAATTACCTTTTGCCAGATTACTTTTTTTAAAAATTTTGTTACCCATGGATCGGTATATTCTTTCCAATGCTACGCATGTGTTGTGTATCTCGGAGAATATGAAAAATTTACTATCCAGCCAAAGAAACGTATCCAAAGAAAAATTCAGCATTGTGAGCAACTGGCAAAATGAAGAAAATTTCATTAAGTATCATGCGGAGAAAAATACGGAGAAAGAGATGAAAAAGCACAGCGAAAGACCATTTACCTTTATGTATTTGGGAAATAATGGTCCCGTTGCTGGAATTGAGTATTTAATTGAAGCATTCTTCAGTGCAAAAATCCCCAACTCCCGACTTGTTATCGCAGGAAGTGGATCCAAGACAGAAGATTGTAAGAATTTGGCAAATCGACTACATGCAGAAAATATTGAATTTATGGCAGTTCCTGATGGAAAAGTTCCTGAAGTACAAAGTATAGCAGATGTTCTCCTGCTACCTGTAAAGACGGGAGCTGCGATGAGTTCAATACCTTCAAAATTACCTGCCTATATGTTTTCAAAAAAACCTATTATAGGTAGTTTAGATTTGGAAAGTGATACCGCAAATGCGATCCGGAAAGCAGAATGTGGTATTGTAGTACGACCAGAAAATAAAGACGAATTTTCTGCAGCACTTAAAGAGATTTCCCGTTGGCAAGTACCACAGCTTATAAGTGCCGGTGAAAAAGGATTTAATTATGCAATACAACACTTCTCCAAACAATCAAATTTGAAAAAAGTTGTGGATCTTATACAGGCATAAGGTCTTTTCATTATAAGGTTATAGTTCTATTGATAACTTATTGTAACATCTTCAAACCTGTTTTTAATCTCTCTGCCAGAATCTTTATTCAAGATTGTTTTGCTGTTTTCAAAATAACTTTCAGAATCACGAAACAAATCCACATTTTTAAGATGAATCTGTAAGGGTGTTTCATAAGGGCTTGATGAAGGTGGTAGCATTTTAGTTTTGATGGAAAAACTGCGTTTTACCTTAGGATCAGGATATAAATTGATCTGATTAAAATAAAGATTGCCAGACGGGGTTTCCCCAATGTAAATTCCATTGGAAGCTCCTGATAGTACAATGTTATCAAAAGTTAAACCCGCAACGAAATTCGATTTTCCTATTCTAATGGAGGTACTTACAACTCCGGCTTGGTTTTTTATTTCGGAAGTAAGTTGTTCAATCCGTATATTCTCAAATTTACTGTTAAGAAAAGTTGTCCATTCGTTGCTGTCTTCAGAGTAGAAGCCATACAAATCTTGGTTCCAACTCTGATGATTGAAGTGTAGGTTTTGAGACTTTACTGCTTCTTGTTGTTTGATATATATATATATTTGCTATGCCGTATAAACCACAAACATTAATATACTCATCAGCATATACAATATCTGTGTATTTAGAAAACACGATACCTACATCCGCCAAAGTAAAGACATTTCTTAGGTGCGTGAGTTCTGAATCTCCATTAAAATCAATTCCTATATTGGCATCATTTAATTTGTTTCCATTCTTTACAAATTGCTCCAAATCCGTTTGTGTAAACCGTTGATAAGATTCGGATTGCTGAACTTTCACATTCTCAATATACGGTTTGTGGACTGCACCTATTATAATCCCCTTATTACCCCGAAGTTTATTCGCGCCGGTCTTACTTGTAATAAACAAGGTGAGATCCTTTATATAATTGTATGTGTAGCTTCGATCCTTAAGCGTACCGCCTATTTTTCCCATAAAAAAAAGAAAAGTGTTCGACTTTTCTGTTTCCATAATTATCCGTGATGTTGCCATCGATGTTCCCGCAATCCCTTTTACACTATATTCTCCTTTTTTTGTAAAGTAATCACCAGGACCGATCGATATGTCAAAAAAGACATCATCCAACTTTTCTAGCCCATCCACTATATCCAAAGTGTTGTTATAGGGAAAAATACCATACCACTCTGGATATGCAAAACCAGTAGTTGAATGAAAGCTTCCTGTTAGATTAATGTTTTCGAAGATTTTTATTCTATCTGCCTTTATTCTTGTACGGTTTCCTCTTATGTTGCCATTAACAAGGATTCCACCTTCAAATTGCAACACAATACCAACGGTTCTTTTTGAAATCCACAGTTTTATTCGCCAAATTAAATGAATAATTAGCTGGTATAATTAAAGTTTTGCTAAGCGTATTATCAACAAAGGCAATGGCTTTCTCGAATGCTTCAGAATCATCATTATTGCCGTTGCCTTTGGCGCCAAAATCAGTGAGTTTAAAAGAGTTTTCAATCGATCCCATTGTTGTTTTTTTCTCCGGTGGATTGTTTTTCCCAATGGCAAAATATATATTAAAAAAGATCAGAAAAAACACAATTAAAAACCTGTCCATTTATTTGAAATGCATGATAAACTCGAAGTATAAATCCTAATTAGCTCTGTAAATATAGACAGTATTTTTAATGCTGTTGGTTAATTTCCGAAATAAAATATAGGTTTTCAAAATCAGTTTTTAAAAATTACCCACATTGCAGGGTAAATTGTACTTTATTACACAAAGATGATTAAATTTGTAAGATGAAAAAAAATTGTGCAATACTTTTGTACTTAGTGTTGACTTTGTAAAAATAAAAACTTTTATGACGATTAGAAAAGCAACAAAAAGAGATATTGCCACTATTGTCGATATTCACATACAACGATTTTCGACTTTTTTTCTATCTTCTCTCGGTAAACCTTTCCTCAAAACCTTTTATACAGCATTTTTGAAGTATCCGGCTCTACTTATCGTCGTGGAAGATGAAGGTACCGTAAAAGGTTTTGCGGCGGGCAGTCGCGATAATCGCTCTTTTTTTAAAAAATTACTAATGAATAATTTTTTATGTTTTACTGTGCAAGGCATTCAAGTTCTTTTTAATAATCCTTCTGCTTTGAGAAGAATGGCATCCAATGCTGGTAAATCCGAAAAAAATAATCTTATTTTTGCAGAATTGCTTAGTATTGCAACTATTAGGAACAAGAAGGGTTATGGAAAAGCTCTTCTGAACGAATTTGAAAGAGAAGTAGCAAAAGAAAATTCCTTAAATTTACCCATTTCGCTGACAACAGATTATGATGACAATGAAAAAGCTATACAGTTTTATAAAGATTGTGGTTACCGAATTCATGAAGTTTTTCATAGTTATCAGGGGCGAAAAATGTACCGTTTTATAAAATAATACAAAGATATGAAAATCCCTTTTTCCCCACCATTTGTGGATCAAGATGTTATTAATGAAGTTGTAGATACTTTGGAGTCTGGATGGATCACTACTGGTCCTAAAGTAAAATCCTTGGAAGAAGAAGTTTGTAAGCTAACACATGCACCGAGAGCATTAGCGGTTAATTCTTGGACATCAGGTGCTATTCTTATCCTTAAATGGTTTGGTATTAAAGAAGGTGATGAAGTTATAGTACCAGCATACACCTATAGCGCAACTGCGCTAGCCGTTCTACATTGTGGAGCAACTCCAGTGATGGTAGATGTAAAAGATGATTTTACTATTGATCCTGAGAAAATAAGTGCGGCGATCAGCAATAAGACTAAGGTTATTATGCCTGTAGATATTGCAGGTTTACCATGTGATTACGATGCAGTAAACCAGATTGTAAATGATCCATCAGTTAAAAATCTATTTGAAGCCAGTTCAGAAAATCAGCAGAAGCTTGGGCGTATATTAGTACTTTCTGATGCTGCACATTCTGTTGGCGCACTGTATAAAGGAAAACAAACAGGTGTTTGGGCAGATATAACGATTTTCTCTTTCCATGCTGTAAAAAATATTACAACTTCTGAAGGTGGCGCAATTTGTATTAACTTACCAGTCCCTTTTAGTAATGATGCAGAGTATGCAACAATGCGTCTTTGGACTCTTAATGGTCAAACAAAAGACGCTTTTACAAAGTCACAAGGTGGCGGAAGCAGCTGGAAATATGATATTATTTTCCAAGGATTAAAGGTTAATATGCCTGATGTTTGTGCAGCGATTGGATTGGCGCAAATTAGGAAATATACTTCTCAATTAATGGAAGAAAGAAAACGTGTTGCGGAACGTTATCACAATTTCTTTTCACAAAAAAAGTGGGCGCAGCTTCCAGTAATAAAAGATAAAGACAGAACTTCTTGCTACCATCTTTACGCACTTCGTATTAATGATATTATAGAAGAGCAACGAGATAAAATGATGGAGTTTTTAGCAGAGAGTGGTGTTTCAGTAAATGTACATTTTATTCCAATGCCGATGTTGACTTTATTCAAAGATTTAGGATATAATATTGATAACTATCCAGTAGCATATGATAATTATTCGAGAGAAATATCATTGCCAATTTATCCTCAATTAACAGATGAAGAAGTAGATTATATATGCAATTCAATTGAAGAAGCTTATCAAAAAGTAATTTAATGAAAAGATTTTTTGATATAGTATTTTCACTTACTGGGATAATTATACTTATTCCAGTGTATCTGTTAATTGCCTTCGCAATTAGTATAGATAGTAAAGGTGGTGTTATCTACAAACAGAAAAGGACAGGTAAAGCCAATATTCCTTTCGATGTTCTGAAATTTCGTACAATGAGGCCAGACTCATTTGCAAAAGGAGCATTAACAGTGGGCAGCCGTGATCCTAGAATTACTGGTGTGGGATATTATTTAAGGAAATATAAACTTGATGAACTCCCTCAGCTTTTTAACGTATTATTCGGTGAAATGTCATTTGTAGGACCAAGACCTGAAGTAAAAAAATATACTGACCTCTATAATGCAAAGCAACTAGAAGTGCTTTCCGTTCGTCCTGGGATTACTGATTATGCATCCATAAAATTTCGTAATGAAAATGATTTGCTCTCGGCAAGTGATGATCCTGAAAAATTATATATTGATGAGATAATGCCAGAAAAACTTAAACTGAACCTTAATTATATTCACGATAATAACGTGTTCAAAGATATCAAAATTATTTTTGACACATTTGTCGCCATCATTAAAGATTAATATGAAAATTGTAGAAACCCCACTCAAAGATTGCTACATCATCGAGCCCACTGTTTTTGAAGATGACCGTGGTTATTTTTATGAAAAATTCAACGAAAAAAAATTTGAAGAACTGACCGGAATGAATGGGCACTTTGTTCAGGATAATGTTTCCAAATCTTCCTATGGCGTTCTTCGGGGGTTGCATTTGCAAAAAGGTGAGCATGCGCAAGCCAAATTGGTCTCTTGCCTTGAAGGCAAAGTTTTCGATGTGGCAGTGGACCTTCGTGAAGATTCTCCCACTTTCGGAAAATGGTTTGGAGTGGAACTTTCTCCCGAAAATAAAATTCAGTTTTATGTGCCTCGGGGTTTTGGTCACGGCTTTTCTGTTTTAAGTGAAACGGCTGTTTTTGCTTACAAATGCGACAACTTCTACAATAAAGAATCTGAAGGATGTGTTAAGTTTAATGATCCAGATCTAAACATCGATTGGAAAATTTCGGAAGCCGATATGATCCTATCAGAAAAAGACCGGAACGCTTCCAGTTTTAAAGACCATAATTTCTAAAAATAGTCCATGAAAAATATCATCATCACCGGAGGAGCCGGATTTATTGGTTCACACGTTGTGCGTGAATTTGTAAAAAATTTGCCCGATACCCGCATCATTAATCTCGATGCGTTAACGTATGCAGGAAATCTTGAAAATCTGACCGATATTGAAAATGAACCTAATTATGTTTTCGAAAAGGCCGACATTACCAAACCGGAAGAGATTAGAGCCATTTTTGACAAATACCATCCCGATGCTGTTGTTCATTTAGCGGCAGAAAGCCACGTGGATAGAAGTATTACTGATCCCAATGCATTCATCAATACCAATGTTAATGGCACAGCCAATCTGCTTAATGCTGCACGGGAATACTGGACGCTGAATCCTGATCACCAACACGGCAACTTCCCCGATGAAGCCAGAACTAATTTGTTCTACCATGTCTCCACCGATGAAGTATATGGCGCGTTGGGTGAAGTAGGATTTTTTACTGAAGAAACTTCCTATGATCCGAAATCACCGTACTCTGCATCCAAAGCCGCTTCTGATCATTTGGTGAGAGCGTACGGCAACACATACGGAATGCCATTTGTTATCTCCAACTGCTCCAATAATTACGGACCCAATCATTTTCCTGAAAAACTGATTCCTCTTTGTATCCATAATATTCTGAACGAAAAGCCGCTCCCCATTTATGGCGACGGAAAATATACCCGAGACTGGCTTTATGTGATTGATCATGCTAAAGCTATTTTCCAGATTTTTCATG
>MKTK01000021.1:0-9602 GCA_001898255.1 Chryseobacterium sp. 39-10 | reverse complement strand
AACATCGACTTGGTAAAAGAACTCATTAAACAAGTCGACGAAAAAACCGGAAAACCGGCAGGATATTCCGAAAAACTCATCACATTTGTGAAAGACAGACCCGGTCACGATAAGCGATATGCAATAGATGCCACAAAACTCAGTAAAGACCTGGGCTGGAAACCCAGCGTAACTTTCGAAGAAGGCCTGGGGAAAACAATTGACTGGTTTCTCGATAATAAAGAATGGCTCGAGCATGTAACATCAGGTACTTATCAGGAATACTATAACAGCCAGTATTCTTAAGATGAAAGGTTACGCCTACTTGTTTTCGCTTTTCATCTCAGTAATTACCTATGCTCAAGCACCACCTCCGGCTGCATTGCCAAATGATAAACAGGTGGTTCTGATAGAGAAATTTGTTGAAGTTTCTCATTATGAAAAATCTTTAAAACAGTTTGGGATGAATTATATGCATTCCAAAATGTTTAGATACGCCAATGGAGAGAATTGTCGCGTTTTATCCAAAGCACAGGCAGAGGAAATTTTGAAGAAATTCGATTTTGATTCATTTAAAAAAAGCAGTATTTACAATGCTTTTGCTTTTGTATCTGAAGATAATCTGAAAAAATTAATAGATTTTTTTTCTAGCGTTGACGGTAAGGTCGATCCGTTTGGTGAGTTATTTATCAGTAGCAATATTGTTACAGGTAACTTTACAGGGTATCTTAATAAGGAGATAGAGAAAATACAAAATAATACAAAATGAAAGGAATCATATTAGCCGGTGGCTCCGGTACAAGATTATATCCGTTGACCATCGCAGTAAGTAAGCAGCTGATGCCGGTTTACGATAAACCCATGATCTATTTTCCCCTGTCAACGCTTTTGTTGGCCGGAATTCGGGAAATTTTGATCATTACCACACCTCACGATCAGGATGCATTTAAGAAATTGTTGGGCGATGGTTCGCAAATCGGTTGCCAGTTCGAGTATATCGTGCAGCCCAGTCCGGACGGTTTAGCGCAGGCATTTATTTTAGGTGAAGAATTTATTGGTGACGATGCTGTGGCTTTGGTTTTGGGCGATAACATTTTTTATGGTGCAGGTTTGCCCAAGCTGCTCGAAAGCAAAACGTCTGTAAAAGGAGGTTGTGTTTTCGCTTATCAGGTTTCGGATCCCGAAAGATATGGCGTGGTGGAATTTGACGAAAATCTTAAAGCCATTTCTATCGAAGAAAAACCAGAGCATCCTAAATCAAACTTTGCGGTGCCGGGCTTGTACTTCTATGACAATTCTGTTGTTGAAATTGCTAAAAATTTGAAACCTTCACCACGAGGCGAACTGGAAATTACCGACGTCAACAGGATTTATTTAGAAAAAGGCGAACTTGAGGTGGGCGTGATGTCGCGCGGAACGGCGTGGCTAGATACCGGAACATTCGACTCGCTGCACGAGGCATCAGAATTTGTAAAAGTATTGGAGAAAAGACAGGGTTTCAAAATTTCCTGCATCGAAGAAATTGCCTATAAGAAAGGATTTATCAACAAAGAGCAACTGTTGGAATCTGCCAAGAAATATGGGAAAAGCGGCTACGGCGATTACCTGAAAAGTATGCTTTAACCTGATTTTTAGAATCAATGAAAAACCCTTTGCTGTAATTGGTGGCAAAGGGTTTTTGTATTTTAAATGAAACTGCTTTTTAAAACCAACCTCTTCTGAAATAGTTGGTTACTGCCGAGAAATTAAGCACCAGGGTAAATCGGATCCTGCTTGCATAATCTTTAAAGGAAGGTTCAAAACCCAGCGAACTCTGCACCGGAAAATACACTTCCAGAAAATCGGGAATCACTTTTAACTTCACTCCAGAATCCCAAATGAATTTTGCTGGTGCACTATTGCTCTTGTAGATGCCTGCATCCGCATATACATTGAACCAGCGCCATACATGCGAGTCCACGTTTAAAGCCGTAATCCACTGGTTAGCTGTTGTGCCCAAGTACGATTTAAAACCTCCATCCACAATCACCATTTGCTGTGCCAAAATACCCGTTGTAGCGCTCTGTCCCAATAATCCATAAGAAAAACTGTAATTCGAGGTGCGAGAGATGCCATAGTCGAAAAGATTATTTTTTGTCTTATTATTGAGAAAATAACCAGCAAAGAACCGGAAACTTATTTTCTTGTGCTGTTCAAATTCCCAACGGTAAAATGCTTCTGCAGAAATTTTCTGAAAATCTTCCATCACCTGCAGATTGGTGCTGAGGTATTTTTCGTGAATTAAGCTGCGGTCGGCAAAACCATAGCTTGCACTCCACAAATTATATCGGCCATATTCGTTCTGTAAAACCATGGCGGGAGTAAGATCTTTGTCGAAGTAGTTATACGAAATTCCGATGCTTTCACCCACATCCCGACGCGGATTTTTCACAAAATTGAGATTCACAAAAGCTGTCAATTTGCGGTAAGTAAGATCGTAGTCATAATGGAAGTAAGACCCCGAAATCCCAAAGTCTAAGCTGCGGTAGAAACTCTCAGCTGGCAGGAAAGAGTAGGTAAGGGCGCCACTTCCCGTCAGTTTTCCGGTCCCACTGCTGTAGTAGGGCGTGAGGGAATAATTAAATTTTCTGTCAAAAAAAGAAGAGTTTCGGAAGTTGAGCCCTGCAAGCACCCTATCGTACACATTGAAATTCACCCGCGGATTAATGTATATTTCATTGTACTCCGGGTTGGGAATATCCTTGAAAATTTTAAAGCGAATTTTTTTCTGGTTGGCAAAAAATCCTTTTGTGTATCTATAGTTGTCCCTAAAGTTGGTTTCGGGAAAAATGTATTCGCCGTTGAGGACAATTTTTTCGGCATCAGATTGTGGAATGCCATAAACCTGCGCTTGTTCGGACGCATCGGTATCAAACCAAAAAAACTTTTTCTCATCTTTTGAGTTCAGTGTTTCTATTTTAAAAGGAATGGCAAGTGGTGTATTTTTGATGACTTTAAACTGAAATTCGTTCCCTCTTTTTTGGTAGGGTTTCAAACTGAAATTCGTTCGGTTTTTCTGTTGGATAAATGGAGAAAGAAACGCCGAAGAACCCTTAGAAATCAGGTTGAGCTGACTGTTGAAGTCATCTGTATTAATCCTTTCTGCTGCATTTTTTCGAAGATATTGGGTGATAAAATCATCAAATTTTTCGGTGCCGATTTTTTCTGCAATAAATGATAAAACACTGCCGGTTTCGAAATGACTGATCGTCACCGCATTGAAATTGCTGAGTGCTGCAAATGGCGTGGCTATTTTCTGATCCAGGTTCTGGGTCATGATGTACTGATAGGTCAGTCCGTACCGTTCGCCGAGTTTTAGTTTCGCTGCATGAAACAGTTTCAGTGGTTTTAATCCAAATATCTTAGCATTTTCAGGCAGTTCACCAAGCAGTTTGGTTTGGCGATAATAGCGGTCGATATATTGTATTTCCATGTACGTTTTCAGCCCGTTCAGCAACCAGTGATCCTGGTTTTTTTCGAAGACGGCAGAAAGTTCCATTATTTTTTTGCTTAGGATACTGAAGTAATTCAGGTCGGTTCTTTGTGCATCACTAAAAAGTTCCCACCTCAGTTTCCAGAATTTTATATCGTCCGTACCTGTGAAGTTTTCGGTGTTTTTTGATTTCTCGGTCACAAGAATTTTCGACGGCAGCACACCGATTTTATTTTTGATGAAATGCAGCTGCAGTGGAAGGTAAAACTCCATGTCGCGCTTCTCCTGCGGTAAAAGTGGATAGCCAAAAACAACCTTCATTTTTTCATTATCGATCGTGATGGGCATCGATTCGAAGGTGTTTTGAGCGATGACAAATTCAGGATCTGTGGTTATTTTTCCGGAAAAATAGTTGGGGTAAATTTCGTTCAGGTTACTTTCGGAATGCCAGTTGGCGGGAATATTGAGGTTGACTTTCCAGTAGATTTCCGGCGACTGGTTTTCTTCAATATCAAGGTAGTATTTGGGCAACTGTTCATCGGTTTCGAAACCATCCGGAACTAAGAAAAAATATTTCAGATTGAGCTTTTTACCGTTTTTTCCATAACCGGTAAATTTTGAAGCGGGCAAATTAAGTGTATATCTTAATGATAGTTTTACCTTTTCGCCTGGTTTCAAATTTTGGTTTAAAGGAACAAAGATATTCTCATCGGAGGTGTTCAGCCATACCGTCGCCGAATCTTCGGTTTGTATTTTTAAATTCTCCAAACTTCCCCACTCATCGGGTTTAGAAAAGTACAAATCACTTTTCCGGTCTTCTAATTTTCGCTGCAGTAATGGCGTATCTCTGTTTTGGTAAGCAGCCACCCAATTCAGTAGTTTAATGCGGTTCAGCGGTTTTGTGGTGGTGTTGAAATGGATCATTTCCTGCGTTACTTCCACTTGTCTGCTGTTTTCGATAATGCGTGCATTGAGGTAAATACTGTCTTTCTGACCGAAGACAACAAGAATTCCCAAAACCCAAAAAAAGCCGCTCAGAAGTCGTTTCATACAAATCAATAATCAAATATAAAGATGTTATTTCGAAATAATAGTTAAATTTGGTTTAAACTTCTACCGTTGACAAAAATTATATTCTTCCTATTATTCGTCTTGTTGGGTGTTCCAAGAAGTTTTGCTCAGGTGATTGAAACCACGGTGCCACTGGTCATTGATCAAAGTAAATCAACAGTGAAGACAAGATTTGTACCGCCCAAAGGTTTTTTGTGGATCAAGGAAGAACCGGGAAGTTTTAGTGAATTTATGGTTAATTTCCCTCTGCATCCGCCCAATTTGCCGGTGCGCGATTTTAAAATGGTGCCCATCACCAAGCAACAAAATCATGCAGCGATCTTAAATATCGATGTGGGAGACAAGGATCTTCAGCAGTGCGCTGATGCATGGATGCGTCTCTATGCCGAGTATTTATGGGCACAAAACAGAAAGGATGAAGTCGGCTTTCACTTCACCAGTGGCCAATTTTTTTCGTGGAACGACTATAGAAATGGTTTAAGGACTAAAGAACTTAAAAATAAAGTGCGCTTCGTTCAAACCGATCAGAAGGATGATTCTTACGAAACCTTCCGCGATTATCTGAATATTATTTTTCGATATGCAGGAACCATTTCATTAGACAAAGAATCGGTGCCGGTGCAGCGGAATTATGATATTAAACCCGGTGATATCATCATTAAACCCGGAAGTCCAGGCCACTCGGTTTTTGTAATGGCTCGCGTAAGAAATAATGTCGGGAAATATCTTTATCTGCTTGCCGAGAGTTTTATGCCGGCGCAGGATATTCATATTCTCAGGAATAATGCAAGTCTGCAGTTATCGCCTTGGTATGAGCTTGATATTCATTCGCCGCAAACTACTACGGCGAAGTATGTTTTTAAACCTACCTCAATCAAGCGTTTTCATGCCATTAAATAAAAGAAACGGAAGCAAGTTGGCCTTACTTCCGTTTTTTAAATCGATGGTTGCGAGATTACTCAGCAGTCAATTCGAAATTTCCTTTAATTTTGATTTCATCACTGATCATGGCAGCAGGAAATTTACTGCCAACACCGAAATCTGATCTTTTTAATTGACCTGAAACTTGATAACCGTAAGTGGTTTTTTTATTCATTGCATTAACGGTAGAACCTTTGTAAACTAAAGATAAAGTTACAGGTTTAGTCACACCGTGCATGGTCAGTTTTCCATTGAGGGTGTATTTGTTGGTAGCATCTTTCTTCAATGATGTACTTACAAACTCCATGGCTGGGTATTGTGCAGCATCAAAAAATTCAGCGCTTTTCAAATGGTTATCTCTGGCTTCTACATGGGTATCGATAGAGTTGACGTCCACATTAAAAGTAAGTTTCGATTTTGCGAAGTCTTTTTCGTTGGCATCAATGGTGAGGTTCGATTTGTTGAAGCTTCCGGAGATATCGTTAATCCCGAGGTGAACGGCCTCAAATTGAATAAGTGAATGCGCTGCATCGCTCTTCAAAACAAGTTGCCCATAAGCAGAAACCGATACCACTAAAGCGGTTAGAAGGGTAAGTAATTTTTTCATAATATTTTAGATTTTAAAATTAGTATTGCAAAATTAAAGATGTATGCACCGATCGACGTTGACCTATGTCAATAAAATACATTTTATTAATGGCAATTGCCGTTGCAATCGCAATGATCTCCTTGGCTTAGAATTTTAAGGCCATCGTCGCCTTTTGCAAATTCTTCATAGGCCTTTTGCAGTACTTCCAGAAAAAGCTCCGGCTGTTGCGCTCCAGATACACCATATTTGTCATTCAATACAAAAAAAGGAACCGCATTGATGCCCAATTGCTGTGCCATCTGCTGATCTTCGTTCACACGATATTTAAAGTCGTCCGAAACCAGCGCATCTTGGATTTCATTTTCATCCAAACCTACCGATTTTCCGATTTGAATTAAGGTGGGAACATCGTCGATGTTTTTGGCATCGATGAATTGAGCATGAAACAATGCCTCTTCAATTTCGTTGCCCAGATTTTTTGTTTTTGCTAACTGGATGAGCAAATGTCCGCGGAATGAGTTGGCTACTTTTTGATGCTCGAAATTAAAGTCAATTCCCGCTTCTTTACCTGCTTTTTTAGCGTGTTCGTGCATTTGTTCGGCCTGTGCCAACGAGATGTTTTTTGCTTCGGTAAAAAAATCCATCGCATCACGATTGGGCTGGGTTTTTAATGTGGGATCAAGTTGGAAGCTGTGCCAAGTGATGCTGATATTCTCGGCATGTGGAAACTGCTGCAAAGCTTTCTCAAATTTTCGTTTACCCACGAAACAAAACGGACAGCGAACATCGCTCCATATATCTACTTTCATTTTCATATTATAATTATTTAAGAGGATGAATTTATTGATTAATTCACCCCAAAGTTCGCCAAAACTTTTGTTAGAAATCTTGACCTAAGATAATTAATGACTCATCGGTTTAAAGGGCATCGAGGTACGCGTTCCAACCTGCTATTTTGTAGCGAAGTGCTGCTTTTTCAATGTCTTCGGATTTGTAGATGCCTCGACCTACAATGATAAAGTCGGTTTCTATTTTTTTAAAAACATGTTCAGGTGTGTTGTATTGCTGTCCTTTTCCATCGCCAGAATCGGCAAGATTAACACCCGGTGTAAACTGTAATAATTCTTTTGAAATTTTATTCTGCGACACGCCACCAAAAACATTGGGATGAGAGACGGCAATGGAAGCGGCTTGTTCGCGATACTGCAAATCGGTAAGTGTTCCGGTGGATGACATGCTGATAATGGCCACCACACCCACATTGCGAAAACAGTTGAGCGAATCGTAGCCGGCGATTACTTGTGCCGTTACAAAATCGGCCCAGTTTGAAATTTTAAAAACACCCATCGAAAACTGCAGTTCCTGTGTGTTACCAATATCGGCAAACTTTCGGTCTTCCATCAGCAGAAAATTGTACTTGGAGGCCAAATCTTTTAGTGGCAGAATGGTAGAATCAGGATCAAAATCAGAAATAATATCCATATGGGTTTTTAAAGCAACGATGTGCGGACCAACCTGTTCGACAAGTTCCAACAGCTCCTTCGTTGTAGTTACGTCAGCTGAAACGATGAGGTTCGATTTTTTTTCTAATGCGATTTTCAGTAATTTTTGTGCAACAGTATGCTCGCAGAGATCAAGTTTCTCTTCATAGGAAATACGTTTTACGACTTCAAATTTTACAGGGTTTCCATTGAGAAAATCATGTATACGGGTCAGTTCTTCATCGGTGAGGTGACCTGCGTCCTGAAGCATTTGGCACACCTCGGAAATGGTGAACAGCGCATGCACTTTGTATCCTTTGCTTTCAAGAAGTTCTTTCCCGCCTTGCTGCCGGTCGAGTACCACCACAATATCCGACACCAGGATGCCTTCATTTTCCACTTCTTCAATGGTTTCTACAAGCGATTTCCCCGAAGTGATAACGTCTTCTACCAATAGACAGTTTTGTCCTTTTTTGAAAATTCCTTCAATCAATTGTTTGGTTCCGTACGCTTTGGCTTCTTTTCTTTTAATAATTAGCGGAATATAACTTTCCAGCGACATCGCCGTTGCCATCGGAAGCGCTGCATAAGGAACACCACAAATCAGGTCAAAATTGTCCAGCGGAAGCATGTCCAGCAGATAGTTTGCGAGTGACTTCAGGATTTTGGGGTCTGAGGCAAGCGGTCGTAAATCTACATAAAACGGACTTTCGATACCGCTTTTCAGCGTAAATCTGCCAAATTTAATGATGCCGAGTTGATAACATTCCAGAAGAAATTCTTTTTTTGTTTCCATTCACTTTTACTTTTTCACAAAGCTACGGAAATCATTACCTTTGAAAAAATCAAAATTTCGCAATGAAACGTAATTTATCTTTATTTTTTGTGCTGTTTTCCTTGTTCGCATTTTCTCAGGTTGAAGAAAAGAAACTGGACGAACTTATTCGTAAAACCATCGCCACTTTTGACGTTCCGGGCATGTCAGTGGGTATTATTAAAGATGGCCAAATGGTGTACAGTAAGGGTTTCGGAATTCGATCAATGAACACCCAGCAACCGATGGATGATAAAACACTTGTCGGTATCGCGTCCAATTCAAAAGGTTTTACGGCCACTGCATTGGCGATTTTGGCAGATGAGGGTAAGCTGAATTGGGACGATAAAGTAACCCGGTTTATTCCCGAGTTTCAGATGTACGATCCTTACGCGTCAAAGGAAGTAACAGTGAAAGATCTTGTTACCCATCGTGCAGGGTTAGGCCTTGGCCAGGGAGATTTGATGTTTTTTCCGGAAGGTGGACCGCTTACAGTGAATGATGTTGTACATAATGTTCGTTATCTGAAACCAAAAAATTCATTTAGAAATACCCTGGATTACAACAATGTCATGTTCATTGTTGCCGGCGAAATCATTCATCGCATTTCGGGATTGAGCTGGGCAGAATTTATCGAGCAGCGAATTATGAAACCTGTCGGGATGAATTCAAGTTTCGGAAGTTACAGCCGGGCAAAAGCTGCAGGTGTTACCAATATTATCGATGCTCATGCACCGGTGAACGGGAAAGCAGTGGCCGTACCACACGACTGGAACGAAACTGGAAATGCCGCAGGCGGAATCCTCAGCAATATTACTGATATGACTACTTGGGCCAATTTTCTCATGAATGGTTTCACCACCAAAGACGGAAAAAAGTTAGTTTCTGACAAGCAAATTCAGCAGCTTTGGAACGTACAGATTTCCACACCCGTTGCGCTAAAAAATGCATACGATTCCAAGTTTGGCGGTTATGGCTTAGGATGGTTTCTCACCGATGTGAAGGGGCATCAACAGGTCTATCATACAGGTGGTTTAATAGGAACTGTTACCCAGTTCATCCTAATTCCCGATATGAAATTAGGCATCGTTGTACTCACTAACCAGCAAAGTGGCGTGGCATTCAATACCATTTCCAACACCGTGAAAGATTCTTATCTGGGAATTGCCGACAGAAATTGGCTAGATACCTTCAAAACAAGGACTGATCAGCAAAACCAGAAGTATGAGAAGGAAAAAGCCGATGCATTTGCAAGATCAGAATCATTTCGAAAGG
>MKTK01000020.1:67410-82360 GCA_001898255.1 Chryseobacterium sp. 39-10 | reverse complement strand
ATTAAATCAGGAGATCAGGAAGTTATCGTTGCCGGTGGAATGGAAAATATGTCGCAAGTTCCTCACTACTATAATGCAAGAGTGGCAACCAAATTGGGCGATGTTAAAATGAGTGATGGGATGCTTACTGATGGATTAATCGATGTGTACAATAAAGTTCACATGGGTGTTTGTGCAGAAAAATGCGCTTCAAAATATGAATTCAGCCGGGAAGATCAGGATCGATTTGCCATCGAATCTTACAAACGTTCTGCAAAAGCATGGAGCGAAGGAAAATTTAATGACGAAATTGTGCCGGTAGAGATACCTCAAAGAAAGGGCGATCCTATTATTTTCGCTGAAGATGAGGAATACAAAGCTGTTAATTTCGACCGCATAGGGACACTACCCACGGTTTTTCAAAAAGAGAACGGAACGGTTACTGCGGCCAACGCATCTACTTTAAATGATGGTGCTTCGGCCTTGGTATTAATGTCGAAGGAAAAAATGGACGAACTCGGTTTAAAGCCATTAGCTAAAATTGTTTCTTATGCAGACGCAGCGCAGGAACCGGAATGGTTTACCACTGCACCGTCAAAAGCATTACCTATTGCGCTGGATAGGGCCGGCCTGCAACTTTCCGACATTGATTTCTTTGAGTTTAATGAAGCATTTTCCGTGGTGGGCTTGGCCAACAATAAAATTCTGGGTCTCGACAGCTCCAAAGTAAATGTGAACGGAGGTGCCGTGGCTTTGGGACATCCACTTGGTAGTTCGGGAGCAAGAATTATCGTGACGCTCATCAATGTCCTTAAGCAAAATAATGGAAAATATGGAGCCGCTGCAATCTGCAACGGTGGAGGCGGAGCAAGCGCCATCGTTATTGAAAACGTTTAACTACTAGACACCAATTACTGAATGGAACCTGAAAAAAACATCAAGAATAATCCCAAAATTATGAAAGCGTGGGCGCTTTACGACTGGGCAAATTCCGTTTATTCTTTAGTCATTACATCGACGATTTTCCCCATTTATTATTCGATTCTTACCACAGCGTCGGAGAAAAGCGTATATGTGCAGGAAACCGGACAGTGGATGAAAGTTCCAGTGCGGCACATGATTAAGATTTTCGGGAAAGAGTATCAGCCAGATGCCATTTATGGCTATTCGCTTACTATTTCCTTTTTAATCGTTGTGCTGCTATCACCCATTTTATCGTCTTTGGCAGATACCATCGGAAACAAGAAATCTTTTCTGCAGTTTTTCTGCTATCTGGGCGCAACTTCCTGTATGGGGTTGGCCATGTTTACCGGGATGCAGAACGTTTTTCTCGGTTTGCTATTTAGCATAACGGCAAGTGTTGGGTTTTGGGGCAGTTTGGTGTTTTATAACTCCTTTTTGCCCGATATTGCCACGCCAGAAAAACAGGATGCGCTTTCTGCAAAAGGATATATTTACGGCTACATCGGGTCGGTTATTTTGGTTATTATTTGTTTGATTTTAATTCAGGTTTTGGCGAAAGATGCCAATCAGGCCAAGATTTACACGCGGGTTGCTTTTCTGTTGACCGGCGCTTGGTGGTTTGGTTTTTCACAATACACCTTCAAGTATTTGCCACAATTTGGAAATGTTAAAGAACAATTGCCTAAAGATTTAGTGCTGCTGAACTATAAAAATATATTTAAAAGACATGAAGAACAAGGTGGCTTTTGGGAGGTATTGAAAGATAATATCGCATTCTATATTGATATTACCAAGCAGAGTTTCCGTGAATTGTTTAAAGTAGGCAACAAACTTTTTAAAGATCGAAATCTGAAATTCTTCCTTTCTAGTTTTTTCTTTTACAGCGTCGGTATGCAGACCATTTTCCTGATGGCAACCCTGTTTGGAAAAAGCGAAATCAACCTTGCACAGGATAAGTTGATCATGACGTTGCTGGTGATTCAGATTGTGGCCATTATTGGAGCTATGATATTTTCTCGACTTTCCCGAAAAATTGGCAACAAAAATGTGATTTCTATTGCCATTGTTTTATGGATTGTTGCCTGTCTTTCTGCATACTATCTGAAGAACGAGAATCCCAATGTGGAATATCAGTTTTACGGGATTGCAGGGATTATAGGTTTGGTGATGGGCGGTTTGCAGGCTATGTCACGGTCAACCTACTCCAAGCTGCTGCCAGAAAATGGCATGGACAATACCACTTATTTCAGTTTTTATGATGTGCTGGAGAAAATTGCCATTATTTTGGGTACATTTATTTTTGCTACCATGATTGAGCACTATCACAACATGCGGTATTCTGCTTTATCAATGTCGATATTTTTCTTTGTGGGACTCATTTTAATACGTTTTGTAAAGGTTAAAATCATTAATGGTAAATAAGAGTATTAAAGTACGGAGCATGAAGCACAACGTGTTATCTTTTGAAATTACTTAGAATAGGTTAATTAAATTTTTTGTAATTTTGCAATTGAAAATCAATGGATTAATAAAACAATGACCAATCCTTTATTTTACGCAAAAATCCTATTGTTCGGCGAGTACGGAATTATAGAAGATTCACAGGGACTTACGTTGCCATACAGCTTCTACAAAGGGACGTTTAAATTTGCCGATTTAAAAAGCGAATTTGAAATAAAATCAAATGCCTCTTTGAAGAAATATTCAGATTTTCTGAAGAATCTGGAGGTTGCCGAGAAATTTAAACTCAATATCAGTGCTTTCCAAAAAGACATAGCAAAAGGGCTTTTCTTTGATTCTAACATTCCACAAGGTTATGGAGTTGGAAGTTCGGGGGCTTTGGTTGCTGCCGTTTTCGAAAAGTATTCGCTTAATAAATTACTTCCAGAGCATATTTCAAAAGATGAATTAAAGGATCTGAAAAAAGTTTTTGGCAAAATGGAGAGCTTTTTCCACGGTAAAAGTTCGGGAATTGATCCACTGATCTGTTATATGAACCTTCCCATTCTTATCGAGAATAAAGAAAATGTGGGTAAAGTAGCTATTCCTCAAAGTGAAGAGGGAAAAGGGGCGATCTTCCTCATCGATTCGGGGATTACTGGTGAAACGGGACCAATGGTTCAAATCTTTTTCGAGAAAATGAAGACCGAAGGTTTCCGCAAAACGCTGAAGGAAGAATTCATACGATACAATAATGCCTGCATCGATGCATTCCTCAAAAAAGAAATGAACCCGCTATTCCGTAACCTGAAAAATCTTTCGGTATGGGCGTACGAACATTTTAAACCAATGATTCCGGAAAGTATTTACAATGTCTGGAAAAAAGGATTAGATACCAATGCCTATTATCTGAAACTCTGTGGCAGTGGTGGTGGTGGCTATATTTTGGGATTCACCAAAGATTATAGCAAAGCCGAAAAAATGCTGGAAGGGTTCAACAAAGAGGTGATTTATAGATTCTGATCATTTCCAAGCCGAAAAATCAAGATTAATTGCTAATTTTGTTCGGCTTAATACATGAAAAATCCTGCTGTTTATCGGTTTTCACAATTCGTTGGCTTCCTTTTGGGAGCGCGTTTTTTTGTGACGCTACTACTTACATTTGCCTTGTATGTATCAACATTTTTTCTTTTTAACCAAGAAGAAAGCTTGCGGAATTTTGTTTTCGATTTTAGGGTGCACGGTATCATTTTCTGCACGGTGTTAAGTATTTTAGCGGGTGGAATTATCAATCAGTTTTACGATCGCGAGAAAGATCAGCTTACCAAACCTTTCAGAACAAGAGTTCAAGCTTTCATCAAACAGAAATATTTTCTCTACGGTTATCTGTTGCTGAATTTTGTGTCTTTAGGTGTGGCATTTTTAATTTCGGAAAGGGTTTTCTTTTTCTTCCTTCTTTATCAGTTTTTGATGTGGTTTTATAGCCATAAACTCAGCAAATTGCTCATCCTCAATAATCTCACTTTTGTGGGGTTAACGCTTTATCCTTTCTTTGGAATGTTGGTGTACTATCGCACTTTTTCATTCAAAGTTTTCTTGATGTCGGTATTCATCTTTCTGATGCTTTTAATTATCGATATCATCAAGGATACACTTACAAAAAATGCCGATAAAGTTTTTGGTTATGCTACCATTCCCAATCATTTCGGTAAGAAGAAGTCAACGGTAATCCTCATTCTTCTTCTTATTTTTGCCATGGGAGTTAGCGCCATGATTGTTGCACGCAGTGGTTTGCACAGTATTATGAGTTACTATTTTGGCTACAGTCTTTTTATTCAGGTTTTTTCTGTTTTTCTGCTGATGAATCCGAGTAAAAACTCAAAGTTCATTAACCTGAATGCCCTCCGAATATGGATTCTCATTGGTATCTTTGCCATGTTGGCCAATGGAATTTACCTCAAGTATTATTAAATCATTTCGCTATTTTTCATTGTTGATCCTGATGGCTCTGCGAAAGGGCTTAATCAACTTCGTGCGTAAAACACTATCTTTGCAAAAATTTTCAGAACAATGAGCCGAGACAGAAACAGCAATGATAAACCACGAAGACCACGGATAACCTCTTCAAAACCAGGAAGGCCGGCTTCCTCAAGCTCAAGAGCTGTATCTTCACGCTCATCAAAACCTGAAGGATCGGAGGAGAAAACTGAAAGAAAATCCACAAGGGAGCCGCGTTTGCTTTCGCAATCCGAAGCAAAATCTTTTGAGAAATCAATAGAACGCACCTCCAGAAAACCTGGTGGTAAAAGGATAGGTAAATCCTTTGATACACGCGACAAGTATGAAAATGGTGACCGTAAATCCGGACCCAAAAAAACATATAATAAATTTGGCGATAAAGACGTAGATCGCGCAAAATCGTTTGTACAGCGCAGAAAACTCAATAAAATTGATAAGGATCTACACAAAGATACCATTCGTTTGAATAAGTATATTGCCAATTCCGGAATTTGTTCCAGAAGAGAGGCAGACGAACTCATCACCCAGGGATTGGTTCAGGTCAACGGAAAAGTGGTGACGGAAATGGGTTATCAGGTGCAAAAAACCGATAAGGTAATCTTCGATGGACAGGGAATTACACCAGAAAAACCGGTTTATGTTATACTCAACAAACCCAAAGGATACATCAGTACCACCAAAGACGAGAAAGCAAGAAAAACCGTGATGGATTTGGTGGCCAATGCATCACCATACCGCCTTTTTCCGGTTGGAAGATTGGATCGTTCCACCACAGGCGTTATTTTGCTCACCAACGATGGACATTTGACCAAGAAATTGACGCATCCTTCGTTTAACATGAAGAAAATTTATCATGTCACACTTGATCGTAAACTTGATCGCGCAGATCTGAATACAATTGCTGAAGGAATTCGCCTTGAAGAAGGAGTAGCAGAAGTGGATCAGATTTCCTACATCGACGGTAAACCGAAAAACGAAGTCGGTATAGAAATTCATATCGGCTGGAACAGGGTTGTGCGTAGAATTTTCCAAAAATTAGGATATGAAGTGGAAGCACTGGATCGCGTGATGTTTGCTGGTTTAACCAAGAAAAACGTAAAACGTGGAAACTGGAGAATTCTCACCGATTTGGAAGTGAATAACCTGAAAATGTTGTAAATACAAATCATATCCATAGAGAATAGAAACCTTTCGGAAACCTACCGGAAGGTTTTTTTTTCGTCAGGATTGTAACAAAAAAAGTAAATTGCTACTTACTCACAAGATTACTGCAAAAATGTCGGCATTGGAGAAAGAATTTTTAGAGAGAATGGAAAAGCACAAAGGTGTGATCTATAAGATTTCTAGAATGTACATGGATTGTGCCGATGATCAACATGACTTGTTTCAGGAAATAACCTATCAGGTATGGAAGTCGTATTCTTCATTTCAGGGAAAAAGTGAGTTTTCAACCTGGCTCTATAGAATTGCATTGAACACCGCCATTGTTTTCCTTAAATCCGAAAAGAAAAGAAGTATTATTCAGAACGATGACGTGCATCTTTTTAAGGTAAAGGAGGAAGAATATAACTTTCAGGATGAAGTGAAATTAAAAAAAATGTACGAAGCCATTCAACAGCTTAACCCTGTTGATAAGGCACTGATTTTTTATTATCTGGAGGATGTTTCCGGAAAGGAAATGGCTGAAAATTTAGGAATTACAGAAGTGAATGCAAGAGTAAAACTCAATCGTGCAAAAGACAAACTCAAAAAATTGGTGGAATTCTAAATTATTTGTTTTATCTGGGAATGATCGACATTTTGGTATTTTAAAAAAGAATAGTTATGGAATTAGACGACCTTAAGCAACTTTATAAAAAGGAGGAGATTAACGAAACTCCGGAAATTTCACTGGAGAAACAGAAAGAAATTCATCTTCCGTTGGAAAAAATTCGCAAGAATATGCGAATGGAGTTTTGGAGTACCGCAATGGCTGTTTTTGTTGTTTCATTCACGGTATTGCCTGTTACCAAGCATTATACCAAGGAAGCCAATGTTATCTTTATTTTGTTTTTGATCACTTTTTTGTTTATTGTGATTTATTTTTTCTCTAAATTCTATCAGCTTTATCATAAAATTCCGAACGAATCTGCAGTAACAAAAGAGCGTATTTCTGAACTTTTGTTCGATCTGAAGATCACCACCGAAATTTATAAAGATTATTATATAGCCTGCATCCCGCTGTTTCTGGCAGAGTTTGTTATTCTTTTCTATTTGCCCAATAATCATTTTGTAATCAGCAGTACTTTGTTTGTCGTCTTATTTGTATTGAGTTGTATTTTTATTGTGCTGTTCGGCTTATGGTGGTTCAGGTATTTCTATGGCAAATACATTTCTAAAGTGGAAGCTATTTACAATAACCTGAAATAAAAAACGCCCCTAGTTTTGGGACGTTTACTCGAAGAAAAAGATAGATTTTATTTTAATTTTCGCAGCGAAAAAGCCAGTGCAACCTGAAAAAAGCCAATGAAGATAAATGCCAGTGACGTATAAACAATCACTGTAATACCTCCTAAAATGGGGTTAAACAAAATAAGAATTCCAAGGAATACCCCTAAAATTCCAAATAGAAGCGTAATACCCCAAGATGATGTTTTCAGGTTTTTTAAATCCATCGCAAAACCAATACTTGATATGGATCGGAAAAGGACGATGAAACCAACATAAAGCGACAATACCTGCGCAGAAATAACAGGCGACGAAAGTAGCCAAATTCCGAAAATTAAATCGACAAGGCCGAAAACCAATCCCCAGACCCAACTCTTTTGCTGCGTGTTGCCAAGCGCACGGAAGATTTCAAAAATACCGCTTACAAAAAATGCGGCTGCAAATAAAATTGATAAAGCAACGTACGAAGATTCAGGGGTTCTGAATATCCATATACCTGCGATGATGAAGAGAATTCCGCTCAGTAACGGAAGAAACCAAAATTTTGAAGGGGCCGACTGTTCCATTTTTAAATATTTTTAAGTTTAATGATGCTAAAGTTAGTTATTTTATTGCAGAACAATTGACAACACAAAAAAAGCTTCCCGAAAGAAGCTTTTTTTGTTAAAAATAAGGGAAATTAAATGCCGTTAATGATGGTGTCTAACGTAGCACTTGGCCGCATGGCCGCATATTCCATATTTTCGTCGGGTTTGTAATATCCGCCAATATTTTGTGGTTGTCCTTGTGCAGCGATGAGCTCTGCATTTATTTTAGTTTCATTATCCAGCATCGCGGCGGCAACTGGTTTAAAGTGTGCTGATATTTCGGCATCTTTCGTCTGGTTGGCCAACGCTTCTGCCCAATACATCGCTAAATAGAAGTGTGAACCGCGGTTATCAATTCCACCCACTTTTCTTGCCGGAGATTTATCAGTGGCCAAAAATTTTGCATTGGCCTCATCCAAAGCATCAGATAAAACTTTGGCTTTCGAATTGTTCTGGGTTTGAGCAAGGTGTTCCAAACTTGCCTGCAATGCAAGGAATTCACCCAAAGAGTCCCATCGTAAATAGCCCTCTTTCAGAAACTGTTCGATATGTTTTGGTGCGGATCCACCAGCTCCTGTTTCAAACAAACCGCCACCATTCATCAGTGGAACAATGGAAAGCATTTTGGCAGAAGTACCCAATTCCAGAATCGGAAACATATCGGTTAAATAATCTCTCAACACGTTTCCGGAAACCGAAATCGTGTCTTTGCCTTCTCTTGCGCGTTTCAGCGTCTCCAGCATGGCATCTTTCACATCCATAATTCGGATATCGAGACCCGTTAAGTCGTAGTTTTTAAGATATTTTTCAACTTTTTTGATGATTTGTGCATCGTGAGCTCTGCCTTTATCCAACCAAAAAATTGCGGGCGTATCAGAAAGTTTGGCTCTGTTCACGGCCAGTTTTACCCAGTCTTGTACGGGGGCATCCTTCGTTTGACACATTCTGAAAATATCGCCTTGCTCCACTTTTTGTTCCAACAACGCTGTTCCGTTTTCGTCTTCCACTTTTACCACACCATTGCCGGATACCTGAAAGGTTTTGTCGTGAGAGCCGTATTCTTCAGCTTTTTGCGCCATTAAACCAACGTTTGGAACAGAGCCAAAAGTACGCGGGTCAATTGCGCCATTTCTCTTCATGTCGTCCACAATGGCTTCATAAAAACCAGCGTAAGTACGATCAGGAATAATACATACGGTATCTTCTTCTTTACCGTCTTTATTCCACATTTTTCCTCCACCTCTTACCAAAGCAGCCATCGATGCATCCACAATGACGTCAGATGAAACGTGAAAGTTGGTAATACCGTGATCCGAATTTACCATTGCGATTCTCGGTCCGTTTTCGATGGTTTTTTCAATATCTGCCTTAATGGCGGCTTCCTGCGGATGGCCAGCAATTTTTTCATATAGAGTGGCCAGTCCAAAATTGGGATTAATGTCTAATGATTTAAAAGTATCTCTATATTTTTCGAAAACATCTTTAAAATACGTCTCCACCACAGCTCCGAAAATGATGGGGTCCGACACTTTCATCATCGTTGCTTTCAGGTGGGCAGAAAGGAGAACGTTTTTTTCTTTGGCCTCGTTGATGGCGGTTTGAACAAATGCTTTCAGCGCATTGATATTCATTACGGAAGAGTCAATGATTTCGCCGGCCTTTAAAGGGGCATCATCTTTCAAAACCTTCTTCGAGCCATCATTTCCGTAGAAAACAATTCGGTATTGACCGTCATTTTCAATCGTGGTAGAATTTTCAGTACCATAGAAATCTCCATTATGCATGTAGGCAACCGATGTCTTGGAGTCAGCTTTCCATTCTCCCATTCTGTGTGGATTGGCTTTTGCATAATCTTTCACGGATTTTGGTGCTCTACGGTCAGAGTTTCCTTCCCGAAGAACAGGGTTTACCGCGCTTCCGAGCACTTTTGCATATCTTGAGTGGATGATTTTTTCGTCATCATTTTTGGGCTCTGCAGGATAATTGGGCAGCGCATAACCTTTTTTTTGAAGCTCAGCAATGGCTTCTTCCAATTGAGGAACTGATGCGGAAATATTGGGTAATTTGATGATGTTTGCATCAGGTTGTGTGGCTAACTGACCTAATGAAGATAAATAATCGGGGACTTTCTGATCTTCGTTTAAAAAATCGGGGAAATTAGCCAGGATTCGTCCTGCCAAAGAAATGTCCGGAACCTCGATTTCAATATGAGCAGAATGGGTAAACGCTTTCACAATAGGTAAAAACGAATGGGTTGCCAACATGGGCGCTTCGTCCGTTAAAGTGTAGTAGATTTTAGATGCAGACATTATTAAATTATTTTTGATTTTATTTTGAGACCCACAAATTTAGTTAAAATTTACCTTTTTGGAATCATTGGCGGTAATCATCTTTTTTTAGAGGATGTTTAAGAAACTGTTTATATTTTATTTCTTTTGATTTCGGAGAAATTTTGAGATGGATTTTTTGCTTCATGTTTGCAGATTGAGCGGGCTCAATCGAAAATGAAAAGTGAAAAATACGCTCAAAAGAATGCGAAAGCATAGAAAAAACGATTAATTTACATTCTAAAAATTTTAGTTGGTAAAAACTAAACAGTTTCTAAAACTAATCTAATGTATGGACACGAATCATTTATAGAACAAAAAGATTCGATAGTTGGTAAAAAAAAATTCGATTCTTTTTAGAACCCGCTGCGCAATTGCTCCCCGACTTTGAGCCATTAAAAAAATAATTATCTTTGATAAAACGCTGCCAATAAAAGACGATTATACCATAAGAGATCAGGGAAAACCACATTTTTAACCTCTACGATTATCGATTGGATTGATATTTTTACCCGAAAGAATAATCGGGATATTATTATTATTATTATTATTATTGATGGCTTCGGTTTTTGTATCAAAAATAAAGGAATGGTTCTATGGGTTATGTAATTATGAGTAACCACATTCATTTCAAACCTGTGCGTGCCGGAATTGGAGAAAAAGCAAATCAATACCTTTGCTCTTCCTCATTAAATTGTTCTTTTAGCGAAGGACTTGTTGAAATTGAAATTGCGGAAAAACCTGTTATTGATGTTTCAGGTAAAAATGAATTCTGGAAATACAATAATTATGAATAGTGAAATGTATTTGCTCAAAGTCGGGAGCAATTGCGCAGCGGGTTTCCAATGCGAATCCTAAAGGAAACCAAACCATTCAATCATCCGTAACATTGACCAACAACGGAAACTATGACGGTGCGGAAGTGGTGCAGCCGTACATCAGGGATTTGGTGGGAAGCATCACGAGACCTGTAAAAGAGCTGAAAGGCTTCAAAAAAATATTCCTGAAAAAAGGGGAAAGCCAGAAAGTAACTTTCGATATTTCTCCCGAAGACCTGAAATTTTACGACAACAATCTGAAATACGACTGGGAAGCCGGCGAGTTTGTCGTCATGATTGGAACGGATTCCGAAAATGTAACACAAACCAAAATCAACTGGACGAAATAAAGCCATATCATTATGATACGGATAGAATGAATAAAACTTCATAGGTTTTCAGAGACCTACGACGTTTTTTATTTTACAATGTGTGCGAGTGAAAGATTTATCCAACGGATTGCTCCGTCGTCCCTCCTCGCAATGACGGTGCGTGTGATGTTACTCCTTAATAAATTTTCTGTTAATCCTTTCTCCGGATTTTCCAACCGCAGTAATGATATAACTTCCTTTTGCAAGATTGGCAACATTTACCAATTTTCCTTTAGTGAAAATCTCTTTTACCGTTCTACCCGAAATGTCTGTTATTCTGATATTAGAAACTTCTTCTGAAAAACTTAGAATATCTTTTACAGGATTTGGATAGATTATAATTTCTTTTTTATTAATATCTGGTACTGACATTTCTCCGCCAAATTCATAAGCGCCCAAATCAATATTCACATTAACTAATCTCGGATTTGCTGCTATATCTTTATCCAATATAAGATTTCCTCCCTCGTTTTCATAAAGCGTATTACTTCCTGCATCTATCAGTGAGCTTCCACTTGCAAGTGAAAAATCATTGTTTTGCGAATCGGTGAATACAAGGAGAGATGGATTTGTTCCGTCAATATTGCCGGAACCACTACCACCAATGTTTAATCCTTCGATAATGCTGTGATACATTATTGTGGGTTGAAAATTTGTACCATTAGTTTCATAATAATCAGAGATATTAGACCAAACGATACTATTCCTAAATTGCGCATTTCCAACAACTCCTCCCACGTATTGAGAAATGTTCTTACTAATTGTGCAGTTGGTTATCTTGGTGACTGTATTTACAAATTGTTGGGAAACGATTCCTCCACCGGAACTGTTAGCAGAATTGTTACTAATTACAGAATTCAATAAATTGAGAGTACCCAAATAATTGTGAATACCTCCACCGGTAAGATTTGTTGCATTATGACTAATATTACTGTTATTTATACTGACTGTACCCACATAAAAATATATTCCTCCGCCACTCATATTTCGTGAATAATTTCCCATTACTTCGCAGTTGTGCATACTGATATTTCCAGATTGCTGATAGATTCCTCCACCGTATTTCATAATATTCAAATTCTGATTTACTGAGCAATTATTAAGAATGAGAGTACCATTAATTGTATAAATTCCAGCACCTAAATCTGTTGCTGTATTTGCTGTGAATATTACATTACTTAGGGTAAGCGTTCCATTGATATTAAAAATCCCTCCTCCATAAGCACTATTAATAGAACTATTGCCAATCTGAATTGTAAAACCACCATTTGCAGCACCTCCTGCTATTTTAAGACCATCTATCGTTACTGTTCCTCTGTTAATAATGACGTGATGAGCGTTTTCCGCAGAATTTGAAATAGTTAAGGTTTTTCCGATTCCGGCAACAACATCATCTTCATTGAAATCACCACTAAGAACGGTAGGATTAGCAATTATATCACGTTCGTCAACAGAAGTTTCCACTCCGGAAAATCCGCCATAAAGCGAAACATTGTCTTTCATCACAAAAGCATTATCGCGGTTATTGAGTTCTATAACTCCAAGATTATTTGCAGGTCTAATTGGTTTGTAAGTTCCTGCAGCAATCCAAATCTGGGTATTGGGAGAAGCTATATTTATCATAGCTTGTATATCAGATGAAGCATTTTCCCAACTACTACCATCTTGCATTCCCGATCCTGTAGGCTTAACGAAAAGAATAGAGGATGCTATCTTTTTCTTAACTCCTAACAGATTATCTGTTGTTAGAGTAATATTTATTGCAAAACCATTAGTTGTAATAAGTACAAACACAAAGAGAAAAATTGCTTTTTTCATCATTATATTATTAAGTTAAAAAAATTATTTTGCAACAAAGATACCTAAAAAAGAAAGTGTAGAAAAAAACAGAGTATCTAAATCACGCCGTTAGAAGAGGCTCTGGAATGCCACAAAAGAATAACGGAAAAGATACGCCTAACAGGCGTACTTTTGAATACATCTTGTCCTTTTAAATGAAATTTTCCAGATTTCTTCTAACAAGGCTTTTTAACAACAATTCGCTAAAAACATCATGCTGCAATCTTACCAAATTCTAAGAATTGCCTAATCTTGTGTTTATTTTTCTCAAGTTCGGGGTTTATTCCGAACATTGAAACAAATCGATTCAGCAGCAACCCCGCTGCGCAATTGCTCCCGACTTTGAGCCATCAAAAAAATAACTATCTTTGATAAAACGCCGCCAATGAAAGACAGTTATGTCATAAGAGATCAGGGAAAACCACATTTTGTAACCTCTACGATTATCGATTGGATTGATATTTTTATTGATGGCTTCGGTTTTTGTATCAAAAATAAAGGAATGGTTCTGTGGGTTATGTAATTATGAGTGTCCGCATTCATCTCAAACCTATATATGCCGGAATTATAGAAAAAGCAAATCAATACCTTTGCTCTTCCTCATTAAAATGCGGCTTTTGTTTTTTTAATGAATCATCAGGAAGCTGAGGGCGATCAATCCCAATAATAATATCAGCATTGAAAAGCCATTAATTACAAAAATCAGCAGTCCTTTTAAGATGGTTGTTCTTATTCGGGTCTGATAAATCCGATGGTGTGCAATGAAGAAGTAAACGGTTGAATATAAAGTTTTACCGGTGCGACATACTGTTGCCGTTTTCCGGCGAGATATTCTTAGGTTAGTCTTCCCAGGTGGAAGAGCAGGTATTTGATGGTTTTCCAGAACTGTCCGTCGTAATGAGTAAGGTCTTCTGCAAAATGCGTGAAAAGAAAGTAAAACGGCTGTCTTGTTTGGATGTTTTCCTGTCCGCAATGCGGGCAGAATCTTTCTTCCACAATATGCTAGCAGTTCAGGCAGTTTTTCTCTTCTCGCAGTTTTCCGTGGATCATTTATAGAATTTTTCTCAAAATAGGAAAAAGCAGGAAAGCAGGAAATTAATATCGAATCAAATTTCCTTGCAGATTGAGCGGGACTTTGCTTGACCATAGTTGAAAAAAGTTGAGATGTTTTTCAAAATAAAGCATTCTCAGGCAATTTTTATTGATCAAGTTTCGGATAGTTGTGTAAATATTTAAACGCACACGAGCAAGATGCTCGTACCAATGGGGGAAATCGAAGATTTTCCTATGGCTGTTATTACAGTCAGGATTTGACTTCAGGATATTACTGTGTCAAATGATCTTTGTGGATTTCAGTGTAAAAAAGGATGGAAGTTATTAAAAAAATCATATTTTTAAAGTCAGAATTCAAGTATGGCAACCCAAAAAATATCGTTAGTACTTTCCGGAGGTGGCGCAAGAGGTTTGGCGCACATTGGCGTTATCGAAGAGCTCGAAATGCGTGGTTATGAAATTACTCAAATCTGTGGAACTTCAATGGGAGCGATGGTTGGCGGAATTTATGCTGCTGGCAAACTTCCTGATTTTAAACTTTGGCTGTCCAAACTTAATCGGTATTCGCTGTTTCGGCTGATGGACATTTCCTTCCGCAATAAAGGACTCATCAAGGGAGAAAGAATTATGTCGGCCCTAGGGAAATTTGTTCCGGATGAAGATATTCTTGATCTTCCGATTTCTTTTTCGGCGGTGGCTTCTGATATTTTGGGACGGCAGGAAGTGCTTTTCAGTGAAGGCAGCTTGCATGAAGCTTTGCGTGCATCTACCTCTATTCCGACGCTTTTTACCCCGGTTCGACGGGACGGAATGATCCTCGTTGACGGAGGTGTTTACAATAATTTACCGGTGAACCATGTGAAGAAAAAGTGGGGAACTCGCCTGATCGCAGTAGATGTAAACTCTGCAAAAGTAGAAGCTCTAATTGCTGTAGGTTCAGATAATGTTGAAAAATCGGCCGTCGAAATGCATCAGAATCAGGTGGTAAATGCCAGTAATAACCCTTCTATCTTGCAACATGAAGCAGCGGTAAACTACCGGTGGTTGCTCGACAGAACAATCAGTATTTTGATTGAGCAAACCGCACATGCCTCTATTGCCAAAAATCCGCCAGATTTGTTGATCAA
>MKTK01000020.1:56831-67377 GCA_001898255.1 Chryseobacterium sp. 39-10 | reverse complement strand
TTTGAAATATTCTTCCATCATTGAAGAGGGCAGAACCTACGCAAAACGCTACCTCGACGAATTCGAAAAGAAAGAATCCGAAGGGTTTATGGCCAGACTTCGCCACCGCTTCTGATAAAAGTTAAAAAACTATTAAATCTTTGTAATTAACCGTCGCGCGGCTCTTTTTTTGACTAAATTTGATTCAACCAAAAAAATATAAAAAATGGCAAATATCACTTTAAAAGGAAATTCCATCACCACCATCGGTCATCTGCCAGAAATTGGCTTAGCCGTAAAAGATTTTGCTCTGGTCAATGAAAAATTAGAAGTGAAAACCCTTGAGGACTATGATGGGAAAAGAAAGATTTTCAATATTTTCCCAAGTATAGATACTGGTGTGTGCGCGGCCTCTGCAAGACGATTTAACGTTGAGGCAGGAAACTTACAAAATACTGTAGTTATTAATGTTTCCAAAGATTTACCTTTTGCTTTGGGCAGATTTTGCGCCGCTGAAGGATTGGATCATGTGGAAACTTTATCCGATTTCCGCGGCACTTTCGGTGATGATTATGGTGTTACCATTATCGATGGACCTATGAAAGGTTTGCTATCCAGAGCCGTAATTGTGACCGATGAAAATAATGAGGTCATCTATGAAGAACAGGTTCCAGAAATAACCCAGGAACCCAATTACGATGCAGCACTCACTGTATTGGTATAGCAAACTATGAACAAATTACCTAAAAACTTTGTCGAATATTTTTGGCAAAGTTTTTTTGCGCAAAAACTTCAGTACTCATAGTCGGTTTTTAGTTGGCTGAGTCATTTAAAAAAAAACATCTCAATAATTATGCTTAATTTTAGGGAAATTTGTAAGCAATGAATGATCCAATTACCATCAAGATTACCATTTTGCAGCCGGTGCACAAGGTTTGGGATTATTTTTATAATCCGAAACATGTCGTTAAATGGAATTTTCCGACCACGAATTGGCACTGCCCCAAAGCGTTGAGTGATTTTCGAGAAGGTGGTCGTTTCGATTATCGTTTAGAGTACAAGGATAAAAGATTCGGCTACAACTTTGCAGGAGAAATTGATGAGATTAAATTGCTAGAAAGCGTTAAAAGTCATCTGGATGACGGTAGAAAAATAGAGGTATTGTTTAATAAAATTGATGACCATACTACGGAGATCGTTGAGATTTTTGAACCAGAATTAAAAAACAGTAGGGAAATGCAGCGCGTTGGCTGGTATGCAATTCTTGATCGTTTTCACAAATATGTTGAAAATAACTAAAGCATCATAAGTCATTAAATCCATCTTAAATTTAGTAAATAGTGAATAATAATATCTTTCCATGTCTTTGGTACAATGGCGATGCAAAGCAGTGTGCCGATTTTTACTGCTATGTTTTCAGTGGTAAAATTACAGTAGATTCTCCTATGGTCATTAATTTGGAGCTGTTTGGTCAACGAATGATGCTGCTTAATGGAGGTCCGGCTTTTCAAAAAAATGCTTCTGTTTCTTTTACTTTAGTGGTGGAGAACGAGAATGATATCGATCGCTATTGGGAATTGCTTTCCGAAAGTGGCGACGTTATTCTTTCGCTGGACGAATACCCGTGGAGCAAAAAATACGGTTGGGTCCGCGATAAGTTTGGGGTAACTTGGCAATTGTTTTTGGGTTCTAAAAGAACAGATCAAGCCATCATTCCAACGCTGATGTTCTTGGATAATAATAATGGAAAAGCCATGCAGGCGATGAAATTTTATACCAGTATCTTTCCACATTCACAAATAGAAAAGGTACTAAAATTCGGAGATGGAGTAGGCAATGAAAACCACGAGATTCCTGAAAATGTGCAACATGCTCATTTTGTATTAGATGGTTATGATTTTTTTTGCATGGACAATTCCCACAATCATCCTTTCAATTTTACCGAAGCAATTTCAGTAGTGATTATGACTGATGATCAGGAACAAACCGATTATTACTGGAATTCCTTAACTGCAGATGGAGGAAAGGAAGGAAGGTGCGGTTGGCTGAAAGACCAGTTTGGCATGAGCTGGCAAATTGTTCCGAAACGCTTATTAGAACTGATGAACGATTTCGATAATCCCGAAAAAGCACGTAAGACGGTAGAAGCCATGCTGCACATGACAAAAATCGAGATCAAAGAATTAGAAACGGCTTACCACTCATAATATTTAAAGTAAAAATTATTTCCGTTCGTCATCATAATTATGGAGTTGGAAGTAACCTATATGCCGCAACATGAAAGAGAAAGTATAATTGCACAAACCGTAAAAAATTACGGTGGCAAGCTGATGTCTTTTATTCGCCCTAAAGTTAGAAATACAGAGGATGCGGAAGATATTTTGCAGGAAGTATGGTATCAGTTCAGTAATCTTACCAACATTGATGATATTGCTAATGTCGGTGGCTGGCTTTTTCGCGTGTCCAACAATAAAATTATCGATAAATACAGAAAGAAAACAACTGAAAATCTGGAGGACTTCGTTTACGAAGATGATGACGGTAGCTTTTCAATTAAGGATATCTTATTGCTGGACGATTCTGAAAACCCTGAACTTTTGCTGTTTCGGGATGAAGTTTGGAAACAACTTTTTACTGCATTGGAAGAGTTGCCCGAAAAGCAGCGAATTGCATTTGTGCATACCGAAATTGAAGGGAAAAAATTACAGGAAGTTGCTGATGAACAGGGAGAAAATATTAAAACCATTATCAGTAGAAAAAATTACGCCATGAAGCATTTGCGAAACAGAATGGCGGGTTTATATAAAGATTTGAAAGAATAACAATGAGAAATTTTAAAGTAAAAATAGCTTTATTTATATTGGGCGGTATTGCCATGTTTTTTGCCGTAACCGGAATTGTAATGTGGCTTTGGAACCTTTTGTTGCCGGAGATTGTGGGTGTTAAAATCATCAGCTTTTGGCAGGCGATGGGTATTTTGGTGCTGAGTAAAATCCTCTTTGGAGGATTCGGAGGAAAAGGCGGCAACGGATGGAAGAGAAAAGGAAAGGAAAAGTTCAGAAGATGGACCGATAATCATTGCAGCTCAATGAGTGATGAAGAAAAAGAACGGCTAAAAGAGATGTGGAAAAAGCGATGTGAAAGCGGTAACTTCTTTCGCAGAGATTAACTAAACGAGCAGCAGTGCTCGTTTTTTTTGCAATATACCTGCAGCTTTTTTTTATTTAAAGGAAAAATAATTAAAGTATTTTCAATAATTGTACGTCTTACTAAAAAACAAGAGTAGTAAAACGTAAAATTTAAAAAAAATGAAAAATTCAGGAGTAAAAGGTGCATTAGGAGCACTTGCAGTAGTAGCTGTTGCATTCGCAGCTAAAAAAATGATCGATAGAAAGCGATTCATGAAAGGTATTTTCGAAGAGTACGGAATCAAGAGTCGATCACCATTCGATGTTGCGGATACCATTCGTGAAATGGATGATGAAAAGTATGCAGAGCTCAAAAATAAACTTAAAGAAAAATTCAGTTCAAGATGTTGTGAAAACAGCAAATGTTGTGCATCAGAAGCGTAATTGTTCTGCAACATAATGGTTTAATCAGCGGGAAGCACTATTGCTTTCCGCTTTTTTGGCTCAATAGGAGGTGTTCGCAAAGATATGTGTCGATCATTTAAAAATAATACCATCACTTGTAATAGCAATTCATCATCTTGTGTTTACCGTTTTATTTCACTTTTCAACATTTGCTTACGATTTTCGCTTTTTCATCTTCATGGAAAAAGAGTAATTTTGCGACAAGAAAAAATCGGGTGAAGGATTATTATTATTTTTTGGGAATTGAGGCATCTTCTTCCGATGAAGAAATCAAAAAGGCCTACCGAAAATTATCCTTAAAGTATCATCCCGATAAAAATCCTGGCGACGATTTTTTTGCCCATCGATTTCGAGAGATTCAGGAGGCCTATGAAATGTTAAGTGTTCCAGATAAAAGAAGAATGTACGACGAAAATTTTGCCCATCAACAAAGGACTTTTCGCCCCACATTACCCCCTTCAATAATTCATTTTTCTGCCAGTACCGTGCGCGCTTCTAAAGGAGAGGAAGTTATTCTTACCTGGCAAACCCAGAACGCAGATGTTGTGAAGGTACTTCCATTTGGGCTCGAGAAACAGAGCGGAGAAAGAATATTTAGGATAAAAGAATTCAAAGAAGGTAAATTTCAACTTTTGCTGCATGCCACCAATACATTGCTCAACAAAACGGTGGTGCAGGGTATCACGATTTCAGAGATGGCTATCGCACAAAAAGAAAATCAATCCCAAGAGCAGCCGCTGCGAGATCAATCGCCAAGGCGTCCTAATCCTTTTGTAGTGGAAACACCAAGAAACATAAGGGTACTGTTGGCTATCATTTTTCTTGTTTTGGCGGCTATCATTGTCATTAGCAATTTTTTCAGTTCTTAAAAAGGTTTTTTATCTTTAGTTCTTTCTTGCATATCTACGCGATGGGCTCATTGCAATGTTGCACAAATTTTTGTATTTTTACGAACCTTTTTTCCAAAAAATAAATCAAATAAAGTAATGAACACCACAAAGTTTGTAAACCGTCACATCTCTCTGAACGAAGCCGATAAAGAGGCCATGTTGAAGAAAGTTGGCGTTTCCGACATCGACGAACTTGTTTCGCAAACCATTCCCAGCACGATTCGTTTAGCAGAAGATCTCGACATTTCGGAGGCCTTATCCGAATACGAAATGTTGGCCCATTCCAAAGAATTGGCATCTAAAAATCTTGCGTTTGATAACTACATAGGATTTGGTTACCACAACACTATTTTGCCAAGTGCTATCCAAAGAAATATTTTAGAAAACCCTTCTTGGTACACGGCCTATACGCCATATCAGGCAGAAATTGCACAAGGTAGATTAGAAGCATTGCTTAATTTTCAAACCGTAGTGGTGGATTTAACGGGTTTGCCATTAGCCAATGCCTCGCTGTTGGATGAAGGAACTGCTGCATCGGAGGCCATGCACATGTTCTTCGAAAGCCGTAGCAAAGAACAGAAAAAAGCGGATGCGAAGAAATTTTTTATTTCGGATTTGGTATTGCCACAAACAATCGCGGTACTGAAAACGAGGGCTGAAGGTCTTGGTATTGATGTGATTGTTGGTAACCACAAAAACCATCAGTTTAATGATTCTTACTTTGGTGTATTGTTGCAATATCCTGGGAAGAACGGAATCATAATAGACTATACTGAAGATATTGCTCTCTACAAACAATTCAATTTGCAAGTCGTGGTTGCCTGCGATCCACTCGCTTTGGTGAAGCTGAAATCACCGGCAACCATGGGCGCCGATTGTGCGGTAGGAACCACCCAACGATTCGGGATCCCGATGGGTTACGGCGGTCCACATGCAGCATTTTTTGCCTGTAGAGAAGAGTATAAAAGAGATCTCCCGGGTCGAATTATTGGCGTTTCGCAAGATGCCTATGGAAAACGTGCGTTAAGAATGGCGCTGCAAACCAGAGAGCAACATATTAAAAGAGAAAAAGCAACTTCCAATATTTGTACGGCACAGGTATTATTGGCCGTAATGGCTGGGATGTATGCGGTTTATCACGGTCCGAGGGGATTAGAATTTATCGCGGATCAAGTTCATTACAAGGCAGCAACCCTGCGATCCACTTTAAAAATAATGGAGTACGATATCGTAGAAGAACCCATCTTTGATACGGTAAAGTTCAGAATGCACGAAGAAGAGAAAAATGCATTGATGAGAATGATGCGCGAAAATCGAATTAACCTGAATTATTTTACAGAAGGTTTTGTAAGCATCTCTGTGAACGAGGCCACTACCAAAGAAAAACTACAAACGTTAATCGATGTGTTGGCCAACTTTAAAGATAAACAAAGTTTCAAAGTTGTTTTTGAAGAGGAGTTGAAGATTCCTCATGAACTATTAAGAACAGACAAAATTCTGGGCGAAGAGGTATTCAATAAATACCATACCGAAACTGAATTAATGCGTTACATAAAAAGATTAGAGCGCAAAGACCTTTCCCTAACTCATTCTATGATTTCCTTGGGATCGTGCACCATGAAGCTTAATGCAGCCACAGAAATGCTTCCGCTGTCTTGGGTAGAATGGGGTAGTGTACACCCGTTTGTACCAACGGAACAAGCAGGCGGTTACCAAAGAATGATTAAAGAACTGGAAAAAGATTTAGCAGAAATCACAGGTTTTGCCGGTACTTCACTCCAACCTAATTCGGGTGCTCAAGGAGAGTACACGGGCTTAATGGTGATTCGGGAATACCATAAATCCAGAAACGAAGAGCATCGTAATATTGTGCTCATTCCGCAATCGGCGCATGGTACCAATCCTGCCTCTGCTGTTATTGCAGGAATGAAGGTGGTTGTGGTGAAAAATCTTCCTAACGGCGAAATCGATTTTGATGATTTAAAAGCTAAAGCCGAGCAACACAGCCAAAATCTCTCAGCGGTAATGATAACTTATCCTTCCACGTATGGCTTTTTCGACTCCAATATCAAAGAAATTACAGCGCTTATTCACCGGCATGGCGGACAAGTGTATATGGATGGCGCCAATATGAATGCGCAAGTGGGGTACACCTCGCCGGGTAATGTGGGAGCTGATGTTTGCCACCTGAACTTGCATAAAACATTTGCAATACCGCATGGCGGAGGTGGTCCTGGTGTGGGACCAATTTGTGTGGCCGAGCATTTGGTACCTTTTCTTCCATCCAACCCGAATGTTAAGATAGGTGGAAAGGAAGCCATAGAAGCCGTTTCTGCTGCGCCGTATGGTTCTTCGTTGGTGCTCAATATTTCTTATGCTTACATTAAAATGTTGGGTACTGATGGGTTGAAAAAAGCGACCGCACATGCGATTCTCAACGCCAATTATCTGAAAGAAGTTTTAGCCGATCATTTCCCCATTCTTTATGCCAACGAAAACGGCAGAGTAGCTCATGAGTGTATTGTCGATTTCCGACAGTTTAAACCACTGGGTATTGAGGTAGCCGACGTGGCCAAACGCTTGATGGATTACGGCTTCCATGCACCAACGGTGAGTTTCCCAGTAGCAGGAACACTAATGATAGAGCCCACCGAGTCCGAAAGCAAAGAAGAAATCGATCGTTTTGCAGAGGCGCTCATTTCCATTAAACAGGAAATTGAAGAAATTGCCGATGGCAACGCCGATGCAGCAAATAATGTACTGAAAAATGCCCCGCATACAGAACAGGTCGTGATTTCCGATGCTTGGGATAAACCTTATAGTCGAGAGAAAGCAGCGTATCCACTAGATTGGGTAAGGGAGCATAAATTTTTTGCCTCCGTATCCAGAGTTGATGAAGCTTACGGCGATCGTAATTTGGTTTGCACCTGCGAACCCATAGAAAGTTATATGTAAAATCTGTTTTTCGATAATAGAAAATCCCAACGTTTATGGTTGGGATTTTTTTGTTGAATGGTTTAATGATCGTTACATCCCAAAAGTAACGGTAAATTTCTTTTTAATATCCCAAACACCGTTTACCTTCTCGGCGGTAATGGTGCCGTTGCCTGTTTCATCAGCAAAGTCTATGAAGTTAATGGTGGGGTAATTTGGGTATTTTAGGATCTTGCTGTATTTTCTTGGGAAAAAGACATCCAAAACATCGTTTTTAATGGGTGCTTTATCATCTACTGTGTAGATTAATACCTTTCTGTTTTTAGGATTAATCTGTTGGAAATAATCGCAGTTGGTGAGGATTTCGGTGAACGAATAATTCATCTTCGCAGCAGGTTCGTCGGCAATGCTGTTATACATATCGGCTAAGTCCGATTGTACCGAGGCGAAACGTGGGTTATGATCTTTAAAATCTTTTATACCGTCATTATCCGTATCTGCAGATTTTGGGTTAAGGCCAATAAATTCTTCAAACACATCGTTAAATCCATCACCATCAGAGTCTTTCTTAAGATCAGCCGGTGAAACCGAAAACTGTACGCCGTCTTTTAATAATTCGTATTGAGGAAGTACCGGCACACTCGACAATCGCTCGGTATGCACCACTGCACCCGTAAATACAAATTGCCCATCGCGGTAGAACTTTTGGTCCTTTGCATATTCTTCATTCAGATAAAAACTTTGGGTGAACCCTAAGAAATAGGGTTTGTAGCTTTGCTCGGTTTTCTCGACTACCCAAAATCCGTAGCGATTCTTGGCCAATGCATAATTGTCGTTAACAGATACATAATTGAACTCGGGTAATGCGGCAATCCACTCGCTATATTTCTGCTGATAGGCGTTTGAAGCGAAGTAAGCTTTCTCTTCACCAGCTAATTTTTGCACTGTGGCTTTGTCGTAATGAAAAGGTGTGAAATTTTTCAACTGCTGCCGGTGAATATGTGTGGGTAGCGCTTTTAGAATTTGCTCGTTGGTGGGCGGTACATATTTTTTCATTCGGTCATCGTTATTGATGCCCTCTTTTAGCTCGAAGCAGTGTTGCTCGGGAGATCCTTTGTCTTTTTGTTCTTTCTTTTCTTGGCTACAACCCAGTAGCAATATGCAACTTAATACATAAAAAACTTTCATAGTAAAAAACTTTCGTCTCTTAAAATTAAGACTTATTTTTGGAAACCCAATATGATTTTAAACAGCTTATACACGCACCACCGCACGGGAAATCACCGCGCAACAACAGCTTCGCGAACTCATTTTCAGCGAGATTATGACCGCATAATTTTCTCATCCGCTTTTCGGCGGTTGCAGAACAAAACACAGGTTTTTCCACTACCCGGCAGTGTCTTTGTGCATAACCGGCTTACGCATTCCCTGGAGGTCTCTTCCGTGGGCAGAAGTCTGGGCAGTGCCGCTGGCGAATTTATCCTGAGCCATTACGCAGAAGAACTTAGCGAAGAATCTCGAAATTTTTATGCCCATAATCTTCATAACGTTATTGCGGCGGCATGTCTTTGCCACGATGTGGGCAACCCGGCGTTTGGGCATTCGGGTGAAGATGCCATTGCCAGTTATTTCGAGCGCAATGAGGCCGATCTTAAAGAAAAATTTACGCCTAAGCAATGGGCAGATTTGGTCAACTTTGAGGGAAATGCCAATGCCATTCGGGTGCTTACCCACCAACAAAACGGTAAAGACGAAGGCGGCATCCAGCTTACCTATGCCACTTTGGCGAGCATTGCCAAATACCCGTGCGAAGCCATTGCCCGACAAAAAGGGGTGCTGCACCGTAAAAAATTTGGCTTCTTTCAGGAAGAGAAGGCCACGTTTCTTAAGATTGCCAAGGCGGTTGGTCTTGCTCAAGAAAGCGAGGAGCCCACCATCTTCAAAAGGCATCCTTTCGTTTGGCTGGTGGAGGCGGCCGACGATATTTGCTACAATATTATCGATATGGAAGATGCACATCGCCTCGGTATTGTATCTACCGCCGATTGCGAAAATCTTTTCTTCGATCTCATCAAATCCGAAAACCGAAATACCAAAAGGGTAGAAGATAAATTGGCAATCCTTAGCAATGCCAACGAGAGAATCTCTTATTTAAGGGCGAAAGTCATCAATTCATTAATCAACAAATCGATTACGATTTACCAGCAACATTTTGATCAGGTACTTAGCGGTACTTTAGATAAAGCATTGCTCGATATTTATAAATCCGGCAACGAATCGCTTCGTGAGATCGAGCGATTTTCGATTCAGAAAATCTATGGTCATAAGGCGGTGGTAGAGATAGAGAACGCAGGTTACAACGTAATGTACGAGTTGCTCGATCATTTCGTGCAGCCGGTGCTAAAAGAAAAAGAACATCGCAAATCCTATGATCGAATGGCACTCAAGCTATTGCCACAGCAATTTCAGTACGACAATGCTGGCGATTACCAAAAAGTGTTGGGTATTATTGATTTTGTGTCGGGGATGACGGATAACTTCGCCACCGATCTCTACCGAAAAATTAAAGGGATAGACATCGGAATGACCATGTAAATTCAGTTTTTTTTCGTATCTTTCTACAGTAGTAAAAAAGTATTTAACATTAAAATTATAAAATATGGCATTTCTAGGAGTAATTGTTTTTTTCGGACTCATTGTATTGTTCGCCTCCTTCTTCACAGTGAAGCAAGCCACGGCTGCCATTGTGGAGCGATTGGGCAAATTTCATTCAACAAGGCATGCGGGGTTGCATTTGAAGATTCCGTTTATCGATCAGGTGTCCAAAAGGATGACCCTCAGGATACAGCAGTTGGATGTTATCATTGATACCAAAACATTGGATAACGTATTTATTAGGATGAAAGTTTCGGTACAGTATCAGGTCATTAAAGAACAGGTAGCTGATGCCTTTTATAAACTGGAAAATCCGGAAAACCAGATCACCTCTTACGTGTTTGATGTGGTGCGTGCCGAAGTGCCAAAACTAAAGTTGGATGATGTTTTTGTGCGCAAAGATGATATCGCAATTGCCGTAAAAGGCGAACTGCAAGAGGCAATGCAAAGTTATGGGTACGACATCATCAAAGCATTAGTTACCGATATTGACCC
>MKTK01000020.1:56450-56811 GCA_001898255.1 Chryseobacterium sp. 39-10 | reverse complement strand
CCATGAACAGAATTAATGCTGCCGAGCGCGAAAAAACCGCTGCCGAGTACGAATCTGAAGCACAAAAAATCCGAATTGTTGCCGTAGCTAAAGCCGAAGCCGAATCTAAAAAACTACAAGGGCAAGGTATTGCCGACCAGCGACGCGAGATTGCCAAAGGACTTCAGGAATCTGTGGAAATGCTGAACGCTGCCAACATCAATGCGCAGGAAGCATCTGCCCTCATCGTGGTTACCCAGCACTACGATACCCTGCAGGCAATTGGCGGAAACAACAGAAGCAACCTGGTATTGCTGCCCAACTCACCCAGCGCCGCCAGCACCATGCTGAATGATTTAATGGTCTCCATGGCTGCCACCCA
>MKTK01000020.1:15645-56420 GCA_001898255.1 Chryseobacterium sp. 39-10 | reverse complement strand
AACACCATTGGTCTTCATCAATACACATCCCGATTTTTAATCGGGTTTTTTTTTGAGGGTACTGCCCACTATTCTTTGAGCTCGCCGAGAGAACTGAACCGGTAAAAGAACCGTCCGATGAGGTTCCGAACACCATCGACGGAGTTCCGGACCCCAAATTTGGGGTTCCGGACCTAAACGACGGGGTTCCAGACCCCAAATTTGGGGTTGGTGAACGTATAATTTTAGGTTCCGAACCCCATCGACGGGGTTCCGAACCCCAACGAAGCACTAAAAGACCCCAACGAAGCACTAAAAGACCGCATCGGGCAGCTGGCGGAACTCAACCGGGGATTGAAAGAACTTCTTTTTCAAGTTCAAAAACATGGGGATAGGGTAGAGAAGCGTTTGTCCTGGCTTTTTTTAATGCTTATTCCGCGTCGCCGTGCTGCCGTTTATTCAGCTGGCTGTGCCGGTAGCCGTAAGAGAAATAAATAATAAGCCCGATGCCGAACCAAAGCGCGAACCAAAACCAGTTGTTGTGGCTCATGCCCGTCAGCAGATACAGGCAGGAGCTAAGACCGATCAGGGGGATGAGTGAAAGTTTTTTGGCAAATGCCAATCCACATAAAACCAGATTTATGAGCAGGAAAAAGAAAATCGAAATGCGGAATTCGCCTTCGGTGGCATCGTTCCAATCCATTAAATTGTGAAAAAACGTGGGTTGCCAGAAGTAGAAAAACGCTACGCCCCCCAAAAATAGCAGCGGAAAAATATACCGGGCATTGATGTAAGGCAAATGAAAACGCCCTTTTCTTTTCTCTTTGGAGGGCAGCATCAAAACGCCACCGCACACCAGCACAAAGGCAAAAATAGTCCCAATACTCGTAAAATCGAGGATGAAGGATTTGTCGGTAAACAGAATAGGGATGCCCACCACAACACCGGTAATGATGGTGGCAAAAGAAGGGGTGTTGTTTTTCGGGTGAATTTCCATGAATTTTTTAGGCATCAGCCCATCGCGGCTCATGGCATACCAAATTCGGGGTTGCCCCATCTGGAAAACCAGCAATACAGTGGTGATGGCAATAATGGCACCCAGCGAAACCACAAACTCCATCCACGGAATATTGGTGTTCGATTTTTCGAAGATGAAGGCCAGCGGATCGCCCACACCATCAAACTTTCTATAATCTACCAAACCAGTAAGCACCAAGGTGAGCATAATGTAGATCACTGTGCAAAGAACCAGCGAAATAATCATCCCGCGGGGTAAGTTTTTCTGCGGATTTTTGGTTTCTTCGGAGAGCACGCTCAGCGCATCGAACCCGATGTAGGCGAAAAATACACCCGACACGGCACTCATTACCCCCGAAAAGCCGTTGGGCATAAAGGAGGGTTCGCCAGTAACGGTGCTTACAGGAAACCAATTGCCGGTGTTGACATAGGCCACGCCCACCACAATCACCAGCAGAATGATGAACAGTTTTAAGAGTACAAAAAGATTGTTGAAGTTTTTGGATTCGCGTACGCCCACGTAGCACAGCCAGGTAATTAAACCATTGATCACCAGTGCAGGCACATCCAGAATCACTTTGAGGTTGCCAAGTAATGGTGCTGTTTTCCAGGCATTGATGAGCTCCTGGTTGGTAGAGCCGCCGAAAAAAGCTTTCTTCGCCTCGGTGTAGCTGCATGTAAGGTAATCGGGGATATGGATGCCGATGCGCTCCATAAAACTGGTGAAGTAATCGCTCCACGAAAACGCGACATATATATTACCAAAAGAATATTCCATGATGAGTGCCCAACCGATGACCCAGGCAATCAGCTCGCCAAAACTGGCGTAGGCATAGGTGTAGGCAGACCCTGCTGTAGGGATTCGGCTGGCAAATTCTGCATAGCAAAGTGCCGTGAAGCCGCAGGCAAATCCGCAAATGATGTAGAGCACAATAACCCCCGGCCCCCCGCGAAAAACCGCCTCGCCCAAGCTGGAAAAACTACCTGCCCCAATGATGGCAGCAATGCCGAAGAACACGATATCCCAAACCCCTAAAACCCGCAGCAAGCCCGATGGATGCTCACTTTCACTATAACGTTTTCTTCTGAAAAGCTGGTTCATTTTTTGTTTTGTTTTCTTAATATTTTAACAAAAGTAATTATTTCGAAGAAGTTTCGATAATTATTTTTTAATTTTCCCGTTTTATTAAAAGCAAATGCCACAGGTCGTGGCAAATGTATTGTACCGATGATGAAAAATTTTTTACTGTTTGCTGCGCTGTTTCTTTATGCATCGTTGTTTGGCCAGAATTCCGAAATCAAAGATGCCTCCGGAAAGATATTGACTACACCTTTTTACCATTGTAATCCTGCGGCAAGCCAGTTGCAGGTCGCCGATTATTTTTCATCCGGTACTTCCAGTGCGCAGACGTTGCCTATTGGTACGTTCAATAGTATCCTTAATGATCTTTCCGGTGAGCAGGATGTGGAATTCAGTGCACCGGTTTCTACCTACGACATGTTCAGCAAGCCCATTGATCTTGGTTTTAATTTTACCTTCTTTAATACCACCTATACCCAGGTGGTGGTGGGCAGCAACGGGCGTTTGGTTTTTACAAATGATCCTGTGCTGAACACCCTGAATGATACCAGTAATTTTATTGATCGGCATTTCCTCAGTCCGCCGGTTTTGCTTCCTTCGGTTCAATACAACCAGGCGTATAAAACGGGCGATTTGAGCCGACAGGTGAAAATGGCGCAGATTTTTGCGGGCTACACGCGGCTCAGAATAAATCCTGCAACAGGAAAGTATAAGTTTAAAAAATTTAATAACGGCACCAACAAAGGGATTTTGATTACTTTCCAAAGTGTAATTCCGCACAATGGAAGCGGTTTGGATTTGGGAGGTGCCTATACCAGCCGTGTGATTTTATTTGATGACGGACGCGCCATCATCAACGTGCTGAATAAAACTGCGGGAAGCTACAATGCTATTTTGGGGATGCAAAATGAAAACGGCGATGTGGCAACAGTGCCCACACATTCTAATGCGAGTTCAAATTACAACAACGGCAATTGGGCAAGTGAAAGCGGCAATGCGTTTGTGTACACCACAGGTTTGCCAAGAACCCCTACCTACCTATGGCAGCTTGATCGTAATAATGATGGTTCGGTGGATGAAACATCCAACACGCGTTTTTTTCCTAATTATACCCCAACGACGGATGAAGAGAAATTAAGCATCCGCATTTCTTTTCTGGAAACGCCCGACGTCAAAACAAGCACCGTAATCTTCAAGAAAATTCAGCAGCCCGTGATCGAGAGCAAGGTGGCGAACTGCACCGAGATTCTTAATGTGAGTGCAGCTACCTACAACCCGGATCTTACGTATGAATGGTTTCGAACGGGCACCAGCACTGCCGTAGGAACGGGCAATGTGTTTAATGTCAACCAAAGCGGAACGTATTATGTGAGGGCTACTCATCCTTCATCAGGTTCGTGTCAGGTAGATTCGGCACCGGTTTCTGCAACGTTTACTTCAACACTGCCGGCATTTAATCCGGGGAATGTTCCTCTCTATTTCTGTGAAACTATAGGGGCTTTTGCGGGTAAGGATATTGATCTGTTAGATTATTACCCGGAGAATCCTGCTCACTACACTGTACGCTTTTTTACCAATGGCGGAGTTCCAGTTCCTAACCACGCCATGGTGCATATACTCGCCAACAGTTCATCAACTTTTGTAGTGGTGGTAGAAGATCCTGTATCGGGTTGCAAGATGACCCAAGCGTTTACGATACGGCTCGATTCGTTGCCTTTTCCTTTGACGAATGTGCCAATTAGATATTGCTATGGATCTACGATGTTGAATGCTAGTATTTTTAACCCCGATACAGGTACCCATAGCAGCCATACCCTTTTTGATTATGAATATTCGACCGATGGGGTGAATTATGTGACATCGCTGAACTTTAATCCAAAAGTTAATTCCAAAATTTGGTATAAAATAAAGATCAAAAACCCGCCTGCTGGTGTGAGTTGCCAAAGTATCCTGATCGTGAACTTTACGGAAGGGATTAAGATTACTGCCAACACGCCCAATGCAGCCAATCCGGATTTTCAGCAATGCGTGGGTTCCAGTCCGTATTTTGATTTGGCCAAGCTGTTCGCAGAGATTAATCCATCGGCCAACGTGACGATCACTTTTCACGAAAGCTTATCGGATGCTCAGAATGGCTCCAACGCTGTACCATACCATTATACGGCTCAGGTGGGTGACACCACATTATATATAAGAGTGGTGGACAATGCGACGGGTTGCTCAGCTGCCATTTACCCGACCATTAAGCTTACCATTTACCCAAAACCATCATTAAAAGTAACCGCAATCAATAAAACCAACTGCAGTGGAAACTCTGTATTTAATCTAACTCAATCAATAGGCGATTTGGTGAATTACACCGCACCTGTTGTGCCGGTAATGAAATATTATTCGGCTGCTGGTGTTGAGTTGACTGGTTCGCAAATCACGAATTATAATGAATTGGTTTCGGGGCCCAGTCCTTATATTATCGTTTTTTACAACCCAGGTTGCAGCGAGCGAGTTAATTTTGCTTTAAACTATTACCCAAAACCCGTCTCTTTGGTATCTCAGATATCCGTTTGTGAAGAACGATCATATACTTTGCAGCAATTTAAAGAAAAAGTAGTATCTCATCCTGCAGATTTTACGCTCACCGATTTATCGGGTAATCCGCTTCCGGGGTCATTTAGTTTGCTGACGCTTCCTGTAACGGTTCATTTTAAAATTAAGGATAACAATACGGGGTGTGTTTCGGATCCACAGCAGGTTGTGTTCCAAAGCGGTGCATTAACTCCTATTTTCAATACTAAAGCAACCTATACCCTTTGTGATGATGATTTTGATGGCAAAACCACCTTTCAACTCGATACCAAAAAGATTGATTTTACCAACGATCCCTCTGCCGTTTTCGAGTACTTCCGTGACAGTGGTTATAGCCAATCCATCCCCGCTGCATATACCAACGAGACCGCATTTAACCAAACGGTTTATGTTCGCATTACGGTTCCCGGCCGCTGTCCGTCGTATGGGGAAATTAAGTTATTCGTCAACACGCCAACAGAATCCACCACGCTTTTGCCAGAGTATTTCATTTGCTACGGCGACCGGCTGAACATTGATGGAGGTCCGGAGAATGACCAGTGGGAATGGAGTACTGGTGAAAATAAGAGAACGATTATCGTGGATAAAGCAGGTTCTTATTCGGTAAAATTGATCAATTCCAAAGGTTGTTTCTATATTCATCATTTTATAGTTTCTGCAGACCATCAGCCAAAAATTGACCTGATCAACCAAACCAATTCATCCATCGAGGTAATTGCCAGTGGAGGAGAGCCGCCTTATCGATATTATTTTAATGGTGTTGGGCAAAGTTCAAATATTTTGTATAATCCGACCGCGTCCTCTTATATGGTGCAAGTTGAATCAAAGACAGGATGCCTCGGAGAGCCGAAGACGGTTTATTTCGTTAAGATTAACAATGCCTTTTCGCCCAATGGTGATGGGCTGAATGATACCTGGTTTATTGAAAATCTGGATCAGATGGAAAATATTTCGCTGCTTATTGTGGATCGTTACGGTGCGAAAATTTTTGAATCCAATAACAAGAACAACCTTATTTGGAATGGAAAATCTTCCTCCGGTCATCCAATGCCTACCTCGTCATACTGGTATATGGTGAGTTGGCACGATCCGGTGACGACCAAGAATGAGCAACGACAAGGGTGGATTTTCCTTAAAAACAGAAATTAGTACTGGCTTTTTTTCGTCGGTGTTTTGTTCTGGTTTAATGGTTTTTGATAAAGTGAAAAGTGTGTTATCCACATTTCCACAATGTTCAATTTTTCTTGTGTGGGCAATAAGTTTTCTTTATTTTCGTTGAGTAAATGTGGAAAGTATTGCTCGGTTTTTATTCGATAGTTTTCTTTCTCACTTTTATTCAAAGCTTTCTGAAAACCAGGATTAGATGAATTCAAAAAAAATCATTATTGCCAGCACCATTTTCTATTATGGATTTGCCGGTGCGCAACAGTCGCAATATTTTAGCAACCGCGAAAATTACCGTTTTAATCTTGCTGAAAATCTGTACAACAGCAAGGTTTATAACGCTTCCCAATTCGAGTATGCACGCCAGTATTTCTATAACCAATCACTTTCGGCGTCCAAGAAAGAACAGGCACAGTTTTTCGACAATGTGATCGGGGTGATTCTTCGCAAGAATCATGCGGAACAAGGTTTGGAAGCGTTCATTAAAGAATATCCCAGTTCGGCTTTTTTTGCGCAGGCCAATCTTCCCTTAGCCGATTATTATTTAGCACAAAAAGATTTTGAAAAGGCGTTGGAGACTCTTAAGAAGGTGAACCAGTATCAACTTTCGAGTGAAGAAAATACGCAGTATGTGATGAAGTTGGGGTATGCCAAATTTATGACAGGTGATTCACAAGGTGCTATTGAAGCTTTAGAGGAGGCGTATAAAAATGCGAAAGGTGAGGAGCAGAATGATATTGCCTATATGCTGGGACATCTTTACTATGCCGACAAACAGAACGATAAAGCATTTACTTATTTTGATCAGATCAAAAATCAGGAAAAATATGCACGGGTGGTGAAACCTTATTATGTGCAAATGTATTTTAATGAAAAGGATTATGATCGTGCGATTTCAGAAGGTAATTCGCTACTCAATGAATCGCTCTCTAAAGAATATAGTGCCGAAGTTCACAAGATCATCGGTGAAAGTTATTTTATGAAAGGTGATTATGCGTCGGCATATCCTCACCTGAAAATTTATCTCGATGGTCAGCCGAATCCTTCGGAGAGCGACTTGTATGAAATGGGTTTTGTATCGGCACAGCTTAAAAAGTATGATGAAGCAGTTTCTTATTATAACCGACTGATTAATAGTAATTCGGCCACATCGCAGAACGCATACTATCAGTTGGGAAATGCCTATTTAGAAGTGGGCAAAAAGCAAGAAGCATTGTCGGCCTTTCGCTCGGCTTACCAGATGAATTATGATGCGAAAGTTCAAAAGTTGAGTCATTTACAATATGCCAAACTGAGTTATGATATTGGTAATCCGTTCGAATCTGCACAAACTGTTATCCAAAAGTATCTTTCAAAATATCCTGAAGGCAAGGAATCGGCAGATATGAAATCACTGCTTATTAAATCTTATCTATACTCCGGCGATTATAAAGGAACATTGGAGGCGATTGACAAAATGCCCAATTCAACAGCTGAAACCAATAAAGTGGATCAGGAAGTTTCATTTTTGCTGGGAACAGAAGAGTTTAACAAAGGAAATTTTGATCAGGCAGAAAAGTATTTTCTAAGAAGTTTAGAGTTCAACATCAATAAAGAGTACAACACCCGCGCTGTTTATTGGTTGGCACAAACCTATTATCAGAAAGGAAATTATGCTTCTGCTATCGTTCGTTTTGAGAAATTGCGGAATGAAGATTTTCCCGAGAAGCAGCAACTGAGTTATGATTTGGGTTACGCTTATTTTAAAGCTAAAAAATTTGATCAGGCAAAGATTTATTTTACCGAATATTTAAAAAATCCAAAACCTGAATTTAAGAGTGATGCTGAGCTTCGGCTTGCCGATACCTATTATGCCAACAATGAACTGAACGAGGCCATTGCCATCTATGATAAAACCGAAGCAGCTGACGATTATACTCTATTTCAGAAAGGGATGGCTCTTGGTTTTAAAGGTGATACAGAGGCGAAAATTGGTGCATTGAAGAAAATGATCGCGCAATATAAAAACTCGGAGTATGTGGATGATGCGCAATACGAAATAGGAACTGCTTATGCTGCACAAGACGATTTTGCGAATGCCAATGATTACTTCTCACAAGTGATCAAAAGCAGTACCGACAAAGATTTGGTGGCGAATGCACAGATTTACCGGGCGCAGAATTACAGTGATCAGAATCAGGATGATAAAGCACTCGCTGAACTGAGATCTTTGGGAAATCAATATAAAAATACGGCATTTGCAGCAAAAATTGTACAGGCATCCCGTCCGGTTTTCATCAAGAAAAATGATGTTGCCGGTTACCAAAAGTTTGCCCAGAGTTTAGGCGTGCGTATTGATGCAACAGAGATTGATGAAATTAATTTAACTTCCGCGAAGAATTATTACGCCCAGAAAAACTACAAAGCAGCGATCCCTCTTTTTGAGAAGTATCTTTCGCAAAACCCAAGCGGAGACGGACTTTACCTAGCGCAATATGAATTGGGCGAAAGTCATTACCAAGTGGGTAACGCCACCAAATCGCTGTTGGTATTGCAGGAAGTGGCCAATACACAGAACGATTATCAGGAGGATGCACAAACCAGAATTGCTCAGATTTATCTGAATCAGAACAACACCAATGAGGCCAAGAAATACCTAGAACCACTTTCTAATTCTGTGAATGCAAATGTGAAAAACTTTGCCCATCTGGAACTGATGAAAATTTTTGCCGCCGAGAAAAACTTTACAAAAGCAGAAATTTTTGCAGATCAGGTGCTGAAAAATACCAAGAATTCGGTGGCGGTGATGGAGCAGGCAAAAGTGATAAAAGCAAGAAGCTTAATGAATAACGGCAAAGACAATGATGCAAAAGCGGCATATTTGAGTTTAGAGAAATCGTCAAATACCGAAGTTGCTGCAGAGTCTTTATATGCTAAAGCGTTTTATCAGAATAAAGGGAAGGCCTATAAATCTTCCAACGAAACCATTTTTAAACTGGCGAACAATTATGCCTCGGAAGAGTATTGGGGTGCAAAATCGCTGATCCTCATGGCTAAAAATTATATGGGGCTGAAAGATCATTATCAGGCAAGTTATACGGTGGATCAGATTATAGCTAACTATCAGGATTTCCCAGAAATTGTTGCCGAGGCAAAAGAGCTTAAAAAAACATTGAAGTAAACCTAAATAATTTGAAGGATAATCATTGAAAAGCAATATCTTACAAGTATTACTTGCTTTTTCAAAAGATTATTCTGCAATCTTATAAAGATATGACCAAAGCCATTCAAAAAATTGTTCTGTTCGCGATGCTGATTTCTTCTGCTGGCGTTTTTGCGCAGATTAAAGAAGAAAAGCTGATCCTAGACAAAAAACGAGAACCAGAAGTAAAGAAAATCGACAAAAAGAAAACTTCGGTGCAAAAGGAGAAAAACTATCCACCAGAAGAAAAATCGCAGGTTCCTGTGAATTATGAAATCACGAATGTTCCCGCGACTTCCGATTTTAAGACCTCCGCCATTCAGGGTGAAGATATTTCGCCTAAATTTAATGAACAATACCAGAATAATTATTTCCAGCTTGGCTATGGAAATTATGGAAAGTTCCTTGCTGACGGAAACATATCGACGATGCTGGAAAATAAAATGGAAGTAGGAGCTGATTTACATTACCTCTCAACAACAGGTTTAAAGAAGGAGTACGATTGGAATTCAAAACAAAGTGAAGCCAGTATCGGCGCTTATTTGACCTCTTACGGTGACATAGGAAAATTCAGCATCAATGCAGATTACGGTTTTAACGATTATCATTATTATGGGATTTATGCCATGCAACCTGGTTCAGATACGGATGTACAGCAGAAAGTCAACCGGTTTAAGCTGAATGGATATTATGATTTTTATGCCAATGATATCTTGAATGACCTACGGGTGAAATCTTCATTTTTGACAGATAAGTATGGCGCAAAGGAAACGCAGGCCTCTGTTTTGATGAATTTGTCGAAGCACCAACTCAATATTTCGCCTCAAAATAATGTCGTCATGAATGCCGATTTGGGTGTGGGTTTAGAGACATTAAAAACCACATTTGATCTTGTTGATCAAAACTCCACCAACACTTTTTACGCAGTGGTTAGCCCAAAAGTAACCTTCTTTAAAGGAATTTCTTACCTGATGTTGGGTTCCGATTTTTCATTTTTAAATTCAAAAAATTCAAACAAAGTTCTTCCGGAAGAGCTAAAAAATAATAAATTTTATTGGTTTCCAAAAGCTGAGTTGCAGGTTGCAGCAACCAATGAGTTTAAATTTTATGCAGGAGTAGACGGCGGCTTGAAAACCAATTCCTACAGTGATGCGTTGCAGGAAAATCCTTATTTACTTTCGGATCAGTTGCTGCTTCCTACGGAAACAAAGTATCGTTTTTATGTAGGTTTGCGGGGTGATATTGATCAAAACATAAAGTATGATGTAAGTGGTGGATTTGCCAAAATCAACAATATTCTTTTCTTTGAAGGAAACGATATTTTCGAAAACAGTACATTGCCACCGCGTAACCCGTACGATTATGCGAATACTTTTTCTATGGCGTACGATCATGGTTCGGTAAGCGAGGTAAAAGCAAGTGTACAGTATTTTCCGCTGGCGAATTTGACGTTAGATGGTGAACTTTCTTTTGCTAAGTACAAGCTGGATCATTACGAAAATATTTACAATAAACCTTTGTTGAAGGCAAGTTTGGGCGCGAAATATACCATGCTGGACAAGAAATTGAATTGGGGTGCAAAAGTTATTTTCGCGTCCAATATCACTACCAATTCCTTTGAAGTGAAAGATAGCGCCGCTATGCCGTTTTATTATAGTTCCACCGAGAATAAAAATAGTACTGTCGCCGGTTTTGCAGATTTAAATTTGTCGGCAGAGTACAAAATTCACAAAAATTTCAGTATTTTTGCACTCGGAAATAATCTACTAAACACCAAGTATCAGCAGTTCAATGGATATAAAGTTTTGGGCGCGCAGATTTTGGGTGGCGTAAAAATCACATTTTAGGTAGCTTGTTTCAGATTTTTTTCGAATTGAGTAGGTTTGAAGAGAATCATTTCTGGCCCGATAGTTCAACTGGATAGAATATCAGATTTCGGCTCTGAGGGTTGAGGGTTCGAATCCTTCTCGGGTCACATTAGTCTCTTAAACAATTGAAAATCAATATTGTTTAAGAGATTTTTTTATAAATTTATACAAAAGATTTATAACCACTTTTAAATTGGTATAGTTGTGATCTGTAAGATGTAAATGATATCATAATAGCAAATTAATTGCCTTTGATGGGTATTGCTTACAATTTGTTTCTATGTTCAAAATCATAAATGGTAGAATGACGTTGAATTTAGGAGTAGGGTAAATCGGATAAAATTAATCGCATTAACTTCAATAACGAATTCACCTCAATAAAAAGGGAGCACCATGATTGTGCTCCCTTTTTCTCTTCTGAACAAGAATGAATTACTTTGCGCCACCGCTGTCTTTTTCCACATCGGTTTTGCTGTTTTCTTTTACTTTTTGGTTACCGAAACGTTTTACCAATGTAAACGAAACACCGTACCAATCCCACTTCATATTGTTTCGAAACGTACCAATTTCAGAATAGGTGGTTCCGTCAAAATTAGGCCGTTTGAAGATATTATTTAATCGCACTGTAGCTTCCATCTCCAATCCTGGGAATATTTTAGTTGCAGAAATGCTATGGAAAACATTGGTTGCGTTACCAATAGTGTTACCATTATTTTGTGTGAAAACACCTACCCAAGCATTGAGGTTAATGTTTTTATTGAATAAATTGGTATAAGTAATGTTGGAATTACCATTAAAATTGGTGAGGTAATTCTTAATCCCCAAATTATTTTTCTTGTTAAAATCGCTATTGTCTGTATAAATGATTCCAGAGTTGAGATTGATGCTGAGTTTGTTTTTAAAAAACATTTGATTGGTGTTGAAATACAGAGAATAACGCTCCACTCTTCCTTCAAAATTGGTTGGCATCTCGATGGTTTTTCCACCCTCTTGGTAGTAAGAATCCCAATAATCCTGATTGGTAAAGTAGTAGGCCGCACTGACAAAATACTTTTTATAAAGTCCTAATTTCAAAGAAAACCGATGACTGGGATTGGGCAGCAATTCCATATTTCCTCTGCTATAATTTCCTTCGTCGTTAGGCATTAAGAAAGGATTAAACTCCGAATACCACGGCCTCCAAATATTGTAATTATAGGTAGCGGAGAGGTTGTAATTATCATTAAAGCTGTACTTTAACAACAGATTGGGTAAGAAGGTGCCATAAGAACTTTTTTTCTCTATGTTACCGACATCTTGCTTGATATTAAACGACATATGTTCGTAGCGCAAACCAATTCGTGTTTCGAGTTTTTTGAAGAAAGTGGTGGTGAAATTCGCATACACCGAATTCAGATTATCAGTGTAATGGAACGTGTTGCTGCGAGTAAAATCTTCATTCCACTGTGTTCCGTTCAAATCAAAATAGCTATAAGGAATAACATTATTTCTGAAATTGATTTTTCCACCTGCTTCAAACTGACTTCCAGCTTTTCCAATAGGTTGCGAATAATCCGCTTTCAGGTAATACTCTCGATTTTCAGTATTGGCGATGATCCTGTTATCGCTGTACAAGCTGCCAGTGGTCTGTGTAAGCAGACGATCGTTGGTATCTTGTTGCCCCCAATAATTGACACCGGTATTGATGTCCAAAATTCTGTTTTTTTCTTTGTCGTAAAATTTGTAAAAAAGATTACCGCTCAAATTGCGGTTGGTACCCGTCAAATCTTGGTTTACCGTGTAATTATTTTGTAAAACATCATTCAAATATTCCTCGCGCACAGCTTCACCTTGTTGTGTTCTGTTGTTCTGCCCAAACTCGAAGATAACGCCCATCGTATTTTTGTCATTGAGCTCATATTCTGAGGTTGTAGAAAGTGAGGGCGATTTGAAGCGCTCGGTCGTGCTGCTATTAATCCTTGTTAATGCATTGTTTTCGTAGATTAGATTTTCTCTTAAACTGCTTACCACGCTTAAATTATCGCCATAACTTCCCGTAAGGGTCTGGGTAAATTTCTTTTTATGATAGTTCAGATTGAGGTTTGTGTACTGAGAGTTTTTACTGCTTTGAGAATTGGTGAAAGACGCGCTCCCTTTCAATCCTTCGTTATCAGGTTTTTTAATAACGATATTAATTACCGCTCCCGTCGTTTCGTAGCGGGAAGACGGACTGGTAATTACTTCCACTTTCATTAGATTTTCGGCAGGAATTGATTTTAAATACTCTTTAAGTTCTTTCCCGGTAAAAACAGATTTTCTATCGTTAATGTAAACGGTAACGGATTGTCCTTCAGCACTCACTGCGTCATTATTGTCGATACTTACCAAGGGAGTCATGCGCAGCACATCCCATGTGGTGTTGCCGGCAACAATGGAGGAGTTGGCGACATTGAAAACAGTTCGGTCCACTTTGGTTTCTACGGTTGGTTTTTTGGCAATCACCGTTACAGATTCGATGTCTTTCGTTTTTGTGGTATCTTTCTTGGCTTCCTGTGCATAGGAGAATAATGCGCCCAGCAATGCGATGACTACAATGGTTTTCTTCATAAGAAAAAAGGTTGAGTTTTTATAACTATTAATTTAGTGGTACAAATTAAAATCAAATCCTTGAATTATAAACTATTTTAATAGTTATATTTTCACTAAGGAAATTTCATGGTTCATACTTATAGCAGAACAACTCTCTCAGGAGTTTTATTACATCACCGTTAAAGTTTTTTTTAAAATGAATTGGTGGTGATTTGGATGGGGAATTTTTTCTGCATCATCCGAAAATTATTGCTTAGCATCGCCAATCTTGCATTCACTTTTCAACTCGCGCACTTTACTTATCTTTGCCGAATGGAAATAACCACTTTTGCCGATTTCGGCCTTCAGGAAAAAATCCTTGATGTTCTTGCCGATTCCAATCTTTTTGAACCAACACCCATTCAGGAAAAATCATTTAAACTGATACTTTCCGGAAGAGACGTGATGGGCATTGCACAAACAGGAACAGGAAAAACGCTGGCCTATTTGCTGCCGGTTCTTAAAAACTGGAAGTACAACAAAAGCGGAAATCCTACTGTTTTGGTACTGGTTCCCACACGTGAACTGGTGGTGCAGGTTGCTGAAATTTTAGAAAATCTTACGCAGAACCTTACCACAAGAGTGATCGGTATTTACGGAGGAAAAAATATCAATACCCAAAAATTACTGTTTAACGATGGCTGCGATATTCTGGTAGGTACACCGGGTAGGGTGATGGATCTGGCGATTGATAATGCTATTTCATTAAAGGAAGTGCAAAAACTCGTTATTGATGAATTTGACGAAATGCTGAACCTCGGTTTCCGCCCACAACTCACCCATATTTTCGAAATGATGCGCGAGAAAAGGCAGAATATCCTTTTTTCCGCAACCATGACGGAGGCGGTAGATGCAATGCTGGACGAATATTTTGCCAATCCAGTTGAAATTTCTTTAGCCAAATCGGGAACACCGCTTGAGAAAATTCAGCAGACAGCTTATAAAGTGCAGAACTTTAACACCAAGATCAATTTGCTGCAATACCTGCTCACAAAGCATAATGATTTTTCTAAAGTCCTCATTTTTTGCAATAATAAAAAACACGCCGATTATCTCTTTACCAAAATTGATGAACTTTTCCCCGGAGCATTTGATGTCATCCACTCCAACAAATCACAGAATTACCGACTCAGTGCAATGAAGAAGTTTGAGCAGGAAGAAGTTCGCGGGTTAATTACCACCGACATTATGGCGAGAGGTCTCGATATTTCCAATATTACCCACGTCATTAATTTCGAAATTCCGGATGTTCCCGAACAATATATTCATCGCATCGGTAGAACGGGTAGAGCCGATAAAGAAGGTAATGCCATTTCTTTTGTTACCAAAAAGGAAGAAACGCTACTGCTCGACATAGAACTCTTGATGGATAAAGAAGTTCTGTTTGTTATATTTCCGGCAGAAGTAAAAATAAATCCCACTAAAATTGCCTCCGAAGCAGAAGAAGTGGTGATGAAGAATGCCCATACCGTGAAACTGGAAGAAGGTGGCGGTGCATTTCACGAGAAAAAAGACAAAAACAAGAAGGAAAACTGGGGCGGTCCACACAAACGTAAACCAGCAAAAAAGGTCGGGGCTAATCGGGCTCAGCAAAAAACCAAATCGAAGGCAAAACGAAAAAAGTAAGCAAAATTTTACTCAATTGTTCTACAGAGGATGGAGCATTTGTTAATGCTTCACAATCTTCAGCGGCTGCTCGTCATTCACCTTCACAAAGTAGTTGCCTTGCGGAAGATGTTTAAGATTTACCTCAATCATTTCTTTTCCGTTGGAAATCGATTCATAAACCTTCTTTCCAGATGCATCTGTGATGGTAATCATCGAAAGCTCTCGAAGGTTTTTTATCTTAAGAACATCCGTTACCGGATTGGGATACACCGACAATCTCTTCTGAAGATTTTGGTTGCTACCCAGCATCTGCGCCTGATAAAAAATCTGATTTCCGTTCTCGTCATCCGTTAAAACTAACTGCACCATATTTCCCGAAGTGGGCGAAATGGCGTAATGAAAAGTTCGGGGAGACTCTGGCAGCAGGAAAATATTGGCATAGTTGCTTTCGAACAGTTTAAAATTTTCGTCAGGACTATCCATTAAAGTACCACCAAAACCGTTTACCGTGAAATGGTCATGCGTTACCGAACTGATATTGCCATTGAAACTATTGAAAAGCTGGCTTTCCACCGAAGCAGAGCTGAAAACAGTGTTGTTTCTATAAAACGAAGGATCGGGTTGGCTGGGTACAAAATAATCGAAAATCTTTCCCTGATATTTTACCTTCTGAAGTTGCCACGATAAACCCATTAAATCCTGAGAAAAAACAACGATACTCATCAACAAACCGATCAAAAAAGAAAGCTTTTTCATGCCGATAATATTAGGAAGGAGTACAAAAATACAAAAACTTCAGACATTCATCCAAAGTTTTTGTATAAAATAATAGGAGTAATTTAACCTTTTAGTAGCTCATTTCCACAATTTTATAAACATCCTGCGGTGAAAGTTTTTTATGCTCGCCCAACCCCAACCAATGTCTGGAGGTGAATGTCTTTTCAATTTTTTCTGCAGTTCCTTCATAAGCTGTGGTGTACTCTGAGAGTTGAGTTTTAATACCGATGCTATGGAAAAATTCCTCTAATTTCTGGATGCCTTTTTCCGCTTTTTCTGCGGTGCTTCCTTCATTAATGTGCCATGCTCTTTCAGCATATTGCGCCAGTTTTTCTTTTTTGCTGTCGAAATTATATCGGTAGTGAGAGGGTGCAATAATCGCCAAGGTTCTTGCATGGTCAATGCCGAAGCGGGCGGTGAGCTCATGTCCCATGGCGTGCACTGCCCAGTCGGTAACCACTCCTTTGCTGATCAGGCCATTAAGTGCCATGGTGCAGCACCACATGTAATTTGCGGCGGCATCATAATCAAATTCTTCGCTCATTAGTTGGGGAGCCACTTCCTGCAATGTTTGCAAGATGCTCTCCATAAATCTTTCCTGTAAGGTTGCCGTTGTGCGGTAGGTCATGTATTGTTCCAGAACATGGGTGTAGGCATCTGCAATTCCGTTGGCTATTTGCTTTTTTGGGATGGATCTGATGACTTCCGGATCAAGAATGGAGAACTGCGGGAAAAGGCCTGGGCCGCCACTCGAAAGTTTTTCATCCGTCGCCCGTCGCGACACCACATATCCGGAATTCATCTCGGATCCGGTGGCAGGTAGCGTAAGAACCGTTGCAAAGGGAAGGCCTTCACCTTCATTGGTTCGTACAGGTTTTGTAAGGATTTCCCATTTGTTTTCGCCGGCGTAAAGGGCAGCGGCAGATAAAAATTTTGTGCCGTCAATTACCGATCCACCACCAACGGCCAGTAGATAGGTGATGTTTTTTTCTTTAATAACCTGCAACGCATCAAGCAAAATTTCGTACTCCGGATTGGCGGGTATGCCGCCGAATTCTTCAATATCGAAATCCTTCAGCGCCGCCTTTACCTGGTCGTAAACTCCATTTGTTTTGATGCTTCCTCCGCCGTACAACATCAGGATTTTTGCATCGGCAGGAATTTCTTTGGTAAGTTTTGCAATTTCCCCTTTACCGAAAATAATTTTGGTGGGGTTTTTAAATTCAAAATTCAGCATGATAAATCTTTTGCTCAAAAATACATAATCTGCGATGCTTTATATGTTAAAGGATTGGTAAATATTATACAGCATTTCTTAAGCGCAAAACAAAACCCTGCCTTTTTATAAGACAGGGTGATAACGCTTATGATAACGCTAGTTCTTATGGTTAATGTGTTTTATCAATTAGTTTTTTTTCATCATTTATGCAATAACCGTTGGCAAAAGTAAGCCATGATAGCCATTTGGTCACGATTCAGCGGGTGGACAAATGGGGGACAAGTGAAGCAATTGTTTTTAAAAATTTAATAATCAGGTTTTTATTATTTTTTATATTATTGTAAAAAGTTTCGGGAAGATGCCTGAAAAGCATGATGTTTTCTCAAATGTTGTATTAATTTGGTACTGAAGAAGGGTATGGTAAGAATTGTTTTGTTGTTGGGATTGTTTTTTTTCCATCCATTTACCCTGTCCGCGCAGTTTATTTTGATTAAAGAAGGCGGGAAAAAAATAGAACGTTGGGAAGGTATTTTGCAGCAGGAAGTAAAACACAAGGATACTGTTGCACTTAAAAAATTCCTTAGTCCGTTGCGCAATAAAAACAGTGCCGACTACGACATTCTTTATCTGGGTTTAATGGCCAATGGCTATGCCAACTTCTTCGACAACATCAATACACAAAGCGATTATTTCTACCATAAATCCATTAGCAACGCAAAAGAATTGGGAAGCCGCCCGCTGCAGATTTGGGCAAAACTCAATTATGCATCTTACCTTTATAAGTACCGTAAAGCAACCCTGGCGTTGCCGGTTTTCCTTACCGCAATGGATGAAATTGCCAAAACGGATCCTGACGAGATTATTTTTCCCGCCGCATCATTCAAGATCATTGGGTATTACTTGGGTACCATTGGTGATAAGCAGGCCTCAATGTTGTTTTTAACCAAAGCATTGGCGTTTTGCCCGTATCGCTGTTCGCAGCGTGCCGAGATTTTGGACAATTTGGGTTTGCTTAATTTCGACCTGAAACAGTTCGCCTCAGCAGAGCAATATTTTCACCAGGCATCCGAAATGGCTTTGAAGCTCAATGATAAGGTAAGATATGCCAAAAGTTTGGGAAACAGGGCGCAGATTGAAGCAGAGAAAAAAAACTACAATGGCGCTATTGCACTTCTGAAGCAAGATATTGCTATCTCGAAAGCGCAGGGTGCAGAGCAAAACACAATGTATGCATTCATTTTACTTGGCCAGTACCAATTGGAATTTGGCGATATTGATGAAGCAGAACGCAGCTTGCTACAGGCGGATTCCATCGCCCGGTTAAAACCATATTACCTCGCGTCCGAATTGCAGGCCGTAAAGCTTTTGAAAAAGCTCTATAATCAACAAAATCGGGAGACGGATGAGCTTTATGCCAGCCGAAGGGTAGATGTTCTGGAAGCCGCTGTGATGAAAACAGATGGTGATTTCACGTTGAAGCAGGCCAACTGGATGGCTCAGAAGGCGAGGTTTCAGAAGAATATTGACCAAACGAATCTGAAACTCCGCAGGGAATCCATCTGGCGATATGGTTTGTCTTTCTTCACTTTGCTGCTCGTGGGAGGGTGGCTTTTGTTCTGGATGAAGGCGAAGAGAGATTCAAAAAAGCAACTACACGTCTTAAATAGGAAGCAGAAAGAGCATTCGCGGGAGAAGCAAAAGTACCAGAAGAAGCTGGAGAAAGCCAACCAAACCCTGGCGGAACAAATTGCGTTTTTTCACGATAAAACAAATCAGATCGAGCAACTGCAGCAGGAGATTGAAGATTTAAAGGAATCAAAATCATCCGACCGGGAGGAGAAAAACAGCAAACTTAATGAGCTGCTGCAATCGCACCTGATGACCAACCAGAATTGGCAGAATTTCCGTCGAGAATTTCAATATGAATACCCGGACTTCTACCACACACTTCACCAAGATTTCCCGGAAATTACGGAATCGAACCTGCGGATTATCCTGCTGCAGAAATTGGGGTTCAACAATGTGGAAGTGTCGTCTTTGTTGGGCATAACGCCCGATGCGGTGAAGAAATCGAAACAACGGCTCAAGAGAAAACTCGGCGACAAATCCGACGAGCTTTTCAGCCGCATCATGAGTAACTAACGGCGGACTGCAGTTCTTTTTTTCCCCTCTCTGTGCCATCTCATCTCATCCTCAAGAAAACTTTTTTAGAGGGGCATTGCCGTGCTGGAATGCAGTGAAGCACTGGGCAACCCCAAATTTCCGGTCCTGAACCCCATCTTTTAGGTCCTGAACCCCGTCATTTAGGTTCGGAACCCCATCGTTGAGGTCTTGAACCCCATCGTTTAGGTTGTATAACCCCAAATTTTAGGTTCGGAACCCCAAATTTGCGGTCCTGAACCCCGTCGTTTAGGTCCTGAACCCCATCTTTTAGGTCCTGAACCCCGTCATTTAGGTTCGGAACCCCAATGACGGGCTTCGGAACCCCAATAATGGATTCTTCTGACCTCATAAGGCCAAACGACTTCTTGCAAACGATGTGCTGTTGAATGAAATCCACAGAAATGCCAGCTCGTCCATCCATTGCCTGCAACGGCGATCGAAGCAAAAAACAGAGGTCGGCAGCACTTCTTACCACAAAAAAACGCTCCCAATGAGGAGCGTTTTGAGCGGTGATTTGCACCTGCTTAGTATCTGTAATATTCCGGTTTGTATGGGCCTTTAGCATCTACACCGATGTATTTTGCCTGTTCATCGGAAAGGGTTTCCAGCTCTACACCAATTTTTTTCAGGTGTAGGGCGGCTACTTTTTCGTCTAATTTTTTAGGCAGCATATACACTTCGTTTTCGTAAGATCCGGCGTTGGTCCACAATTCAATTTGTGCCAAAGTTTGGTTAGAGAAAGAGTTGCTCATCACAAAACTAGGGTGTCCTGTGGCGCAACCCAGGTTCACCAATCGTCCTTCAGCAAGGATGATGATGTCTTTGCCATCCACATTATATATATCCACTTGTGGTTTTACGGTTGATTTGGTAGTGCCATAGTTTCCGTTCAGCCACGCCATATCGATTTCGTTGTCGAAATGGCCAATGTTGCAAACGATGGTTTTATCTTTCATTTTTTTGAAATGCTCGCCACGTACAATGTTGAAGTTTCCGGTGGTGGTGATGATGATGTCTGCCGTTGCCACTACGTTGTCTAGTTTTTTCACCTCATAACCTTCCATGGCTGCCTGCAGCGCACAAATAGGGTCAATCTCAGTAACGGTTACAATAGAGCCCGCACCACGGAAAGAAGCCGCAGTACCTTTGCCCACATCGCCATATCCGCAAACGATTACTCTTTTGCCGGCCAACATAACGTCGGTAGCTCTTCGGATGGCATCAACGGCAGATTCTCTACAGCCGTATTTGTTGTCGAATTTCGATTTGGTTACCGAATCGTTTACGTTAATGGCAGGCATTACCAATGTTCCGTTTTGCATTCTTTCGTATAAACGGTGTACACCTGTAGTGGTTTCTTCGGAAAGTCCTTTGATGTCTTTTGTTAGTTCAGGGTATCTGTCGAAAACCATATTGGTTAAATCGCCGCCATCATCCAGAATCATGTTTAAAGGTTTTTTATCTGCACCAAAGAAAAGGGTTTGTTCGATGCACCAGTCAAATTCTTTTTCGTTCATCCCTTTCCAAGCATACACAGGAATCCCTGCTGCTGCAATGGCAGCTGCCGCATGATCTTGGGTAGAGAAAATGTTGCAAGACGACCAGGTTACTTCTGCCCCTAAAGCCACCAATGTCTCAATAAGCACCGCTGTTTGGATTGTCATGTGAAGGCATCCTGCAATTCGAGCTCCTTTCAACGGTTGCGATGGGCCGTATTCTTCACGAATCGCCATTAAACCGGGCATTTCTGCCTCAGCCAGTTCAATTTCTTTTCTTCCCCATTCTGCAAGGGAAATGTCCTTTACTTTGTAAGGAATGTATTGTGTTGTCGTTTCCATTTAATTGAAAAAATTTTTGCAAATTTACGAACTAAATTCTGCCCTGCAAAATATGCCTCTCTATCGTGATTTCTCTGATGATAAAGCCACCATCCTGGTATGGAAGTATGATGAAAGCGAAGAGCTGGATTCTGCATCGCTGCTGGAGGAAGAGAATTATCAGAAGGTCAAGGATTATCACCCGATCAAATTGAAAGAACTTTTACTGGTACGGAAGATATTGAAAAGTATTTTGCCCGAGTATAAGATATTGTATCAGGAGCGAACTCCATTTCTTTCGCCCAACGATTTCGAGATTTCCATCACCCATTCTTTTCCCTATGCGGCATTAGCAATTTCTAAGGAAAAAATCGGGATTGACATTGAGCCGTTCAACTCGAAAATTTTGAGGGTAAGGCACAAATTCCTGCATCCGGAGGAAGGTACATTTATTGAAGAGGGCAGAGAGGTGGCTTACCTCACAGTCATTTGGTCGCTGAAGGAAAGTTTGTATAAAATTCATCACTCCAATTATTGGTCGCTCAAGAAACACTATGAGGTGAAACCCTTCCATCTGGATTTTCCTTACAACATCATGTGCAGGGTGCATGATGACAGTGTTTCGGATCTGTACAAGGCACGTGTGGAGTTTTTTGATCAGTGTTGCTTCACCATTGTAGATTAGGGCTGGCTCATTAATTTTTCTGCCACTTTGCGTTGCTCTTTTGCGGCATCAAATAAGAGTTCCAGCAGCTCCGTCAGATTTTTCAGTTCCGTTAAATGGGTAATTCTGTTCGGATTGCGATGATTCACAATATCATTCTCGCTGATTTCCTTTTTTCTTTTTGCCAGCAATTCTTCCACGGTACCACCGGGTTTCAAGCTGCTTTCAGTGAGAATTTCATGATCGGGTTCTTTATGATTCAGGAGGGAATCGGTGCGCGTCAGTTCGGCTAAAATTTTTCGTTTCCACGCGTCGCTATCGATTTCCGGGTAATCCTGCGCCGATTTCTGGTATTGTGAAAATGAGGCGATGTAGGCAGTGATGAGGTGGGAAGTATTGACAAACTGATGCAGATTCTGGAGTCGTTTCTGTTGGTTTTTAGGGTCCGAAATCATGCGCTGGAAGTTGTCCGAAAGATTGGCCAGGTTGATGACGGCGTCTTTTCTGCACAGTTTATATTCCATGATACCTCCTTTTTGGTTGGTGAAAAAATCCATCACCGCACGAAAATAATTCATGTTGCTGCGTGAGGTTTTTTGCATTAAATCTAAGTTCTGGGAATGCTCCCAAACCGGAAGAACGAAATAAGAAACTGCCACCACAACGATGCCCGCAATTGCTGTATCCAGAATACGGTCTTTAAAAATTAAATTAACATTTCCCGGCCGCAGGAAATTAAAACTCAGGAAAATATAAATCGTCATAAACAGCACTGCCCAAAAATATTTCCACTTCAGAAAACTAAAACAGAGGATCATGCTGAGCAGTAAAATGACAAGCAATACCGTGTCGTTGCTAATAAAATAGAGAAGCAGATAAGCTGCCACTGCGCCCACTGTAGTTCCGTACAACCGGAGGAGATTCCGGTGTTTGGTGGTGGCATAAGCTGGTTTTAGGATGGCAGTAATGGTAATAAGAATCCAGTAAGAATGTCCGATCCCTAGAAAATGCATTTTGGAAAGAAGGTATCCTACCAAAAGTGCCACGGTGAGGCGCACCGAATGCCGAAAGTGCGAAGACTTTAGCGAAACGTTGTCTCGCAGCACTTTGAAGTTGAGCTTCTCCTGGCTGGGCACAAACTTGGAATAATCTAACCCTGTAGAAAGACTTTTTGCCATTTTTGCATCCTGAGAAAATACACGGTAAATCGTTTGTATTTCTGTAGTGATGTCGTTAATCCTCACAAGAATTAAACGAAGAATCATGAGGTTTTCCAACGTTTCGGGACTAAGCCGCTGGCTGCGCAAATCAAAATACTGATCGAAAACCTGAGTCAGTTCTTCATCAATTTTTCGAATAGGTTTTGCTTTAGTACCGCTTTGCAATGCGATGCCTATATTGCTTAATTCGTCGGACAACATCATTAAATATTGCTGCACCGATTGGAGGAAACCGCTGTCTCCAAAACTTTCATGAATCTTGCGATAATCGCTTTCCGAAGTCATCAGCTTCTCATGCAAATCGATGGAATTGAGAAACATCAGCATCAGCAATCGGCTGGTGGTAGTGGACTCGTTGACGATGGTTCGGGTTTTGAAAACGGTTTCGCGTGTTTCCTCCTGCAGATTCTTAATTTTTACCTGCTGCGAAATCACTTGCCGCTGAAGGGCATCAAAATCCGGGTTTTTCTGGTAAAACTTGGATTTAATTTTAAGATAGTCTGCAAGATCAGTATAGTTTTCACCAATCATTTGTGCAGCCAATTTGTAGGGCTGAATACGGGAAACCACCAAGAAAACCAGTAAAAACCATACGCAACCCAAAAAGAAGATCACTAAACTTTTGAGGATATCGTCTCCGGCCAGGTGTCCATCCACAAAGATGGCCAAGACAACCAATGAAAGGGAACCTACTGCTGCAAGACGCTGTCCGTAAATCCCGATCATCGAAAAAAACATGCCGAAAAAAATAATTTCCACATAAATAAATGGTGGAAAATTCTTGAGTAAACTGGCTACTGTCGCCACTGCACAAAAACTAAAAACAGCCAATATCAGTGAGTTTCGCCGCCGGATAAAAGGGCCGGGTTGATCGGTAAGCCCCACAAAGCTGGTGCCCATCGGGAACAGGAAAAATTCCCTCAGCAAACCAAAATGGGCCAGAATAATGCTGGGAATCACAATTGCCAACGCGATGCGCACCGCCGAGTTGATGTACTGGCTGGTTGCATATTTTCGCAATTGGGTAGTGTAGTTCATGAACAGACATGTTTTTTAATGCAAGTACAAAGTTACAATTCATTTCGCGCTTAAAAACGGGAAATCAATAATCATTAAAAAAACTATTTGTAACTTAAAATGGAGGGGAGCAGCGTGTTTTACAAATAACAATCCCGGCGAAGAGCACCTTCCTCCGGGACTATTTTTGTTGGTAAATCTTTGCCTAAAGCATAATTACACCTTCAATTTTCCCTACTTGTTTGTAAATCGTGATCACCTGTTCTGCATCGAGCACAAAAGCGTTGATGCTGATGGCCGTGTATTTTCCGTTTTTACTTTCTTTGGTGGTAAGGGTAAATTTGATTTGATCAAAAACACGGTAGATTTCGGTAAGTTTCGCTTCATCATTGGTGATGATAAATTTGAAGAGATAATCTTCGGGGAAATCGTGGGTGGCTTCTAATTTTTCTTTAAGTGAGGCATAAAACTCGTCGGGGTTTTGCGCTGCATTATTTTCTAAAATGTTCATTGTGAGTTATTTTTTTTTGAGAAATAAAAAAACCGGCGTTGCTCCGGATTTTCAAATGTAGTGAATTTATTTTCTACTTCGCCGTATTAAGCGTGTTAAGGGAGTTCATGATCTGCGCAGAATTTTGTTGCTCATGATTTTGGATAATGTTGAATAATCCGTTCACCATCTGTTCTGAAGCCAATCTACTAATACCACCTGTAAATGAAGCGTTGTTGCTGTTGCCTAAAATAGACCCCAGTATGTTTGATCCTTTTAAAGCAGAATTAAGAGACTGCACAATTCCGAATTCATTAAGTTTGGCATCCACTTTTGGAGCAAGAGCGTCCATCAGCTGTTGAGATGTCTTCTCCCTCAGAATTTGAGTTGCAGCGCCACTTCCACCCTGAACAATTTTTGCAGCATCCTCTGCTGTAAGCGAGTTCACCGCATTTACCAATATCGGTCTGGAAGTTTCCACGGTAAATGCTGCTGCCTGCGCAATGTACTCTTTTTCTTTTTGCACCAGATGAGAAAGACCAATGTTTTGAAGCGTATTGTTGATGCTTTTCAGCTGTTGAGGCATCGCCGCTTCGATGAGTGAGTTGGCTAAAAAGCTGTTTTTATCGCTAAAGATATTGAGCCCTTTGGTAATGCCACCCAACAACACCTGTTTTAGAATAGCCAAACCCACACTGGAAGTTGCCAGCGCAACGCAAGACTGCGTTGTTGTGCCTAATGTTGCAACAGCCATTGTTGCCATCAAAATTGTATTCCGTTTCATTGTCACTATTTTTTTGTAAAATTAATAACTTTTCTTGGCAAATTGTAAGCCAAACCGAAAAGAAATTTGTCAATCTATAGAAGAGGTTCGCGATTCCGATTGATGGTGCAGCGAGAAGTTTGTATTGTTCTTGCGGACCTGTTTACATTCGGTTTATTATTGTTACTTTTACCCCATTGATAAATTTATAATGTAATGAGAAATCAATTCATTAAATGGGGAATTGTTGCGCTGATTGTAATTTGGGCAATTGCTTTGCTGATTAGGGCGCATTATTGGATTCCGATTTTACTGACCTGTATTTACGCATTGGGCATCTACAATAGTTTTCAAACCAAGCATGCAATTTTGCGAAATTTTCCGGTACTGGGCTATTTCCGGTATTTTTTCGAGAGTATTTCGCCAGAAATGCAGCAGTATTTTATTGAAAGAGAAACCGACGGAAAACCCTTTCCCAGAAACCAACGATCGGCCGCTTACCGCAGAGCGAAAAACCTGAGCGATACCGTACCGTTCGGTACACAACTCGACATTAATACCCGAAAATATGAAGGCATCAAGCATTCTATTTATGCCACTTCACCCATGGAGGAGTTGCCGAGGGTTTTGGTGGGAGGTGAACAGTGCACTCAGCAATACAACGCATCGCTATTCAATATTTCGGCGATGAGTTTCGGGTCGCTGAGCGATAGGGCTCAGGTTTCACTGAATAGAGGTGCCAAGAAAGGTGGTTTTTACCATAACACAGGAGAGGGCGGCATTTCGCCCTATCATTTGGAAGGCGGCGATCTATGCTGGCAAATTGGTACAGGATATTTTGGTTGCCGGGACGAGGAGGGGAGATTTTCGCCTGAACTTTTCAAAGACAAAGCGACGCTTCCCAATGTGAAGATGATAGAAATTAAACTTTCGCAAGGTGCAAAACCAGGTCACGGTGGTGTTTTGCCAGGTTCTAAAAATACCCCCGAAATTGCCGCCATTCGCCATGTTCAGCCAGGAGTAACCATTATTTCGCCACCCTCACATTCGGCATTTTCGGATGCAGTGGGTCTGCTGAAATTTGTGCAGCAGTTGCGAGAGCTTTCTGGTGGGAAACCCATTGGCTTTAAACTGTGCATTGGCGATACAAAAGAGTTTGAAAATATTTGCGTACAGATGAATGTGTTGAAAATTTTCCCCGATTTCATCACCATTGATGGCGCAGAAGGAGGAACCGGAGCTGCGCCTCCTGAATTTTCAGATGGTGTAGGAATGCCACTGGAACCAGCTCTTATTTTTGTAAACAGAACGTTGAAAAGCTTTAATGTGCGCGATAAGCTAAGAGTAATAGCCAGCGGAAAAGTACTTACTTCGCTCGATATTCTTCGTGCCATTGCAATGGGCGCAGATATGTGCAACAACGCTCGCGGATTTATGTTTGCGCTGGGTTGCATTCAGGCGTTGCGTTGTAACAACAATACGTGTCCCACAGGAGTGGCAACTCAGGATAAAATGCTGGTGAAAGGATTGGATGTTACGGATAAGAGTGAGCGAGTATATCATTTTCATAAAAACACACTACATACCTGCAACGAACTGATTGCTGCTGCAGGAAGAAAATCGTATGAAGAAGTGGATGCCTCCATGTTCATGCGAGGTGACGAATTTGAACATCTTGCAGACCTTTATTTTCCTGATATTCTCGGTAATGTGAGAAAACCCGCGAATAAGTATTAAATGTAAAACCTTGGGGAATGTTGTAGTAAACTGCACAACAAATCAGCTTTTAATTTTCAAGTAACAGCTCAAAAAAACAGAAGCATAACAGTTTCTGCTGGCTTCTAATGCTGAATTTATGAGGTTTCGTTGCGTACAGATTCTGCTTTGGCGGCCAGTTCTTTCGGATCTTCGGTGGTGTCGTAGTACAGCCATTCCATTGCGCGCGGAAACTCCTGCGACCAGTAAAACTCCTGATGTTTTCCCTCTGGGTTAATGCTGGTTTTGAAGTCGAATTGCAATGAATGGGAGTTTTCCCAACCTTCCATGGTTTGCTCAAAAAGTTCAATTCTTTCAGTCATTTCGGAACCTTCCTGCTCGCCTCCATACATGTAAACTTTGATGTTGTATGGGTTTTTAAAATTCATCTGTGGAAAATTGTTTTCCGGATTAACCCAAAGTGAAGGTGAAAAAATCAAAAGTTTAGAATACACTTCAGGGTACAAAAATCCACTGTATATACTGATGAGTCCGCCCAGAGAACTGCCTCCAATTCCAGTGGCTTCTCGTTCGGATTGGGTGCGGTAATGTTGGTCAACATAAGGTTTTAATGTGTCTGCAAGAAAGCGGATGAATTTCTTTCCCTCTGCATTTTTCGTAATGGAATCGTTATCAAGCATGTACTCTCTGATGCGATCTTCGCTTCCGTTTTCAATGGCAATGATGATGACATCGCCTCGCCCATATTCGGCAAGGATCGACATTTTTTTATCGATTTCCCAGTTGCCGTAAGCTGATCCTTCATTGAAAAGGTTCTGCGCATCATGCAGGTACATCACAGGATAAGTCTTGTCAGTTTGGTGGTAATTATAGGGCAGAAGTGCCCAAATCTTTCGAGTTCTGTTGAGCTGAGGAATGTAGAAATCTTCTGAAATAATCTCTACAATGGGGAAGAATTCTTTTTTGAAAGGACCCCAATTAATTCTCCAACGCTCCACATGATCTTCGGCTTTCTGCCTTTTCTTTTGAATTTTTCGGTTGGGTGTGATGTTTCCAAAACGGTCAATTTCAACATTTTCCCATCCACCACGGGTAAACTTATATTCAATTCTTTCGGGAAGCACTTCGTTGTCAACTTCTAATTCATACCGGTTCGTGCCAGCGGGATTCATTTGGTATGCTGCATCTCGCGGATCCCATCGGTTAAAATTTCCGGTAAGGTAAACAGGTCGTTCATCGGCTTCATCAGATTGCAGGGTGAATATCATCGGCGCAGCATTACATTTTAAAGGCATAAAAGTAAAAATTTATTTCCGAATGGCAAGCCCACAGCTTTTTTATGAAACCCTAATAATTCTTTTTTCGGACTACTTTTTCGGCACTTTTCCTTCCAAAATTCCTTTATTTTAAATATATTTGGAAACAATAAATATTGCTCATTTCCAATTGTTCAACTAAATTTCTTCACCATGGAAAATGTTCGTCCCCATTCTCTTTTTACCGATCAGGATATTTACCTTTTTAGGGAAGGAAAGCATTATCGGCTCTACGATTTTTTTGGTTCACGCACCCTAGAAATAGAGGGTATGCTTGGTGCCTATTTCGCAGTTTGGGCGCCCAATGCTAAGGAAGTTTCGGTAATTGGCAATTTTAACAACTGGCATTCGGAGAAGCATAAACTTTTCCCGCGATGGGACGGATCGGGGATATGGGAAGGATTTATTCCCGGCCTCAGTTGGGGTACGGTTTACAAATACGCCATCCGCACCAACAAGGATGTTTTGCTGGAGAAAGGCGATCCTTTTGCCCTGAGTTGGGAACAAAATATACAGGCAGGTTCGCTGGTGTCGACCACTTGGTTCGAATGGAAGGATCAGCACTGGATGAAGAACCGATGGGAAAAAAATACATTGAATGCACCCATGTCGGTGTATGAAATGCATTTAGGGTCGTGGATGCGCGGAACAGACGATCCTGACAGGTTTTTCAATTATAGAGAGATTGCTGAACGCTTGGTGCCCTACATTAAAACCATGGGGTTTACCCATGTGGAATTTATGCCGGTGATGGAGTATCCTTATGACCCGAGCTGGGGTTACCAAATTACTGGTTTTTTTGCCGCTACATCGCGTTTCGGCTCGCCTCAGGATTTGATGTATCTCATTGACGAGCTGCACAAGAATGATATTGGTGTTATTTTGGATTGGGTGCCGTCGCATTTCCCCGGAGATGCTAATGGACTTCATTTTTTTGATGGAACTTTCTTGTACGAACACGAAGATCCGAGGAAGGGTTTTCATCCCGACTGGAAATCTCATATATTCAATTACGGGAGACCAGAGGTAAAATCCTTCCTGGTTTCTAATGCCATCTTTTGGCTCGATCGCTATCATGCGGACGGGTTGCGTGTTGATGCCGTTACTTCCATGCTGCATCTCGATTATTCAAGAAATGAAGGCGAGTGGGAACCTAATAAATATGGAGGAAATGTAAATCTTGAAGCCAAAGAATTTCTTCAAGATTTCAACAAAGCTGCCTATCAATTTTATCCTGATATCATGACGATTGCAGAAGAAAGTTCAGATTTTCCCCTGCTCACCAAACCTGTTTACGATGGTGGAATCGGTTTTGGAATGAAGTGGATGATGGGTTGGATGCACGATACCCTCGCTTACTTTGGTGAAGATCCCATTAGTAGAAAATACCATCACAACAAGCTCACGTTCGGGTCGATGTATGTTTTTAATGAAAATTACATGATGCCCCTTTCACATGACGAAGTAGTACACGGTAAATCGAGTTTAATTTATAAAATGCCCGGTGATGAATGGCAGAAATTTGCCAATCTTCGAGCGTTGTATACTTACATGTTCACCCATCCTGGCGCGAAGCTTATTTTTATGGGCAATGAATTTGCGCAGACTGGCGAGTGGAATTATGAGCATAGTTTAGATTGGCATTTGCTGAAATACCCCGTTCATAAGGGAATGCAAGAGTTTGTGAAGGATTTGAACCATCTTTTTACTCACGAGACGGCACTGTACGAGAATAATTTCTCGCCTGATGGTTTAGAATGGGTGGAAGCGAATGATGGCGATAACTCCATCTATGTTTACTTGCGAAAAGGAAAGCAGGAAGATGATGTGGTGATGGTTGTTCTTAATTTGACTCCAAGAGTTTTTGACTATAAAATTGGCGTAAACGAAGGAACAAACTGGGAAGTGATTCTGAATTCGGACGATGAAAAATATGCCGGAAGCGGCGTGAAAGCCGAAATTGTGGATGAGGAAGACGACGAATGGATGTACCGGCCGAATGCTATTGTTTTGAAATTACCGCCTCTTGCCGGTGTTCTATTAAAACAAAAAAAGTTACGGAAGAGTACTTCTTCAGCAAAGAAATCGGTGGATAAAGCCAAAGTAAATTCATCATCGTCAGTTAAGAAAAAAGAAGTGCAAACCAAAAAAGTCGCGTCAACGAAAACCAACTCTAAAACAACAGCACAAAATAATACGGCTGCCAAATCCAATAAAGTGCTACTTAAAAAAGCTGTTGGTGATGCGTTGTTAAATATAAAATCTGTCAAAAAGTAAAGGCATCATGCTCTATTTTTAACATAGTAAATATTGAATTAAAATTTTCAAACCTTAATCAGAACAAGAAATAATGAAGATTTTCAACCTTTCCATGGAGTGTTATCCTGTTGCAAAAGTGGGCGGATTAGCCGATGTTGTGGGCGCTTTACCAAAATATCTCAATAAAATTGACGGGGTAGAGGCAAGCGTCGTGATGCCTTGGTACAACCGGCCTTTTGTGCACGAACATGAGTTTGAGGTCGTTTTTCAGGGTTGGATTCATCAGAGTTATCATACCTATGAAGTCACCGTGATGAAGGAGCGATCGAAAGCATTGGGTTTCGATCTCTATCTGGTGAAAATTCCGGGGCTTCTGGATCGTGATAATCCTTACGGATACTGGGATGAAAGTCAGCAGTTCCTTGCTTTTCAGCATGGGGTTTTGCATTGGCTTTCGGCAATGAAAATTCTTCCCGACGTACTGCATTGTCATGATTATCACACTGGTTTGGTTCCCTTCATGATCCAAAATTGCCCTGAGTTTGAATTTCTGAAAGACGTAAAAACCATTGGTACTATTCACAATGGTGAGTATCAGGGGCAAATGCGGTGGGACATGGTGCAGTATTTTCCATGGTTTCGGGGAGAACAGTCGGGTTTGCTTGATTGGGATGGCTGGATCAATCCACTGGCAGCAATGCTAAAATGTAGTCATGCTTTCAATGCAGTTTCTAAAGGATATTTGGAAGAGCTTTTCCATAGTTTGCGAGGTTTGGAGCCGTTGGTTCGGCAGGAGTATGCAAAAGCTTATGGAATTATCAACGGTATCGATACGGAAGTCTGGGATCCTGAGACCGATGCATTTCTGGATTTTAATTTTGGAAAGGAAAATGCACTCGACGGAAAATGGCGCAACAAAAAAGAACTTTGCGAGGAATATGGGCTCAATGCCAATTTACCACTCGTAAGTTTTATAGGTAGATTTGCCGGAGAAAAGGGTGCAGATTTGCTGCCTGATATTGTTTGGAAAAGTATTCAGCAAACCTATGGTGGCTTAAATATCATTATTTTGGGTTCTGGGGAGAAACAGGTGGAGCAGCAGCTTATCGACCTTCAACCGATTTATTCCAATTTCGCCTTGGATTTAGGGTATAAAGAATATCTTTCGCATAAAATTTATGCTTCGTCAGATTTTCTCCTGATGCCATCGCGCGTAGAACCATGTGGGCTCAACCAAATGTACGCCATGCGGTATGGAACTGTTCCTATCGTGCGCTATACCGGCGGGTTGCGCGATACTGTAGCAGATATTTCCACTGGTGGAAGTGGTCTGAATTTCGGTTCGGCTACGGCAGATGATGCAGTTCATGCCATTCATCGTGCGCTCCATATTTATCATGATCAGGGTTTAATGAATAATCTGGTTCATTCTAATATGAATTTTGATTTCTCATGGGAAAAATCCGCGGAGCAGTACATGGCACTTTATTCAGTGTGAAGAAAAAAGTGACTGCATTTCATGAAAAATTATGGGTGGCGGTGCATTTTCGGAAATGTGTGGTATCATTCTTGTAACCGTCATCAACAAAAGGATAATATTGATGATGACCCCGAAATACTCAGACAACAAATTTCTTCAACTGGCTTTTGCCGTTTTTTTTCTCACATTTTTAGTGCAATGTAAAAAAGACCTTTCGGTTGCCGATAATTCTGGAAGAAAAGGAGAGGTACAATCCCCGCAAAATAAAGATTCAATACAGCAGCAAGATGCCGTCGTTAAAACAAAGATCAAATACAGTAGTTTTATTTTTCCGACAAAGAAGAGAGACTCTGCGATGGCTGATTTCAATAAAAAATTTTCCGAAAAAGAGCAGTATGCCATTCTAGCACTTAATCGTTTAGATGCGAAAAATAAATGGCGTGCAGATACACTTGCTATCCCCGATAAAGTGGATACTACTTTAATGATGTACTCGCCATTTCCTTCCCATTTGGAAATTTTAAAAGACGTTAAAAAGATAGCTGTTTTTTCTTACCCTGTTCAGGCGTATGCGCTCTATGAAAAAGGGAATCTCATCAAGTGGGGACCTACCAGCATGGGAAAAAAGGCAGCGCAAACCAAACGGGGATTGATGTTTGCGAATTGGAAAAAAGAATTGGCCATTTCTACGGTGAACAGTAGTTGGAAATTACCTTACAATGTTAATGTTCATAACACTTTGGGCATCGGATGGCACCAATTTGATTTGCCTGGATTCCCAGCTTCTCATTCTTGTCTTCGGCTGCTAATGGCGGATGCAAAATACATGTACCAATGGGTAGATACTTGGGTACTGAACAAAGGTGGAGCCACAGTAAGAGCAAACGGAACACCAGTGATCGTTTTTGGAGATTACAACTGGGGCGGGAAAAAACCTTGGAAACAGCTGATCCAAAATGCTGATGCCGACCAAATCTCTGCAGAAACACTGAATACCGTCATAGAACCCCATATTTCTAAAATATTGGAGGAACAGCAAAAACGGGAACAAGCACTGTCTTCTCCAGAGGCATCGGAAGCGAAAATACCAGCGGCTTAACCGCTAAAAAGATTATCGCTCCAAACGTTGAAGCGATTCTTCGGCGAAATCCCGAAGTTTCTGCATTTCATCTTTGGCTTTTCGCTGACCGATCAACGAAGCAAGATATAGTAGCACAATTAAAACCAGCGTTACAACAGACAACGAAAATGCCCACGGAAAATCGTTGCTTTTGATTTGCTTTTCTACAAACCAAATGGTGATAAAAACCATCCATAAAATACCGAGAGCGAAATAAAGAAACATGAAGAATGTCCATACCGCGGAACTTGGGCCAAAAATGCCGCGAATTTTGGTCTGATCAAGCTCGTCGTCGTGCTCAGTTCTTAAGCTCAGTGTTGGTTTCCAGTAGTTGTTATGCTCTGTTTTGCAACTGATAATGGCTGCTTCACTGTTGACATTGCCAGCATATTCGGAGGACTTTTCGTCCACAAATTTTTTAAGGAACAAGGTGTATTCGTCCCTGCTTTTATTGGTAATCATCGTGAATCTGGGCCGGGACCGGATTTGGTCTAAAACACTTTGTTCAATTTTCATCTTGATAGGGTATTGGATCTTTTAAAATAACCGAATGATCTGTTGTTGCGCCCTCCCTTTCGATGCGGAAATGCAGTATGGTACCGTCTTCATTCTTCAGCAAGTCATTTATTTTTTGCAAGGTAAAATTTCCGACGTTTTTGTTGTTGATTGAAATTATTTTATCGCCTTTTCTAATTCCGGCGATGTAGCATGGCGAATCTTTTCTGCATCCGGCAACCGAGTAGGTAGGGCGCAACACAAAATTGTACCGGAAACCTTCTTCGGCACTGTAAACGTTGATGCTTTCAATACTTTCTTTCTTCTTGGTTTCAATTCTCACCAGGTCTTTTTCCCATGACATGCCATCATGCATAATATCGAGTCCGCTGCTGTTGAAGAGAAAGGGTTCATCGTAATTTCGGTTTTTTCTGAAATAGATCTTCTTCTCTGGATAATTAAATACTACAGTAAACCGCCTCAGAATATCGCTTCCGATGGAACCTTTTCTATCTGGAACCAAGGACAGATGCTGGATAGAGTATTCATCAGGCATGGCTGTGAGCGGTTTTTCGAAAGTGAAATTACCTAGGTAGAGCCGATGAATCCTGCTGCGTTTGCCAAAAATATCACCGTTGAAACCTTGACCAAGGTAATCATCAATATTAGGCCTGTTGTACACAAAATCACTGATCAATTTAGGAAAAAGCCATATGGCATCACTGTTTCCAGAATCTACCAGCAGTTTACTGGGATTTCTTAGATGAGTCATTTCCACATCTGCGATGATGTAGGGTTTGTTGCCTTCAATGGTGATGGGCAATTCTTCGTATTTGCGTAATTTTTTGGCTATTGCATTTTGGTCCTGATAAACGGTTATTTTTTTTTGTATATAATCAATTTCTATGGGGTGGTCTTTAAAGAAATGATAGCCCAAGATTCCGTTCACCGGTATGCCAATATGCGAAGAGAAATTAATGTTTTCATTCAAAATAACATAAATGGTATGGTGCGAATCTTTGTAATTTTTGCCAATTGTAAGTGTGTTTTTGTCAGCTTTCAGTCCCTCAATGTCCTGACTTTCTCCTAAACCGGAGAACTTAATTTTTTCTACATTATTAAAATTAACCGATTTATTTTCTAAACTGAAAAGGATGGTTTCGTTCACTCCCGAATCGAGCAGAAAGGTAAGTTCGGTTCCGTTAATGTTCACCGGAATAAAGATCAGGTTGTTGATGAGCTTGAACTTAATGGTCGATTTCTTGCCATCTATCACTTCAAAACCCTGCTGACCCTTAAAGGTTGCAAAGACAAATAAAAAAAGAAGCGACATAAAATTCATAAAATGAAGATACGTTTTTTTTGAATTCAACTCTAGAATTTGTTGATGATTATTCCATATCAACACAATTCTTCGTACACATACAAAAAAGCAAAGTCCAGCCGACTTTGCTTTTAGGTTTTTCTAGGTTTTTTCAAAAAAAAGGATAGACCTATGCTATTTTTTAATCAGTTTTTCAACATATTCTTTCTGATCAGTTTTTACTTTAATAAAATAAAGACCACTGGCTAAATGCTCAACATTACTGGTTTTTTCGTTATTAAGTTGCTGAATTTTTCTTCCTAATACATCGTATAATTCAATAGAAATAATCTTTTCATGGGTGTCAATGGTAAAGGTATTTACTACCGGATTAGGGAAAATTTTCAGTTGTCCCATTTTGGTAGTGTTATCAGTGCCCATGGTGGCGTAAGTATTACCAAAATTGAGAATTCCGTATCCTAGTTGAGGAGTGGTATTGGGGTAAATTGAGGATTTCTGACGCAACAATTCGCGAATCTCCGCTAAGGGACGGTTGGGCATTGCCTGAATGAGGCATGCAACGCCACCTGCAGCAAGAGGAGTGGCAAAAGAGGTTCCGCTGCTAGTTGTTGCTGAATTGTTGTACGCCATGGCGGTGTTGGTTCCCCTTGCGCTGGCATCTGGTTTTACCTGTCCTGCCGCATTAGGGCCGTAAGATGAAAACGATGAACTTGCACCTGTAGACGTTACGCCACCCACGGTGAAAACTTTCTCATTATCGGCAGGCGTGATGATGTAGTGCCATGGATTTAGGGCTTCGTTACCTGCTGCTGCCAAAACAAAAATTCCTTTTTCAACTGCGATTTGTGCGGTTCTTGCAATGAAGGAAGTAGTTCCGTTCATATCCTCATAAAGCAGGTTGTAGCGGTTGTCGTCAAAATCATAGTATCCCAGTGAAGTAGAAATAACATCAACACCTTTTCGGTCGGCTTCTTCAGCAGCTTCTGTCCAGTAGATCAGCTCTTCTGGAATTTCATTGGCACCATCTTCTGAGGCGTACAAGTAAAAATCTGCGTCAGGTGCCGAACCTACATATTGATTGCTGATGTAACCGGCAATAACACCCAAACAGTATGATCCGTGATTGTTCATTGAGGTGTTGTAAATATCGTTGCTTTTGTTGATGAAATTGTAGCCGCCTTTAATTTGCCCGTTGGTACGGATTCTGCTATAGGCAGATCCTGTATTGACACGTGGGAAACCTGTGTCTATGACGGCAATAGTGACTCCAGCTCCCGTGTAACCTGCAACATGAAGCGGACGAAGATTTACCTGATTGATCTGTGCCAAACCGGTCCCATAATTGAATTCGGTAAGTACCGATTTGTTGAACTCATCAAATTTATTAGCCATCTTCTCCTGTGCCATTTTTCCTCCCGAAGGATGCTTAATGAAACGCTCCACCATCTGCACATAAGGTTGTTGCTGAAGTATTGCGATTTGCGCTGAAGTAGCATTCACGGCAACGCCATTCATCCATTTTGAGTAATCTTTCACTACAAAACCAAGATTCTGCACATTCTGAATGTAAGAAGGTTCTATAGGCGCATCCTGATCATTAAGTGCAATTCCATACCGCGCTCTCCTGTCAAGCGATTTTTGGCTAAGTTCTGAAGTTGGGCTTGCATAAAATGCGGCCTTATTTGGCTTGTCTTTAAAATAGACAAACACTAATTCGGTTTGCGCACTCACAAAAAGGATGGTTCCCATGAGGGCAAAAGATAGTATTTTTCTCATTGATGAAATTGTTAAAGACAACAAAAATAGTAAAATTGGACGAAGGGTGTGAAAGATCACCTGAGATTTCTTGTTTCTTGTTAAAAAAAACAGATTTTCTTTTAAGTTCTGATAAATTCGTTGTGAGATCAATGTTGATTTATTCACAGCAAACAATGATTCAGCGAATTGAATAAATTTTCGTAGAAAAGCTTTAAAGTATTGAACTTGTATTTTGTTGATAAACAGGAGTGTAATGAATATCTTTATGCTTAGTGAAAACATTGTTGTGCATTCGTTTTATACCGCGTATAATTTTCTTAAATTTGAGCAAATATTATTTATGAAAAAGATTCAGATGGTTGACCTTCAGAGTCAATACTATAAGATAAAAGCTGATGTGGATAATGCGGTGCTCAATGTGATGGACTCTGCAGCGTTTATTAATGGTCCCGAAGTTAAATTTTTTCAGTCCGAACTCGAAAGTTATCTCGATGTAAAGAATGTAATTCCTTGTGCTAACGGAACTGATGCCCTTCAAATTGCATTGATGGCATTGGGACTAAAAGAAGGAGATGAGGTGATAACCGCAGATTTTACCTTTGCTGCAACCGTGGAAGTGATTCACCTTCTGAAACTCAAAGCAGTACTTGTGGATGTTGATTATGATACCTTTACCCTTGATCCTGTAAAACTAAAAGCAGCCATTACGCCGGCAACAAAAGCCATTATTCCGGTTCATCTTTTTGGGCAATGTGCCAATATGGAAGAGATCCTGAAAATTGCAAAAGACCATCATCTTTTCGTTGTGGAAGACGATGCACAAGCCATTGGTGCCGAATTTACCTTTGCTGATGGATCCGTGAAAAAATCGGGAACCATGGGAATCATAGGAACCACTTCATTTTTCCCTTCGAAGAATCTTGGGTGCTATGGTGATGGCGGCGCGCTTTTTACCAATGATGACGAACTGGCGCACAAAATTCGAGGCATCGTAAACCATGGTATGTACGAAAGATATTACCATGATGAAGTAGGTCTTAATTCTCGCTTAGACAGTATTCAGGCGGCCGTACTCAGAAAAAAACTTCCGCTTCTGGATTCTTACAGTGAAGCAAGAAGAAAAGCTGCTGATTATTATGATGAAGCATTTGCCGGCCATCCTCATGTTTTAACTCCAAAACGCGCGGAGCATTCTACACACGTATTTCACCAATATACCCTTCGAATCCTGAACGGAAAAAGAAACGAACTACAGCAATTTTTAGCAGAGAGAGAAATTCCTGCCATGATTTACTACCCTGTGGCTTTGCGTAAACAGAAAGCTTATTATCAAGAAAGCGATCCTAAAGATTTTGTAAATACCGATCGTCTTTTGGAGCAGGTTATCTCTTTGCCGATGCACACCGAACTGGACGAGGAACAACTGAAATACATTTCGGATGCCGTATTGGAATTTATGAATATACCATCTTGATCTAAAAGTTAGTTAAAATTTAAAAATTATTTAATGACAATTCTTGTAACTGGCGGACTGGGCTATATTGGTTCGCACACTGTGGTAGAGCTTCTCAATAATCATTTTGATGTCGTGATTGTGGATGATTTATCCAATTCAGAAAAATTTATTTTAGACAATATTGAAGAAGTAACCGGAAAAAGTCCGGTGTATTATCCGTTCGATCTAAAGAGAAGAGAGTTGTTAACGCAGCTGTTAGATGCCCATAAAATTGATGGATGCATTAATTTCGCCGCATTCAAGGCAGTAGGGGAAAGCCAGGTTATACCACTCGACTACTACGAAAATAATCTCTTTTCGCTAATCAATATCCTGCAGGAATTCAAAACAAGAAATATTTCTAATTTTATTTTCAGTTCATCCTGCACAGTTTACGGACAGGCAGATGAAATGCCGATTGATGAAAATACACCGTTGAAAGAAGCCGAATCTTCTTACGGAAAAACCAAGCAAATGGGCGAATCAATTCTTAAAGATTTTGCCACTGCCTACCATAAGAAAGTTTCATTGTTGCGGTACTTTAACCCAATAGGAGCACATCCTTCGGCAAAATTAGGAGAATTACCGATTGGTGTTCCCAATAACCTGATTCCTTATGTAACCCAAACGGCAGCCGGTATTCGGGAGAAATTATCGATTTGGGGTGACGATTATCCAACACCCGATGGTACAGCGATTCGTGATTATATTTATGTTGTTGATTTGGCAAAAGCACACGTTGCTGCTTTGAAGAAATTAATCAACGATCCCTCAGAAACCGTCATCGATATTTTTAATCTTGGTACAGGAAAGGGTTCGTCGGTTTTGGAAGTGGTACATGCATTTGAAAATGCCAATCAGGTCAGTGTTCCGTATCAGATCTGCGAACGAAGAGCGGGAGATATTACCATTGCGTATGCCAATGCCGATAAAGCAGAAAAAGAATTAGGGTGGAAAGCCGATACCTCATTGGAGGAAGCGCTTAGAACCACTTGGGAATGGCAGCAATATCTGGAATCAAGAAATTAATCAGTATTTTTTCGCTGAAAAAAAGAGGATTCAATCAGTCGGCTCCGGCATTTTCAAGAATGATTGCATAACCCTGTCCCACGCCAATGCACATGGTACAAAGTGCGTATTTCTTTCCGGTTTTTTGGAGTTCCAATGCAGCAGAATAGGTGATTCTGGTGCCACTCATTCCCAGCGGATGCCCCAAGGCGATGGCGCCTCCATTCACATTTACACGATGATCATCGTTGGTTAATCCAAGTGCTCTAAGACAAGCAATGGACTGAGCTGCAAATGCCTCATTGAGCTCGATAATATCGATTTGGTCTAATGTTAATCCTGCTCTCTTCAGGGCCAGTTTTGTGGCTTCTACAGGGCCAATTCCCATAATTCGAGGTTCGGTTCCTGTAACGCCACTGCTTATGATTTTGGCTAAGGGCCTAAGTTGATATTCTTTTACAGCTTCATCTGACGCTACAATAACGGCCGCTGCTCCGTCATTCAATCCGGAAGAATTTCCTGCAGTTACAGTGCCATTTTCTTTTACAAAAACAGCACGAAGCTTGGCCAGGCCTTCCATCGTGGTGTTGGGCTTAATGAATTCATCCTGATTGATAATGATGGATTCCCCTTTTCGTTGTGGAATAATGATGTCTAAGATTTCCTCGGCAAACCTTCCGTTTTTGCGTGCATTGGCAGTTTTTAATTGTGAGTTTAAGGCAAACTCGTCTTGTTCCTGCCGTGAAATTTTATATAGATTAGCAAGATTTTCTGCGGTTTTGCCCATGGCTTCCGTTCCATACCATTGCTCCATTACAGGATTGATGAAGCGCCATCCAAAACTGGAATCATACATTTTTTGTCCCGTGTCGAATCCGTTTTCGGCTTTGGAAATAACGTATGGGCCTCGGCTCATTCCTTCCACACCACCGGCAAGAAACAATTCACCCTCATTGGCTTTAATGGCTCTGGAAGCTTGCGCAATGGTGCTCATTCCTGATGCACACAGTCGGTTGACAGTTTCTCCGGGAACAGTTACTGGAAGCCCCGCCAGCAGTAACGCCATTCGCGCCACATTTCGGTTGTCTTCGCCCGCCTGATTAGCACATCCGATGAGTACGTCGTCAATTTTTTCCACTGGAAAACCAGGATTTTTTGAAATCAAATTTTTAATGACTTGTGCCATTAAATCGTCGGTTCGTAGTGTGGCAAGCTGCCCTTTAAAATTTCCGATGGCTGACCTTGTACCGTCGATGAGGTAGGCGTTTCTGCTCATGTATTAAAATATTTTTTAAAAATACAGCTTTTCCACGGTTCATGAAAATACAAAATTTGGTTACATACAATCACGTCTTATTGGTTATTAAATTCTTGGAAATAAATGGTATATGCTATTTTGAAACGGCTTTTTGCAGGAGTTTTGCAATGTCGACCACCTTCTTTAGACGAGCGGCTTGTTGGTGTATTAATGCTAATGCCTTGGTACATTTAATATTTTTAATGTTACTTAGCAGTAGTTGTTTTGTCTTGGCAAGATTCATATTGTTTTCATTATTTTGAAAACAGAGAAATAACGGGTGTGTCAA
>MKTK01000020.1:0-15613 GCA_001898255.1 Chryseobacterium sp. 39-10 | reverse complement strand
AATCTGAAAGGATTCTTATGTCAGCGAGGTTACAAATATTGCTGCCACCATTTTTCGTAAATTTTGCTATCATCTTTCCAATTGATGTTTTCTCCAATTTTAGGGTAAAGAATTCTCAGGTTTTCGGTATTGAGTTCTGCTATTTTGTTTAATGGTTCATACCACGGATGGGTGGAAAGCGCAAATTTTGAATGGTGAACAGGAATCATTCTTTTCGCATTGAGGTCTTTCATGGCCTGAATGTTTTCTCCGGGCATGAAATGGATATACCGCCAATCCTTGTTGTATTGGCCATTTTCTAAGATAGCAAGATCGAAGCTACCATATTTTTTACCGATTTCCTGAAAGTGGACGTCATAACCACTGTCACCGCCAATGAAAATACGTTGATTAGGGGTTTCCAGTACAAAGCTTGCCCAAATTGACGTATTGCGCTTCAGTCCACGGCCGGAAAAATGCCGTGCGGGTTCGGCAGTAATTACAAAACCATTGCCTAAATCGGCACTTTCATGCCAGTCTAGTTCAACAAGGTTTTGGGGTGCAAAACCCCAATATTCCAAATGCTCACCGGTTCCCAATCCGGTAATGATTTTTTTTGTTTTCGGGAAGAGTTGAGTCACGGTTGGCTGATCCAAATGATCGTAGTGATCGTGGGTGATGATCAGGTAATCCAATTCGGGAAAATCTGCCGGCTGGTAGAGATCGGTTCCTTTAAATGCTTTTGTAGAAAAAGAAAAAGGTGATGCATAACCGCTGAGCACCGGATCAACCAGAATTTTCTTACCATCGACTTGCAGATAGTAGGAGGAGTGACCCAACCAGATGAACGCGTCCTCATTGGCGGGTAGTTCAAGTATTTTTGTTTTCTCGAAATGAAAAGCATGAGCCGGAATTTTCTCGGGCGATCTGCCGAAAAGAAATCGCAGCATAACGCGTAACATCGAAGTGTCTTCTGCCAATTGAAGTGTAGGATTTACGTTTTGGAATTGCCCGTTGGAGTAATGGGGTGATTTCAAAATTCTTTCCAAACGCGCTCCGGATGGCAGCTTTCCCAGTTTTTTATTTATCATGGCTAAGTAGATTAAACTCAATGCAAAGCGAAAACCACCCAAAGATGGCATGCTATACAAGGCGAGGTTTATTGTTCTTAATGATGACGTGCGAAGGGCAAAAATACTTTTAATTTTTTAAGCTTATCGACAGGGTTTTGTCGCCCCAATATGGAGTGTTGATAAAAATCAGTATTGCAGGATAATTGATTCTTTTTTATGGAATGGCGCTGAATTTTTACTATCTTTAAGCAACCTTAAAAATTACAGCTATGCACGAGAATGTAGTCGTTAAACAAAGAGTTAACGCCCCCGTAGAGAAGGTTTGGAACGCTTTGACCGATAAAGCGCAAATGAAAAAATGGTATTTCGATATTCCGGATTTTGAACTTGGTGTGCACAACCAGTTCAATTTTTATTCACCGGAAGAGCATCGTAAATATCATCACCATGCAGAAATTTTAGAAGTTATACCTAACGAAAAATTGAAGCATACATGGACCTATCCTGAATTGTCGAAGGATAAAACCATTGTGAGATGGGAACTTGAATCTGATGGCGACGGAACTGTGGTAACCCTTACTCACAAAGGGTTGGAAAACTTCGAACATTTGGGTTCTGACTTTGAAAAGCAAAGTTTTGAACAGGGATGGAATGAGCTTGTGGGTAAAAGTTTAAAGGAATTTGTGGAAAATTAATGATGAATCATCATCATCATCAGCGGGTTTTTGTAACCCGCTTTTTTTATGCCTTGTTTTGAGTTTTCCGATAAAATACTGACCTGGTTGATAGCCCCGATCGAATGGCCTGTTTGAGCTCTTTTTTCTTTTGCAAAAAAAAGAAAAAAAGCGAGTAATGAGAGCGGGACTGCCCTTGGGAAAAAGCAAAAATGGTGTAGCTCCTGATTAATGATCAGCAGATTTTTGAGCCGCTAATTGGTTTTCTTTTTCTAATTTCTTATAAGTGTAGGCACTCATCACGATGCTGAATTCGTAGAGCAAAAGCAGTGGAAAAGCCGCCATCAGCATGCTGAGAACATCGGCCGGTGTGATGATAGCTGCAACAACCATGATAAGCACGATGGCGTGACGCCGGTAAGTTTTCATGAATTTTGGCGTCAGAATTCCGATGATGGTCAGGAAATAAACGATAACAGGGAATAGAAAAATAACGCCCATGCCTAAAACAACCTGCAGGAAAAGGGTAGTGTAATCGCTCAAATCGTATAACGGAACGATGATGTCTGAAATTTTGAAGATAACACCGAAGTTGATGGCAAAAGGCAAGATGAGAAAGTAACCGCAGAGGATTCCTGTGAGGAAAAGTATCCACACGAAATTGATCATGAACACGGAATTTTTCCTTTCTTTGGGATGAAGCGCAGGACTGATGAAGCGCCAAAGTTCCCAAATCATGTAGGGAAACGCCAATACCATTCCACCGAATAGAGAAACCGCCATCATGACGTTGAACTGCTGATAGAGTTTTTGCACACGCACCGGAAAATCGTGCGGAAGCGTGATGCTGTCGTGTCCCAGAATCATTTCTGAGAAGTGGTTTACGATGCGAAAGGTAGGAAAATCGTTGCGGGTTGGGCCAAAGAAAATATGATCCATGATCCAATTGATATTGAACCCGATGACGAGCGCACCGATGATAATGGCAATAATGGATCGAATGAGATGTCCTCTTAATTCGCCGATATGTCCCCAAAATGACATTTCTTTTCCTTCGCTCATTGGTAAATCCTGATGGTTTTGATGGTTGAAAATTGAATGGACAAAATTAAGGAAAAAATGGGTTGACTGGGTGTAATGTTATGAATATGATCATCCGACAATTCCTTCGTCCAGAAGTCGGTGAATATCGATGATGCCGAAATACTTTCCATGATCGGTGACGATGAGCTGGCCGATGTTTTTGTCTTTCAGGATGTGCATGGCTTCTTTGGCGAGCGAATTTTTATCAATTATTTTGGGGTTTTGCGACATGATGTCTTTGGCTGTAATGCCTGAAATATCAGTTTTACTCATCAGCATTCTTCTTAAATCACCATCGGTGATGACGCCTGTAATTTTTTCACCGTCCGTCACTACGGTAATTCCGTGGGTAGAGCCACTTACGGAAATAATGATATCGCGAATTCCCGCACCTTCCGAAACCTGGGGTTTTTGTGAAGAAAGAAACTGCTCAACGGTTGCTGTCAGGTTTTTACCCAATGCGCCACCGGGATGGAATTTTGCAAAATCATTTTCCTGAAAACCGTTAATTTCCATGAGGCAAACTGCTAATGCGTCGCCCAGCGCCATTTGCACCGTTGTGGAACTGGTGGGAGCGAGTTTAATGGGGCACGCTTCTTTTTCCACATGTGTGTTGAGCACTACATCCGAAAACTCTGCGAGTTTCGAACTGAGATTACCTGTCATTCCTATTAATGCGGAAGAGTATGACTTGAGGTAAGGAACAAGATTGGCGATTTCCGGTGAATTTCCTGAATTGGAAATACAAAGAACAACATCGGTCTTCTGAATTACACCCAAATCACCATGAATAGCTTCCGATGCGTGCAGGAATTGTGATGGTGTTCCGGTGGAGTTGAGCGTTGCCACAATCTTATTGCCTACATGCGCTGATTTTCCGATGCCAACAACGATCAGCTTTCCCTGTGCAGAACGGATGAGTTCTACCGCTTTTACAAAATCTTCATTGAGCCGGTTTTTTAAATGTTCAAGTTCGGAAATCTCGATGGAAATAGACTCTTTAGCTAATTGCAGAATGGCAGATTGGTTCATTTTTTTTTAAATTTTAACCCACGAAAAGGATGAATGAAGTAATGATTGTACCTGACAAATTGATGTTCATCAGAAACAACATCAATTTTTAACATTTTTTTAATGATGTAAAAAGCATCAAATTTTTTAAATGTGATTTTAATTGTTTAACTTTGGGTAATGTGCAAATTTAGCAAACAAATTTAGATGAATACAAAAATAGACGGATTATCGGATAATCTTAAAAAATTGTTCGGTTTCTCAACGTTTAAAGGGCAGCAGGAAGAAATCATTCAAACACTGATGAATGGTCAGGATGTTTTTGTTTTAATGCCGACAGGCGGAGGAAAATCACTTTGTTACCAGCTTCCGGCGCTTATCTCGGAGGGTACAGCAATAGTAGTATCACCATTAATTGCACTTATGAAAAACCAAGTGGATGCGGTGAATGGTCTTTCTTCCACGGAAGGCATGGCGCATGTGCTGAACTCATCTCTCAATAAGACGCAAACCAAACAGGTTTTCGACGACATTCGCTCAGGAAAAACCAAACTTTTATACGTAGCGCCGGAATCGTTGATCAAAGAAGAATATCTTGATTTTCTAAAAGAAGTGAAAATCTCCTTCGTTGCCATTGATGAAGCACACTGTATCTCGGAGTGGGGACACGATTTTCGACCCGAATACAGAAACCTCAAACTCATTATTGATAAAATTGCCGATGTACCGGTAATTGCGCTTACGGCTACGGCTACACCAAAAGTTCAGGACGATATTCAGAAGACTTTGGGGATGACGAATGCGGTGGTGTTTAAGGAAAGCTTTAATCGCCCGAATCTTTTTTATGAAGTGCGACCCAAAATCAATATTGATAAAGAAATTGTAAAATTCGTCAATGCCAATAAAGGGAAATCAGGAATTATTTACTGCCTTAGCCGACGGAAAGTGGAGGAATTTGCACAGCTCCTTCAGGTGAATGGCATTAACGCGTTGCCGTACCACGCAGGGTTGGATCAAAAAACAAGAGTGGCCAATCAGGACAAATTCCTGATGGAAGAATGTGATATTATTGTTGCCACCATTGCATTTGGGATGGGTATTGATAAACCGGATGTTCGTTTTGTTATTCATTATGACATTCCCAAATCACTGGAAAGTTATTATCAGGAAACAGGAAGGGCAGGAAGAGACGGTGGCGAAGGACATTGCCTCGCTTTTTATGATCCGAAAGATATTGAAAAACTTGAAAAATTTCTGGCTCAAAAACCGGTTTCCGAAAGAGAAATTGGGTTGCAGTTGCTGAATGAAGTGGTGGGATATGCGGAAACCTCCATGAGTAGAAGGCAATATATTCTTTACTATTTTGGTGAACAGTTCGATCCTGTGGAGGGCGCCGGTGCGCAAATGTGCGACAACTCCGTACATCCACCCAAACTGAAGGAGATGACCAAAGAACTGAAGCTGGTTTTAACACTGGTGAAAGAACTGGAAGAGAAATTTAAAACCAAAGATTTAATTGCTGTATTGCTCGGGAAGGAGAATCCGGTAACCAAGTCTTATAAATTAGAAACCACTCCGCATTTTGGGCTCGGAAGAAATGAATCCGAAAATTTCTGGAAGTCGCTGATCAGACAGGCCACTGTACAGAATTTTCTTGTCAAAGATATTGAAACTTATGGCGTATTGAAAGTGACTGCAAAAGGTCAGAATGTGATCGACGGTAAAGAAAAGCATACTTTCCTGATTGCCGAAGACCGCCATTATGATTTGGAACAGCAAAAAGCGGTGTCCGATAAAATTCAGGTGCAGCAGAATAGCGGGATGGATGAAGTACTCTTCAACCAACTGAAAGAACTGCGAAAAACCGTTGCCAAAAAACACGGCATTCCGCCTTATACCGTTTTTATGGATCCCAGCTTGGAAGATATGACGGTGCAATATCCTGTCAACATTGATGAAATAGGGAAAATTTATGGTGTGGGCGAAGGGAAAGCAAAAAAATATGGAAAAGATTTTGCAGATTTCATTAAGAAATATGTAGAAGAAAACGATATTGAGCGTACCCAGGATATGGTGCTGAAGGGCGTTGCCAACAAATCCAGTCACAAAGTATTCATCATCCAGAGTACCGATAAGAAAATTGATCTTGAAGATATTGCGAAAGCCAAAAATCTCACCATGGATGAGTTGCTTAAAGAAATGGAACGGATTGTTTACCAGGGAACTAAGATTAATATTGATTACTACATCGATGAGAATTTTGATGAAGATATGGTGGAGGAATTTATGGCTTTTATGGGCGAAAGCGAAAGTGACAGCATGAAAGTTTTGCTTACTGAATTTGGCGACGATCTGTCTGATGAGGAAGTGCGCATGCTTCGAATTAAATTCATTTCGGACGTGGCCAATTAATTGAAACCTAAACTCACAATAATAATTAGCTTTGCCAGAGTGTTGCTTTGGCATTTTTTATGAAAAAAACCTCCATTCTTTTTATACTTCCTGATTTGGAAGCTGGCGGCGCAGAACGCATCGTGACAACCATTGCGAACCATTTGCCGCGAGAAAAATTTTTACCCAAAATTTTGTTGCTGCGAAAGGAAGGTCCCTATCTTGACCTGTTGAAGGAGGATGTGGAAGTGATTGCGCTGGGTGTGCAGCGCATCCGAAATTCACTTCTTCCGATTTTAAAGGCAATCAAAAGTCAAAAACCTGATATCGTATTTAGCGGATTCGGTGAGGTAAACGCATATCTGTCCATGTTTATTAAATTTTTTCCTAAAACAAAATTCATCGCCCGCGAAACCAACGTGGTATCGCAGCACGTCACGCGAAAGGAAATTCGGATCTTTTACCGCTTTTATCATTTTTATGATAAGATTATTTGCCAAAGCGACGATATGCAGCAGGATCTGGAGAAAAATTTTGGAATTAAAAGAGATAAAATAGTTAAAATAAATAATCCGGTGGATTTTGAATTTATCGATCAGGAACTTGAAAATGCTACTCAACCGAAAGGTTTTAAAAGTGACTTTAAAAATGTTGTCGCCATCGGTAATCTCTCTGCCCGAAAGGGTTTCGATAGTTTGCTGACTGTTTTTTCTTACCTCAAAGATGAAAAAATTCTGCTTCATATTGTGGGGGACGGAAAAGACCGTGAGCTGTTGCAGCAGATGAAAATCGATCTGCAGCTGGATCATGTCTTATTTCATGGCCAACAGAAAAATCCATATGCGTATCTTAAATTTGCTGATCTTTTTGTTCTTTCCTCGCGCTATGAAGGTTTTCCCAATGTTTTATTGGAAGCTGGAGCTTGCGGAGTCTATGCGGTGGCGAACAATTGTCCTGGCGGAATTAAGGAAATTATTCAACCACACATTAATGGAGAAATTGCTGCCATTGAACAGTATAGTGAATTTGCAAATAAATTAGTCAAAGTTTTGAAAGAAAACCATGATCCTTCTGCTATTAGATGTTCCATCAAGTCACGTTTTTCTAAGGAGATTATTATGCATCAATATGAACAGCTATTCTTGACGTTTCAATAAATTTCGCTTTTTGTAGTTTACAAAAAATATCAGTAATAAATAACCACGATATAAAAAATGTTGCAATTTTTTTTATGAAATATATCATATTCAATTTTCATTATTTGTTAACTTTTTGTTGGTGTTGAAAAAATAAAACATTGATATTCAAATAAATAATATAAATTTTTTGTAAACTTTTTTTTATTCTGTCTTTCTTTTGTAGCTTTATTTCGTAAAAAAATAAAATTTTGGAGACAGAGTCAATGGCAAAAAAAGAAACAATTTTTAGTTATGAAGATGCGTACCAATCTTCTTTAGCTTATTTCGAAGGAGACGATTTGGCGGCAAAAGTGTGGGTGAGTAAATACGCGCTGAAAGATTCGGCAGGTCATATTTATGAAAGAACACCAGACGACATGCACCGGAGGATTGCGTCGGAAATTGCAAGAGTTGAGAGCAAATATCCTGATCCACTTTCGGAGCAGGAAGTTTTTGATCTGATTAAACATTTTAAATACATCATTCCTCAGGGTAGCCCCATGACTGGAATTGGCAATCAATTTCAGATTGCATCGCTTTCCAATTGTTTCGTTATCGGAAGCGGAACCGATAGCGATTCCTATGGATCCATCATGAAAATTGATGAAGAGCAGGTGCAACTCATGAAAAGGCGGGGCGGCGTCGGTCACGATTTATCCAATATTCGTCCGAAAGGTTCTCCTGTAAAAAACTCTGCGCTCACGTCAACTGGTTTAGTTCCTTTTATGGAAAGATATTCCAATTCTACCCGGGAAGTGGCACAGGATGGAAGGCGAGGTGCGTTGATGCTTTCGGTTTCAATTAATCATCCTGATGCTGAAGATTTTGTGGACGCCAAACTGGAGCAGGGAAAAATTACGGGCGCCAATATATCTGTGCGTATTGATGACGATTTTATGAAAGCAGTGCTGAAGGAAGAGCAATACATCCAGAAATACCCGATACACAGCAAAAGTCCTACGTTTGAAAAAGAGGTAAAGGCCACCGATTTATGGAAAAAGATTATTCATAACGCTTGGAAATCTGCTGAGCCAGGTGTGCTTTTCTGGGATACCATTATTAGGGAATCATTGCCCGATTGCTACAGTGATTTGGGCTACGAAACAGTTTCCACCAATCCGTGTGGTGAAATTCCGCTCTGTCCTTATGATTCGTGCCGGCTTTTGGCGGTCAATCTTTTTTCTTATGTTGAGCATCCGTTTACCAAGAAGGCAAGTTTTAATTTTGATTTGTTTAAAAAACATGTCCGTTACGCACAGCGCATGATGGATGATATCATTGATCTGGAAATTGAAAAAATTGATGCCATTTTAGATAAGATTGACAGCGATCCGGAGTCTTCCGACATTAAAGCTACTGAACGAAATCTCTGGACCAAAATTCGCAAAAAAACCATTGAAGGCAGAAGAACAGGTGTTGGAATCACTGCCGAAGGCGATATGCTGGCTGCGCTGGGCATTCGCTATGGAACCAAAGAAGGCAATGAATTTTCCACATTGGTGCATAAAACGCTGGCTTTAGCTGCATACCGTTCGTCGGTGGAAATGGCTAAAGAAAGAGGCGCTTTCGTTTTATTTGATGCCAAAAGGGAAGCCCAAAATCCCTTCATGCTCAGGATAAAAGAAGCGGATCCTCAACTTTACAAGGATGTGCAAAAATATGGTCGGAGGAATATTGCATTGCTCACCATTGCTCCTACGGGAAGCACCTCACTGATGTCGCAAACCACTTCGGGCATCGAGCCGGTTTTTTTGCCGGTTTATAAAAGAAGAAGAAAAGTGAATCCCAATGATAAAGATATTCGGGTGGACTTTGTGGATGAAGTGGGCGATTCATGGGAAGAGTATTTGGTGTTTCACCATCGGTTCAAACAATGGATGGAAGCCAATGATTTGGATACGCGTAAGCAATATACCCAGGAAGAGATCAATAAAATTGTTGAGATTTCACCCTATTATAAAGCGACCTCCAATGATGTGGACTGGCTAAGCAAAGTGGAAATGCAGGGCGCCATCCAGAAATGGGTAGACCATTCGATTTCAGTGACCATCAACATCCCCAATGAAGCCACTGAAGATTTGGTGAATCAGCTTTACATTAAAGCATGGGAAGTGGGCTGCAAAGGAGTTACCGTGTACCGCGACGGTTCAAGATCCGGCGTTCTTATTGCCTCGGACGATAAAAAAGAGGAGCATGCAGAAGCCACCGAAAAACCTTTTCCAACCAAAAGGCCTCAGGTGCTGGAAGCAGATGTCGTACGCTTTCAGAACAATAAAGACAAATGGATTGCTTTTGTGGGGCTGATCGATGGGCGACCTTATGAAATTTTTACCGGACTGGCCGATGATGAAGAAGGAATTTCGCTTCCGCGATGGGTGAATAATGGGGTGATTCTTAAAAGCCGAGACGAGGAAGGGAAATCCCGGTACGATTTCCAGTTCAAGAATCTGCGTGGATACAAAACGACTATTGAAGGCCTTTCTCACAAATTTAATCCTGAATTCTGGAATTATGCAAAACTGATTTCCGGCACACTGCGACATGGGATGCCACTGGAAAATGTGGTGGAGCTGATCAACAGAATGGAGCTTAATTTAGAGTCTATCAACAACTGGAAAGCCGGTGTAGCACGCGCTTTAAAAAGATATATTCCGGATGGTACGCATGCAGCAGGTAAATGTTCCAGTTGTGGTTCGGATCAGGTGATGTATCAGGAAGGATGCTTAACTTGCAAAAACTGTGGGAGCAGCAAATGTGGTTAAAGCCATCGGTTAGTTGGTGATTACATTGAATAACATTCTGTACGGAAATTTGCTGTACAGAATGCTTTTTTTTTATATGTACACTTTCATAGCCCTGATTGCAGCGGTTACCCCGCAGTGAAGCCGCGGAGCGAAGCGGAGCGGCAAAACGAGGAGTAGGAGCGGAAAGCAGGTTCCCGGCTCCTGATTTTTCCGGTGGCCAAAATCCGGAATTTCCATGCAGCAGGTGCGCGAAAATTTGCGTATTTTTGTGACATTAAACATTTATCAAAACAAAAGTTATAATGAGTCAATTCGATGTTACCGTAATCGGTTCTGGTCCCGGTGGTTATGTGGCGGCAATTCGTGCAGCACAATTGGGTTTTAAAACAGCCATTATTGAGAAATATGCTACGATGGGCGGCACTTGCCTTAATGTAGGATGCATTCCTTCTAAAGCACTTTTGGACAGTTCTGAGCATTTCGAAAATGCCAAACACCATTTTGCTGACCATGGCATTATCATCAACGAACCTAAGGCAGATTTGGCAAGAATGATTGCGCGAAAAGACGAAGTGGTGGATCAAACCACTAAAGGAATCCAATTCCTGATGGACAAAAATAAGATTACCGTTTTCCAGGGAACGGGAAGTTTTGAATCGCCTACGCAGGTTAAAATTACCAAAAAAGACGGCGCTTCCGAGGTGATTGATTCTAAGTATATTATTATTGCCACTGGGTCCAAACCATCGTCGTTGCCTTTTATCACGTTGGATAAAGAACGCGTTATTACGTCTACCGAGGCATTGAAACTGAAAGAAATTCCAAAAAAATTATTGGTCATCGGTGGTGGTGTCATTGGGTTGGAACTGGGTTCTGTTTACCTGAGATTGGGCGCAGAAGTGACGGTGATTGAATTTATGGATAAAATTATTCCGGGCATGGATGGTTCACTTTCCAAAGAATTGCAAAAAGTACTGAAAAAGCAGGGCATGAAGTTCGAGCTTTCCACCGCGGTATCTGCAGTGGAAAGAAATGGGGATACTGTGAAGGTAACCGCTAAAAATAAAAAAGGCGAGGAGGTAACTTTTGAAGGGGATTATTGTTTGGTATCTGTGGGAAGAAAACCTTATACAGAAGGACTTGCCGTAGAGAAAGCTGGTGTAGATCTCGATGAAAGAGGAAGGGTGAAAGTAAACGATCATCTTCAAACCAATGTACCTCATATCTACGCCATAGGCGATGTTATTCAGGGCGCTATGTTGGCTCATAAAGCATCTGAAGAAGGTGTGTTGGTGGCAGAGCAGCTGGCCGGTCAAAAACCGCATATTAATTATAATCTGATTCCCGGTGTGGTATATACCTGGCCCGAAGTTGCCGGTGTTGGAAAAACAGAAGAACAATTGAAAGCCGAAGGTGTGGCCTATAAAGTGGGTAATTTCCCGATGAGAGCTTTGGGAAGAAGTCGCGCTTCAGGTGATACCGACGGTTTTGTGAAAATTCTTGCCGATGAAAAAACCGACGAAATTCTGGGGATTCATATCATCGGCGCAAGAGCTGCAGATCTTATTGCCGAAGCAGTGGTTGCCATGGAGTACCGCGCAAGTGCCGAAGATGTTGCGAGAATGTCGCATGCGCATCCCACTTTTGCGGAAGCTATTAAGGAAGCAGCTTTGGATGCAACCGGAAAAATTGCGATACACATGTAATTCTTTGATTTAAAAAATTTGAATATTAAGAGAAACTTCGGTTTCTCTTTTTTGCATTATGTAGGTGTCATCTTATGTTTGCACAAAAAATTAAATTAACAGGATAGAGAATAGAAAGGGTAAAGAAGAAAATATTATTTGTCATTAGCATCAAAGATAATTCGCTATGGTAGTCCCTTTATCCTTTCTACAAAAACTTGCACAGATTATTAGGTTGTTGTGAGAATCGTATTAATTCTTAATAAACCTCGAACTTAAATCTCCGATTTTGTAGATGTAAACACCTTTTGGGAGATTTTCTACATTTACGGAAATTCTCTTTTCATTTTTGATGAAACTTTTATTGCCAACCAATTTTCCCGAAGTGTCATATAATAGTAATTAATTTTAATTTTTTTTGTGATCTTACTCAATAAAAAAAGCAAGTGGTTCTCCCTCGCTTTTAGTTCTGAAGGCTCGGCAAAGCCCGACCACATAAAAATCAGGATAGCCACTTGCCATTTGACAAGTGTATTAAACTGTTTGCATTTTGTGGTTTTGTTATTGAATTTTGCCGATTCACTGAACAAAAGCAAATTTTTTACACCTTATTTCTTCGTTGATGTTTTGCAGATATAGGAGATGTTTTGGTTTGTTAAACCAAGCAATATTTTTCAATTTTATTGGAAGAACCGAATAATCATTTTTACAAAAGATAAATATTGCGCATTGTTATCAAACAATGTTATTTGATAATAACAAACAAAGATATTTGTTTGTATCAAATAAAACCATACATTTGTATCAAACAAAATGAGTATTATGCTTTCGGACAGTCAGTTATTGGAAATAATAGCATATCAAAATGACTATTTTCTGAACAAAAATCCCGGTTTACAAAGAGAAAAATTACAGGGAATACAACTGTATGAAAACTTCGTTTTACTCATCACAGGAGTGAGAAGAGCCGGAAAAAGTACGCTTCTGCTCCAACTGATGAAAGAAAATCAGGAAAATTCTTTGTTCCTGAATTTTGAGGATCCGCGACTTGCCGGATTTGAACTTTCGGATTTTCAAAAGCTGGATAAAATCATAAAAAACAAAAAAGTTAAAAATCTGTTTTTCGATGAAATCCAGATATTTGAAGGTTGGGAAATGTATGTCCGCCAAAAATTAGATGAAGGTTTTAAAGTGGCGGTTACAGGTTCAAATGCTTCTTTGATGAGCCGTGAAATGGGAACAAAACTGACGGGAAGAAATCTTCCGTATGAACTTTTTCCGTTCTCTTACTCGGAATTTTTAGAATTTAAAAATCTTGAAAACAACAGCGAATCTGCACACAAATATCTTTATGATGGCGGTTTTCCCGAATTTCTGAATTTGGAAAACGGTTTGGTTTTGCAACGACTTTTGGTAGATGTTTTGAACCGCGACATCGCTGTTCGCTACGGAGTTCGAGATGTAAATTCTCTTCATCAATTAGCGGTTTATCTCATCTCAAACATTGGGAAACCTGTTTCTGCAACAAAGTTGAAAGATTTATTCGGACTGAAATCGGTAAGTGCGATAACGGATTATTTTTCGCATTTAGAAAACACTTATTTGGTTCAGTTTCTGCCGAAATTCAGTTATTCCCTGAAAACACAAATCCGGAATCCGAAGAAAGTGTATGCGATAGATTTGGGACTTTTTACGCATAATTCCATCTTTTTTACAGATGAATTAGGACGAAGATTAGAGAACACGGTTTATCTTCATCTCCGGCGGAAATATCAGGAAATCTACTATTTTAGTGAAAAAAAAGAATGCGATTTCGTAGCGATACAACAAGGGAAACCGATGGAAATATTGCAGGTTTGTTACGATATTCACACGGATAATATGAAGCGGGAGTTTGATGGATTGGTGGACGCGTTGAAATATTTTGAAGAAGATAAAGGAAAAATCATAACTTTTAATCAAAAAGATATTTTTGAAGTCGAAGGAAAAACCATAGAACTTATTCCGCTGAATGAGTTTTTGATGAGTTGATGAAGCAACGAAGAAATCCCGAATTTTAACATTAGATTGCTTCCTGCTTCGTTCCTCGCAGTCGAACTTAATAAACCTCGAACTTAAATCTTCGATTTTGTAGATGTAAGCACCTTTTGGGAGATTTTCTACATTTACGGAAATTCTCTTTTCATTTTTGATGAAACTTTTACGGCAACCAATTTTCCCGATGCATCACATAATAGTATTCAATTTTAATTTTTTTGTGATCTTACTCAATAAAAAAAGCAAGTGAGTCTCACTCGCTTTTAGTTCTGACGGCTAGGCAAATCCCGACCACATAAAAACAGGATAACCACTAGCCATAAGACAAGTGTATTAAACTGTTTGCATTTTGTGGTTCTGTTTGCATTTTGCCAATTCACAAGACAAAAGCAAAAATTTTACACTTTATTTCTTCGTTGATGTCTTAGTAAAGTTAGGAAAAAGTTTAAATACAAACATTTCGGTAAAAACTCCATGCCACCCCAACAATGAATTTATGTTAAAGCCATTTGGCGTAGAAAGATGTTTTTCATAATAACTTTCTTGCTACAAACATGAAGATTTATTCATTGCTTTTCTTCTATTGAAGATCATCAATATTATTCAGCCAATTACCGTAAATTTGCAAGATGAATATCGGTAAAACACAGGATTTAACAGTTGCAGAACACAATTCGTCCGGCTACATGCTGAAAGACGACAACGACGAGAAAGCATTTCTACCCAAAATATTTGCTCCGCATGATTTACAAGAAGGTGAAATCGTCGAAGTTTTTGTGTACCAAGATGATGGCAAGCTGAAAGCTACTACAGAAAAACCCAGTGCAGAAGTAGGCGAGTTTGCGGTGATGAACTGTGTGCAATCGCTGCCAAGTGGTGCCTTTATGGATTGGGGCATCATCAAAGATTTGTTTATTCCTTACACCCAGCAGAAACTGAAAATTGTGGAGGGAAAACGCTATCTGGTGTATATCTATGTTGATGAAAAAACAGGACTTATTACTGGAACCACCAAGTTCAAGCGAAATCCGCAGTATGAAAATTTGCCTTTTGCAAAAGGAGATCAGGTTCGTCTTCTCGTGATGGGCGAGAGCGAACTGGGCTGGAATGTGGTGATCAATCAAAAATACATTGGTTTAATATATGCATCCGATGTGTACAAAAAACTTTTTCCGCTGTCCGAAGAAACCGGTTATATCAAAACCATTCGGGAAGACGGAAAAATTGATGTTTCGTTGCAACCCCAAGGTTATGAAAACAACGACGAGTTTCAGCGCATCATTCTGGATAAACTGAATCATAACTACGGTTTGCTGTACCTTTCGGATCAATCGTCTCCGGAAGAGATCAAAGACGAACTGCAGATGAGCAAAAAGAATTTTAAGAAGGCGATTGGCGCATTATACCGCGAACGTAAAATTGAAATTCTGGATGATAAGATTCGGCTTCTGGAAGAGGATTAAAATTGCTCAAATCAGTGGCTATAATATTATAGGGCTCCAAATTGATCGGGTGCTATTAAAATCAAATTCACAAAAAAACCGCTTCAGTTTTCACTGAAACGGTTATAGTAAAGTTTAATAACAGATTAACCCAATTTCTTCGCATCTTCCACAAACTGAGCCAAGCCCTTGTCGGTAAGCGGATGGTTCATCAGGTTCAGGATGGAAGCCAGCGGTGAAGTTACAACATCGGCGCCTATTTTTGCGCAGTTGATGATGTGCATTGGTGAGCGGATGGATGCTGCCAGAATTTCAG
>MKTK01000019.1 GCA_001898255.1 Chryseobacterium sp. 39-10 | reverse complement strand
CATTGAAAACCCTCTAAAAATCAAACGATTTATCCAGATGCAACTGCTGAAAGTAAAGACCGATAAGGCCGATGCCCGCATGATTTGTAAGTACGGAATAAGTCAGGATCTTAAGATTTGGAAATCGCCGGATAGCTTTCAACGACAGAGCGAGAGTTTGTTCAGTTTGCTTCAATTTTATGAGAAGCAGCGCACCTCGATAAAGAATAAACTTCATCGGGAGAAAACGCTAGGAAAGCCGAGTAGTAGTGTTTTAAAATCGTTGAAAGATATTCTATTAACGTTTGATCGTGAGGTATTGCGATTGGAGGTTGAGCTAGAGGAGCTTGTTAAAAAGCTCTACCGTGAAGAATTGGCGCTCCTTCGAAGTATACCGGGGATTGGGATTAAGACGAGTATTTTGCTGGTAATGCTCACGGATGGGATGCGGAGTTTTGAGCGTTCGGGACAATTGTGCAGTTATGCTGGTTTAACGCCTGTTATTCGGGAATCGGGCAGGAGTGTACGTTCCCGTCCTAGGATCAGCAAGATGGGTAATGGATTGCTGAGAAAACACTTGTTTATGTGTGCGTTCAATGCGATTAAGTATAATTCGGTTTGTAAATCGTTATACGAGCGTATTAAAGGCAAAGGCAAGAGTGGAAAAGTAGCAATCATCGCAGTTTGCAATAAGCTGCTGAAACAATCGTTCGGAATCCTGAAATCTGGGAAACCGTATTGTGAAAATTTTTCGCTAATTTCTGCATAGAAAATTTGGTACTTACCATAGTTCTATGTTATCTGCAGTTTTTTTTAAACATATTATATTCTTTAAGAAAATGATTATAATTTCTCCAACTGATAAGATTTTCTTGGTTAATTTTTAAAAAATCACATGAATCAATATGATTCTTAGGTATTTCAATAAAAGGATCTTCAATGTTTTCAAGCCTAATATCTCTTTCATAACTCCAAAAAGATATTGTTTCTAAATTAACTTCGTTATCTTTCACAGCAAACTCCATTTCATCAATAGGAATCTCAGCCCAATCACTTGTATGGTAAATAATAAAATTATTAATATTATTGGTAATAACTATATTTATAAAATCATAATCATAGTAATCATGTATGTTTGTTTTCCAAGATCTTAATGCCTCAAATATGAATTTTTCTAATTCATTGTGTTCAAATGCAATATACAAATATCCATTTTTTATAATATGAGGAACTTTAATCCTATTATATTTCTCATCAAATAAACTTATTAAACCTGTATAGTTTTGTGACATGATTGTTTGTAAAATTGCAGACAACGGAAAAAGTATTGGCGAAGTGCGGGCTAAAATGAACTGAAAGTTCAATTTCGACCAAACGGAGCCGATGCTTTTTCAGATAAGCTAAT
>MKTK01000018.1 GCA_001898255.1 Chryseobacterium sp. 39-10 | reverse complement strand
AAGTAAAAATCCTGCAAGGTTGCAGGATAGTGTATCAACAATTTTAAAAAATCAGTTTTATGAAAGAAAATGAAAAAAGGGTCAGCATTCTCGTTGAGGAAGGCGACCAAAGTAAAGCATCTAATCTGCTGGATGATAAAAAGAACAGCAAAGACCGCCTTAAAAAGCCTTTGATATTCGGTTTGATGGCAATTGTCTTCTTAGGCTGTATGTACCTCATCTTTAAACCGTCAAAGGATAAAAAAGAGGTAGAAAACATCGGGCTGAACGATGCTGTTCCGCAAGCTACCGGGGCAGGAATGCCCGACAGCAAAGGCAAGGCGTATGAGCAGGAAATGCTGGAACAAAAAGACCAGGAGAAACGCAATGCCCTTACCACGCTATCCGATTATTGGAATGAGGACAGCTCATCTGCCAATGCCAAGAGCGAAGAAGATTTTGTAGAAGAGGAAGAAAGCAACGGCTATGGTGGTGGCAGAAATTCGGGACGTTATGGCAATCCCGCCTTGAACAGCTACCGAAATACACAAAGCACGTTGGGCTCATTCTATAATAACGACAATGCGGAAACAATGGAACTCCGCAGGCAATTGGATGAGCTAAAAGAAAAACTGGCTGATAAAGATGTACCCCGACCAACCACAGTAGATGACCAGCTTGCGCTGATGGAGAAATCCTACCAAATGGCTGCAAAATATCTTCCGCAAGGTAATAGCAGCAATGGAGAAGCCACACCCGCAAACGGTACTGCTTCGGGAGCTTCGACTACCAACCAAAAAGAGCACTTTGTATCGTTTACGCCCACAAGGAAAAATACCGTATCAGCCTTATACCGTGAGCCAACAGACAGCGAATTTTTGAACGATATAAACCAGACCAAAAACAGGGGCTTCTATACCGCAGGTTCTCCTGAACAGGTGGTACAGCCGAAAAACAGTATCAAAGCCTGCGTACACGATGCACAGACCGTTGTTGGGGAAACGGGCGTAAGGCTTCGATTATTAGAGCCTGCCAAAACGCCCAATCGCACCATTCCCAAAGGAACTATCGTAACTGCAAATGCCAAATTTCAGGGAGGTCGTTTACAGCTAAAAGTTACTTCAGTAGAACTGGAGGGCAATATCATCCCCGTCGATATTACCATTTACGATTTGGACGGACAGCAAGGTCTGTACGTTCCATATTCGCCCGAAATGAACGCCCTTACCGAAATGGCGGGCAATATGAGCCAAACAGGTGGAACGAGCGTGATGCTTACGCAGAATGCCGGACAGCAGGTCGCTGCCGATTTGAGCCGTGGCGTGGTGCAGGGTATTTCGGGCTATTTCGCCAAGAAAGTAAGAACGCCAAAGGTTACGCTCAAAGCAGGTCATCAGGTCTTCCTTGTATCAAAACAATAATGTTAAACTCAAATAATTTTAATAATGAAAAATCTTTTTAAAACACTTTGGGCATTCGCCCTGACTATCGGCTTAGCCGTAAATTCTTTTGCACAGGACAGCATCAGAACTTCACTTGCATTGGGCAAGATAGAACCGTACAAAATGGAAGTAACCTACGATAAAACTTCGCACCTGATTTTCCCAACCGCTATCAGATATGTGGATTTGGGAAGCGAATACCTGATTGCAGGTAAAGCCGAAGATGCGGAAAACGTACTACGAGTAAAAGCATCGGTAAGGAACTTTGAACCGGAAACGAATTTTTCAGTAATTACCAATGATGGACGTTTTTACAGTTTCAGTACGTATTACAGTTCATATCCGGAAGCAACAAGCTATGACCTGCTAACAATGCAAAAATCAGTAGATAGAACCAATGGAAACGATGTGCTTTTTGAAGAATTGGGTAACAATTCTCCGTCTTTGGCAGGTCTGCTTTTGGAAACCATTTACAAAAAAGACAGGCGCATTGTAAAGCATATCGGGGCTAAGAGTTTCGGCATTCAGTTTATCCTTAAAGGTATCTATATACACAATGGTAAATACTATTTCCATACGGAACTGCGCAACAAAACCAATGTTCCGTTTGAGATTGATTTTATCAATTTCAAAGTGGTCGATAAAAAGGTCGCTAAACGTACCGTAGTGCAGGAAATCCCTTTAACACCGCTTAGGACTTACAAGCTATTGGACGGCATTAACGGCAAATCAACCGAACAAAATGTGTTCCTCTTAGACCAATTTACCATTGCCGATGACAAGGTACTGCTGATTGAAATCTTTGAGAAAAACGGAGGCAGGCATCAAACATTGCAGGTGGAAAATTCCGACTTAATCAAAGCCCGTTTGATTGACGATATGCACCTGAAATTTTAATAACCTTTTAAAGCAAGAATATGAAAAAGTATATCTATACCGTGCTGCTTGTCCTGATAGGCATCACGGCTGCACAGGCGCAAAGGATGCTGCCGAAGCAGAAAGGATTGGAGGTAAATGTTGGTGTGCTGTCCGATGATAAAATCGGCAACGATTATTATATCAATATCGGTATGAGCGTGAACGGTAAGAACGGCAATTACCAGCTTTGGGCGTTGGAATATACGCACCAATACCACGATTACAAAGACCTCCGCATCTCGCAGGAAACTTTTACAGCCGAGGGCGGTTACAGCTTCTTCCTTTTGGGCGATGCCCGGAAGAACATTACACTGAATGCCGGAATAACCGCCGTAGCCGGTTATGAAAGCATTAACCGTTGCGAGCCGATGTTGTATGACGGAGCGAAGATATTGGACGAAGACAATTTCATTTACGGAGCTGGCGGACGACTGACCTTTGAAACGTACCTGTCCGACCGATTTGTATTCGTTCTGCAAGGGCGTACAAAGGTGTTATGGGGTACGGATTTACGGCAGTTCCGACCGTCCGCAGGTGTGGGATTAAGGTTTAACTTTTAAAACGTAAAAAACAATGATAGCAATATTCAATAAATTCAGAATGGGGTTGCTGCCAATATATATACTGTTGGCAATCCTCACAGCTTCCATTTCGCTGGTATCTTGTAGCAAAGATGATGAACTGGAAATACAAAGGGATTTTCCTTTCGAGGTTAAGGTAATGCCAGTTCCGAAAGACGTTGCCAACGGGCAAACGGTAGAAATAAGGATAACCATACAACGAAGCGGTAATTACAGCAATACGCAATACTATCTTCGCTACTTTCAATTTGACGGACAAGGTACGTTAAGGTATTACGATGAACCACCATACCAGCCGAACGATTTATATCCTTTATCAACGGAGCAATTCAGGTTATATTACACCTCAACATCTGCCGTATCACAATCCTTTGATGTTTGGATTTCGGACAGCTTCGGGAACGAAAAACAAGTGAGTTTTCAGTTTAACAGTACCGATTAACGGTAAAATTCTATAAGAGCAAAAACCGACTTTACGAGGTCGGTTTTTTTGTTTTTGGTTTGCCCATACTTTTCATAGTAACCGTCAAACACTGTCTTTCAATACACATTTTCTCCGGTATTTCCGGTTTGACCGACAGAAATGTTACAATATTACAATGAACAACCGTACCTGCAAAACGCTATTATTGGTCTTTTATCTTTTCTTTTGTCGGTTGATAATAAAATATTGTCACACCAGTGTCGAGGATTTTTGTATTTACAAGTTTCAAAATAATTCTATCATTTATTTGCTCAAATAATGGTAAACCTTTCCCTTCAATTATGGGATGGATACAAATTTGAAATTCGTCTATAAGGTCACAGTTTAATAATTCAATAATTAAACTCCGACTTCCAATTAAAATATCCTTTCCTGCTTGTTGTTTGAGTTCGATAACTTTTTCGTGAAGTGAATTATCTGAAATTTTCGCACTGTCCCAGCTTGTTTCTTTTAGAGTTTTGGAGAAAACAAGTTTTGGAATTTTGTCTATTGAAATTGCAAAATCATCCATTGATTTTTTCCCCGATGGATTTTGCAATAAGGTTTGCCAAAACTTCATTAGTTCAAAGGTTGTCCGACCATATAAAATAACGCCACCATTATTTATTAGGTCAGAGTAATGTTGATGAAGTTTTTCGTCCACTATTCCCACTGTATGGTCACAAATTCCGTCAAGTGTCATATTAATTGCTGCTATTACTTTTCTCATATAAAATCTTTATTTACCTGAAATTTATTTTCTTTTTGGACAGGATATTATCTCTGCATTATTCAGTCGTTGTTCCAAATAGGTTTTATGTTACTCTTTTTATACCATTTTTAATACCCTCTATAATAATATCTCCATAGCCATTGTCGGGTAATTTGTTCGTAAAAGAAAGAGCTAATTGATAATTCTTTTTTGCATTTACAAAGTCGTTCAAGTCTTCGTAGCATTTAGCAATATTTAAATACAACGAAGGGTAAGTTTCTTTAATAGTGTCGTCATCTATTTTAAAAGCTAATTGTAAAGCGGTTTCGTCCCATTTCAGCTTTTCTTCAACACTTTTCTGATATCGAGCTACATAATGAGCAGCAGTAAATTTTTCAAAGTCGTTTGTAGCTTCTTTCCAAGCTTGTAGGAAAAGTCTGTTTGCATCTTTTAGTTTACCTTTTCCTTCCAAGTTCATACCTTGAGCACAGAGTTTAACAACATTATTGTCTGGGTCGAATAGCATATTGCTTAATTTAAAATGTGAGTAGCAAAATTAATGTGCTGTAAAAACCTGTGCATTGATATAGGTCAAAAAATCTCATTTCGATTTAAGTCTGCTTAAAGTTTCTTGGGTTATGTCGAGGTACGATGCAAGTATTTTGTTCGAGAGCCGTTGAACAAAGATTGGGGTTTCCGCCATTAATTTGTCATAGCGTTGTTTAGCAGAAAGTGTTACAAGGTTCTCTATTTTTTTGTTTTGATAGAGATAAGCCATTTCCAAAAGTGTTATATAGAATTTTTCCCATTGGGGTATTTCAGATATTAACTGATAAAAATCTTTATGGCTTATTGAATATAATTCCGAATTTTCAAGCGTATCAACAAATTCAAATGATTGTTGTTGTGAAATAAAACTATAAATAGAGGTTGCTATGCTATTTTCAAAAGCTACATACCTTGTCTTTTCTTGTCCTTGTTGGGTTATGTAATATGTCCGAATACAACCACTGTGTACAAAATATAGTTCTTTACAAATTTCTCCTTCCAAAAGCAAGGTCGTGTTTTTTTTGAAGGTCTTTAACTTAAAGCAAGCTGCTATTTTGTCGATTTGATTGTCGTCAATATTTGTATTAGCCCTTAAATAATACTTCAGTTTTCCTATCATAAGATTTTATATTGTTGAGGCGGCTTTCATATTTTTCAAAAGCATTATCTTCTTTCAAATTTACAAAATAATTCCCTTCGGGAATTACAACTATACGCCAAATGCTGCCTCTCAAAGCCAATGGCTACAACATTCTGCTGCCGCTTGCAAAGCCTTGATAAATTCGACTTCCATAGCAAAATTGAGCAAACAATGGAAGTAATCGCAATACAAAAGTCCGTACTGGAGGGAATGAAAAATGAGCTGAAAGCACTTTTGGAACTGACCGAAAATGTTATGCAGAAATACACGCCCATTTTCAGAGAAGAGCAATGGCTCGATAACCAGGAAGTGTGCCTGATGATGAACATTACCAAGCGGACTTTGCAGACGTATAAAGACAAAGGGCTATTGCCTTATTCCCGGCTGAACCGTAAGAACTATTATAAACGCTCGGATGTGCAGGCTTTGCTCGAAGCCGGACAGCCGTACAATACTGCCGAAAATGGATTTATTCACGAATGACAATGAAGAAATCATTACCCATCAAGAAATGATAACACAGCTAAGAACCCGTATCGAAAGCATATTGAAGAATTACCGCCCTGTAATGAACGGAGAAATATACTTATCGGGAGAAGACGTATGCAAACTGCTCCATATCAGTAAGCGAACTTTACAGCAGTACCGTGACGATAATATCCTGCCGTATATACAAATAGGCGGTAAGATTATTTACAAGGAAAGTGATATTCTGACAATATTGGAGAAGAATTATACTTCACAAAAAACAGTTTGACTGTAATCTTTTTGCCCTAAATGCTTACAGATAAGAATGAGTTTAGTATCTTTGTTTGCAGAAAATATAGAAAATACTTAAAGTGTTTTTGCTTTAAGTCCCACATTGAAAACTGGTAATTTTTAGACAACGGGACAAATAAGTAAGAACGCTCACGTCAAAGGCGTGGGCGCTCGCTTATTCGTTGTCGGGCATACCAGTGCCTCAATGTGCGGTAAGTGTAGTTGCCTGCGCTCTTTTTTTGTGCAAGGCATCCACAACCTAAAACATTAAGGCTATGGATAACAAGCATATTTTTTACCCCGAATTTGACCATCCTGCATCACAATTATCTGCATTCTCTCTCTGCATTGATGTTTTTATCATAGCCCTTAAAAACGGCGAAATTGTACGTTTTAAAGAATGGCTTGACTGTTTTAAAGTCAGGGATATTGCGGTTAATGACGGCATATCCAGCACCCATAGAACAATAAATTTATCTGAAGCTCCCAACGGACTTTTTAATCTTATCAAACGAAAAAAAAATGAGCAAAGAAGAAATAATTAAAGTAGCAATGATAGACGACCACGATATGCTTAGAAAGGGTATCTGTGACTTTCTAACAGGTTTTGGTTTTGAGATATTATTTGAAGCGGAGAACGGCAAATTGGCTATTGAAAAAATGGAGCAAAGCGAAGTTATCCCCGATGTAATGGTTGTTGATATAAATATGCCTGTAATGAACGGATTTGAAACCGCTAAAACATTACTTGAAAAATATCCGCAGACCAATGTCCTCGCATTTAGCGTGAACGATGATGTGCAGGATGTAGTAAAGATGCTTAATTGCGGAGCAAAAGGGTACATTCTAAAAGGGGCTGACCCGGAAGAACTCAAAAACGCCATTGTAGCAATAAACGGTGGAGGACGTTATTTCAGTGCCGGAGTGTGTGAAATAGCAAAAGAATATTATAAACAGTTTCCGCAGTAGATGTAGTAGATACTGCATAACACGTCTAACGATAATCTTCCTATGGCAAAATGGATGAAGAAAAGAACATCATCGACCGCACCAATAGATTTTTCATAGAAATGTCGAGAAAGGTACTCACGGAAAGGGAGTACGAAATCTTGTATCAAATGCTGGTCAACAAAAAGCCTATGGTAATGTTGGCAAACGATTATAAGCTAAGTAGGGAACGAATTAGGCAGATTTTTAGGGATGCTTATAACAAAGTAAAATCCATTACCGAGCTATTTCAGGAAATTGACTATTACAAAGAACTTAGGGATAAACTAAGAGCAGATTATCGTAAAGAGTACAGAGAATTGCGAAAGTGGGATGATGCTGAAAAAAACGAGGTGCTTAAAAAGAAACTCATAGACAGCGCATTTCCATTCAGCAAAAGACTATGGAATATGCTGGTTTCTTTGGATATTTATAGCATAGGAGATTTGGCTGCTATACCATTAGAGGAATATCAAAGATTTAGGGGGTTCAAAAGAATGTGTAAAAGGGAACTCATAGCCTTTATCAAATTTGAGAACATCGAGGAATTATTTGATGGCTACCACAAGTGGAGCAAGAAGATTTAAGTAATCAAGCGGCGTTCTTTTGCTTCTTTTCTTTGGTCGCTGATGTGGAAAGAAAAGAAGTCCACTAAAAACAACAAATGGGATAATGAATATCCCACGCAATACTGTCGCAACCTGTTTGGTAAAATGAAGAAAGGATTTGTGCGGAGCAGTGCATTTTATGAAAGGGGTTGCACCGCTTAAATGCAAAAAGACTGCCCGACCATCGGGAGGATCTGTCTTTTTTTTGCCGCCCGACCTTTTCGGGCTAATTTTTTGAGTAGAAAAGAGGAAAAAGCAATCAGAAATTCATATCCGATTGCTTTATAAATCTCCATCACACTTTAGTATTTAGCAACCTCCGAATATTTTTCGATTTACTGTAATTGACATACTTTTTAAATTCGGGGGTTTGGGAAAAATCCTGTAACACTTTGATTGTTTCTACATCTTTTTCGGAAATACTGGAAATTTTGGTGCAGAATGTTCCAATATCTCCAAAACAATTTCCTCCGCCGAATAACAAAGAATAGTAGGTTTCTTTGGAAATAGGGCGTTCAAAATGCGGAATGTTTTTTTTCCCGTCCTCATCTTCGTTCATAAACCGTAAATCTTCATCAAACATTTCCTGCGTAAAGAAAATACCGTAATCAACGCCGTTATAATTCTCGTATGTAAGGTTGTATTTTTCTTTCAGCAATTTATTAACCTCTTTTGCCGTTTCGGGCTTTTTTAGATATATTATTGAGTAAGTTCCCATTGTACTAAATTTTAATGCTGTTAAAATGATTTTCGATTTTACGCTCTATTAAGGTTTCCAGTATTTCCCATTCGCTGTCATACTCCTTGCCCTCAAAATGGTAGGTGTCTGTTTCCTCATTTAATTCGTAGCTGTCAAAATCTTCATCTTCCAAATAAATATCTGTGAGTAGCTTGTCAGAAAACAGTGTCCTGCCATATACTAAACAACCTAATTCCTCATAATCCAGTTGGAAATCTATGTTGTAATGCTCGGCTATCTGCTTAACGGCTTCCGCATTGGGCGACCATTTT
>MKTK01000017.1:76166-96589 GCA_001898255.1 Chryseobacterium sp. 39-10 | reverse complement strand
TTCGCCAGTTCATTCACGAAGGCGATATTGATGTCGCGCTGCGAATTCTCAATCACCTTCGCAGCTTCCGCCACTTTAATCGTGGGTGCCAAATGGGTTCCTGCGGTGATGACCGATTTATAGAGATCATCCACGACTTTTCCAATCTCCGGCGTAGAGCCTGAGGTCACTTTTAATATTTTTTCTACGGTATGCTCCTTATCGCCAGGATTGATCCGTTCCGGAGAATACCCTGCGAAAAAATCCTGATTGAATGTTAACCCCGACACTTTTTCGAGCACGGGAATACATTCTTCTTCTGTCGCGCCGGGATACACCGTAGATTCATAAATCACAACATCCCCTTTCTTCAGGACTTTCCCAACGGTCTCGCTGGCTTTGTACAGCGGCGTAAGGTCGGGTTTGTTATTCTTGTCTACGGGAGTAGGTACGGTGACAATGTAAATGTTGGCGTCTGCGATATCGGAAAGTTCGTGGGTGCAGTACAGTCCGGTTTGCTGGGTGCTCGGTGCGGGATGCTGGGTGGCTGATGCCGTCGAAGCCCCGGTGGTTGAAGCTCTCGAAGCCACCGGATTTTCGTTTACAAGCACCGATTTCAAAAGGTCTTCTTCCACCTCGAGGGTGAAATCATTTCCGGCAGTGAGTTCCGCGATCCGCTGTTGGTTGATATCGAACCCTATGACTGGGTATTTCGTAGCGAAAAGTCGGGCTAAAGGAAGCCCAACATAGCCAAGGCCGATGATGGCGATTTGATGTGTCATATAAATACTTTAAAAGAACGGTATTAAACAATAAAATATTGGTTTAAAAGTATTTACAATAAAATACTTCCGGTACTTTTCTGTTTTTTGAAGCGACAAAGGTAAGTATTTATTTATAAATGCAGGGGTAGTGTGAAGGGAAGTTAACACAATCATTGTAATGATTGCGGATGTTTTGTGGTGAATGAGGGAAATTTAAATAACACTCACTCAAACTGAGCGTGTGTCGCTCCGGAAGAGTTTCAATGAGTTGCAAACGTGAACGTGCAAAAAGTTTAATTCGGCTATTTAGCTGTCACTTTTTGCCTTGATGCAAAAAGTAACCAAAAAGATCAAGACTGGATCTTTATGCTAAAAAAGTTTACATTCCGCTAAAAGATTTAAACTTGCGCGGAAAGACGGTTGTTTTCTCGAATTAAAGTTTGGCCGCGCTTCGGACAAAAAATCTTTCTTAACGCTTCATTGCAACTTTTTTTTAACGCATAAAGCTCCTAGGTCATTTGTTTGTAGAACTTAAAGGAAGTGAATTTCTTCTGAATTGCAAGAAATCTTAAGCAGTGGCGTTTGTCACTCCGTAGGAGCCTCACCTCGCCGCAGGTGTAATGGTGCAATAATGCTGTTCTTTTTTTCTTGATAAAAAAAGAACCAAAAAAATCAAGACTTGGACTTATTTGCTAAAAAAGTTGAATTTCTTCTAAGAAAATCCCCAAAACTCGGGCGGATACGCCACTGGGATACTCAAGGAAAAGTATTGCCGCCACTCAAATGATCATTCGCCGATTCCTTTAAAAAGAATTAGAAAGAATGAGGCAAACAGTGGGGATTTTTAGGGTGTTATTATTAAGAAGAGTGGAACATGAAGAAATCTCGATTTTTCTTCACGCAAAAAGCTCCTAGGTCATTAAACACTTTAGTAGTCAGGAGTATCGTTCCTCTCCAAGGCGGAGCCCTGATGGTGTAATAATCTGTTACGGCTTTTTGTACGTTGGGACTCTTACAGAGTGACAAAGTTGTGTGGTTAGCTAGCGGTAATAACAACACGTTACGTATTTTCTAACAGCACCAGTCTGCTTGCTGCAACCGCATCTTCAACAATAGCGTTTGTCACTCCGTAGGAAACCTAGCGAAGCGGTTCGACGGAGTCAATCTCACCACAGCGACGCCATAACGGTGCAACAGCCAGCGTCCCACACCCATCAATCAGTATCCCACACTACACCACTACACCACTAACCCACTACACCACTAAACCACTCAAACATCCAGCTTCCAGCACCCAACTTCCCTCTTCCCTCTTCCCTCACTCACTTACTAACCCACTACACCACTACACCACTAACCCACTCCTCCACTACCTCAGATTCTCCCAATACCACGTCACCGCCTCTTTCAGTCCAGACTGGATATTGTGCGTAGGTTCGTAACCTAAAAGTTTTTTCGCCTTTTCTACGGAGGCCAGCGAATGCGGGATATCCCCTGCCCGCTCCGGACCGTAAATGGTTTCCACCTTCAGGATTTCCGGATCATGAGCTCCGAGATATTCTTTGAGATAGGCGACCAATGTATTCAGTGTCGTGCGGTCGCCCACTGCCGTATTATAAACGGTGTTCACCGCCGCCGGGTTCTGGGAAAGCATCGCTTTCTCATTCATCTGGATGACATTGTCGATATAGGTAAAATCACGGGAATAATCCCCGGTACCATTGATGACCGGACTTTCGTGATTCATGAGCTGAATGACAAACTTAGGAATCACCGCGGCATAGGCTCCGTTCGGGTTTTGCTTTCTTCCAAAGACATTGAAGTAGCGCAGACCGATACATTTCATGCCGTAGGTTTTTGAGAACACCTCTGCGTATAGTTCGTTCACATATTTGGTGATGGCATAGGGTGACAAGGGTCTGCCGATCACCTCCTCCACTTTCGGCAGGGAAGCGGAATCTCCGTAGGTCGAAGAACTGGCGGCATAGATAAAGCGTTTCACTTTGGCATCGCGCGCAGCCACGAGCATATTAAGGAAACCGCTTACATTCACGTCATTGCTCGTCACAGGATCATTGATGGACCTGGGAACCGAACCCAGCGCAGCCTGGTGCAGCACATAGTCCTGACCTTCGCAGGCTTTGGCACAGGTATCAGCGTCGCGGATGTCCCCTTCGATCAGGGTAAACTGCGGATGCTCCAGCAGATGCTCGATATTATGCATAAAGCCGGTCGAAAAGTTATCGAGACAGGTGACCTGATCGCCTTTTTCGATGAAATATTCGCAAAGGTTTGATCCGATGAATCCGGCACCGCCGGTAATGAGTATTTTGTTCATATTCTAAATGATTGTAAAGGCTATAATTCGTAATGAATCTAAAGACCGGGCGCAAATTTACAAAATGAAGGGGTAATACCCTATTAAATGTTGGTGATGTTGGAGTAATTTTAAATCACTGAATAATATGGAATGAATTTGTTACGGATGGCTTCCGCCCGGCAGTCTGCTTGCTGAAAGCGCTTTCTCAAAAATAGCTGTCGCTCGGTAGGAGCCTCATTAGGGAGGAGGTGACAGCGCAGTATTGCTGTTCTTTTTTTCTTGATAAATTGCGAAGCATATCACGAATACCAAAGAAAAATAAATAAGAGGATGAGTAAAAAGAACGAAAAAAAACAAGACTTGGATCAGTTTGCCTCATCCTTATTATTATTTTTATGGAATCGGCGATCCGCCTGTGGCGGATTGCTAAAAAAGTTTACATTCCGCTAAAAGATTTAAACTTGCGCGGAAAGACTCTTGTTTTCTCAAATGAAATTATTGCCGCGCTTCGGACAAAAAATCTTTGCCTCATCCTCTCTATTGACTTATTGGAATCGGCGAACCACACCTTTGGCGGGTTTGTTAACGCTCCATTGCAACTTTTTCTTAACGCAAAAATCTCCTAGGTCATTTTGACTTCCGAAATTAAAGATATGATCAGAATGCACTAACTCCTTTTCATAATGACAAATCATTATTATTAAAATGTCAAAATCATCAAAAAAGCATTTGTCACCCCGTAGGAAACCTAGCGAAGCGGTTCGACGGAGTCAATCTAACGGTGGCAAAGCCGAAACGGTGCAACTAAACCACTAAACCACTCCTCTCCTTACAATCCCAGCCGTTTCCACCATTTCGGTTTCTCCTGATGGGTATAGGAATAATAGCCATATCCATACTTTTTTCCATACCTTGTATTTTCAGGTTTTACATCGTTCAGAACAAAGGCCATGTTTTTTATATTGTTATCGTTTTTAAAGCTGGCTGCAAAATCAATCATTTCTTTATCTGTAAAATCCGACTTCACGATATACAAAATGGCATCTGCATTTTCAATAAGATGCAGCGTATCGCTCACCAGCATTACCGGAGCCGAATCTAAAATGATGTATTCATACTTGGTTTTAAGATAATCAATCATATCGTCAAATTTCTGCATGTCTAACAAATCATTTGGATTAGGTGCAATTTGACCACTAAAAAGTACATCAAGATGCTCAGAGATTCCGGAACGGATAATAAAAGAATCGGGAAATTTTTCGTCAGAGACCAGGTAATCAGTTAATCCAATATTTTTTCCAGCCACAAACCGATGCAATTGTGGATTTCGGATATCGGCACCTATAATGATGACTTTGTGTACCCCCGCCAATGTGAGCGCCAAATTCATAGAGATTGTTGTTTTGCCTTCCCCTTTTACTGATGAAGTTACCAGCACGACTCCTCCTGTGGTGACGCCCTTAGCTTTCAAGAGGTATTTAAGGTTTGAACCGAGAATTCTGAACGATTCAGCAAAAACCGAAAAATCGCCTGGTTGCACGGTTGCATAGTTCTCTTCATTTTCAGGAATTTCTGCAATAACGGCCGTATTGGGTGCATGCGACAGAATATGTTGCTTTGTATGAACTTTGGTATCAAGCGCATTTTTGGCATAAAAGAACAGCAGTGGCAGCATCAATCCAACGGCTAATGAGCCCAAAAGAATTTGTTGATCCTGAGGCTGCACTTTTCCTATCGTGTAGGGCGGATTTACAATTTTTGCCTTAGGCACTGTAACTGCGAGCGTTATGGCATTTTCTTCCCTTTTCTGAAGCAGATAAAGGAAAAGTTGTTCCTTAAGGGTCTGCTGCCTGTCGATACTTCTAAAAACCCGTTCTCGTGTTGGATATTTATTGATATCATCCTGCGCAATATTGAGTTGGGCATTACTTTGTGCCAATTGAAGCTGCAAGGTTTCCCGTGCCTCAACCAGATTCTTACGGATTAAATTTCTTTGCGCAATAATCTGTTTATTCAACTCCAAAACCGCGGGGTTTTCGCCTGTCGCCTGCTTCAGAACCCTATTTCGGGTTAGCATCAGTGTATTGTAACCTGTAATTGCTTCTTCTGCACCCGCTGACAAGCCCATACCTGACGGCAGCAGTTGTTCACTCTCTGTAGCCGCAAGCACTGAATTTACCAAATCCAATTGGATGCTTTGTTGGATAATCTGTTTTGTGTTATCTGTAGAATTTTGAAGGGCGATCGTGGCCTGGGCAACCAAATCTGTAATATGATTAGAACGCTTGTAATTTTCCTTCTGGCCTTCAATTCCGTTCAAATCATCCGTGATAATATCGATTCGCTCGTTAATAAAGTTCTGGGTATTTTGCGCTTCAATATTCTTGTCATTGATTCCGTCGATAAGATACTGTTTGGTGAGTTCATTTAATATATCTTCTGATTTTTGAGGAACAGGACCAATCATTGAAACCTCCATCAACATTCCTTTGTTTGGAGGAAGCGAAACTGTAAGTCCGCTCTCAAGACCACCAACTACTCTTGAAATTCCACTAAAAACTATTTTGACAGGTACCTTGGCCTCATTGACTCCCGGTTTTAGATCAATAACTACAGATCCAAAGGGAAGTTTGATTGGCCTCCCGAACTGGTATACTGTGGTGGAATGTGAAAGTTGAAATTTATTTTTACCCTCTGGTGTAAGAATGTAGGAAGCTCCCCCAAAATTATCTGATTGATTCAAGCTGATTATACTCGCTGTGTATGGAGCACTTTTATACAGGTCAATTTCTTTGATTGTACCCACACTATAAAAACTGACTTGCAAATTCAAATTTTCTACTACCTTCCTGAGAATGGGCTTCGAAACAATTACCGTAGTTTCGCCCTGTAACTCATCACTACCACTCACCCCCATCCCAAGGTTTTTCATATCATTGAGTGCAGTGGTGGCTTTTCCATTGATCACCTGAAGTTTTAAAGAGGTTTTAGTGAAATACTGGGGTTGTGCATATCGAAGGTAAATTTTCGCACCGGCATAGAACAATATCATGCTGAGCAAAAACCAAGGCCACTTCCGTAAATATTTTAGAATCTCCCTCTTGATATTAACGGGCTGCTTTCGGATCTGAGATGTATTTTCTAAAAGTTCCATTGCCTTTATTTGCGAGTTAATGTGAGGATTAACGTTAGTAACCCTAATGCAACACCACCATACCGAATCCATTTATCAGTAGCGGAATCTGAGTGTACAAGAATCTGTTTATTACGATCGGGCTCTACATATATAATATCATTCTGCTGCAAAAAATAGTAAGGCGAATTCACCACCGATGCTTCCGAAAGATCAAGCGAAATGGTTTGCTCTTTTCCTAACTCTTGAGAATAACGAATCAACTTTACATTGGTGCGGTTTGCATCATAGGTAACATCACCTGCCAATGCCAGCGCCTGAAAAATATTCAATTTCTCTGTAGAGCTTGTTTTCTGACCGGGACTATTGACTTCTCCTAAGACACTAATATTGAAATTGAGCAGCGATATGGTCACCATTGGATCCGTCAAATAGCGTTTGAGGCGACTTTCTAAATCATCTTTGAGTTGTTGCTTAGTCATGCCTTTACAATAAACAACACCCAAAACCGGAAAGACGATGGTACCATCAGTACTAACCACATATTCGCTCGGAGTAGTGTTGGTGTTGTTGGGCATAGAGGAGGTTACTGTGCCTGCGTTCGCGGTTCGGCTCATGGTTCCCAAATTGAAAGGCCGCACTGCAATCTCATCAAATGCAGAGACCACTATACTAAGCAAATCACCTTCCTGAATATGTAATCCGGCATACCGAGCTTGAGAAACTTCATTTTGAAAGTTGTCGTTGGACATATAAACAATGTTCTTTTTAGGAGTACATGCAAATAGGAACAACAAGACGAAAAGTATATGAAATACGACTAGGTATTTTTTCATTTTAAAATTTTAAGACAACAAAGATAAAAACATTTATTTATCGTCTAATCTCATAGTAATACCTCGATTCTACCACCAGTTTTCGTTGAGATAATAATTTATACCAATGCCAAGATTTCTATTATAGGTGAACCGCGGATTATTTGGATATACCTTGCTGAACCCCTGATCATAACGGATAAAGGCCTCCCACTGCCGTGCAATTTTCACCCCTGCGCCCACCACAAATCCGTAACCGAATTTATTCACTACATCATCGTGGTTAAACTTATAATGAACCAAATCATAATCAGGATCAACATCCCTTTTTTCTTTAACTAAAAACTCAATTCGAGGCCCTGCAAAAACAAAAATATCACTTTTCATATTGCCACGATGGAAGAAATACTTAACGAAGGTCTGAAAAGAAATATAATCTAGATAATACTTTTGCTTGCCATATTTTGCGGTATTAACCTCCGCATTCTCACCCTGAATATTGTATTCCAAATTTCCCATGAGGTAAAGCCAAGCGGAATCGAAAACATCATTCTCCACTAGTGGAACACCACCAAAAACACCCAAGCCACCAGCAAATTTACCCCTTGACACATCGTGCACATTGACAATGGATCCCTGATGAAAGTTTCCCGTAACTCCATATTTGAAATTCTGCGCACCTGCACTGATCAAAATGAACACAGCGAGCAGCGAAATAACTTTTTTCATATACAATTGGTATTACTGTCTGTTTTTAAAATCTTTGCAAATTAATTAAAATTATTTTGATTTTTTGGTTTTTTGATACGGATTCATTCAAATTTAACAGTAATTTTTCCACCATCGTGCATCGCCGTTATTTGCCACGGCACGCTCAGCTGATGAAGTTGCGCCTTTGCAAGCGTTTCGAAGCTTTGATGCGCATGACGAACAAGCGACTCATGCTGTGACGCGACCGTCTGCGGCTTCTAACTCCTTCACAAAATCACTACTTTTGCAAAAAATTTCCGTCATGCTGATCATCGATTCCCCTTCTCATAATGCTTACTTCAATATTGCGGCTGAAGAATACCTCCTGCAACGGTTTCCGGCTGAAGACCTTTTTCTGCTCTATGTAAATGCCCCCTCCATTATTGTAGGGAAATTCCAAAATACACTGGCCGAAATTAACCTTGATTATGTGCATGATAAGAATATTAAGGTGGTGCGGCGCATGTCGGGCGGAGGTGCCGTATATCATGATTTGGGAAACCTGAACTTTTCATTTCACACCCTTTTGGGCACCCACGATTTTGGAGACTTCTCCGTCTTTACCCAACCGGTGGTAACCATGCTGAACCGCCTGGGAGTACCTGCAGTATTGGAAGGCAGAAACGATCTTTTGGTAGAAGGTAAAAAATTTAGCGGCAATGCGAAGCTTGCCCGGCATGGCAAAATGATTCAACATGGCACCCTGCTTCTGAATTCTGAAATGGAAGTTTTGGGAGAAGCCCTAAAAGTGAACCCACTGAAGTTCATTGATAAAGCCACCAAATCGAACCGATCTAGGGTGACCAACCTCATTCATTATTTACCGCCAACCACGACCACTGAAGAATTAAAAGACCTGCTCACCCGGGAAATCATTCAAAACAACCCTGGTGCTGAACGGTATGAACTGAGCCCGGAAGATCAACTTGGCATTGAACAACTGATGAAGGAAAAATATGAAACCTGGGACTGGAACTTCGGCTTTTCGCCCAATTATAATTTCCGCAAAGCGGTGAAAGTTCCGGCAGGATTTATCGAAGTACACCTGGACGTGGTGAAAGGAATTATCGATAAAGCCAAAATTTTTGGTGATTTTTTTGCGCCAAAACCCATTGAAGAACTGGAAAGCCAACTGATTGGCCTCAAACATGAAGAAGCCGAATTGAGGAGTTTCTTCGATTCCATCGATCTTACCACTTTTTTCGGGAAGGTAACCACCGCAGAAATTCTGGATGCATTCAAATAGATTCCTAAACCAACATTTTCTCACCACTGTACCCTTGAAATACGCTCATTGCTGTTGTGGCTACAAAAACTCTTTGAACATCACCAATAAAGCTTTGCTGTTGTTGATCCCCAGTTTTCTGTAAATATTTTTTACATGCACCCGTACCGTCCCTGGCGAGATGTGCAGTTGTTCGGAAATGGCTGTTGCAGTGGCACCTTTGCACAACTTCATGATGATCTCGAGCTCTCTTTTGCTCAGTTCTTTCTCGTCCGTGCCATGCCGATCGTCGGTACTTTTTCGGAGCAGCGACAAGGCATAAGTGGCTTTACCTTCTACAAAAAAACTCTTGGTAACCCCTAAAAACTTTTCGTACCTGCCCCGTGCATTTTTCAGTTTGTATTCCAGCTTTAAATAATCGTGCCCTCCTTTCTTAAAATGAACAACCGAGTCGATAAGTTGATAATAGGTGGACGGATGAAAGGTAAGGAAATAATAAAAGTAATCAATTTCGCGAAACGTGTTGTCCTCAAAACCATAATACTGCTTCATATTATCATTAATAAACACCGGTTTCAGTTTTTCTAGATCGTGAAGGGTAAGATAAGAATCATGCTCATTGAGCTGCTCTTTTACAGATTCACTCAGCATATGGGCATCCTCTACTTCCAAATCACAACATAATTCATCAATATCTTCTATAAGCGGATGATACTTAGACTGATTTTTTATCATAATACTTCAAACAATATAAATATTTTTTTAATTAAATTCATACTTCTGGGTAAAAATATAAAAATTTATCGAATTCCCCACCTTGCAGAATAAGTAGCCATCATCCTCTTTCTTTGATAATAAATCCATCGTCAGTACTGTTGCACCCAAACTGTTTTGCTCTAAAAAAGGAGCATTATAATTGAGCAAAAATGATTTGCCGAGGCGATATAAAAATCGGTAAAATATTAAACAGCTTCTTAAAAGCGCGATGAACATTAGATTATTCATATGGCCCGGACAATCTGGATCAAGAATGTTGTACACCCTACAAATTTTCCTTATATATGCAATGAAGATGGCTGTACCTCTTCGCCCGAAAAGATGACGATTTATAACCAATGTGCTGACGAACCCATTACTATTCCCGGAAAAATTCAAAACTTTGGTTATTTATTGGGTTTAGACCAAGCTCTTACCATTCAGTTTTACAGCAAGAATATCCTTGACCTATTTCAAATGGACAAGATCGAGCTCCATGCTCCTTTAATGGACTATGAAGAAATGTACAATATCATCCGAAAAAGCGGGGTATTCATTAAAAGTGTGGCCGATGATGACCGCTACCAGTCTCAGGTAAGCATTTTGGAAATTCACGGGCAGTTGTGTTGTTTCACCATCAAAAAAGAGGATCACCTCTATTATTTGGAGTTTGAACCCTGCGAGCATATCAGTTATGCCAAGGAGCTTGAATACATTGATTTTGGCAGCTATTCCAAGATAAAAAATGAAGATCAAATTTGGGAAACACTTGCCCATAACGTCAGCGACTATATCGGATATGACCGGGTGATGGTGTATCAATTTCTGGAGGACGGATCGGGAATGGTGATTGCTGAAAAAATAAAGCCGGGAATCGAAAGTTACCTCCACCTTCATTACCCCGAAGATGATATCCCCAAACAGGCCCGTGCGCTGTATCTCACCAATACACGACGGATCTTTTGCGATACCGAAGCAGCCAACGTGGACGTGGTTTCCAGCATCGAAAATCTGGATCTGAGCTGTACGGAATTGCGCGCAATGTCGCCTGTGCATGGGCAATACCTACGAAATGCTGGCGTACGTTCGAGTTTCTCTACCTCCATTGTGATCGACGGTGTGTTGTGGGGATTGGTCACTTGCCAAAATATTGAAGCCCGCCCCATCGACTTGCGCAACCGGCTTCTCGCCGAAATTGTAACCATGTGGGCCAGCAAAGCGTTCAGCAATATTCAGGCACAGGAGCTGGTTGATTTCAGCATCGGTATTGATCAAAAAGTGTCGGAGCTGAAAAACAGACTCTCACAATCGGATCTTCTCACCCACGGCATCATTCAAAACTTCTCGAATTTTTGTGCGTTGGCTCATGCGGATGGTATTGCCATGGTGATCAACCACGACATTCATACCTGGGGAGAGGTGCCTGAAAAGCCCACCATTGCCGCCATTATTGAGCATTATCAGCAGAGGGACTTCGAAGTGAAAAAAGTGTACTTTCATCAGGCGTTTGCGAAAAACCACCCGGAAATCATGAACGGTGATCAATCCTTGGCAGGATTGGCCATTGCAAAAATCAATACCGAAAATCAAAAATACATCATTTGGTTCCGAAAGGAATATATAGAAACCATCCAATGGGCAGGAAATCCCGAAAAGGAATACCACCAAATCATTAAAAACGGCCATGAGGAAATGGAGGTTTCACCCCGAAAATCCTTCAAGATTTTTGTGGAAGAAAGCAAAGGTAAAAGCAGATACTGGAACGACAGAGACCGAATTTCCATCACCAAACTGCTCACCGTCATCTTTGAAATCTCTTACGACCATTACACCAAAATTCGCAAGCTCAACAATGAATTGGTCGCGCTTAACGAAGAGCTCGACAGTTTTTCGTACACCATTTCTCACGACTTGGGAACGCCTTTAACGGTGATGAAACTGAACCTGCAGATGCTTGAAAGAAAACTGCTGAACGGCAATACTGAAGAAAACACCAATAAAGTGAGCAACGTGTTGCAACAGATTGATAACATGGAGAGTTTAATGCGTGATGTATTGAGCTTAAGCCGCGCCAAATCGATGGATTTAGGGCTGCAGCACATTAACATGTATCCGCTGATTGAAAGAATCTGCAATGAATCTAAAGTGGTTTATGGCAAAGAAAATACGAAGATTGAGATTGGGGAATGCGTGGATGTCATCGCAGATCAAACCTTGGCCTACCAGGTCTTTCTTAATATCATCTCTAACGCCGTAAAATATTCATCTAAAGCTGACGCACCGCTCATCATCATTTCATCTTCTGAAGACGATCAATTTGCAACCTACCGAATTTCCGACAATGGAATCGGCATCCCCGAAACCGAAAAAAGCCAAATGTTTAAAATATTTAAACGCATGGATAATGCCAAAACATTCTATGGAAATGGTGTAGGCCTTAACATTGTGTACCGCATTATGGAGCGTTTAGGCGGAAACGTCGATTACCACAGCCATACTGACGGACCTGGCGTAACCTTCGTTGTTCAATTCAAAAAATAAAAAAATGCTTTCGAGTTATCTTAAAGAAAACACCCAACAACAGCACGATCTGCTGGAACAGAAATTCAATTCAGATAAAATCTTCGGCCAAAGTTATTCCGTGGAAGATTACCGACGTCTCATCGGCTTAAACTACCAGTTCTTACAACGGTATGAATCAAAAATAAGAGCAGGGCTATCGGAGGAATTCAAAACATTGGTGAACATGGATTCCCGAACCAAGTTGCCCATCATAGAACAAGATGCAACCGCCCTCAACATTCATTATTCCGGGGATTCCGAAACACCGGAGATTGCATCCGAAGCGGAAGCAGCAGGTATGCTGTACGTCATTGAAGGGGCGTCTTTAGGGGGAAACGTCATTAAAAAACAACTGCAGAAAAATCCTGCTTTTGCAGATACCACCTTCCATTATTTTGGGATGTACAACGAGAACATCAGCGCATTCTGGAAGAGTTTCATGGCCGGGCTTAATACCTATTTTACACCAGAGCACTACCCCGAAGTATTGAAAGGAGCCGAAAGAGCGTACGCCGAATTACTGCAATACAACGGTTAAATTTCATAAATCCCTTCGTGGGTAAAGAAGTAATACCGTGCATGGGCGGGATGATTCCTCGTATCTAATCCTGAAAAAGAACTAAAGGCAGGCAAAATGAGTTGCCGCTGAGTCACCATAAAACATGGGAACTTCTGAATGCCCTTGACGGAGGTTTTCAGCTGAATGCCCGGATGATAATGCCCGGATACCACAAATTTTTCACTGTTTGCAATTTCCTCATGGCTGAACACCATGCCTTTTTCTTCGTAGACATCACATACCTCATCTACTGATAATTGGTGAAAAACGGAAGGTGCCATACGGTCATGATTCCCCTTAACGACACGTAGAAGCACATCGGAAAACTTGGCTCTCCAGTCTTTAAAAAGTTCAAGATCAGAATTTTTTCCGGCATGTAAAAAATCACCGACCACGATGATCTGCCTGGGTTGATAATGCTCCACTAATTGACTCAGCCGCTCCAAATCCTGATGAAGCAGTTGAGAAGGCAAAGCAATACCGTTCTTTCGGAAATGAGCTGTTTTTCCCAAATGCAAATCAGATAAGACAATAGCCGATGCTTCTCTCCAAAAAAATGCACGAAGATTGGTCAGCACAAAATGCTGTTCATGGACGATCAGTTCTTTTTCTGCCAACATCATTTCTTCCTGTTTTTCTTTTTTAAATGGGCCTCCTGCATCTTCCTAATTCTGGTTCCCAAATCTTCACTGGATAAAGATTGTCTTAAACTATCAACTTTAATCGGGAAACTGAGCGGCGTAAAGCGATCCGAAAATGTGTAAATAATTTTACTTTGGCTGATGCGTTCAAAAGCAGCCCTCAATCTCGCTTCCTCTAGCTGCTGGTTGAACACTTCCGTGTAGGCCTGCCTTAACAATAGATGATGAGGATCATGCTCCTCCAACACCGAAAAAATAATCCCTGATGATGCTTGCAACGATTTATTGTTCACCTGTTTCCCCGGCATGGTTTGCACCACCATCCCCGAAATAACAGCAATATCGCGAAACTTCCTCCTCGCCATCTCGGTGGAGTTGACACTGCTGATTACGTCTTGCATTAGATTTTCTTTGGATAATACTTCGTGAAGCTCTTCTGCTGTCAGCTGTATCTCCTGGTCCGAAAATAATTCAAAACCATAATCATTCATGGCCATCGAAAAGCTGATCGGATAACGCTTCGAAATACGATAGGCCAACAGCGCCGCCATTACTTCATGGACCAACCGCCCCTCAAAGGGATAAAAAAATAAATGGAACCCCTCTCTCGTTTTGATGCGCTCCACCAAAAATTCATCCTCTTTCGGGATGTGAGAGTTTTCGGTTTGTCGCACAATTAAGGGATGCAGAAACCTCAGTTCCTTTTCTCTCGTATTGGGTAAAAGTGAATCGGCTAACTTCTTGCGTAAAAAACCACTGAGGTTAGAGGACAATGGCAATCTCCCACCCAGCCAACTCGGTGTAATCGCCTTACCAGAAGATAACTTTACATAAACCGTCATTTCCTTGAGCATTACATATTCTAAAACTCTGCCCGCCAAAACAAAGCGATCTCCTTTATGTAACTTCGAAATAAAGTACTCTTCGATCATCCCCAAATAACCGCCCGACAAAAATTTCACCCTAAGCATTGAATCACTTACAATAGCTCCGATGTTCATACGGTGCAGCATGGCGGTTTTTCTTTTCTCTACCACCAATTTTCCATCCTCTTTGGCAACAACTTTATGAAACTCTTCGTAATTCTTTCCTGTTTTGCCCCCTTGTGTGATGAAGAAAATGCACCATTGCCATTCTTCCTCCGTTATTGACGAGAAAGCATAGGTATTTTTAATCACCGGATACATTTCATCGGCATAAAAACCACCGCCCAGTGCCATGGTTACGAGGAACTGGACCAACACATCAAAAGCCAGCACAAAAGGTTCTCGGCTTTCAATCACCTTCATCTTTACCGCTTCTTTTAAAGCAGAGGCCTCGATAAGTTCCAGCGAGTGGGTTGGCACAAAGTAAATGGTCGATGTTTCGAAAGGCGAATGCCCGCTCCTCCCGGCGCGCTGCATAAACCTTGCAACGCCTTTGCTCGAACCAATTTGAATCACGGTATCTACTGGTTTAAAATCGACCCCAAGATCCAGGGACGAGGTCGATACCACTGCTTTTAGTGAACCAGCACTTAAATTCTCTTCAACCCATTGTCGCAAGTGGGCATCGATGGAGCTGTGGTGCAAAGCAATTTGACCCGCAAAGTCAGGATAGGCCTCCAACAACAGTTGGTACCACATTTCGGATTGGCTTCGGGTATTGGTGAAGATTAAGGTAGAACGGCTGTTGAGAATAATGGGAATAACTTCTTCAACAAGCTTTCCGCCGAGATGACCCGCCCATGGCAAAACCTCCACCTCGGGTGGATAGACGGAGCGAATCTCAATCTTTTTCTGCTCTTTAGCCACTATTTTGGTTCGTTTTCTGGCGGTCGGAATCAGCACGTCGAGCGCTTGATCCAGATTACCGATGGTGGCCGTAATTCCCCATATTTGAATCTTGGGGTTTTCAAATTGTAGTCGGGCCAGTGCCAACTCTACCATCACACCCCGCTTGGTGCTAAGCAATTCGTGCCATTCGTCCACCGCAATTGCATGCAGGTGCTTGAAAAAACGATGATGATCTTTTTGAGCCAGAAGCAGATGTAAACTCTCGGGAGTCACCAACAGAATGTCGGGCATGCTCTTGGTTTGCCGGGCTTTCTGTTTAATGTCCGTATCTCCATTTCGAACCTCCACCGTCCAGTCGAGCCCTATTTCGTCAATCGCCTGCTGCATTGCACGAGACAAGTCTTTGGCCAAAGATCTTAAGGGCGTTACCCACAATAGCTTAAGGCCTTGATGATAGTGTTGAGGTTGATTGATAAAATCGATGATGACTGCCAAAAAGATCGAGTAGGTTTTCCCAAAACCAGTGGGTGCCACAACCATGCCTGAATAACCGTTTGAAAAGCGTTGCCACGCTTCGTTCTGAAAAGAAAAAGCAGCCATCCCTTTTTCGCTCATCCATTTTTGAACGAGTTGATATCCTTCCGAAGAGCGAAACTTTTCGGTCACGTGATCAGTTTTTTTAGGTCTTCAATATCATCAATATCATCCACCTTTTTATCTTTCCGCCACCTTAGAATGCGCGGAAACCGCAGGGCTACTCCTGATTTATGCCGGCTGCTAAAGCCAATTCCTTCGAAGGCCAACTCGAAAACCAGTTCAGGTTTTACGGTGCGCACCGGTCCGAATTTCTCCACCACATTTTTGGCAATGAAGCGGCTAACTTCCTGAATTTCTTTATCCGTTAACCCCGAATATGCTTTTGCAATGGTCACCAACTTACCTTCTTTGCGAACGGCAAAGGTGTAATCGGTGTAGTAAGCACTTCTTCTGCCACTGCCTTTCTGGGCGTAAATCAGTACCGCATCAATGGTTCGCGGATCAAGTTTCCATTTCCACCAATCGCCTTTTTTCCTTCCGGTATGGTATGGCGAGCTTTGATTCTTCAGCATCAGTCCTTCACTGTTGATCTCGCGTGCACGTTCTCTGATCTCCGGAAGTTGCGACCAATCCTCAAAAATAATTTGCTCTGATAAAACAATGCGATGGCTTGGATTTTTGCTTAATAATTCGATCAACTTTGGCCGCCTATCTTTCAATGACTTCCCTCGCCAATCTTCACCTTGCCACTCCAACAGGTCATAGACAAATACCGCAATGGGTAGTTCTTCCATCATTTTTTTGCTGATGGTTTTTCGGTTGAGCCGTTTTTGAAGTTCATTGAAATTTAAAACGTGGCCATCTCTATAAACCAGAATTTCACCATCGATGACAAAATCACCTTTCCACCGTAGAAGTTCGTCTTTAACCTCAGGAAATTGATCAGTGACTAATTCCTCCCCTCTTGACCAAATAAACACTTCATCATTTCTCTTGATGAACTGACCACGAATACCATCCCACTTATTTTCAACGAGCCAATCTTGGGGTGCTCCCAAGTCGAGAAGTTCTTTCTCCAGCGCGTAAGCCAGACAAAACGGATAAGGTTTGGAAAGTTGTGTATTGGTGTAATGTCCGTGAATGAGCTGTTCGAAATCAACCTCCTGAGGATCCCATTGCCCCATCATGCTATGTGTAACTGCGCTCGCATCGAGGTCATAGAATTTTGCCAAAGTGTTGATGAGTGTTTTGGAAGATACGCCAATCCTGAAACTACCACCCAATAGCTTATTGAAAATAAACCGCTCGATCGCATCTAAACTATCCCATGCATCCAACACCAATGCCTTCTTTTCATCCTCGGTTTTGTCTTTAAGCGCGATAATTCTTTGCATCCACTCCGAAAGCGGAATATCGATTTGGTGTGTTGGCGGTGGTAGCAGTAAAGAGATCGTTTCGCCCAGATCGCCAACTGCAGAATAACTCTCGATGAATAACCATTCCGGAATTTGCGCACTCTCCATTGCCCATATTTTCATCAGTGCGGAATGGACGTTTCGTTTGGGTTTTTTACCGGTGAATAAGGCCAGAAACCATGCTTTATCCTGGTTGCTCGCCACCTGCAGGAACTGCGAAATAGCTTCCTGCTTTAGCGCTGTCTTGTTGGTACTGTCGAGCGCGTTGATTAAAGTGGCAAAATCTTTCATACGTCCAGTTTTTCAACAACTTCCTCATCGTCACCGTACTGGGTTTTCACCTCATCAGCAGCAATGCCGATTTCATTGAGGTATTTGGAAAAAACTGCGGTTTGACCATGGGTAATATGTACTTTTTCGGCGCCTGTTGCTTTGATGGCTGCAATGAGTCCTTGCCAGTCGGCATGATCACTGATGGCAAAACCGGCATCGGCACTTCGCCATCTGCGGGCACCCCGAATCTGCATCCAACCTGAACAAATAGCATACGCCATATTCGGAATTTTTTTCATAGCTGGATTATCCACAAGTGCAGGGGGCAACAAAACAATTTTACCATCCAAATGTTTTTTATCTTCGCGCAAATCAATGGTTTGATATGCCGGCAACTGTACGCCCGCACTTTCGTAGGCCTCGTTGAGCTTGGCGATGGAATAGTGTACATGCAACTCATCTACGCCGTCTAATGCCTTCATGATTCGCTGCGACTTCCCTAAAGAGTATCCAATGAAAACAGATGTTTTTCCATTTTGACGGTTATGCTCCACCCAGTTCCTTAGCATGTTCTCCTGCTCCCCAATCGACAGCCAATGATACACGGGTAAGCCAAAGGTGCTTTCAGAAACAAACTCATGGCACTTAACAGGTTCAAAAGGCGTTGAAAGTCCATCATCCTGCGTCTTGTAATCTCCGGAGACCACGGCAACGTACCCTTTATATTCCATGCGTATCTGTGCAGATCCAATGATATGTCCCGCAGGATGTAAGGAAACTTTAACCCCATTAATGTCAATAATTTCTCCATATGCCACTCCCTGACAATCAATACCCGACCCAATTCGGGAATATAAAATAGGTCTTGTAAAATGATGACACAGGTACTTTTTCATTCCGCTTCTGGCATGATCGGCATGGCCATGCGTGATTATGGCCAAATCTACCGGCCTCCACGGATCGATGTAAAACCGACCCGGAACACAATAGATACCTTTTGATGTAAATTGCAGAAGCTTCAAATTGATTTACTTTTTATTACCCTTACTCATCTGACTGGCCACCAACAAACCCGCGCCTAACAACAGTGACGCAGCCAACCACTTTTTGGTGGTGCGAGAAGGTACTGGCAGTGAGGTTTCGCCATACACGGCATGCGGATTCTCTGATGGTTCCAAAACATTTCCTTCCTCATTTTGACCATTGTTCACCTTCATCATCATTCTCATAACGCTTGTGGCAATGTTGGTAAAACCGTGAGGAAATATACTGTGTGCCACCTTCAATGCATAAGAAGTAATGTCGGGGAAAGTATCATTTTTTGGTTTTTGCACCAACTTCCAAATGGTTTTCGCCGTATCTCGGGGATCAGCGGCGAAAGGAGGCACTTTAAAATCGAGTCCCGAGTATTTTGCCGAATGCGAATTGCCCGTAGATCGCTGTACCTGCGGATAAATATTACAAATATGGATCTCCGGAAAGTTGCTGTATTCACTTTGAAGCCCACTCATTAAACCTTTAATTCCAAACTTGGATGCGGAGTATGCAGAACTAAATGGTGCAGGCATATATCCACCAATCGATACATTATTGATCAAAATGCCTTGATTTTGTTCTTTAAAAACAGGCAAAACATAATACGCACCGTGCAGATAACCCATTAAGTTGGTTTTAATAACCTGCTCTGCCACATCCATCGGTATTTCTTCAAATTTACCACTGGCCATTACCCCTGCATTGTTGACCCATACATCAATTCGACCAAATTCCGTAACGGCGAATTCTGCCAAACGCTGTACTTCGCTGGCAATGGACATATCCGTCGCTTTGTAAACCGCCGCTGCTCCCAATGCTCTACAAGTTTCTACAGCCCTCTGTAAGCCATCTTCGCCCCTTGCCGCCAGCACCAGATTAAAACCCTTTTTCGCAAATAATTGTGCTGTAGCCAGCCCTACTCCGCTGGATGCACCAGTAATAACAGCCGTACTTTTTACGAGTTTGGGTGCAATTTCATTGGTATTATTTTCCATAATTATGATATTATTAAATGATTAAAAAAAACCTCTGTCTGCTTACATTAATCTAATTTAAGCTCGCCCTCAATACCACCATCCTCCACCGGTTTACCCGTGATCGCAGCAAAAAGCATTCTCGACATGGCGATGAGTTTATTGTCCTTAGTTTCGTAATAGTAGCCCTCTGATGGTATCACCTTTATTACACTGATGTTAGGATCATCTTTTCCTTCGAACCATGCATTAGCAAAGGCGCTATAATATTTTTCAATCAAAGCTTTGTCTTGGGAAACCGATGCTTCACCAGCCACAAAAACATACTCATACTTGGAATGATTCATGAAATACAATTCCACTTTGGCGCCCTCCTCAATTTCCTTATTCTTTTCACTATCGACTGCACTTAAAAACCACAAGTTGCCCTCATGATCAACCTCCTGCAAAGCCATTGGTCTGCTCGACGTTTCGTTATTGATTCTGGTACTGAAAAAACAGGTTCTCACTGCTTCAGCAATTTCTTTCACTTTTTTAATGGCCACTGTTCCAGCCAAATCCTGGTGTGGCGATTGTGCATTTCCCATTTTATTTTATTTAATGATTGATAGCGGTGTAAAACAACTTTTATGCCTCAAAAATTTCAACCTTTCATTCCTGTGTTGTTTTCTACGCCTATCTATTAAAAATCAACCCGAATAAAAGCTTTCTTGAAAATTGTTACAAATCGTAACTAAAAACAAATCATTTGTGGTTCCAAATTTGCTTAAATTTCGAGTCTAATTGTTTTTGATGAATCGAATTGAAGAAAAATTGATCATTTTAGCAGATGCCGCTAAGTACGACGTAAGTTGCAGTTCCAGCGGTAGTAAGCGTAAAAACTCCGGTGGCATTGGTGATGCGTCGCACT
>MKTK01000017.1:25937-76154 GCA_001898255.1 Chryseobacterium sp. 39-10 | reverse complement strand
TGGACGGTGTGTTTCGCTGCTCAAGATTCTCTTAACCAATCACTGTATTTACGACTGTTCCTTTTGTGTAAGCAGAAAAAGTAACGATGTAAAAAGAGCTGCTTTTACCGTAGATGAAGTGGTGGAACTGACCATGAATTTTTACAGGCGCAATTATATTGAAGGTTTGTTTTTGAGTTCGGGTATCTTCAAAAACGCAGATTTCACGATGGAGCGATTGATGCGTATCGTTAAAAAACTAAGGCAGGAAGAACGTTACAACGGCTATATTCATTTAAAAACTATTCCCGGGGCCAGTGAGGAACTCATCAAAGAAGCAGGTTTGTATGTGGATCGTATGAGCATCAATTTAGAGATGCCGACCGAAAAAGGTTTAAAGATGGTTGCGCCAGAGAAAGATCACGACAGCGTACGCAAACCATTGGCATTTGTGCAAGAGCAGATTGATGAACTGAAAACCGAATCTCAACTCATTCGCCGAAAACCGCTTTTCGTCCCTGCAGGGCAAAGTACGCAAATGGTGATTGGTGCAACGCCTGAAAATGATTTTGAGATCATGAATGTCGCCAACGAATTCTATGAAAAGTATCAGCTGAAAAGAGTGTATTACAGTGGGTATATCCCCATCAATAGTGAAAACAGCTTACTTCCACAAATTGGATCTCCACCGCCGTTGATTCGTGAAAACAGACTTTACCAGACCGACTGGCTATTGCGGTTTTATGATTTTAAGCTGGATGAAATTCTGAATCCCGGCTTTACAAATCTGGATATGGATATTGATCCAAAATTGGGTTGGGCGCTCAGAAACCCACACTTCTTTCCCGTGGACATCAACAAAGCGACTTTTCAGGAAATGATCCGTATTCCCGGTGTGGGAAGGAAATCGGCAATGAAAATGATTCAGGCCAGAAAGTTTGGAAGATTGCATGAATACCAGGTTCGAAAAATGGGCATTAGTTTTAATCGCGCCAAGTTTTTTATGACCTGTGCAGATACACCAACTCGATTGGGTGAATTGGCTCCCATGCGTATAAAATCACTCATTACCTCTGCCTCTAAATCAAAATATAAATCAACTATACCTAGCAACCAACTGAGTTTATTTTAAGAAAACAAAATGGCATGAAGAATAAAAATGTAAAAAAAGTGCTGATGGCCGCTGTAGGAATCGGTATCATATCGTTTATTGCGGGATGTTCAAGCAAGAATACAATGAGCCAAAAAGTTCCAGTGGTACAGCACTTCGACAGCCAAAAATATTTAGGAACCTGGTACGAGATCGCTCGATTCGACTTTAAATTCGAGAAAGATTTGAAGAATGTAACGGCGAATTATTCGATGCGCGACGATGGAAAAATTAAAGTCGTCAACAAGGGTTATAATTACGTCAAAAACAAATGGGAAGAAGCGGTTGGAAAAGCAAAATTCACACGATCTGACAAAGAAGGTGCGCTGAAGGTCTCGTTTTTCGGTCCTTTTTATGCAGAGTACAACGTCGTGATGATGGATCCTGATTATGAAACTGCCCTTATTTTCGGCGAAAGTACCGAGTACATCTGGATCCTTTCCCGAAACAAAACCATCTCCGACAGTACCAAACAAAAATACCTGGATTACGCGAAAAAGAACGGTTATGATTTGAGTCGCTTCATCTGGACGACACAGGATTAGTGCGATGATTTACTGTTTTGATGGAAGTTATCCGGGATTTTTAACGGCTGTTTTCGAGAGCTTCGAACGACGGCATTTTCAGGTAACGCCTGTTGCAAACAATGAATTTTCAGGCACTCTATTTGAAGAAATTTTTGAGATAATTACCGACGTAAATAAGGCGGAAAGGGTACAAAGAGGATTGCTTAAAAAGCTGAAAAAGAACGAAGTGCACGATATTTTCAAAGTATTTCTTTCGGATCAACAAGAGGTTTGGAAGGCGTTAATAACCATTATGCAGCAGGTGTTTTTAGGAAATAATGCAATACTCCAAAATTTTGGGGATCCCCATGTGCTCTTATTTGATCAAACATTAACCAGCGTTAACCGCGAGCGCCACCGAATGAAAGCTTTCATTAGATTTCAGAAAAGCGATGATGGCATGTTTCAAGCGACCATTGAGCCCGATTTTAACGTTTTACCTTTAATCACCGATTTTTTTCGGAAGCGCTATGCCGATCAACCCTGGATTATTTACGATGTTAAAAGAAACTACGGGGTCTTGTATGATCTCAACTCATTAACTGAAGTACAGCTCTCTGCAGTGGAGCAGGATTCTTTAATGAAGTCTGATCAGCTAGTGACCGTGGATGAGCAAGAGCACCATTACCAAACCTTATGGAAGCAATATTTTAAAAGCACTAACATTATTGCCAGAAAGAATATGAAACTGCATTTGCAGCATGTACCTCGGCGGTATTGGAAATACTTAATTGAAAAACAAGACTAAAATGGACCTAAAATCTAATGAACCTTTTTGGATGGTGAAAAACGGCCTCATCAATACCTATCCTTCTTTGGACGAGGATAAAACCTGCGAGGTATTGGTGGTAGGCGGCGGCATCACCGGAAGTTTAATTGCCCACCAGCTGATTAAAGAGGGCTATTCAACTATTCTGATCGATCAGCGCGAAATTGCCAACGGAAGTTCCTCTGCAACCACATCAATGCTTCAATATGAAATTGACACACCATTGTACCAGTTGATCGAGATGATTGGTAAAAAAGGTGCAGAAATGTGCTACCACGCATGTTCGGACTCTATCAATATTCTTTCTGATCTCACGAAGGAGATTAAGTCTAAGGCAGGATTTAAGAAAAAGAAATCATTGTATTTTGCCAGCTTCAAAAAAGATGTGGATGGTTTAAAAAAAGAATGTATAGCGCGCGAAGATGCGGGCTTTGCTGTGCAATGGCTGGAAAAGGAAGAGATTGAGGAAAAATATAAAATACCCACTTCTTACGGTGGCATTTTATCAGATCAAGGTGCCAGTGTTGATGCTTTTCGCTTGGTGCATGAGCTGCTCGCTTTTAACATGAAAAGAGGTTTGCAAGTCTATGATAAAACCAAAATGACTTCCGCAAAATTATCAAAAGGGAAAAATAAAATTACCCTCGACTCGGGCGCAACCATTAACGCCGATAAAATTGTGTATTGCGTGGGCTATGAGAGCACCAACATGATTAAGGAAAAATTTGTCGACCTGCTCAGTACCTATGCCATTATTTCTGAAGTTAATGAAGATTTAACCAATGCCTATAAAGATGTGCTCATTTGGAACACTTCCGATCCTTACTTGTACATGCGCACTACCGACGACCACCGAATGTTGATTGGCGGTGAAGATGAAGAGTTCAGCAACCCGCGTAAACGTGATGAAATGCTGCACAAAAAAGCCACCAAGCTGACACAGGCCTTTCATAAGAACTTTCCGGATTTTAAATTCAAGGAAGATTTTGCGTGGGCCGGAACTTTTGGCGCTACCAAAGATGGCTTGCCATACATCGGCGTGCACAAAGATTTCAAGAACGCGTATTTTGTGCTGGGCTTTGGCGGCAACGGCATCACTTTTTCCGTCACCGGAATGCAGATGGTTGCTGATTGGTTGCATCAGAAGAAAAACCCATTATCTAAATATTTCGCTTTTGGACGATAATAAACATGGAGCAGAAAAAAGGCGAGCGTAACTTCCGCAGAAGATACACTCGCCTTTTTCAATTACAATATCAGGAAGTTACCCGCTCATTCAATTTTAATGAATTTGGAAATTTGAATGTTGAGAATCATTTTTAGTATTAGCAAATGATCGTTGGAAAATTGTGTTATTCTAATTTAAGAATTTCCTCATATTCAAATCCGCGGCTTAGCAAATAACGAATTGTTTTTGAGCGTTTTTGATAAGCCAACCCTTTCTGAGCGTCAAAATAACGTTCGTAAGTTTTCGCCAGAACACGTTCATACGCTGCGGGGTCGATTTCATCAAAACAATTTTGGATCAATTTATCAGGAACCCCTTTTTGGCGCAAGTGGTTGCTGATTTTATTTCTTCCCCAAGACTTTATCGAGAATTTACCCCGAATATAACTTCGTGTAAAACGTTCCTCATTCAAGTATTTTTCCTGCATTAGAAAAAGCAGAATCTCTTCCTTTGCCTCCGGAATAAGCAGAAAGTCGCGCATTTTCTGCTCCACTTCCTGATGACAGCGATCCTGATAGGTACAGTAGGCCATCATTTTTTGCTTAATCTCTTCGAATGTGTATGATTTCATTTAGGAATACCAAGTAACGGTCTAAAATTTTATTTCTTTTGATTTTGAAGGGCTTTAAGATGGATTTTTTGCTTTTTATCTGTAGATTTATCGGGCTCAATCAGGAATGAAAAGTAAAAAAACGCTCAAAAGGTGCCAAAAGCATAGAAATGACTATTGTTTTAAAACGTTTAACTCTTGTCGGTAAAAATTTGGACAGTTACTAAGGAAGACCATTCATTTTTTCAGCGGTGAAGCGGTCTTAAAACCCTTTCATACAAAACAGAGAGAACTACGATCCCGTTGCTCTTTACTTCCACCAAAAAGTGACATGAAAACATTAAAATTGTCGCTGATTAATACTGAAACAGCGGCTTAGATTCCATCAGTTCATTCACTTTTTTACGAACGCCTGCAATCACGGTTTCATCGTTAAGATTCATGACTACTTCGTTAATCAGTCCGGCGATTGTAGCCATATCGGCTTCTTTCAATCCGCGGGTGGTGATCGCCGCAGTTCCCAAGCGGATACCAGAAGTAGTAAAAGCTGTTTTATCATCGAACGGCACCATGTTTTTGTTGCAGGTAATATCGGCCTTCACCAATGCTTTTTCAGTTTCTTTACCGTTTACGTTTTTATTTCTGAGGTCGATGAGCATTAAATGGTTGTCGGTTCCGCCACTCACAATATTAAACCCGTTATCGATCATTGCTTTAGCTAAAGCCCTTGCATTGGCGATCACCTGCTTTGCGTAATCTCCGAATGGAGAATCGATGGCTTCACCGAATGCCACGGCTTTTGCCCCGATCACATGCTCTAAAGGACCACCTTGAATTCCGGGGAAAACGGCACTATCAATGACGGCACTCATCATTTTGGTTTCGCCTTTTGGTGTTTTGTGTCCGTATGTGTTTTCGTAATCTTTGCCTATCATAATCAGTCCGCCACGGGGCCCGCGAAGGGTTTTGTGGGTAGTGGTGGTGACTACATGGCAATGCTCGAATGGTGACGACAACAGCCCTTTTGCTATGAGACCTGCGGGATGCGCAATGTCGGCCCACAAGGTTGCACCCACTTCATCAGCCACCTCACGGAATTTTTTGAAATCTAAATCTCTCGAATAGGCAGAATAACCGGCAATAATCATTTTGGGTTTTACTTCTAATGCCTTTTGGCGCATGGCTTCGTAATCGATAAGCCCACTTTCCCGATCGACGCCATAGAAATTGGCGTGATACTGAATGCCGGAAAAATTAACGGCAGAACCGTGGGTTAAATGCCCACCCATTGATAAATCAAGCCCCAAGATCTGATCTCCCGGCTTAAGGACAGACAAGTAAATCGCCGCATTGGCTTGCGAACCCGAATGGGGCTGTACATTGGCATACGCTACCCCAAAAAGCTCTTTGGCCCGATTAATCGCGAGGGTTTCCACTTCATCCACCACTTCGCAACCCCCATAATATCTTCTTCCTGGATACCCTTCTGCATATTTATTGGTCAATACACTTCCCATCGCTTTCATCACATTGTCCGATACAAAATTCTCGGAGGCAATTAATTCAATGCCATGGGTTTGTCGCTGCTTTTCCTGTTCAATAAGCTCAAAAATTGGATCCGTTTTCATGATGATATTTAAAATTAATTTTTTAAGAACTCAAAAGTAACGAAATTTCAGGAATTGGCGAACTACTTTCTCCTATCGGTACTGAAAAGCACATTGCTCTTTTCCCAATTCCTGAGTACATTTGCAAAAAAACAATGAAAATTGGCGACCGTGTTTCGGTAATTGATCAGAATCTTAAGGGAACCATTACTTCTGTAAAGGGCAGCCAAGTTTTTTTTCGCGACGAGCATGGCTTTGTTCATCAGTATGATGTGCGGCAGCTTTTGATCGTTGATCCATCAATTTATGATGAAGTAAAAACCATTCAGCGAAAAGAAAAAACCAAAACGCCCATTAGTAAAAACAAAAATCTGCATCGTGCTCTTGACCTTCATTTTGAACAATTGGTAGAAACACCCGAACTGTATTCTGCTGCCGAAAGAATTGCTATACAACGCGAAAAGTTGGTGCAAACGGTGGAAGATTGCCGAAAGAACAAGGTGCGCAAACTAGAAATTATTCACGGGATTGGTGATGGCGTGTTGCAGAAAATGGTTCATGATTATCTTGAGGCGCAAACACACATTGAATTCGAGGATCACGATTTCTTTTTTCATTCTACGGGAAGTGTCACTGTTTTTTTTCATAAGTGATTCGCTGTATTTTTTTGGATGGATTTTATTTTAACCTTCATCGTTTTTGAAAGGCCTTTTACACTTGCATTAACTGAATGAAATATAATCGCAAAAAAAGATTTATCAGTATATTTACCCCATGAAAGCATCTAAAATTTTATCCTTATTCCTCGCAGGAACTTTACTCATTATCACCGCATGCCGAAAAGATGATTTATCGTACGAACCCATTCCGCTGGGTCCTTATGAAACAGGAATTATCATTGCTAACGAAGGCAGCTTTTCTTCGCCAGATGCAAGCGTTTCATTTCTCTCATCCGATCTCACTCAGCAGCAAGACGACATCTTCAGCCGCAATAACAACAGTGCTGTGCTGGGCAAAGTTTTTCAATCCATTGGCATGAAAGGCGACAAAGCTTACCTGGTTGTTAACGATCCGGCCAAAGTGGAAATTGTAAACCGCTATACTTTCCAAAAAAGTGGAAGCATCACCACCAATTTGGTGCAGCCACGATATATTGCATTTTCTGCCAATTACACATACATCTCCAATAATAATTTTAGCACCACACGAAAAGTGAATATTTATGACAATGCCGATAATTTTGTAAAAAGTATTGATTTCGATCGTTATGCCGACAAACTGAGCTATTCCGATGGATTCGTGTATGTGCAGAGCGATGGCGTAAAGTACGATGCCATTTACAATGAATTGCCAACCGGACACACCATTTCAAGAATTAATACCACAACGAATACGATGGATAAAGTTGTTACACTGAATGATGATGCTATTATTCGCGATATGGCGTCCGACAATACGTCCATCTATGTATTAACATCGGATAGCAGTAAAACTTATTTTTATAAAATCAATTCCAGAACCGGAAATATTAATCAGCAACTGACTTTCAGTACCATTCCCGACGGAAAAAAACTTGCGGTAGATAAAGGAATAGTTTATTTTATAACATCGGGTAAAAAATTGTACAGCATGAATGGAGACCAAGCAAATTTTATGTTTGACGTAACGGCAAGTTCTATCTACGGTTTCAACATCATCGACAGTAAAGTTTTTGTGAGCGATCCATCTTTTACCCAAAACAATAGCGTAAGAATTTATAATCTTTCCGGAACGTTGATGAAGACCATCACTACAGGAATAGCGACCAACGGTTTTTATAAAAACTAAATGTTTTTCAAGAACTTATTGCGTACTTAAAATCCCTTTCAATAAAGGTATTGAAAGGGATTTTTATGTGACGGTAACGTATTTTAAGGTTTCAAGCCAAGCATAGCTGCTTCTTTTAATACAAAATCGTGTGCTTCCTGTTTGTTGTTACTAATGACGCCTTCTAAGATCGCTTCTTTCACTTTTTCCTTTAATATGCCGATTTCCCGACCCGGCTTCAAGTTAAAGAGCTCCATAATTTCTTCACCGGTAATTGGGGGTTGAAAGTTTCTGATCTGATCCTTCTCTTCTACTTCCTTGATCTTTTCTGCAACGTATTCAAAATTCTTTTTAAATTTCTCCTGCTTTGATGAATTCTTGGTGGTGATGTCGGCTTTACATAGCGTAAAAAGATCTTCAAGATCGGGACCTGCATCAAACAGAAGCCGTCGCAGTGCCGCATCAGAAGTACCATCATCAATCAGCGAAATAGGTCTTGATGAGAGCTTAACGAGTTTCTGCACATATTTCATATCATTTCCCAGCGGCAATTTAAGACGAGTAAAAAGCGTCTTCACCATTTTGGAACCCAGGAATTCGTGACCATGGAAAGTCCAGCCAACAGCCGGAACAAATTTCTTGGTAGGCGCTTTACCAATGTCGTGCAGAAGTGCTGCCCAACGAAGCCACAATTTATCGGTGTTTACAGAAATATTATCAACTACTTCAAGCGTATGCCAAAAATTATCTTTGTGCGATTGACCCTCAATTTCTTCAATACCTTTAAGAGCAGTAAGCTCGGGAATCAGCAAATCGAGCAAACCTGCTTGTTCCATAAGTTTTAGCCCCACCGAGGGTTTTTCGGAAAGCATGATTTTGTTGAATTCGACCATCACTCTTTCCTTGGAAACGATTTTCATCCGCTCCGCCTCTTTTTTAATGGCATCCCGTGAGGAGTTCTCTATCTCGAATCCTAAAGTAGTGGCGAAACGGATCGCACGCATCATGCGCAGCGGATCGTCAGAAAAAGTTTGCGACGGCTCCAGCGGTGTTTTGATGATCTTAGCTTTAATATCTTCGATGCCACCAAAAGGATCGATGAGGGCACCGAAGTTTTCGTGATTCAATGAAATAGCCAAGGCATTGATGGTAAAGTCGCGGCGTTTTTGATCATCTTCAATAGTTCCTCCTTCCACCGCAGGTTTTCGGGAGTCTTCGGCATAGCTCTCTTTGCGTGCTCCCACAAACTCAAGGTCGAGTCCATTGTGTTTAAACATGGCCGTTCCGTAGGTTTTAAAAACAGAAACTTTCAATGAAGGACTTATTTCCTGTGCAACAGATTTCGCCAGTTCTATACCATTTCCTTCGGTGACAAAATCTATATCAGTGGGCACTTTGCGTTTCATGATCAAATCGCGTACATACCCGCCTACGATGAAAACCGACTGCCCATTTTTTTGGGCAACCTCGGAAATCAGTTTAAAAAGTTTAAGATTCCTGTTCTGACTAAGATTGATGACCATAAATTTTGCTGTGAATCGATAAGTGCAACGCTTAAGATGGTGCAAAGATATTCTATTCAGAAGAAAAAGCCATCATTCTGCAAATCCGATCGGCATTGTTGACGGTAAAAAATACAGATAGAAGACCCTAAACCTACGGTATCAGCAATGGTATTTTTTAACTTAATTTGGAAAAGGGGAAATTACTTCTGGCTTGAATCGTCGCCGTTCTGCAATAACCAGTCGCCTATTTCATCTTCCAAATACTCGGTTTGTTGCTTAATGGCGTTTATAAAATCATCGGGAATATTGACAGCATCGCTGGTTTCAAGATTCCACAGTTCATCCGTCATCACTTCATACTCAGAATAAATTCTTTTGAAACGGGGACTGTTTTTTTCAAGTTCTTCTATTTTCGCCTGCTGCGGCATAAATTTGCGATAAGGTCTGTTTGTTTTCATTTTGCAATGGTGATGGTCGTTTACATTAAAAACATAGATTCGTGTACTGCTCAAGATAAAAAATCATGCTCACTGCAATTTGAAAATGAAAAATTTATCAGGTAAGAAGTTCGCTTTTGAAAGAATAAATTTAAAAATAATATTGAATCCTGAAAATAAATTAACATAAATTTAAAACTATTCACATTAAGTTTTAAATTTGTTGCCGGAAGAAATTTGATGAAAGCACTTTTATTACAGCATAGGCAGATTTTTTTGTTCATCGTCGCCGGTGCGCTGAGTGCGGTGGTGGAGATTGGCTCCTTTAAAACACTCAGCGTTTACCTTCCTCAGTTTCTGCCTCAGGAGACAAATTTCCACGGCGTTCACTTTCCTTTGAGTAATGTTTTATCAACCTCTTGTGGCATCATCACCAATTATTTCCTGAGTATCTGGTTTGTTTTCGAACGTGGCAAGCACTCTAAAAACAAGGAATTTGCCTATTTTATGGTGGTCTCTTTTTTCTCGACAATCCTCAGTTTGTTATTTTTTCAGTTGTTTTTCAGGTTTGTATTCAAGAATCATTTTGATGCCGGTTTCTTTGTATTCAGCCAGGAAATACTGAGCAAAATTGCAGCAATTCTGCTGGTTTCCATCCTTAATTATTCCGTAAAAAAAAGATTAATTTTTAACGGATAACCATTCAAAAAAATCAAAAAAAAGTAAACAGTAGCAGTATGACGAAGTTCCTTAATTATTGTTGGCGGGCATGGATGGTGATTTTAGGAGCTGTGCTCACTACACTTTTGGGAATTCCCCTTTTGTTGCTTTCCATCAGGAAGCAAGATTATCCTATGGCTTACCGGTTTATCCGCCTATGGTGTTTTGGGATGTTTTATGGCATGGGTTTCCGCTACGAACTGAGAAATGTTTCCGGCGAATCTATTGACCCCAAAAGGCAGTACGTTTTTATTGCCAACCATACTTCGATGATGGATGTGATGCTGCCCTGCATTTTGATGCCTCACCATCCGCTATGCTATGTGGGTAAAAAAGAACTGGTAAAAATACCGATTTTCGGCACCATTTATAAGAGAGTATGTGTTATGGTTGACCGCAGCTCTGCCAGAAGCCGCGCCGAAGTTTATCGCAGATGTGCCGAAAGAATGCAGGAAGGACAAAGTGTTGTAATTTTCCCCGAAGGCGGCGTCCCTGATGACACATCAATTTTGTTGGACCACTTTAAAGATGGCGCCTTCATCCTTTCCTCCAAACATAAAGTTCCGATTGCTGTTTACACTTTTATTGGGTTGAAAAATATGTTTCCTTTCGACCATGCAAAAGGTCATCCCGGGAAAGTAATCGTGTACTTCAATGCGATATTGGAACCGCAGCCCAAGGCAGAACCCATGAAAGAAGAGAGTTATCACATGATAAAAAACACATTAGACAAATATTCTTCGTGAAGCGACGAAAGTTTTCTATCTTTATGCGTCTTTTTTGGGAACCCTGCAGAAATAGCAAAACCCGGTCACCAGAAAGAGAATTTCAATTATATTTGTTCGGATAATAATTATAAATAACTATATATGACAACTCAACAAAAAAACTATGCATTACCGATTGCGATGATGTTTGCTCTTTTTTTCATGATTGCCTTCGTTACTGGGCTTCAAAACCCGATGGGCGTTATTGTGAAGAACCAATTTCAGGCCAGTAATCTCCTTTCTCAACTTGGAAATTTCGCCAACTTTATCGCGTACGCCTTCATGGGAATCCCTGCAGGGATGATGCTTCAGAAAATTGGCTATAAAAAAACTGCGCTTACCGCCATTGTTGTGGGTATCGTAGGGGTAGGCATTACCTTTCTTTCGGGCCAAATCGGTAGTTTTCCGGTTTATTTGATCGGTGCTTTCATTGCCGGTTTCTCGATGTGTATGCTAAACACTGTGGTTAATCCTATGCTGAATACACTTGGTGGAGAAGGTAAAAAAGGAAATCAACTACTTCAGTTTGGGGGCGCATTAAATTCAATGGGAGCCACCATCGTTCCAGTTCTGGTTGGATTTCTGATGGGTGATGTTGCCAAAGCAACCATTTCTGATGCTAACCCAGCGCTTTTCCTTGCTATGGGAATTTTTGCACTGGCATTTCTGGTTCTTTATTTCATGAACATCCCAGAACCACATATTATTACAGAAAAAGCAACTGTCAAAGATACACACAGCCCATTGTCTTTCACCCATTTTCTGCTGGGTGCGCTTGCGATATTCGTATATGTGGGTACAGAAGTAGGTATTCCAAATATCGCCAATCTTTACATGACCGGAGCTTTGGAAATTAATGCAACAACAGCCGGAACCGTCGTGGGTACTTACTGGTTTCTGATGCTAATCGGAAGACTTGTGGGTGGCGTTATTGGAGCAAAAGTATCCAGTAAAGCGATGTTGGTTTTTGCTGCAACTTTAGGGCTGGTATTCGTGGTAAGTGCCATTTTGCTTCCTAAGGATCAGATGGTAAGCATGCCTGTTTTCCAGTCTGACATTTCCTTTGGCTTGGCGAAAGTACCAACCAGCATTATGCTTTTGGTACTTTGCGGATTATGTACCTCTGTGATGTGGGGAGGCATCTTTAATCTGGCTACAGCTGGATTAGGCAAATACACTGCTGCAGCATCCGGAATCTTTATGGTAATGGTTTGTGGTGGCGGAATTATCCCGGCAGTTCAAGGTTGGGCAGCAGATTTATTCGGCTATGTTGAAAGTTACTGGGTGATTGTGATCTGCCTGCTTTACATGGTTTTCTATGCTTTGGTAGGAAGCAAGAATGTAAATACGGATATTAAAGTTGACTAAGGTGAAAGATAAATTCGCAATCGGCATCGATGTTGGCGGTACCAATACCAAATTTGGAATTGTCAACCGAAAAGGGGAAATCCTGCTGCAAGACAGAATTAAAACTAACGATAAAGACAGCGTGCATGGTTTTATAAGCGAACTTGCCGGGAAACTGAAGCCCATGATTGATGAGTATGGCGGAGCTGGTGCTTTTGTAGGAATAGGAATGGGTGCGCCCAATGCCAACTACTATAAAGGAACCATCGAGTACGCTGCCAACCTGAAATGGAAAGGGGTTATCCCCATGGCCGAATTACTGGAAAAAGAGTTTTCCATTCCGGTGAAAATGACCAATGATGCGAATGCCGCTGCAGTAGGCGAACATAAATACGGCATTGCCAAAAACATGAACGATTTCATCATGATTACTTTGGGAACCGGCGTAGGCAGCGGAATTATTATTGACGGAAAAATCGTAATTGGCCACAATGGCTTTGCGGGAGAACTGGGCCACGTCATCGTTCGCCACGACGGGCGACTGCACAAAGGAACCGGGTTGCGCGGTGCTTTAGAATCCTATGCCTCCGCGACCGGACTGCGAGATACGGCTATCGAAATTCTGCAGAATAATCCGGATACGCCAAGTTTACTACGTGGTTTTACGATTGATGCGCTCACCAGCGAAACAGTTTTCAACTGTGCAAAACAAGGTGATCCGCTTGCCAACCAGGTTTTTGAGTTTACCGGCGAAATTTTGGGTGAAGCATTGGCAACGTTTGTATTATTCTCTGCACCTGAAGCCATCGTTCTTTTTGGCGGGCTCACCAAAGCAGGCGATTTAATTATGAAACCCACCCGACAGGCCATGGAAGCAAATCTTCTTCAGGTTTTTAAAAACCAGGTGAAAATTCTTTTCAGCGACCTTAACGAAGCTGACGCAGCAATTTTGGGAGCCAGCGCTTTAGTATGGTAAAGATAAAATTATATCAATGGAAAATTTGGGCAGGTATTTTACTTGCCCAATTTATTTCGTTTTATGTTTTCTCCCGAATCCCCTTCTTCATCCACTTTTTCGACCACTTTTTTGAATACCAGAAAGATCTTCATCAGCGGTTATTCTCTCGGGTTTCTTTCTCCGCCGGTGATTTATTCTATATTATACTGGCGCTGCTTTTCCTTTTGATTCTTTTAAAAATAGCCCAACGAAAAACCAGGAAGCAGGGAATGCTCATGATGCTGGTACTACTGAATATTTTTTATTTCATTTACAACCTATTCTGGGGAATGCTTTACTTTCAAAAACCCCTGATTGAAAAACTTTCGCCAAAAAGCAAAACCGAACACTTAAAAGAGTTGACTTTGAAATACCTCGAGCTTGCTAAAGAAACCCGGACATGGGTAAAAGAAGACCGAAATGGTGTATTCAAAATTGATGATCTAAAAGCAGTTGAAGCTGAAATTTTAAGCAACCAATACACCATACCTGCTTTATTGGGTGTTAAAACGCCTACGGCAATTCAAGCATTTAAACCCAGTCTATTCGCGCAGGTGATGAGTTATACCGGCATTTTGGGTTACTACAATCCTTTTACGGCAGAGGCACAGTATAATCCTAAACTTCCTCCCCATGAACTTCCTTTTACCTTGGCACATGAAAGTGCGCATCAGTTGGGTTACGCCCGTGAACAGGAGGCCAACTTCATCGGTTACCTCATTGGAAAAAACGCTAGAAACCCGGAATTGAGATACAGCACCGAATATTTCGTTTTGCGATCGTTACTCAATGCATTGACTGCAGAAGACGAAACATTCGTCAAAAATGTGCTTCACCAATACTCGCCGGCCATGAAACGCGATCGACGGGCTGCAAAAATATTTGCTGAAAAGCATGAGGGTGCCGTGGAGAATTTTTTTGGAATCACCAATGATCTCTTTCTGAAAAGCAACCGGCAAGACGGAAGTATTACCTATTCATATTTCGTGGATTTACTGCTCCGCTATGAAACACCACCCAAGTAGATAAACAAAAGAATCGCATCTTACGACGCGATTCTAAAAACACAAATGATGAAAAAAAATTTATTGCTTCTAAAGAAGGTTCTCTAAAAGCGTTGTAAAAATACAACATTATCTCATCACCCACAAATTTTTAACTAAATTTTGTAAAAGTTTAAACAAAAATACAATTCAGTGATTCACAGTTGCTTATCAATCAAAAAAAATTAGCCATATCAATACATTCTTCTAAAAACGTGATTAACACTGCATTCCATCAAAGACAAAAATTATGTTTTGCATTATAAAACCCGATAAAAAAAGCAAGGTTGGCATAGCAAATTAGTCTTTTTTCTTGGGTGGAAAATTACAAATACAAAATATGTTTTGTAGCACAAAATCTGATGAAGGCACCTCATCAATGCATTACATCGTCATTCCTCCATCCACTGCTAATGCTTGACCCGTCACATGTTTCGCACCTGCAAGAAACAGGACGCCTTCGGCTATATCTTCAGGACTTTGATCAACACCCTGCGGAATAAGCGTCGATTTATTTCGGTCCCATGATTGCTGTTCGGTTTCGCCAGGTTTTTTCCAACGGTCTGCTATTCCTCCCTCTCCACGCCACATTCCGGTACCAATGATTCCCGGACAAATGGCATTAACGGTGATACCAGTTGTGGCCAATTCTTTGGCAATGCTATTGGTAAAGCCAATCACCGCAAATTTAGAGGCCACATAGTGGGAAAGATGTGGCATACCCATTTTACCAGCAATCGAGGCGGTATTGATAATCGCTCCTGAACCTTGTGGCTTCATCACCTCCAAAGCCGCTTTGGTACATACAAAAACACCTTTGGCATTGATCCCAAGAACACGATCCCATTCTTCGGGTGTAATTTCCTCAATGCTTCCGATACCCACAACTCCTGCGTTGTTGCACGCTACATCCACACTGCCCCATTTTTCGCGAGTTTGCTGAAAAATATTCTGGACGGTGGGGTAATCCGAGATGTCTGCACCGAAGGTTAACACCTCTGCTCCCAAGCGCGCAACTTCGGATTTTATCTCGCTAAGAAATTCCTCTTTTAAATCGACTAACGCCAATTTCGCGCCCTCTTTGGCAAAAGAAACTGCAATTGCTCGACCTAATCCTCCGCCTGCACCAGTTACAACAACCACTTTGTTTTCAAATTTTTTCATAGAATGTTTATTTAAAATTTTCACTTTTTCACCTTCTAAAGATATGTACTTTTCTTGAAAAAAATTCAGATCAGTTCTGGTAAAGCTTATTATCAATCGCATTAAAAGACAATTTCCACAATCGCAACAGTCTATTTTGATTCAATTTTCGTTATTCTTTATTTTTTTACAAACAAACGCTCAATTACATTTTTTTTTAAAAAAAAAGATTAATATAGCCCAAAGTGGCTAATAAAGAGTAGTTTACAAGAGTGGAAAATCCAATCGGTAACGATTTAGTAATGGTGCTTACTGCACTCGCTTTCATCTGATTACCATGTAAATCAATACTGCAAATATAAAAAAATAATGGGTAAAGTGCATTGCTGCGTTACCCTTTTTTTGTTCCCTCCCATACAAAAATTATCAAAAAAAATCCCCCCACTGTGGGGAACCTGTGATATTTATTCGATTATATTTTCCAAATTTTGACTTATCATCAATAGATGCAATTCCGAAACAGATAGTGATAACTTTAAAAGACTAAGCTATGGAAATCCTGTTGAGTAAAATATTATCGCAGATTAGGCATCAGGAAGATAAACTCGCTTCCGAATTAATGCCCACAGCGGAAGAGGCATACCAAATGACCTTATTCCTAAATGAGATGATGCAAAATGTAAAAGCCAAAGTATTAAAAAACGGTTTTAAAAATGACGAACAGGAAATTGACTTTTTCAAGAACATCAAACCACAAATCTTAGGAAAGCTCATTTACTATAACAAAGTTTTCCGTATCGAAACAACTTGCCCTGTCAATACAGGAGAAATACATCAGAGCTATTTCGAGAATGAATTGAAATCTCTCAAATCAGAATATAAGGAGAGTATTTGTAACACCTATTTTTACAGGTATTACCGTGCAGGAAGGACAGACCGTGACCACAGCTATTTTATGCTTGGGAAAATTAATTACCACGATGGTTTGAATAGTGGAGTTTTTGAAATAGACCTTAGCTTTTCCACTTATTATGATAACAAAATAGCCCATATTATTGCCAATGAACTACTCTATACTTATTTACTAAACAAAATAAATCCCGAAGAAAACCCTGACCTGGTTCTATTAAATCTGAATGACGAAGTCAGTAAGGATATTTCGTGGACAAATTCAAACAACGCACTTATTGAACTGATATACGCCCTGTATGCTTCCAGTTCAGTTTCTAACGGAAATATCGGTATCCGAAAGCTGGCTTTGATTTTCCAAATCCTTTTCCGAACTCCCTTAAATGATATACATCACGCCTTCCATAGAATGAAAACCCGTGCAGGTTCAAGAACGGCGTTTTTAGACCAGCTTAAAATTTCGTTGGAAGAATATATGGATAAAGACCTTTGACTATCAAAAGGCATTGTTTCAAAGCAGTACATTTCCGTGTACTGCTTTTTTTTGCCCATATCCGCCCATTGGCAAATGAGCGCAAAATAAAGCAACAAATTATTTAAAAACACTAAAAACCCTTACTAAATAGAGGTTTTGCCCAATTGCAAAAATTTTCAGAAAACCGCCTAACCAATTGGCAAACATTGGCAGACAAACTCTGCCACCCTTAGCAATTTTGCATTGTGAACATTAATACTAATGCAATGAAAATAATCACTATCGAAGAAGAAGCGTGGCGACAGCTCAACAGCCGTATCAATGCGATTGCCGATTATCTCCAAAGACTGAATAATACAAGCTATGATGACCTGTGGCTGAACAACCACGAGGTATGCCAATACCTGCACATCAGCGAAAAGACCTTGTGGCGTATGCGTACCAAAGGCGAAATAGCTTATTCAAAACTCTACGGGCAATATTTCTATACGATTGGAGCAATCAAGGATATGCTCAATGCCAATGCTATACAAAGCAGTGATGAATATGTACAGGAGCTTATGGCAAAAGGCAAAAGTTATATCGAAAAAGGCAGGAAGCTGAAATCAGTTAAATCTTAAAACGTGCGGTTATGAACATTGACAGAATGGAATTTTTGGCGTGGATGGAACGCCTAATGGAACGCCTTGATATGCTGGGCGACAATATAGACAGCTTACAAAAAAAACGTAACAGCATTGATGGAGAGGAATTGCTCGATAATCAGGATTTACTTCAAATGCTGAAAATCAGCAACCGTTCCCTGCAACGTTATCGCTCCATCGGCAAGCTGCCCTATTACACGATAAGCGGGAAACTGTATTACAAACTATCAGACGTGCATCAGTTTATCAGGGAAAGTTTTAATCCGCCTTTGCCCAAACTGAACGCCAATGGATGACAAACACTGCCTTTGACTGCCACATAAGGCAAGTGAGCGAACGCTTCCTATACATTCGGCATTTGAACTTTAAAATTTCATATTATGAGTGAAGAAATAGAAATCAAACAGGAAACTCCTGAACAGCTATCGGATATATTGCTGGTACTGGATAAGCAAAAGAATAAAATACAGGCGATTACTGGTATAGATGAAAACGGCAAATTGAAAACTGCCGACCCTACAAAGGAAAACCAAAGCCAGTTTATGCGTGTGGACAAACACGGCGATTTGTTCTCCAATTTCTTCTCCAATTTTTGGAGACAGTTAAAAAATCCTACCAATTTTTCATTTTTCAAAGTATCTGCTGATGAAGCCATAGACAAGGCAAAAGAAATGCAAAAGCAGGTAGATAATCCCACACCCGAAGGCGAAAAGGAAATGAAAAAGAACGAGGTAAATGCCGAACCCAAAAATGAACAAAGTGAACAGAAACAAGAAAATAAAAATGATATGGCAACAACACAAACAACACCGGAAACAAGCGAATACCGCTTCAAGCCGGAACAGATTGATTGGGAAACAATGAACAATCTGGGAATAGGCAAAGAACGACTTGAAAAAATGAACCTTTTAGACCCATTGCTTAGAGGTTACAAAACCAATGACCTTGTACCTGTAAGCGTAAACCTCGGCGGTGCTATCGTTCGCACAGATGCCCGTTTGTCATTACAGACCGCACCTGACGGAACGGTAGTGGCAGCTATACACGGTATCAGAAAAGAGCCGAACCTGACCTTTGAGTTTTTCGGACACAAGTTTACCGATGAAGACAAGAAAAACCTGCTCGAAACAGGCAATATGGGGCGTGTGGTCAGTTTGGTAAACTCCAAGACAGGCGAACTGATGCCGTCCATTATCAGTGTTGACAGGTTGACCAATGAACTGATTGCCCTGAAGACCGAGTTTGTCAAAATTCCCGATGAGATTAAGGGCGTGAAACTGAATGAGGAACAAAAACAAACCTTAATGGAGGGCAAACCGCTTTATCTGGAGGGAATGATTTCTAAAAAGGGCGATGAGTTTAGTGCCAATGTTCAGTTTAATGCGGACAAAAGATATGTTGAGTTCCTGTTTGACAGAAGCAACAACAATCAGCAAGCGCAAAGCACCCAACAAAACAATCAGCAAGGTAATGAGCAAAGCCAACCGCAGGAAGCTCCGAGAACTTTCAGAGGCAAAGAACTGGATGATGAACAGTACAACAAGTTCAAAGCCGGACAAACCATCTATGTTGAGCTGAAAGACAAAAAAGACCAACCGTATAAGGGTTACATCACTTTCGACAAAGATACCGGAAAGACCAATTTTGAGTTTCCCGGTCAATATAAAGCACGGGTAGAACCTGCCGAAAGTCACAAAACACAAACTGCGGTTAATTCGGAGGGCAAAACTAATGAAGCGACTAAGAACGTGAATGAGCCTTTGAAATCGGGGCAACAAAGACCGAAAAATGAAAAACAGCAGGAGCAACAGAACAAACCCAAAGCCCCTGCAAAATCCAAAGGCAGAAAAGTATAAAGTAATATGAAAACAATTATTGCAGAAAAACCAAGCGTAGCAAGGGAAATAGCCGGACTTGTTGGAGCATCCGATAAAAAGGACGGCTACCTTACAGGTAACGGCTATTTTGTTACGTGGGCATTCGGTCATTTAATAGGATTGGGAATGCCCGAAGATTACGGGATTATGGGATTTGACAAAGCATCCCTGCCGATACTTCCAAACCCTTTTATGCTGACCGTCCGAAAAGTGAAAAAGGACAAAGGCTATCAAGCCGATGCCGGAGCGTTGAAGCAGCTAAAGGTTATCGAAAAACTGTTTAATCAAAGTGAAAGCCTTATTGTGGCAACCGATGCAGGTCGTGAGGGCGAACTCATCTTTCGGTACATTTATGAATACCTGAAATGTCGTAAACCTTTTGACCGTCTTTGGATAAGCTCACTGACCGAAAAAGCCATTAAACAGGGCTTTGACAACCTAAAAGACGGGGCAGCATTTGACGGATTGTATCAGGCGGCACAAGGCAGAAGCCGTGCCGATTGGCTCGTAGGCATCAATGCTACACAGGCATTGAGCATAGCCGCAGGGAACGGCATTTATTCGCTCGGCAGGGTACAAACTCCTACACTCGCTTTGATTTGCAAACGGTATATAGATAATAAGAATTTCGCCATACAGAAATACTGGCAAATACAGCTATTGCACTCCAAAGAGCAAATTGATTTCAAAAGTATCTCCGTTACCAAATGGCAGGATAAAAAGCTGGCTGATGATACATTAAATTCTATTGAAAGGAACGGCAATACCGTAACCGTTACTTCCGTAGAAAGTAAAAATATAACGGAGCAACCACCCTTACTTTTTGATTTGACGGGCTTACAAAAGGAAGCCAACAAAAAGCTGAACCTCTCTGCCGAAAAAACCCTGAATATTGCCCAAAGCCTATACGAAAAGAAATTCATTACCTATCCACGTACCGGGAGCAAATACATTCCTGAAGATATGTGGGCTGAAATTCCCAACCTCGTAAGGGCTTTGCAAAACAGGGAAACCTGCAAAGCGGCTTTATCAAAAATTAAATGGGGGCGTTTCAATAAACGTATCGTAAACGATTTGCGTGTTACCGACCACCACGGATTATTGATTACAGACAAAATCCCGTCCGTATTGAGTGCAGACGAAAATGCGGTGTATGATATGATTGCCTTTCGCTTGCTCGAAGCTATCTCACAAGCCTGCATCAAAGAAATTACCGATGTTTCCTTACAGGCAATGCACTATGATTTTACGGCAAAAGGCTGTAAAATTTTGGAGGCTGGCTGGCGTATGATTAAGGGTAACTTTTCGGAAGATGAAGCAGAACCCATACAGGATTTGCCCGACCTGAAAAAAGGCGATGAGCTAAAAATAAAGGAAGCTGCCATTCTCGAAAAGAAAACCAAACCACCTGTGCTATATACCGAAGCTGGACTATTATCGGCAATGGAAACAGCCGGAAAAGAAATCGAAAATGAAGAAGAACGGAAAGCCCTGCAAAACATCGGCATCGGTACTCCGGCTACAAGAGCAGCGATTATCGAAACCCTGTTTACTCGCAACTATATCCAAAGGGAAAAGAAATCCTTGATACCAACCGAAAAAGGATTGCAGGTGTACGAATTGGTTAAAGAACGTAAAATTTCCGACGTGGCAATGACCGCAGAATGGGAACTCGCTTTGCAGAAAATCGAAAACAACGAAGCCGATGCAGGTGCATTTCAAAAGGAAATGGAAGCCTACGCCAAATCCATTACTGATGAATTGCTGCAAACCTCCATTGCACAAAACAGCCTGCCAAAATTGGTCTGCCCGAAATGTAAAAATCAATCTTTGATTATCCGTGATAAGATTGTCAAATGCCCTGATGAAAAATGTAATTGGGTACAGTTCCGCAATGTGTGCGAAGTGCAAATCAGTATTGCCGATGTTGAAAACCTTGTCAATAAAGGCAAAACCTCTCTTATCAAAGGAATGAAAAGCAAAGCTGGAAAGAAATTCGATGCCTATATCGTATTAAACGAGGATTTTAAAACCTCTTTTGAGTTTGCCAAAAATAAAAGCTACAAAAAGTAATGGAAAATAATCCTACTATCATACCTAAAGAAATTAGGAACCTAATATGTACCATTCGTGGTAAACAGGTAATGCTGGACAGCGACCTCGCTACATTGTACCAAGTGGAAACTAAAATACTGAACAAAGCGGTAAAACGGAATTTAGACAGGTTTCCTGAAAAATTCTGCTTCCAACTGACCGATGAGGAAAGCGATTTTTTGAGGTTCCAAATTGGAACCTCAAACGTGGGGCGAGGCGGAAGACGTTACTTGCCCTACGTTTTTTGCGAACAGGGAATAGCGATGTTGTCTGCGGTGCTTCGCTCGGATGTTGCCGTAAAAGTAAGTATTGAGATAATGGATGCTTTTGTAGAAATGCGGCGTATGCTTATCAGCAACGCTTCATTATTTGATCGTTTGGACAACATCGAATTGAAGCAATTACAAGCCGACCAAAAAATTGAGCAAATCTTTAAGGCATTGGAAAGCGACAAACTCCACAGCGAAAAAGGTATCTTTTACAACGGTCAGGTTTTCGATGCTTACGCCTTTGTATCGGATATTGTACGAAGTGCTAAAAGCTCCATTATCCTGCTGGATAATTACGTGGACGATACGGTACTGACCTTATTGGGAAAACGCAGAGATAACATAACCGCAACTATCTATACCAAAAGTATCAGCAATCAGCTAAGGCTCGATATACAACGATATAACAGCCAGTATGCACCGATTGAGGTTAAGTCTTTTTCTGATGCCCACGACCGATTTATGATTATTGATGATGCAGAGCTATATCATATTGGTGCATCGCTCAAAGACCTGGGCAAAAAATGGTTTGCTTTTTCACGAATGGATATTGAAGTTGGCAGGATGCTTCAAATCCTGAAATACCTTTAAAACCTCTGAATTTTCAGAGGTTTTTTTGTTGCTACATTCCGCCAAATCCCGCCACGCAAAGCCAAACCCTGCCACTTCTTCAAAGGCACTTATCTACCGCTATAATTTTAGACTTCAAGCAAAATTCTAAACAAAATTATAGTATGAGTACACAGCAAAAAGACTTGTCGTATTTCAGATTACGACTGCAAGAACACCTTAATTCGAGCTTTCCCGAAAAAGCCAGCGACCACAAATTTATCGACCAACGTTCTTCGTGGGCTGCCAATGCTTACGAGGGTGCGTTCAGTTCGGGAAATGATGTTGAAAAGTGCAACGAAATAGCCAATTATATACTTTTTGAGGGCTTGCACTTCTCGAAATTCGATACGGTTTTTCAAATCGTATGCAATGAGTTCGATACCATAATGGCAGACGAAGAATTGCGACCATTTGCCCTGAAAATGTTCCGTGTTTGCGAACCTGTTTTTGCCAAATACAAGTTAACTGATGATTTCGCTTACACCATAGAGTTTGACCTGCTCTATACCGAATTGACGGGAACCATCACAATATGGATAGCCGAAAATGGGCTTCAGTAAGAAACAACATCTCCAAGAGAATATTGATGCCCTGCGAATTGCTTTTAAACTGGAAAAGGAGAACCGACAAGCCACCGTAGGCGAAAGACTGCTAATGATGCGATACAGCGGATTTGGCGGTCTTAAATTCGTTCTGAACCCCGTAGAGAATGAAATAGACATTAACAATTGGAGAAAGACAGAACACGACCTTTTCCCGATTACGCAGGAACTGCATCAGGTCTTAAAAGAAAATGCCACAGACGAAAAGCAATACAAACGGTATGTGGACAGTATGCGCAGTTCCGTCCTCACGGCATTCTATACACCGCCGCAGGTTATAGATGTTGTTTCTTCCGCATTACGTGATAGCGGTCTGAAGATTGATAAATTCCTCGAACCGTCCGCAGGTATCGGCTCGTTCATACAATCCTTTTCAGAAAACCAACAGGCAAGTGTAACCGCTTACGAAAAGGATTTGCTCACAGGTAAGATTTTAAAACAGCTCTATCCGCAAAGCAATATCCGCATAAGCGGTTTTGAGGAAATTCCCGAAAAGGAGCAAAACAGCTATGATGTCATTGCCAGTAATATCCCTTTTGGCGATACTTCGGTTTTCGACCTTTCTTATTCCCGAAGCCGTAACCCTGTAAAGGAACAGGCAGCCCGAAGCATCCATAATTATTTCTTTTTGAAAGGAAATGATATGCTCCGTGAGGGTGGTTTGCAGGTTTTCATTACTTCACAAGGCATTTTAAACAGCCTAAAAAATGAGCCGATACGCAGGGCTTTAATGGAGAATAACAATTTGGTATCGGCTATCCGTTTACCTAATAATCTTTTCACAGATTATGCAGGTACAGAAGTGGGAAGTGATTTGATTATCCTGCAAAAGAACACGGCAAAGCAAGGTCTGAGCGAAACGGAAGAATTGTTTTGCACAAGTAACCGAACCGAACAGGATACACCCAACAATGCTTTATTCCAGAATAGTACAAGAATTGTACATACTGATTGGAAATTAGACACCGACCCATACGGTCAGCCTGCTTTGATTTATATACACAAAGACAGCGTTGCCGGAATTGCCAATGACCTCAAGGAAATGCTTTCCGATGATTTTGGCAGGCATCTCAATTTGTCTTTATACAGAGGCGAACAGAACGATGAACCTTTGATACAAATTCCAACGCAAGAAATTCCGTCCCCTGTTGTTGAGCGTGAAATCATCCAGCCCGAACCACAGGTTTTTACACGCACCTTAGTACAAGAAAGTTCACAGGAATTAAAACAGTTAAGCATTTTCGACCTGTTTGAAAATGCGGATGAACCCGTAGCCGTTCTTACTACGCCAAAGAAGGCAACACCAACCAAAAAGCAGGCTACCCGAAGAACACGAATGCCTGTCGGTCGCCAGCCCGACCTGTTCAGTTCTGCAATGGAGCAACCTTACAGGCTTCCTGTTTCAGATGGCAATAAAACATTCAACGGCAAACAACAGGAAACAATCGGCGATTTGTTTTCGCAACAAAGCGGGAATGGCCAAGCTGATAAGCCAGCCATTCCCTTAGCCGTCCCTGCTGTCATTCCCGAAACTGCGCCGTTTAGTAGCGAACTGCAATCGTTCCATCGAAACGATTGCCTTGTGGTGGATAATGGTTGGGTGGGTTATTTACAAGATGTAGATACATCAGACGGTACGGCTGTCTTCCACCCGTTGCAATTACCTGTTACGCAAAAAGCAAGAGCTGAAGCGTATATACAGGTGCGTGATATTTACCAACAGCTTTACACCAAAGAAGCACAGCACCAAACCGAACATAAAGAAGAAAGGGAAACCCTTAACCGCCTGTACGATGCCTTTGTCAAAAGGTATGGGAACCTCAACAGTGCCGGTAACATCAAGCTCATTAAAACGGATAGCGCAGGTAAGGAAATGCCTTATTTGGAGCGTGTGGTTGGCGGTGTGGTACGCAAAGCCGATATCTTCAGCCATCCCGTAAGTTTTTCTACCATAACCATAGCCACCGACAACCCCGAAGAAGCGTTGGCGGCTTCGCTGAACAAATATGGCAGCGTGGATTTGGGCTATATGTCCGAAATCAGCGGTATGACCGATGATGCTTTAAAAGAAGCCCTGCACGGTCGTATCTATTACAACCCTTTGGAAAAGGAGTACGAAATATCCGAACGCTGGATTGCAGGTAACGTTGTAGAAAAGGCACAGGAAGTATGCACCTATATCGAAAACAACCCCGATGATATAGAAGCCAAAGCAAGCCTAACCGTTTTGGAAGAAGCACGACCAAGACGTATCGAATTTGAGGAACTGGATTTTAACCTCGGCGAACGCTGGATACCCACTGGCATTTATGCCCGCTTTGCTTCGCACCTGTTCGATGCAGATGTACTTATCCATTACTCCGAAAGCTCCGACGACTTTTCTGTAAAGTGTCATCAGGGCAATATGCACATTTGGGAAAAATATGCCGTCAAAGCCGAAAGCCGGACGTTTGACGGTATTGCCCTGCTCAAACACGCACTCGTTAACACTACGCCCGACATTACCAAAAAAGTAATGATTGGCGACCAGGAAGTGAAAGTGCGGGATATGGAAGCCATACAAATGGCGAATACCAAGATTGATGAAATCCGTACCGCTTTTACCGAGTGGCTACACGCTCAAAACGACGAGTTCAAAACAAGGCTTACCGACCAATACAACGATACTTTTAATTGCTTCGTCCGCCCGAACTATGACGGAACCCATCAGGATTTTCCCGGATTAGACCGCAAGGCATTAGGCATTGAGGATTTGTATGCCAGCCAAAAGGACACCGTTTGGATGATAAAGCTGAACAATGGTGCTATCTGCGACCACGAAGTTGGTGCAGGAAAAACGCTCGTGATGTGTACAGCTGCACAGGAAATGAAGCGTTTGGGACTGGCGCACAAGCCAATGATTATCGGGCTGAAGAGCAATGTCCACGAAATTGCCCAAGCCTACCGCACTGCCTATCCGCACGCTAAAATCCTGTTTCCAGGCAAGGAAGATTTTACACCACAAAAACGCCTCCGCATTTTCGGCGATATTAAAAACAACGAGTGGGATTGCGTAATACTCACGCACGACCAATTCGGGATGATACCGCAGTCGCCCGAAATACAAAAGGAAATCCTCGAACTCGAACTGGACAGTGTGGAGCGTAACCTCGATGCCCTGAAATTGCAAGGCAAGGAAGTAACCAGGGGGATGCTCGCCGGGGTCATCAAGCGTAAGGAAAACCTTGAAGTAAAGCTCAAAACCCTTGAACACGATATTGAGAACCGCAAGGATGATGTGGTGGATTTTAAAATGATGGGCATTGACCATCTGTTCGTGGACGAAAGCCACCAATTCAAAAACCTTATGTTCAACACAAGGCACACAAGGGTTGCCGGGTTGGGCAACGTGGATGGCAGTCTAAAGGCAATGAACCTGCTGTTTGCTATCCGTACCATTCAGGAGCGCATTAATGCGGATATGGGCGCAACCTTTCTTTCGGGTACAACCATCAGCAACTCCTTAACGGAGCTGTACCTGCTGTTCAAATACCTGCGACCACGGGCAATGGAAAAACAGGGCATTCATTCCTTTGATGCCTGGGCAGCTATCTACGCAAGGAAAACCACCGATTACGAATTTTCGGTAGCTAACAATATCGTGGCGAAAGAGCGTTTCCGCTACTTTATCAAAGTGCCGGAACTGGCGCAGTTCTATTCTGAAATTACAGATTACAGAACGGCAAAGGATATTGGTATTGACCGCCCGAACAAGAACGAGGTATTGTACAACATACCGCCTACGCCCGACCAGGAAGCATTTATTAAAAAGCTGATGGAGTTTGCCAAAACAGGCAATGCAGAACTGCTCGACAGACCTAAATTAAGTGCCAGCGAAGAAAAAGCAAAGATGCTCATCGCTACGGACTACGCCCGCAAAATGTCGCTCGATATGCGTATGGTAGGCGGCAGGTACGCCGACCATCCCGACAACAAGGCTTCGCATTGTGCGGCAAATATCGCCAAGTATTATAACCAATACAATGCACAGAAAGGAACGCAGTTCGTTTTCTCCGATTTGGGAACCTACAAGCCGGGCGAATGGAACGTGTACTCTGAAATCAAGCGCAAGCTGGTGGAAGACCACGGCATCCCTGCGCACGAAGTAAGGTTTATACAGGAAGCGAAAAATGATAAGCAACGCAAGGAGCTTATCAAAGGAATGAACGAGGGCAAAATCCGTGTGCTGTTCGGTTCTACGAGTATGTTGGGTACGGGTGTAAACGCACAGAAAAGAGCCGTTGCCGTCCATCATTTAGATACGCCGTGGCGACCGAGCGACCTCGCCCAACGTGATGGCAGGGCTGTAAGAAAGGGCAATGAGATTGCCAAGTTCTTTGCCAATAATAAAGTAGATGTGATTATCTATGCCGTAGAAAAATCGCTGGATAGCTATAAGTTCAACCTGCTGTACAACAAGCAGCTTTTTATTGACCAATTGAAAACCAACAACCTCGGCAAGCGTACCATTGATGAGGGCAGTATGGATGAAAAATCGGGAATGAATTTCTCTGAATATGTGGCTATCCTGTCGGGAAATACAGACCTGCTGGATAAAGCCAAAATAGAAAAACAGATTGCCGGACTGGAAAGCGAAAAGCAGGCGTTCAATCGTTCCAAGTTCAGTGCCAAGTATAAACTGCAAGATTGAAAGGAAATACTCGAAAGTGCGCAATCCCGGTTGAACCGGATGAGCCTTGATTGGGACAATTTGAAGCAGCGCATACAAAAGCATTCAGGCGGGACGATTGCCAACCCTGTGCAGTTGGACGGCTTGCTGCCCAATGCGGATGTAAAACAAATCGGTGCAAAGCTCAACCAGCTTGCAGACAAATCCCGCACCGGAGGTCAGTATGAAGAAATTGGCAGCCTGTACGGTTTTACCTTATTGGTCAAAACCGAAGTTTCGGAAAAAGAGGGCGTGGATATTCGTGTGAACCGATTTTTTATACAGGGCGAGGGAAACATCAAATACACGTTCAATAACGGCATTATGGCTAAAGACCCCGAAACTGCATCAATGAATTTTTTGAGGGCATTGGAAAAACTGCCTGCCTATATCAAAAAGGAACAGGAGAATATTGCCGAGTTTCAGAAAGATATGCCCGTCCTTCAGGAATTGGTTAATGGTACGTGGTCTAAGGAAAGCCGATTGAGCGAGCTTAAAACAGAACTGGCAGCCGTGGAAAGAAAGATACAGCTTTCGATAGAACCTGTAAAACAGTCGGAAGAACCAGCGAAACAAGCCGAAAAAAAGCAGGAAAATCAAAAGGTTTCAGAAAGTATTATCAGAACGAAAGGCGTTCATTTGCCACGAGGCGTACTGTAAGTACAAATGGGGTATTAAAAAAGAAAACGGGGATCTGCAAGTCCCCGTTTCTTTTATCAAATTTCGATTGTTAATCTTCTTCCTGCTCGTCCATCCGTTTTATCAGTGCATCACGCAGACTGTCAAGGAATTTCGTTCGGTTTACCTTTCGGTTTTTAAGTTCCATAAAGGTATGATAGAAGTCGCCCAAGTCAATATTAAAGATGCTTTCAAAAGTTTTGGCAATGATTTTAATATCGGCATTATCGAATGCGCCCTGAGCGTGAAGGGCGTATATCAGTTCGGTTAATGCAGTCTTGCTTCCCGCCCAGTTTAGCTTTGGCAGGTTGGTGGATTTTTCTTTATAAACCGTTTTATGAAGCTGGTCTTCGAGATAGACTTGTATCAGGTCATTGGCGATAATTTTAGCTGCCTTGTAATCGTGAGAGGTGGAAAAGTTCGGGTCTGCTTCAAAATAGAACGTGTCCAGACTTAGCTTTATATCGTATTTGTTTCTTAAAAACAGCTTATCGTCAATAAAAGAATTGTTGGTGCGGTAGTATTTATAAAATTCGAGGTTGTTGTCAAAGTATCGTTTCAGCTTTTTCAGTTCGTCATTAAGGTATTTCCTCATAGGCTTTGCACCATAGGGCTTTTTGGTTTCGATTTTATAAATCGCATTATAATAAATCAGTTTTGATACCATTACAGGTTTCTGATACTTGAAAAAACGGATTTCTTCATCTGTATTCTTAAATCCTTTATTCAATACATACTCTTTTACGTTAGCCAGGCATTTGATGATAAGCCTGATTACGGTTTCAACCTGTTGTATGGAGCTATCCGCTTCCATTTCCAATTCTTTGATGTCCGTTTCGAGTTTTTCTAATGTTTCATTGTAAAATTTTTCCATTCGGCTTTTGCTAAGTTCTGATTTAGGGAGATTGAAAAGAGTACACAGGCATTACTTCCAAGCCAATAATATGGTTCCGATAATGATAAGACTTGCTCCTGCAAATGTTTTTAGCGTAAGCTGTTCGCCTAAAAACAGGGCGGCGATGATGATTGTAAGGGCAACGCTTAGCTTATCAACGGCTGCCACCTGCGATACTTTTCCTAATTGCAGGGCTTTGAAATAGAATAGCCACGACAAACCTGTGGCTATTCCTGAAATAATAAGAAAAGTGATATTCTGCTTTGACAAGGTGCTAATTCCTTTTGCTTCGCCTCTCGCCATTACGATGCTCCATATCATTATCAATATGACTACCGTACGTATCCCGGTTGCAAGGTTTGAATTGACGTTTGCTACGCCCAGCTTACCGAATATGGCGGTAAGTGCAGCAAACAAAGCGGATAATAAAGCATAAACTAACCACATAATAAACTGATTTAAAAATTCTGTACTAACCCGATACCGAAACCTTTGTTTTGATAGTAAGGCATAACCAAAGTTGCTGTTTTCTTTTCCTTGCCAGTTAGCAAGCCATTGATTTTAGGAAAGAGCCAATAAGCCAGCTCCGTGGAGAGAATGCCAAATCCAGCTCCGGCTACCACATCGCTTACCCAATGTTTATCGTTTACGGTTCTGTACACTCCGGTAAAAACCGCAAGGGAATAACCCGAAATACTCAACCAAAAATTAGTGTCCTTATATTCCCTGAACATAAATTGTGCGGAAGAAAATGCGGTGGCAGTATGCCCCGATGGAAAGGAGAGCTTATTTGAGCCGTCCGGGCGTTCTTCTTTTACAATGTGCTTTAACGGCAATACAAATGCGGCGGAAATCAGTTGCGATGTCGCATAGATAATCGTCCTGTCCCTGAAATTATGCTTGCCTTTTATCCCAACTGCATTCAGACCATATACCATTGCTGCCGGAGCATATTGGGTGTAGTTATCTAAGGTTATGTGTTTGGGCTGGTGTTCGCCTATCTCATCCCTTGTCGAAAAATTGAGCTGCTTTAGCCCGTCACTTTCCAAGCTCACAATTCCATAACCGATAAAAATCGTTGGAGCGATGAGGTGCCTGTAATCTAATTTGTATGCCTTGTCATTAGTCTTGTCGATAATGCTATCCTGCAAAGCGATATTTGAATTACGGATAGTGTCTTGTGCGGCTACCCGAAAGGTAGTGGCCAGCACAAAGATGAGTACAATGGCGTTTTTACGTATTGAGCGCATTCTATTTTGTTAGCTTTGTTTTTAACCTTTCCATATTTACTTCCTTAAATTTTTGAAGCACGGTTTTTCCATACGCTGTATAGTAACTGTGTTGCTTTAGCAGGGCATAGTTTGTTTCGTCCCATTCCTCATCCGTATAAGTTTTGCCTAAATAGGTTTTGAACTCCATTTTTAACCTACGTTCGTATTTTGGATAGTCGGTCTTAGTGAAATGGTACAAATCTGCATCTGCCAAAACTTCTTCTTCAGGCGACTTAGGGTTTTGCGGAAAACGTGTCGCTTCGATGCAAGCCAATACCTGCCTTATATCTTCTTCGGGATAATTGCATTGGCGCAAAAAATCTGCTGCAATGGTTTTACTGCTGTCCTCGTGATTACGATGTGTGTTCGTATAACCACAATCGTGAAACCAGGCAGCCAATGTAACCACCTCTAATTGCTTAGGGGAAAAGTTACTTTCTCCTGCAATTTCAATCGTAGCTTTTACCACTTCCTACGTGTGCATTACCGTGTGAAAACGCATACCATTGGGAAGTTTGCCGGATAAAAGTTCCAGCACATATTCCCGTACTTTATCAATAATATCTCCATTGGTCATTATCTAATGATTTAAAATTTATAGCTGTATCCTAACCTGATAACCTGTGTTTCGTAATAGTCATCGCTGGTATAATGGAAGCCCATTCCGTCTATTTTCCTTTTAATGACCATTGTGTTTAGCAAATCCGTAGCGTTGAAGAACAGCTCTCCTTTGCCTTTCTGTATGGATTTTTTAACTCCCGCATCAATCGAAAACCTCGACATTATTTTACCCTGCGGGATAATATCGGGTGCTAAATAAACGGCTGTCATTTGGGCATCCCATCCGTCAGCAAAGCGGAACGTATTGTTCAGTTTCAGGTTGCCCGATATGGCTGTTTGCTGTGTTGCCGAAAAAGTATTGGGTTCTGGATACAGGTTCTGTACCGTGAACGCATCAATCTGGTTGCGGTAAATGTTCCCGTTGATATTAAAGGAATAAACATCGGAAACCTTTTGGTTCAAAATAGCTTCCAAACCTGTATTGTAACTTCTGCCTGCATTTTGGAATATGGCATATATTAAGTTACTGCCCGGCACGATGCTCGATATTCTTGTAATGGTTCCGTTTGCAAAACGATGGTACAATGCGGAATAGAAATAACCATTGTTCCAGTTGTTTTTATAACCTAACTCTAAGGAATTGGTAAATTGCGGACGCAATGCAGGATTACCGACCTTGATAATTTCAGCATCATCATATTTAGGGAAAATGCGAATGTCCACCTCATTCGGTCTGTCCACCCTGCGGTTATAGAATACCGAAAGTTTATTGTTATCGTTCAGTTTGTAGGCTAACCTCATATTCGGGAAGGGCTGTGTATAATGGTAGCCATCACTTTTGTAAGTGCTGTGATTAGGATTAACATCGTACTGGATTTTCACATACTCCATACGCAAGCCCAATTCCGCTTCCCATTTTTCATTTTCAAAAACGTAATTCCCGTAAATGGCTGGTATCAGCTCCTTATAATTTGCCCAACCTCCGGCATCCATATCCAAAACAGAATTGGCTCCCGGTCTAAACTCCATATTGGTTGGGATGCTTCGATTTCTTAATTTGATACCTGTTTCAATACGTCCGTATTTCAATGGTTTGATATAATCTATATTGAAGTCATAAACCTGCTCGTCAGACAATAATTTAAAAGCATCTGTTCCGGTGGATGAGGGCAGGTAGTTGTCATAGAAATATTGCTCATCTTCCCTGTGGAAAGTGTAGTTGAACCCAATATTCAATAAATGCCCTGCTTCCTTAAACTTGTGCTGGTAAGCTGCCGTAGCCATTGCTGTGGTCTTCAGCTCATCCTCTAAAAACTGCCAAAGGCGTAAACGCTGTGAAATATCGCCGTTGAAAAATGGCTGGTCGCCACGGTCAATGATTTTTTCGCTACCAAACATTCCCGAAACGGTCAATGTGTTCTGGTCATTAATGTTCCAGTCAATTCCTGCTTTGGTAGTAAGATAGTTGGTATTCCGGTTACGCTTCAACTGTGAATTGATAACCGTTCCATCGTCATAATTCCGGGTTACAAACTCATTTTTGTTCAGGGTTTGCGTGTAGAGATTATCTGCCTGCAAAAAGATATTCACTTTATCCTTCCTGTAATTCAGCGAAACAGACGGGTTGATTTTCGGCGTGAACGTGTATTGCGGTCTGATGGTCGGCAGGTTTTCTTTCCTTACCCAAAGCGAACCTGTACCATAAGTGAAACCAACTTTACCATTTAATCCATCCTGCTTGTTCTTCTTCATTATTATATTGATGATACCCGCATTACCGTTGGCATCATACTTTGAAGAAGGGTTATTGATAATCTCAATTTTATCAATAGCAGATGACGGAATGTTGTCTAATCCCGTTTGACTACCAAAGCCCGTTAATGCGGTCTGCTTTCCGTCAATCAAAACCGTAACCTTATCATTACCCCGTAACTGCACTTTACCATCCTGAACCGTAACACCGGGCAGGTTCTGCATACTTTGCAAAACGGAACCACCGCTTTGGGCAACATTGTCGGCAACGGAATAGGTTTTCTTATCCAGCTTGTTGCTCACATCACTCGCCTTTGCAGAAATGGTCACACCTTCCAAAACGGTTGAGGTTTCTTCCAGTTCAATGACTGGAATATCCAAAAACGCTGAAAGGCTTCCGACAAATAAGGGTTGTTCCCTGTTCTCAAATCCCATAAATGAAATTTGCAAACGATAGTTGCCGGGCTTCACATTGGCAATGGAAAACCTGCCTTCATCATTAGTCACTGTTCCGGCTACAAAAGCACTGTCCTTTTCAGTTTTCACGACCACATTTACATAAGGAACCGCCGATTTATCCGCCTTATTTTTTACGATACCGGAAATGGTAACGGACGACACCTGCGCATTGGCTACCGAAGCTGCCAGTATGGAAATGAGTACAAAAAACAACCTTATTTTATTCATCTTCTTAGTCTTTAACCTCTTTTAAAAATTTACCTGTATTATCGAAAATCAGGTCTTTGCCTTTTACTTCTGCTTCGTAGGTTACAACCCCTTTACTGTCTGTAATTTTTGCCGCTTCTTTGATTTTTTGCCCTGCGTAGTGTTTAGCAACATAGGCTTTGGCATTAGCCGGAAGCTCATCAATTTTGATTTCCACTTCGGTTTCAAGAATTTTGCCCGAAGCATCAATCAATACAGAATAATCGGTTTCTCCTACTTCAAAACCTGCCTCGTAGTTGCCTTTCTCTTTTTCCCATTTCAAACCCTTTGCGTTGGGGTGACTTTTTTGCAGAGCTGATTTTACTGCTGTCGGAACTTCTTTGTCCGAAACTTTTTGTGCATTGGCGAATGACACACTTGCCACTGCTGCCAATAGAAATACTAATTTTTTCATTTTTTTCATTTTTTTTAATTGTTGAACACAAAATTCTAATAAGATTTAGAAGAAATTTAGAATGTTATAATTCAAACTTTGTTAATTGTTTTTCTTTGTAGCAATAAAATTCATATACAGGTTCTTTTCTGAATTGAAAGACCTTTTCGATATATATTGTATCATAGTTTGGTTTTAATGCTGTGTATTTTTTATTAAGATGTGGTGGCAGTTCTTTGGCACTTATGGGTCTTTCAATTTCTAAACCGCCATCTATTGTATATTCTAACACGAGGTCTGTGTTTCGCCAGCTTACGATGGCTTCATCTTTCCCTTGATTATGAATTGTAGCAAAGGCTATTTTATCCTGTTTAACAATTTTATCGGTTGTTCCCATAAGAAGGGTTATACCAGAAATAACCATTGCTCCGTACCCAATTTTTCTAAACAGGTTTTCGCTTAGATAGGGAAGAATATACTTAACCGTTAAAGAAGAAACAATGGTAGCGGCTGCAATAGCCAACCCCAGCCATAAAGCCATTTGTGAATACAGACCAAGAGAAATGTAAATGACCAGTTTAATGAAATGCAGAAACACCTCATTGGCAGCACGTGTAGCTACTATTTGTTCTTTTGTAAGTCCAAATTTTAGATAAAACCTATTAAATAAAAGCCCAATGGCTCCGGTAATGCCCGATACAAAACCTGCAAGAAACCCAATAATGGCAAGGATATATTTGGGATATGGCTTTTCGGATTGTGCCTCTTCCTTTTTTGACTTGAATAGCTGTGGTACATTTCCGATGAGAAATAAGGCAACGATTAGCTGTAAATAATTTGGGTTGATGTATTTTATCAAATAAGCACCCACTAACACAGCCGGAATGGAAAACGGTACAAACCAGAAAAAAATCTTATAGTTAATGTGCTTCTTAAAGACTACAATCCTAGATGCAGAACTTGTAAATGTTCCTATTGTTAATGAAAATGGGACTACTGATGTCGGTAAAAGTAAATTCAAGATAGGTATAAGAATAAGACTCGCTCCACCGCCGCAAATAGCACTTATCCAAAAGGCGACTATTGTTCCCAGAAACAATAGGGTTAATTTTATTATCATATTTCAGAAATTACAAGTTATATGTGTTATTATGAATGCAAAACTGTTATATGATTTGGAAGAAATTTAGAATACTATCTTCTTACTAAAATGCTTGTCCAATACCAAAGAAGAACATCCCATCTTCTTTAGACTTTCCATAGTCAAAATACAATATGGTAGATTGGTTCCAGCCAACTCTTAAGCCAGCACCGTAGGAATATTTGATGTTTTGGAAATTCAAATCCTGCCAACGGTCACGAACTGTTCCCATATCAAAGAATGGTGCAACAGTGAACGATAAATGCTGTTTCCATAAAGTAGTTTCAACTAAGCGTGTCCTTACTTCAAAGTTAGAGAACCACATCGACCTTGCCAAGAAACGGTTGGCTCTGTATCCTCTTAATGATGCTTTACCACCCATTGCATTAATGCTTCCTTCAGGCGACCATTGGTCTTGGTATTCAAAGAATGGTGAATTTTTACCAAACACGTTTCCGATGCCAACACGACCTGCCAATACGGTACGTTTCCCGAACGGAAGTTTTTGGTAGTAACGACCTTGTATCAATAGCTTATCGAAGTCGAATTGCGAACCGATAAGTTTACTCGAATATTCATTGGCAATCTCGAAATAGGCTCCTTTGGTCGGGTCTGGTTCAAAATCCCTCGTATCATAGATAAGAGCATTCTGAATAATGGAAACCCACCCGCCATCTACACCTGAAATATTGCCCTGCTCAAAATCACGTCTTAAAAGCGACATTCCGTTAGGTGCTTTGGTATGGTTTCCGGTTACGGGGTCAATCGCATCGGCTTCCATTCCTTCAAAGGTCTTATAGCTCAAATGCTGGATTTCATAACCGCCCATTATACGCCATTTACCATTACCTAAAGCGTAATCAGCTTTAAGGTTCAACATATATTCTGTTTCCCTGAAACGGTTGGAAAGCGCATCGGTAACAAAAGCTGCTTCGCCTACGCCTCCCGGACGCAAGGTTTTTCTTGCCCTGTCGTATTCCTTATAAGTAGAGAAAGTCGTGTTCTCATCAGACGGAAGACGTAAATCTCCCAATGTTTTTTCGGTTAGACCAAAATATAAGTTTGCCGGGTTTTGCTGTGCTTTGAAATCTATCTTAAAACGCCAGCGTGTTCCTTTGTAATAGGGTACGTCCAATGATAAAGCCAGCTCTTTTGCATTGGAAGTGTACCACGCTGCATTGGCTTTTAATTTCATCAGGTAAGGTGTATAGGCAAATAATTCATTGTCCCTTTTACCGTTCCATATTACGTTCGTTCTTACGCCGAAACCAAATCCTGTTACCGGGTCGGAAGAAATATCGGGAAGACCTGTAACAAATGTTCCTTCCCGTTTTTTAGCAAGGTCTTCATCGCTCATCCGTTTGGATTTGATAAAGGATAACCTGTCTTTCTTAACTGTAATGGTGTCCTGTGCTTCTACTGCAAAAGGTGCAGCTAATGTGGCAATAATTGATGCTAATCTCTTCATATTTAAAACTTAGATTTTATACTGTTGGCAAAAAAACAAACAGATTTAGAAGAAATTCAGAACTGGGTCTAAGTTTTACTATCTTGGAAATAAATGTTACCTGCAATCAACAAGAAGATTATACCAACCATAAAGCCACCCAATACATCGGTAAACCAATGTGCGCCGAGATACACCCTTGATACAGCCCCTAAGAAAATCATCGCAAGGCATATTAGAATACCACTGATTTTCAAAAGCGGATATTTTTTAATGGTTCGTAACAAAATGAATATTAACGCACCGAAGAACACCGTATAAAACAATACGTGACCGCTCGGAAAACTCTGGTAGTGGGTTTCTTCAAGAATGGAAACAAAATCCTTAGTAGGTCGTGGTCTGTTTATCAATGTTTTCAGCACCCACGCAATCCCTCCGGAAATTAAAGTTGAAAGCATCAGCAAAGCATCTTTTTTACGCTTTAGCAGCAGGAATAATATAGTGCTACATCCAATAAGCACTGCCGAAACCCTAATCCTGCCAAACCAGCTCACAGCTTTCATAAAGCTGTCAAGAAAACCGTTTTGCTTCTCCTGTATTTCTTCTGATATATGTACGTCAATGTAGTGTGGCTCTGTGAGCATCACATAGGCAGCCAAAACACTAAACCCTACAAGGAATATAGAGAAGACTGCCCAAAAAATCTTTTTTTTATTCCTATTAAGGAATGGGAATATGTTCTGTTTTAGGACAAATAAAAATCTATCGTTAAAATAATTTTTCATAGAAATATGGTAGGTATATAATAAGTCCAACAACCAATGCAGTCAACGCAGCAAAAATTACCGCACCTGCGGCAATATCTTTTATTACGGCAATTTTCTTATGATGGTCGGGATGGATAAAGTCACATAGTTTTTCGATGGCAGTGTTAAGCCCTTCAATACTTAATACAAGACCGATAGTTAAAATCTGGAAAAGCCATTCTGTTTTTGTAATGCCAAACAAAAAGCCCAAAAAAATCGAAAGAATGGCTATAATGAATTGTGCTATCACTGAGTGTTCAGTCCTGAGCAATAAAAAAGCTCCTTTAAAAGCATATCGGAAACTTTTTACCCTGCCTATTAAAAAACCATCGCTGGATTTTTTCATTAATTGCTCGATTAAAATTAAACGAGCAAAATTGAAACTGAATTTAGAAGAAATTTAGAATTTTTATATATGTTGATGATTTTTTACTAAACTTAGCATAAAAAAAATGCCCCGATTTTTCGGGGCATTTGTTTCTATTTATTTATAAAGAGGTTTAAAACTTAACTGAAAAAATATGCTCTCCATTTTCAAAGCTGTATATTGCCTGCCAGCCGTGAAGCCTGCATATTTCCTGAACGATAGACAAGCCCAAACCGCTACCGCTATTGTCGGCAGACATCCTTGAAAATCTTTTGAACAATAAATCAGTATCGAGTGCCTGTCCTCCAGAGTTTCTAACTTCAAAACCTGATTTTGATAATGCTACCCGTATTGCACCTCCCGGCGAGGTGTGGCGGATGGCATTAATGATAAGATTATTGATTAAGACTTCGGTCAAGCTGCTATTGCCCTTTACTTGAACATCAGGCTGAATACTGGAACCGATATTGATGTTTTTCTCGTTAAAATGTTCTTCCAGCCCGTCCATACTTTGAGCAACCAACGTATCGAAGCCGATAAGCTCCGAATTACCAAACTGGCTATTCTCAATCTTAGCAAGCAATAGCAGGTTTTTATTGATACGTGTGCTTCTTATCAAAGCCTTGTTCATTTCTTCTGCAATGTGGTATTGCTTTTCGGTAAGGTCATTGCTTTGCAGTAAAATATCCAGCTTGTTCTTTAGTATTGCCAATGGAGTCTGTAATTCGTGCGAAGCATTCTCCGTAAATTCCTTTTGGCTTCTGTAAGTAGCGATATTATGCTGGAGCAGTTTGTCAAGCGTTGCATTCAGTTCGGCAAACTCAATGGTATTGGTTTCTTCAAAATCAATCTGTTTTTGGCTGTTTAGCTGGAATGCCTTTAATTTTTGTAAAGTATCCTGAAACGGCTGCCATAACTTTTTGGAAAGCCGCCTGTTCAAAATCCAAAAGCCGACCACCAAAATCAGGAAAAACACTAACGTAACCATAGCAATATAAGCAACGGTTTCCTCGGTTTCTTCCACGTTGGTTTCAATCGTCAGTAGATAGTTTTGATTGTTGATTTTAATATTGGTTTTCAGACCACGAAAACGGTCTATCACTTCATCTTTTGAATAAGGATTTTGCCGTCTTATGGTATATCGGCTATCTTCTTCCAAAGGCTTTTCAGTGTATTCTATCTTGCTTACTGGCTGTATCTCGTTCCAGAACTTGATGTTTTCTTCCAGTTTCTCATCGCTGATATTTTGGTCGTTAAATTCGTTCTCGATACGTTGCGCAATAAGGTCGTTGTTTTCGTCCAGTTCCTTTAACCAAATCCAGTCCACTAACAAAAAGTACGATGGAATGCTCAATGCAAATACGATAAATGCAAAGATGGTAAGCTGTTTAAGCGACTTCTGTAATAAATTTTTCATCCTTCCCATTTGTAGCCTGTACCGTAAACGGTTTTTATATATTGTTCACATCCTGCATCACTTAGCTTCTTCTTCAGGTTCTTGACGTGTGCATAGACAAAATCGTGGTTGTCGAGCATATCGGCAAAGTCCCCCGAAAGATGCTCTGCCAAAGTGCTTTTGGAAAGTACCCGGTTCTTGTTCCCAATAAAGTAAATAAGTAGGTCAAATTCCTTTTTGGTTAGTGTTATCGGTTCGCCGTTCACAGCAACCGTTTTTGCCAACAGGTCTATTTCCAGTTCGTCCTGCTTTATCTTGTTGGAGTTGTTGAACTGCTTTCTTCGGATAAGTGAATAGATACGGGCTGTGAGTTCCGACAGGTGGAATGGTTTAGTAAGGTAATCATCTGCACCAAGCTGTAAACCGTTTATTTTATCATCAATGGAATTTTTTGCCGAAATGATGATAACACCATCTTCCTTATTTTCCTTCGTGAGTTCTTCCAATATTTTCAGACCATTGCCGTCCGGCAAGGTTATATCCAATAAGATGCAGTCATAATTGAACACATCTATCTTGTTCATCGCCTCCGTAAAGGTGGAAGCAACTTCACACAGATAGTTTTCTTCAGAAAGATACTCTACAATACTTTTGGCAAGCTCTTTCTCGTCTTCTATAATTAAGATTTTCATTTCTTCGGGGCTTTCATCCTACAAATTTAAACATACAATTTTGAAGAAATTTGGAATGCCTGCAATAGTTTTGCTGTTAGGCTAAAATTTGATGTAATGCGGTTTTAATCAAAAGAAATAAGTTCTCCTTACTTTTCGTCCTCTTCGTCCATTTTCTTTATCAATACTTTAGACAGACTGTCAAGAAATTTTGTCCGGTTTATTTTGCGTGCTTTCAATTCCATAAAGGTGTGGTAGAAATCGCCTAATTCAATATTGAAAGCATCTTCAAAAGTTCTGGCAATTAATTTTATGTCTGTATTTCCGTTATTAAACACACGGTGGCAGTATAGGGCGTATATTAGTTCGGTAAGTGCCGTTTTACTTGCCGTCCATTTCAATGAATTGTCCGAACCCCTTTTCACATTGATGTTATTGAGCCTGTCTTCCAAATAAACTTGTATCAGGTCATTGGCAATAATCTTGGCAACCTTATAATCGTGTGAAGTAGAAAAACGATGGTCTGCTTCAAAATAAAATGTGTCTAACCACAGCCTTATATCGTGCTTGCCACGCACAAAGAATTTTTCGTCAACGAAAGAATTATTGCTGCGGTAATACTTGTAAAAATCAAGGTTGTTTTCAAAGAACCTTTTTAGCTTTTTCAGTTCTTTGGTAAAATATTTCTTGGTACGCTTGTTCCCGTAGGGTCTTCTTGTTTCGATTTTATAGATGGCATTGTAGTAGATGAGCTTTGAAACAATAACAGGTTTCTGATACTTGAAAAAATGGATTTCTTCTTCCATATTCTTAAAGTCATTTTTGGTACAAAGTCCTTTAAGTCGGCAAGGCTTTGTATGATATGGTGTATAACGGCTTCAATTCTTTTTATGGGGCAGTCGGTTTCAATCTCCAGTTCCTGGATTGCAGTTTCCAATTTAAGATATGTTTCATTGTAAAATTTATCCATTCGCTTCATTTTGATGTAATATATTATTGGTTAATACAGAAAAGCTAACACTGTTCGTATTAGCTTATGATGCAATTACTGCTTAAAAAAATTCAACCTCTACCGTATTGATGATGGAACGATAGATAGATTTTTGTTGCATACTTTAAAGGGTTGTAGTATGATGCAGGTTAGTCTTTGCGAATTACACCTGCATCACCTCCTTTTTTTACCGATATTTTTCTACGGTTATGCAGTTTACAACCCTTAGTTATTTAATTTTAATAAGTCAATGCCAGCCCCACACCAAAGCCCATATCGCTATCATAGTGGGTACGTATACCTATATTCTTATTAATGATATACCTAAGTTCTCCCATATACTCTAAGTCGGTATTCACCATAAAACCACCTCTTAGTCTTTTTGAAATTGGTATATCTTCACGCATTAACTGCAATCTCACAATTCCATCATGATATACTTCTGCCTGAAAATTGACCAGCATAGGTAACGTATACATAAACCCTAAACTGAACGCCCTGCGGGTGTCTTTCTTGTTGGTTTGTCCAAATATGTTCTTTTCGTGTTCATCTTCTCCCATTTTACGGTAGCGGTAATCAAAACCTACAAAGGGCATGAACCATTGCATCTTTCCAATGTATCTACCTAAATGGGTTTCTACTTCATAACCGTGCATACTATTATAGCCTAAACGCCATTCTGTTCCTAATTGGTAGCGTGCATTCATTAGCATAGCTTCTCCATCATTACCATTGGTTGCAAAATCGTTTTGTGCCATAAAATGAGGCATATTACTTTCTCTTTGCAATTCTTTATAGGCTTTTGCCTTGTCGGGTAGATAGGGGTTATTGTAGTCTCCAACTTCAAAGACCCTGTTCATTCCCGCCATCATGTGATATAATATATGGCAATGAAAGAACCAATCACCTTCCTCATTTGCTAAAAACTCAATGGTATCTGTTTCCATAGGCATGATATCCAACACATTTTTAAGCGGCGATTTTTCGCCTTTTCCGTTTATCACCCTGAAATCAAATCCGTGAAGATGCATTGGATGCCGCATCATTGAATTATTATAAATGGTAATCCGTAGAATTTCTCCTTTTTTTACAGGTATTTTGTCAGTTTCCGAAAGTATTTTATTATCCATGCTCCATACATAGCGGTTCATGTTGCCAGTAAGTGTGAATTTCAACTCTTTTACAGGCGCATCATTTGGAAGAGAGGTGTTATAAGGTGATTGCAACATAGCATAATTTAATGTTTTGATGTCTCCCAAGGCATTAGCGTTGTAACGGTTAGCGTCGTTATCCATATCCATACCCTCATGCTTACTGTGGTCTGCTTTTTTTGTTGCATCTCCGGTAATTTCGGGATACATCACTACATTCATGTCCATTTGGTTAAGGCTCATCTTCATGCCCATATCGTCCAAATCGCCATTCATTTTCATCATATCGTTCATCATCTTCATCCCCTCGAAATACTTCAATCGTGGGAGTGGAGAAATAAGCTGTTTGACCCCATCACCTATAAAGTAACTCGCAGATTGTGTCCTGTCTTCGGTTGTTGCTAAGAACTCGTAAGCCAAACCATCTTGAGGGATAGTCACTACAATATCGTAAGTTTCAGAAACGGCAATGATTAACCTGTCCACCTCTACAGGCTCAACATCATTCCCATCATTCGCTACTACTGTAATTTTTCCTCCAGCATACCGTAGCCAGAAATATGAAGACGCCCCTCCATTGGAAACACGCAATCTGACTTTGTCGCCTGCTTTTAGCTTTTTACCATCAATTGTTTTCAAATCGGTGCTATGGCTACCATTTATTAGGATTTTATCATAGTAAACGTCACTGACATCCATCGCCAGCATCCGCTTCCACTCGTTTTTTACCTTTACCCCTAATTTTCCCTCCTTAATAGCTTCAACATATGATTGTGTTGCGCCTTTCTTAATGGCCGCCCAATCATTTGCATTGTGTAGCATACGGTTGATATTATCGGGGTTAAGATTTGTCCACTCACTTAATATAATTGGAACGGTCGGCAAATCGTCAATTCCTTTTCTGAATGTCTTATCATCGCTTCTTTTCTTCATGATAAAACTTCCGTACATGCCAATCTGCTCCTGCAATCCTGAGTGGGAATGGTACCAGTGCGTACCATGCTGGATAATCGGAAAACGGTAGGTGTAGGTTGTGCCCGGTGCGATGGGTTTTTGTGTAAGCCAGGGCACACCGTCTTCTTTATTGGGCAGGAACACACCATGCCAGTGAAGTGATGTGCTTTCTTTCAATTGGTTGTGCACCACTATTTCGGCAGTGTCGCCCTCGGTAAAGGTAAGGGTGGGCATGGGGATTTGCCCGTTTACGGCAATTGCCCTTTTTTGCTTACCTGCATAGTTGACAAGCGTATCTTTTACATACAGCTCGTAATGCACCACTCTCTGTGCAAACAGCGTTTGCGTGCAAAGCAGTATCAGCACTGTTTGCAAAATTCTTATAGGTATTTTATTATATCTGTTCATGATTTGAAAAATTTTATTTAATGCTGTCTTCCATTGTGCTAAACCACGCTATCAAAACCTGCTTATCCTCCGGTGACAATACTGCATTGCGATGAATTAGTGTGTATGATGACAACGGCATTTCCCCGTCCTTAACCTGCCCGGCCATAGCCCTGAACTTGTTTCGCTGCCTGCGGACAGAATAGTCGCCAAATTCGCTAAAGTTGAGTTCCTCTTTCCCCTTTTTTATATGCTCTGCCATGTACCATGCGCCGGGCTGGATACGGCTGTACCACGGATAATGGGTATTGTTGCTATGGCAGTCATAACAGGACTGAACAAGGATAGCCTTTACATTTTGGGGTACGGCGTACACCCTTTCGATATGGGTGGCTGGCACTTCAACCGCCTGGTTCCGTAAGGGCTGAAAGAACTGTATGGCAATCAGGACGACAGCCAGCCCCAATATGATTTTCTTCTTTATGGTCATAATTATTTTATTGTGGCTTCATCTTTTTGTGTCTACTGTTTTTTCACATACTTGGCATAATTCTCCTTGTTTTCAAAATAAGAAACTTCACCGTTATTTCCTGTCACAGCAATCACCGCATTAGCTTTGTCTACCTGCTTATGGGAATAGGGGTCTATCGCCATCCGCACGGTCGCATCTTTTGGAATACGTTCCTTACACATTTCGCAACATCCGTAATAGGTTTTACCATCAAATTTTACTTCAAACTGCTTTTTGCCGATATAGGCATCGTTGACCATGCAGACTTCATCCGATGGAACCAATTCACCTATTTGGGTAGTATGTCCGTTGCTTTCCGGAGTTGCCTGCGAATGCTGCTGTTCCGCTTCATCCTTATTTGACCCCGCCTGACCGCAAGCGGTGAATAGCAGGGTTAATAAGGAAATAAAGCCAATTATTATTTTGTTCATGTCCAAACTTGTTTTTTTAAATTTTATTATTTACTTTCTTCAAACTCTTTTAGCTTGCGCTTCATTAGTTCAATTTCTTCCGCTTGGGTTTTAAGTATATTTTTTTGCAGCTCTATCAGTTCCGGGTCGGTCAGGTGTGCCTTTTCGGACATCAATATGGCTGCTGCGTGATGGGGTATCATACCCTTTGCAAACTGCTTGTCCCCGACATTGATTTGTTCCCTGATACCAAACCATGAAAAGATGCCAACAGCAACCGAGATGATGGCTATCGCCCAATTCATCTTCCTGTTGGGGTACATTACTTTCATTATCGCTAATTCGATAAGCAGCATTGCCGAGGTCATCAGCAGGGTCATGTACAAATTGTTGATATTGGGTATCAGGTTCTGCCACCCGTCAATCATGGCGTACATGATAAAATACATCACTGCGAACATTGCGACAGCCATCACCGCAAAGCGTTTGTACATGGCCGAAGCATGTTTTGTATTGTGCGTGCCATGCTCCGAGGAATGACCCGCATGGTGACTGTTTTGCATATTTTCCATAACCCTGAATTTTATTTGCTGTTAATTGTTTTTTCCACCTTACCGCAGGTCAGCATTTTAGAGCCGTAGTAAGGGTTTTTGATTTCCTTGTTTTCGCTAAACCAAACAGCACCCTTACCGTCATTGAACATCGGGCAATGGTCTTGATACAATGTTTGCGATGTACCGAACAAATCAATTAGGTCTTTCAAATCTTCGCCAAGCGAGGCTAAATGTTCCCGCTGGTGGTGAATGTTGCCAACATTTTCCCCGATATGTTCTGCGTGTTCTTTAGCATCGTCCGCTATGTCCATGTACTTTTTGTGCTTATCAGCAGGAACGGCTTTCATGTCCACTTTATTCAGGGTAGCTAACAGCTTTTTCCCTGAACTGGCGGCAGCTTTGTCATCGTCCGAAACAAGGGCGTTCTTTAAGGACAGATAATCGGTAACTATGGGCGCAATAGAAAAGTTTTTTGCTTCTTCTTTTCCTGTTGCTTTTGCTTCCTGACCGCTCGGAGTTTCACTCACAACGGGCGCAGCTACCGTATCATCCTCTTTTGGTTGGGAAGCTGACTGTTCTTGTGATACAACAGCAGTATCATTTGAAGACTGCTCGTTTTTGTTGGATGCCTGATTGCATGATACTGTTACAAATGCCATGATAACAGCAATGATTGATAATGTTAGATTTTTCATTTTTATTTATTTTTTGATTTTTAATAAACTTGCGTTAATAGCCACTACAATGGTGCTTACACTCATCAGCACAGCACCCATAGCGGGACTTAGAATAAAATTCGGATAGAGTACGCCCGCCGCAAGCGGTATTGCCACTACGTTGTAGCCAACCGCCCATATCAGGTTCTGTACCATCTTTTTGTAGGTAAGTTTGCCGAAGTCAATCAGTTTGACCACATCCCTCGGGTCGCTGTCTACCAATATGATATCCGCTGTTTCGGCAGCCACGTCCGTACCGGAACCCACGGCAATGCCCACATCTGCCTGTGCCAGTGCAGGTGCATCATTTACACCATCACCAGTCATTGCTACGATTTCGCCTTTTGCCTGAAACTCCTTTACTTTCTCCTGCTTGTTGTGCGGAAGCACATTAGCCAAATACCCGTCCATACCCAATTTTCCGGCTACGGCAGCAGCAATCCTGTCGTTGTCCCCGGTGAGCAGAAAGGACTTGATGCCCATTTTTTTGAGTTCCTCAATCGCCTGTGCCGAACCCTCACGGATGCTGTCTGCCAAAGTAATGATGCCGATTACCCGGTCATCAATGAGGACAAAGTTGACCGTTTCGGCCTCTTGATTGATTTCGTTTGGAATTTCCGGCAGGGAAAGGTGGTTTTCGGTGAAATAATTCGGGCCGCCAGCTACGACATTTTTCCCGTTCACAACACCTTTAACACCTATGCCCTGCATATAGCTGAAGTTTTCAGACTTCCATAAGGCAAGGCTCTTTTCTTTCAATGTAGCCATAATGCCTTTGGCGATATGGTGTTCCGAATTTTGCTGTACTGCGGCAGCATACTGGATAACCTCATCGGCATTATATTCATCCGTTAAGGGAATAACCTTTTCTACCGCATGGGAACCTTTGGTGAGCGTTCCGGTCTTATCAAAAATGACAGTGGAAAGTTTTCGGGTGGTTTCAAATGCCGTACGGTTGCGGATGAGCAGGCCATTGGTCGCCGAAAGCGTTGTGGAAATGGCGACTACCAACGGGATAGCCACGCCCAATGCGTGCGGGCAGGCCGTTACCATTACCGTCACCATTCTTTCAAGCGCAAAGGCAATATCTCCACTGCTTGCATACCAATAGGCAAATGTGCCTATGCCCACGGCAATGGCAATAAAGGTGAGCCATTTGGCAACTTTGTCCGCAAGGTTTTGCGTATTGGACTTAGTAGCTTGTGCCTCCTGCACAAGATTGATAACCCTGTTCAGGTAGCTGTCTTTTCCAACGGCTGTTACCTTAACTTTCAGCGCACCATCACCATTGATAGAGCCTGCGATGACCTTTCCGTCCTTTTCCTTTTTTACGGGAACACTTTCTCCGGTAAGCATACTCTCGTTGATATATGAAAGCCCATCCAGAACCAATCCGTCGGCTGGAATTTTTTCACCCGGTTTTATGATAGCCGTTTCACCGCTTTGCAGGTCTTCTAGCTTTATCTTTACAGCTTCTCCGCCTCGTTCCACGGTAACATCGTTGGGCAGTAACGCTACCAATGAATGTAATGCCCGTGAAGCAGCCATTTGGGAACGCATTTCCAGCCAATGCCCTAACAGCATGATGTCAATTAGGGTTGCCAGTTCCCAAAAGAAATCCATACCCTGCAAGCCAAATACAACGGCTACGGAATAGACATAGGCTACGGATATGGCGATAGCAACAAGTGTCATCATCCCTATGGCTTTGGCTTTCACCTCGCCAATCATTCCCTTTAGGAATGGTAAGCCTCCATAGCAATAAATCACCGTACCCAATGCCAGCAACACATATTTATCGCCATTGAAAGCAAGCGAGAAACCTAACCATTGCTGTATCATGTGCGACAGGAGCAGTATAGGGATTGTAATGACAAGGCTTATCCAAAAACGAGTGAGGAAATCACCTGTATGATGTCCCTCATGTTTATTAAAGTTTTCGTCAGCATGGCCATGTTGAGAATGCCCGGAATGCCCATGTCCTGATTTTTGTACATGAGAAACTGAGCTACCGCCAACGGGAACCAGTGCCATGCCACAAAGCGGGCATTTGCCTGGTTCGTCTTTTAGCACCTGCGGGTGCATGGGACACGTGTATTTTTTCATAATAAGGGGTTTTAAAAGTTATGTTGCACTTAATTTTTTTGCCATCTCATGGGTCATTTCTTCGGCATAAGCACCATAGGCATCCACAAGTACGCCTTTATTCTTACCATCATTGGACGATATGGCATAAATCACGGCATTGTTATCAGGACTGCTGTCGAGGCTTTCAAACCTATGGGTTTCCGTAACCGTAAAATCCTCCGGTTTTAGTTTCAGGCTCCTTGACGCACAGTACAGGCAGTCCGGCAACAGACTAAAGTCCATACTGTATCCACGCTGTCTTAGGTCTTTAAGCGCCTGCACCATGTCATTGTACTGTACCATAGCTTTCAGACCTGTTATTTAATGGTTTCGACCGTACTGCCGCAGGTAAGCATCTGTGAGCCGTAATATGGGTTTTTAACAGCATTCCCTTTACTTAGCCAATTGGCTCCCTTACCTCCATTGTACATAGGGCAGTGCTGGTAATAAACGGGAGTATCCTGTTTAGACACTTTGGCCAGTGTGTAGATGCTTCCCGAAAGTGCCGCAAAAGCACTTCTTTGTTTTGCAACATCTTTTGATTTTGAAATGCTTTCCGCATTGGCCGTCAAGTCCTGCATCACTTTCATCCAAGCCGTATGTTCCTCTGCCGATAGCTTATTCATATCGACTGCTTTAAGGGATGCAGCCAATTCAGCGGCTTTGGCAGATGCGGTCGCCGCATCGGTTTTTATCAAAGCATCTTTCACTGAAAAGTAGTTGTCAAATACAGCCTTTAGCTGTGATTGGTTTTGGGCTGCATCTTTGTTAGCTGCCATTTGACTATGGTCGTGATTGCCATGTCCGGCATTCATGTCCATTCCCGCCTCCTTGTTTTTGGCAACCGTCTTCACGGGTCTATCATACTGGCAGCAACCAGCCAGTTTAGCATATACGTCATCCGGCGCACGGAACTTCTCACTGTCATAACCAGCCAAAGCAATACGTTTCAGGATTTCATCCTGATTTGTTTTGTCGCCGTCATAGGTGAGCGTAGCCATCTTGGTATCTTTGTTCCAGTCCACGCTGGCTACCTTTTTTACGTTACCTGCTTTTTCGATGGTGGTTTTGCACATACTACAATTGCCGTAAATCTTTACGGTTTCTGTTTTCGCATTCTTGATTTGTGCGAAGCCGTTTATTGATGATAGTAACACGGCGATTACCATCACTATTTTTGATAATGATTTCATAATAATTACATTTTGAGAAACGGGGGATAGATAAACCCGTTTCTGTTTTAAATTTTAAGTAAATGATACAAATAGGGGATTTGCAAAAGCCGGAACAGCTTCTGACAGGACACACCTATGGCTATCAGGCCATAGTTTTAGCTTATTTTAGGCGGTAGCCAAATGGAGAAAAAGCCCGAAGAATAGTAGGCTTCTTTGAAACCGAATTTTTGCTTTTTAGCTGCTGCAAATGGATTTTTTGCCTTTAATTCGATTATGGTTGGGACATTTAGGGAAGTGGTTGAAGCACCGCACCTGCAAGAGTTGTGTGAACAGCCGCCCCCGCATTTGTCACTTTTGCATTTTTTACAGGATTTGCCCTTGCAACCTTTTTTATGTTCTGATTTTTTGGATTTCTCCTTTGAGCAGGAAGACTGCTCGGTCTTTGTTGAATTTTTGGAACAGGCATAGCTCTGACTTGGCATCATAAAGAAAACCAAACAGAACAATGTCAAAATGCCTATATGTATTCTATAATTTTTCAACGCAACAAAGTTACAAATTAGATTGGTTTTTTATATCGTTTTACGTTTTTTTTTTGCTATATGGACAAAAAAATGCCATATACGCAATAACCTATCGCCTTTTTTCAGAATTGATAAAATGCCCTTTTTCAGCAACCCAACCTCATAGAAAATTCGGTCGGAAAAAGGGCATTTCAAAAAGTTGTTGGCTTAGGCGTCCAAAGGTTCAATTTTGAAGCCTGCCTTTTGCACGGTCGATATTACTTCCTGCTCGGTAATGCCCTCGGACTTCACTGTAAGTACCTTGTCCTTGTTGGCAGTGTCCACTTCCCAATGGCAGATACCCTCTGCCTTGTCCAAGTGCGGTTTTACAGATGCGATACAACCTCCGCAATTGATGTTCGTCTTGAATTGAAATTGTTTATTTTCCATTGTTAATAAATTTTAGAGTTATCTGATAATGCAAATTTCCGCACTATTCAGTTCAGTATTGTTGTGTAATTTCTTGTTTGATTTGTGAGATTTACTGTTTTATTTCTTCCACTTCAACCGCAGGCTGTTACTGACCACGCTCACGCTGCTCAATGCCATTGCCGCACCCGCAATCATCGGGTTGAGCAGGAAGCCGTTAACAGGGTAAAGGATGCCTGCCGCTACCGGAATGCCGATTACGTTGTAGATAAACGCCCAGAACAGGTTTTGCTTGATGGTGGCTACGGTCTGTTTGGACAAGCGTATTGCCTGCGGTATCTTGGTCAGGTCGGACGAAATGATGGTCATCTTGGCTACGTCCATTGCGATGTCGCTGCCTTTGCCCATTGCGATACTTACA
>MKTK01000017.1:0-25924 GCA_001898255.1 Chryseobacterium sp. 39-10 | reverse complement strand
ATGCGGTGCTGTCGTTGATACCATCGCCCACCATTGCCACTACCTTTCCTTTACTTTGCAGTTCTTTCACAAAGTCGGCTTTATGCTGTGGCAAAACTTCGGCTTTGTAATGCTTGATGCCTGTCTGCTCCGCAATGGCTTTAGCGGTAGCTTCATTATCTCCGGTCAGCATATACAGGTCAATGCCCATTTCCTGCATTTCCCGGATAGCCTGCACCGATGTTTCCTTAATCTTATCGGCGATAGCGATTACAGCAAGAGCCTTTTTGCTGTTTGCAAACCAGATAACGGTTTTAGACTGTTTGCCCCATTCTTCGGCCTGGTCTTGTAATTCTCCGGCAATGGCAATGTTGTTTTCTGCCAATAGCTTTTTGTTGCCTACATAATAGGTTTCGTTGTCATGGTCTGCTTTTGCGCCTTTGCCCGTAATGCTGTCGAACATGGATAAAGAGGTGGTCGCTACATCGCCAAGATGCTTCACTACGGCTTCTGCCAATGGATGCTCGGATTGCTTTTCGATGCTCAAAAGGATTTCTTTTGCAGTGTCCTCATTGTTCAGCCATTTAATGCCCGTTACCTGTGGTCTTCCCTCGGTGATGGTTCCGGTTTTGTCCAAAACGATGGCATTTACTTTTTTGGCCAGTTCCAAACTTTCGGCATCCTTTATCAAAATGCCATTTTCAGCACCTTTACCAACGCCTACCATAATAGCGGTGGGTGTCGCTAAGCCTAAAGCACAGGGGCAGGCAATGACCAATACCGTAACGGCTGCCAACAGACCTTGAACAACCCCGTTTTCGCCTCCCAAAATCAACCATAGCGTAAATGTCAGGATGGCAATACCTATCACTGTGGGAACAAAGATGCCCGCAATCCTATCGACCAGTTTCTGTACGGGTGCTTTGCTTCCCTGTGCATCCTGCACCATTTTGATGATGTGGGCAAGCATGGTTTCTTTGCCCACTTTTACCGCCCTGAACCGGAAGCTGCCTTTTTGGTTAATCGTTCCTGCAAATACTTTTTCTTTTTCTTTTTTCAATACAGGTACAGGCTCACCGCTTAACATGCTTTCGTCCACATACGAATTGCCCGATATGACCATGCCGTCTACCGCAATCTTTTCACCGGGCTTTACGAGTATCACATCGCCTGCGCTTACGTCTTCGATAGCGGTCTGCTTTTCCGTTCCGTCCGCCTGTACCACGATGACCGTTTTTGGCTGCAAGCCCATCAGCTTCTTAATGGCTGAAGAGGTGTTGCCTTTGGCTCTTTCTTCCAGCAGTTTTCCCAAGAGGATGAATGCGATAATAACGGCAGCCGCTTCAAAATATACGTGAGCATGCAGTCCCCGTTGATGCCAAAAGTCGGCAAACAGCATATTGAAAACACTGAACAGGTAGGCAATACCTGTACTCAATGCCACCAGCGTATCCATATTGGCGGAACGGTGCTTTGCCTGCTTCCAAGCGTTTACAAAAAAATCCCTGCCCAACCATATTACAACGGGCGTGGAAAAGAGCCACATTATCGGGTCTGCATAGGGCATATCCATAAAGAACATTCCTATGATTACCACGGGCAGGGAAAGGATAATTGCCCAAATGGTCTTGTTTTTCAAGGTTCGGAATTTCTTTTCGTGGATGGCTTCGAGCGTTTCCTGCTGCTTGGTTTCGTCTTCAATCAATAGGTCGTAACCTACTCCCTGAACCGCTTTTTGCAGGGTGGAGGCATCGGTCATATTGGGCAGATATTCCACGGTAAGATTGCCCGTTGCAAAGTTCACGGAAGCATCAACTACTCCCGATTGGTATTTAACAATGCTTTCGGCACTGCCCGCACAGGATGCGCAGGTCATGCCCAATACCGGAAAAGCACTTTTAACCGTAGGAACTCCGTAACCTAAATCTTTAATTGCCTTAACAGCTTCGCCTACTGTTTCATTGCTATCTACTGTAATAGCTGCCCTGCGGTTATTTAGCTCTACTTTGTGGGTTTCTATGCCTTTTACTTGTGTCAACCCTTTTTCAACGATTAATGCACAATGTTCGCTTTCCACATCCTCCAATGGAATGTATATTGTTTCTTTATTATTAGTTGCCATATTCTGCTTGCTTTAATTAACAATGCAAAATTGGCTATTATATCAACGGGTGCTATTGTGAAATTTTGGAATTGATTTGTAAAATTTATTTACACTTTATCCAATGGCTTTCTTTTATCTTCTTTTATCTGTTTGAAATAGCTCGGTGTCAGTCCTGTTACTTTTTTGAATTGATTGCTTAGGTAGGATACACTCGAATAGTTCAGACGAAAAGCAATTTCACTCAAAGACAACTCATCGTACACCAGCAATTCTTTTACTTTTTCAACCTTTTGGGCAATAAAGTATTTTTCAATAGTAGTACCCTCTACCTCTGAAAACAGATTGGACAGGTAATTATAATCGTGATGCAATTTATCGCTCAATACATCTGAAAGATTGATTTTTACATCATTATCTTGATGGTGTACCAAGTCAATGATAGTGTTCTTTATCTTCTCTATTATCCTACTTTTTTTATCGTCAATTATCTCAAATCCCAATGGCTCTAAAGTTTTTACCAAAGCATCTTTTTTTGTAGGGGTTATCTCTTGTGCTAAGGTTACTTCGCCCAATTTTATATTCTTAATGCCTAAACCGAGTTTTTCCAATTCATTTTGCACCACTATAATGCAGCGGTTACAGACCATATTTTTTATAAAGAGTGTATTCATATTTATTCTCTGCCCACATTTTGTATTTAATATAAAAGCAATAAACAAATTTACGATTTAAGTTTAATTACTTTGACTTCTTGTCACGAGGAATAAAGGCGTTGTACATATATGTTTACTGTTTTTCGTCTTGTTCGTCCATTTTTTTAATCAGTGCTTCACATAGATTGTCAAGGAATTTCGTTCGGTTTATTTTGCGGGCTTTCAGTTCCATAAACGTGTGATAGAAATCACCTAATTCAATATTAAAGGCATCTTCAAATGCTTTAGCAATCAATTTTATGTCTGTATTCCCATTGTTAAATACACTTTGGGAATATAGTGCATAAATAAGTTCCGTCAGTGCTGTTTTGCTTGCCGTCCATTTCAACGAATTTTCTGAAGTCTTTTTTAGATTAAGGTTATTCAACTTGTCTTCCAAATAAACCTGTATCAGATCATTGGCAATTATCTTGGCAACCTTATAATCGTGCGAAGTAGAAAAAGTATGGTCTGCCTCAAAATAAAAGGTATCTAACCATAGCCTTATATCGTGTTTTCCCCGTACAAATATTTTTTCATCCACAAAAGAATTATTGCTTCGGTAATACTTATAAAAATCAAGGTTGTTATCAAAGAACCTTTTTAGCTTTTTCAGTTCTTTGATAAAATATTTCCTGATGCGCTTATTCCCATACGGTCTTCTCGTTTCTATTTTATAAATGGCGTTGTAGTAGATGAGCTTTGAAACAATAACAGGTTTCTGAGATTTGAAAAAGCGGATTTCTTCATTAGTATTCTTAAATCCTTTTTTCAAAACGTATTCCTTTAATTCCGAAAGGCATTCGAGAATAAGGTGTATGGCAGCTTCAATACGTTGTAAGGAGCAATCGACTTCAACCTCCAATTCGCTAATTTCTAATTCCAGTTTAGAGAGTGTTTCTTTGTAGAATTTGTCCATTCCTTATCTTAAATCTATTAAAAAAATAATTGAGAAGCCTAAATACTGTAATATTTGAAAAGAATTTACATTTTCAGGCTTCTCTTTTGAAACTTTGGTTTTTGCTTGATAACTTATAATTCCATTTTTAGTGATAGTGATAGATATAATAGTGTCTAATTTTTATGTATATCAAAGCAATAAGGCACACAGCTAAAAATATCCCAAAAAGTATCATAAAGAGCGAAGGTTTTTTCGACTTCAACAAATTACCATTTGAGGGTTTAGAAGCTTTGTATCTTTTGTACGGAGGTACTTTTTGATAACTTTTGCCTTTCCTATGCATTGTTAGTTTTATTCATTATTAGAATAAGCTTAATTCTAAAATTTCATCCTCTGTATTCTTACAGCATTCAAAATTGCCAATAATGCTACACCTACATCTGCAAAAACAGCTTCCCACATTGTGGCTAAACCACCTGCTCCTAAAACGAGAACGACAGCTTTTACACCAAATGCTAAAATGATATTCTGCCAAACTATTTTCTTGGTTTGCTTTCCGATATTGATTGCCATTGGGATTTTACTTGGTTTATCATCCTGAATTACAACATCTGCAGTTTCAATAGTGGCATCGCTTCCTAAACCACCCATTGCAATTCCTACATCGCTCAAAGCTACTACAGGCGCATCATTCACGCCATCGCCAACAAATGCTACGGTTTCGTTTTTGGCTTTGATTTCTTTTACTTTATTTACTTTGTCTTCCGGCAATAAATCGCCAAAGGCATTATTAATTCCTAATTTATCGGCAACAAATTTTACCACGGTGCTTTTATCTCCGCTCAACATTGTAGTTTTTACGCCTAATGCTTTTAGTTTGTCAATTGTAATCTGTGCATCTTCTTTAATACTGTCGGCAATGGTAATGTAGCCTGCAAATTTTCCATCGTAAGCAATGGCGATTAAAGTGTAAACAATCGTACTTGGGTCTAAATCATAACTGATATTGAACTTGTCCATCAATTTGAAATTACCTACCAATAATTCTTTTCCGTTTACGTTGGCTTTTAAACCGTGACCTGCTATTTCTTCTGTGTTTTCTAATTTTAGGGAATTGTCAATTTCTCCTACATATTGATGAATGGCTGTGGCAACAGGATGTGTACTTTGACTTTCTAAGGCATTTACCAATTTCAGAATTTCGTCTTTATTTAATTCAGGTTTCAAATTAACTTCCTGTACTTTGAAAACGCCTTCGGTCATTGTTCCGGTTTTATCCATCACAACATTCTGAATACCTGCAATCACATCTAAAAAGTTACTTCCTTTGAATAAAATCCCATTTTTTGAAGCGGCACCAATTCCACCAAAATACCCTAAAGGAATACTGATAACCAAAGCACACGGACAAGAAATAACCAAAAACACTAATGCTCTGTATAACCATTGACTGAACAAATAATTATCAACAAAAAAGTAAGGAACAACAGTAATAAGCACTGCTAATAACACAACAATTGGTGTATAGATTTTTGCGAATTTTCTGATGAATAACTCTGTTGGTGCTTTTTGTGCAGTAGCATTCTGAACCAATTCCAAAATCTTTGAAAGCTTGCTATCGGTATATGCCGTGGTTACTTTTACCTGTGCAACTGTGTTTAAATTTATCATTCCTGCTAAAACAGTTTCGCCTTTGGTTTTGGTGTCGGGTTTGCTTTCGCCAGTTAATGCTGCGGTGTTGAATGCTGCCGTTTCGGATAATAATTCGCCATCTAATCCTAATTTCTCTCCGGGTTTTAATTGAATGATATTGCCGATGCTTACAGTTGCTGCTTTTACAGTTTTAGGTTGGTTATTTTCTAAAATCGTTACTTCATCGGGTCTTTGGTCGAGCAGGGTTTTAATGTTGGCTTTGGCTCTTGTTACGGCTAATGTTTGGAACACTTCGCCAACGGCGTAAAACAGCATAACGGCAACACCTTCGGGATATTCGCCAATGGCGAAAGCTCCGATAGTGGCAATGCTCATCAATAAAAACTCTGAAAATACATCGCTTTTGCGGATGCTCTCAAATGCTTCTTTAATTACAGGAAATCCAACAGGTAAATAGGCTATTGCATACCAAATAATTCTTACCCAACCTGTAAACCAGGATTGCGGTAGCCAATTATCAAAAGCAATAGCAATCATCAGTAAAACAAAACTGATAATGGCAGGTAAAAACATTTGAAAGGTAGATTTGTCGGTACTTCCGTGGTTGTGACCGTCATCATCGCTGTGTTCGTGGTTGTGACCGTCATTGTTGTGATGCTTTTCTAATAATTTTTTAGCATTAGCATCGGTATATATTTTTTCTTCCTGTGGTGTGCAGCAAAGCTGTTTGCCTTGTGCATCGTATTTATGTTTGTGTTCCATTAGAGTAGTCTTTTAGTTGTTTTTTTATAAATTAAATATTGTTCTCCGTGTTGTTTTTCCAAAAACTCTTCTTCCAGTCTTATCTGAATTTGAATAACGATATAGGTAGTAAGCATCAGGAAAAATGTAAGTGTATTGGGTAGTATAAAAAATATTCCTGCAACACTGATTATCATTCCCAAAAAAATCGGGTTCCGGCTGTAAGAGAATAATCCTTTTGTGATTAATTCGGTTTTGTTATTTTCATCAATACCGACACGCCAACTGTTACTCATTTGATATTGCGCTACTGAAATCCATAGTAATGAAAGGTGTATCAGTATTAATGCAATGATTAAAAACACGTCTTTCATTAAATAAGAAATCGGTACTAAATATTGATACATTTTATCGCTGAACGAATAGATGAATACCGCAACGAAAAGCAATGCTATCAATACTTTCATCACAAAACCGATATAGTCGTGTGCAATATCTGTTTTGCCAAAAGTTATGGGATTGATGCCCGTTTGCTTGTAGGTTCGGTATTATGGTAGCACAAAAGCTACCATAATATACAACACCAAATACACCGGCAAATAAAATTTTAACCAAACCATAGCGTTCAATTTTTAATGTTCGTGACCACCTGCATTGCTTAGTTTTGCATTGACGAAAAACGCACCTTTAACTACAATTTTAGCATTGGCAGGAATTTCATTTACAAAAGTTACAGCGGTGTAACCCATATCAGATACGCCTTTCAGCACTTCTACCTTTTCAAAATTCTTAGCAGTTTTATCTTCTTTATGGTCTTTTTCTTCGCCCTCTTTGTGGTCGCCTTCTTTTTCGCCTTCTTCGTGATGGGCTTCTGCTTCTTTATTGGTTTGTACAAAAATGTAGTATTTGCCATCGGCATTTACAATCGCATCAGTTGGTACAGCAGGCGTTGTTACATTATTAAGGCTTACAATTCCTGTGATATTCATTCCATCAATTAAACCACTTTTATTACCATTTACACGACAATGAACGGCGATGGTTTTGCTCTCGTTTTCAAAGGATGAACCAATGCTGAAAACTGTAGCATCATACTCAGCAGTAGGATTATTGGTTAAAGTAAAATGAATAGTTTGTCCAACTTTTACCTGTGGTAAATCTTTTTCAAACACCTGTAAATCTAAATGCAATGAACTGTTATCTACAATTTCGATAACCGGCGAAGAAACATCTACATAACTTCCAATTTTGGCAAAAACGTTGCTAACCGTACCATTCAGCGGACTGGTTACGACCAATGCGGATTTTAAATTTCCGTTTGATACCGAACCTGGATTGATGCCCATTAATTGTATCTGCTGTTGCAAGGAAGCTCTGCGGGTTCTTAAACTGCTTAATTCGGCAGTAGCACTTTGCAGATTTTTCTTTGCACCTGCATTGCCTTCATTCAGTTCTTTTTGCCTTGCTAATTCCTGTTCTGCAAACGTAATTCTGCTTGCTGTACTCAAATATTCTTCCTGCAATTGGATGAACTGCGGATTGGCAATGGTTGCAATAACCTGACCTTTTCTTACATAATCTCCAATTTGAACTTTCAGTGTTCTTATCACACCGCCATACAAAGAAGTGGCGTTGGCTTTATTGTTATTGGGAACTTTCAGATTTCCGTTTGCTTTGATGGTTGCTGTTAATTCCTTGTGTTCAATGGTGCCTAATTGTATGCCTACCGTTTTTATTTGTTCTTCGGTAAGTGTGGCAATGGTTGGCGTTTCTTCCTCGTGTGGTGCTTCTTCTTTTCCTGCAGTTTTGGTTTCGGCAGATTTATCTTCTGCTTTCTTATCATTTTTACAGGCAGAAAAAGCAAATAGTAAAACAGCTATGGCTGTCATCAACGTGATTTTTTTTATATTGAATTTCATTTGTACTTATTGATTGATGAATGAATAAATATTGATTACAGATTGGTTGACCTGCTGAATACTTTTGAGGTAATTCAACTGAATATCGGTTGCGGTTTGCAAGGCAAAAAGATATTCTACATAACCGATGTCGCCTGTTTTGTAACCTAATTGTGCTGCTGAAACAATTTCTTTAGCATTAGGCAAAGCTTCTTGCTGAAAATAATTGAACTGCTTCATATCCTGCTGGTATTGCAACAAAGCATTTTGCATTTGCGTTGCCAACGTTCTCTGTTGCTGTTGTGCATTGGCTTCGGCTGCTTGCTTTCTATAATCCAAAGATTTTATTCTGGCTTTGGTAGCACCGTAAGTAATGGGAATTGCAATGCCGATGTTTACAGAATTAAACCGGTTTCCGCCATTGAAAAACTTCTCAGCTCCATTCACATTTTGAAAACCAATTAAAGACTGATTGACATACCCAATCGTAAAATCGGGTAAACCTTGTGCCCGTTCTACTTTTTTGGTTTTTTCCGCAATAACTGCTTCCTGATACAAAGATTGAATAGCAGGATGATTGGCTACTGCATCATTATCCAACAAATTTGAAATTTGTAAAGGCTGAAAATTTCCATTTCCTGATATGGTAAAATCTTCTTTCGTATTCATCAATGTTTTCAGATTGGCAACGGCATTATTTAAGAAAACTTCATTTTGTTTTAATAACAAATTGATTTCGCCTTTCTTGGCTTCTGCCGTACTGATGTCCACTTTTTTGGTATCGCCGGTTTTGTAACGAAGCTTTGCAATGCCTATGAAATTGTTGTACAAACTGTCTAATTCCTGTAGTTGTTTTTGATTGTGTTGCAAGTACAAAATTTGATAATAATAAGTACGTACTTGGTTTTTTAATTCTAAAACACTCAAGTTCTTCTGCAATTCTTTACCTTTAATTTCAGCATTAATCAACTCCTTTTTTGCTCCGAATAATGACGGAAAAGGAATGGTTTGTGACACCTGAAAAGACTGGTCGAATTTGGTGCTGTTGTACTGTCCCAACTGTGCATTAATATCCAACTTAGGTAATTCTCCGGCTGTTTTTTTCAACGCTTTGCTGGCATCAATTTCTAAATCTGAAGCTTTAATGGCTTGATTATTTTGAAGCGCAATATTTATCGCATCATCAACACTTGATAAATGCTGTGTTTGTGCATTTGCTGTAAAGCCTGTTAATGACAGAAGCAATACAATGATAGTTGCAATAGGTTTCACTTTGGGTTTTCTTTTTAAATTAATTTTTGAATTGAAAATGATGTAGAGTAAAGGCAGAACGAACAGCGTAAGGAAAGTTGCCGTAACCAAACCACCGATTACTACGGTTGCTAAAGGTTTTTGAACTTCTGCACCTGCACTGCTACTTAGTGCCATCGGTAAAAATCCTAAGCTCGCAACGGTTGCCGTCATCAATACAGGTCGAAGTCTTATTTTTGTTCCTTCGATTACTCGTTTGAAAACATCTTTTATTCCTTCTTTTTCCAATTGGTTGAAAGTGCCTATCAATACAATTCCGTTAAGAACGGCTACACCAAACAAGGCGATAAAACCAATTCCTGCACTGATGCTGAAAGGCATTCCACGAAGCATTAAAGCCAATACGCCACCAATGGCGCTCATCGGAATTGCGGTAAATATTAAACCTGCTTGCTTAAAGGAACGGAACGTGAAATAGAGCAACACAAAAATTAATAACAAGGAAATAGGAACGGCTATCATTAATCTATTGCTGGCTTCTTTCAGATTTTCAAACTGACCGCCGTAAGTGAAATAATAACCTGGTGGTAATTTTACCTGTGCATTTAATTTTTGTTGAATTTCTTCAACCACACTTTGCACATCTCTGCCTGCAACGTTGAACCCGATTACAATTCTTCTTTTTCCTGCTTCACGACTTATTTGCGCCGGACCTAATTTATAATCAATCGTAGCAACTTGTGATAACGGAATTTGATTGCCTGTGGAAGTTGGTATCATTAAATTATTTACATCTTCAATACTGCTTCTGTGAATACTATCTAACCGAACCACCAAATCAAATCTTCTTTCATTTTCGAAAACCACACCTGCACTTTTCCCTGCAAAGGCGGTACTTACAACGTTGTTTACGTCTTCTACATTAATGCCGTAATTGGCTAAACGAGTTCGGTCATATTCTACATTAATTTGTGGTAATCCGCTTACACGTTCTACTTGTGGAGCTGTAGCACCTTCTACGGTTTGAATAACTTTGCTTACTTTATCGGCATTCAACGCCAATGTATCTAAATTTTCTCCGAATATTTTTACTGCCACATCTTGTCGAATGCCTGTCATCAATTCATTGAAACGCATTTGTATCGGTTGGTTTTTTTCAAAAAATACTCCAGGTATTGCTTCTAATTTTTCATTAATGGCATCTGCTAATTCATCGTAAGTTCTGCCACTTTTCCATTCGCTTTGAGGTTTCAGCAAAATCATCATATCGGTTGCCTCGGGTGGCATTGGGTCGGTGGGTACTTCTGCTGCTCCTGTTTTACCGACCACCATTTTTACTTCATCAAATTCTTTAATAATTCTTGAAGCTTGCATTGATGTTTCGATACTTTGGCTTAATGAACTTCCTTGTGGTAAAATGCAGTGAAAGGCAAAATCGCCTTCCTGCAATTGTGGTATAAATTCGCCACCCATTCTGCCAAATAGAAATAGTGTAAAAGCAAATACAGCAACGGTTATGCCCACTAACCAATATTTTATTTTGATGGCTTTTTCTAATAAAGGCTGATACATTTTTTGCAACCAATTCATCATTTTATCTGAAATGGTTTCTTTGTGCATCGGCTTTTTAGATAAAAACAAAGCACACATCATCGGAATATAAGTAAGGGATAAAATCAATGCGCCAAATATTGCAAAACCTACTGTTTGCGCCATAGGACGGAACATTTTTCCTTCAACACCTACCAACGTCAAGATAGGAATGTAAACGATTAAGATAATGATTTCGCCAAAAGCTGCACTGCTACGGATTTTAGAAGCGGATGTAAAAACTTCGTTATCCATTTCCAATTGTGTAAGTTTTTGCTTAGATTTTCTTAAACCCAAATGATGCAAAGTGGCTTCTACAATAATTACCGCACCATCTACAATTAAACCAAAATCTATCGCACCCAAACTCATTAAATTGGCACTCACGCCAAAGACATTCATCAAGGCTAAAGCAAATAGCATCGCTAAAGGAATAGCGGAAGCGACAATCAATCCCGCTCTGAAATTTCCCAAGAAAATAACCAATACAAAGATGACAATCAATGCACCCTCTATCAGGTTTTTTTCTACGGTACTCATTGCTCTGCCTACTAAATCGGTGCGGTCTAAATAAGGTTCAATGATAATATCATCGGGTAAAGATTTTTGAATAACGGGTAGTTTTTCTTTGATACGATTGACAACCTCGTTACTGTTTTCGCCTTTCAGCATCATTACCACACCGCCCACTGCATCTACTTCGCCGTTATAAGTCATTGCGCCATATCTTACCGCACTTCCAAATCTTACATCGGCTACATCTTTAATAAAAATAGGAATACTGCCACCGTCATTTTTTACACTGATATTTTTTACATCATCTAAAGAAGTAACCAAGCCAATTCCACGAATGAAATAAGCATTTGGTTTTTTATCAATGTAGGCACCGCCTGTATTTTGATTGTTTTTTTCTAATGCCGTAAAAATATCAGTAACACTTACACCCATTGCTCTAAGGCGGTTCGGGTTCACGGCTACTTCATATTGTTTCAGCTCGCCACCGAAGCTATTGACTTCGGCAATTCCTGGTGTTCCGTACAATTGTCGGGCTACAATCCAATCCTGCATTGTGCGCAATTCTTTGGCATCGTATTTTTTCTCGCTTCCTTTTTTGGGATGGATGATGTATTGATACACTTCGCCCAAACCTGTACTTACGGGAGCCAGTTCCGGCGTACCAATTCCTTTCGGGATTTTCTCTTCGGCTTCTTTTAATTTTTCATTGATTAATTGCCGGGCAAAATAAATATCTACATTGTCTTTAAATACAACCGTAATTACCGACAAACCAAACCTCGAAATGCTCCGTGTTTCTTCTAAATCTGGAATATTGGCAATACTTTGTTCAATAGGAAAAGTTACTAATTGTTCTACTTCTTGCCCCGCCAATGTGGGACAAACCGTAATTATTTGTACCTGATTATTAGTAATATCGGGTACGGCATCAATGGGTAATTTTGTGGCGCTCCACACTCCCCAAATAATGAGCAACAAGGTCATTATACCAACGACAAGCTTGTTCTTGATACTGAATTTTATAATGTTATCTAACACGTATTTCTGTTTAATATTTTACAAAAAATATACTTGCCACTTGTGGTAAGCAGCCAACAGATTTATGAATGTCTATGGAATGGAAAACGTACTATTTGCCTATTATCACAAAAGCAAAAGCTTTATGGATTTATCTGAAACAAACAGGAAAACTTAAATGGATTGCACATATCATTATAAAATGAATGACAGGAGCATCATCAGTTAAGGCTAAACATCAGCCATCAACAGCATTTGGAAAATCTGTAAAAATTAAACATTAAACTTGGGTGGGTTCCAGATATTTCCTTGGTAGCGGGAAATTAAGGTGTAATCACGGATTGTGATTTTTTTAGTAACGAAAGCAAGTTTAGGTTGCTTGATTTCAAAAGGCTTGAAATTAAAAGACCCGATGCTTACACTGCAACAACTGCAATAGCAAAAAGGACTACAATTGTCGTCGCTATCCTGGTTATGGTCGTGAGATTGGGCGGTTTCAAATTTAGGAACGGTATCTTCACACTGATTGCTTGCATCGCTGCAAGGCAACGCTGCGAGTACCATCAGGTAAAAAGTCCATATTGTGAGAAACCATTTCATTAGGGTACAAATATAGAAAAATAATTTGTGCAATCGGATTGCAAAGTTTCAGATTATTTTAATTGCATCTGTCACACCTTCCTTTAAGCACCAAATTGATACCTTCTAATTTGAAGTTTAGAGGAATATTGATGTTGGGAATTTCTGCATCTGTAAGGCAAAAAGTTCGTTTGCATTGTGAGCAATGGAAATGCGTGTGCTGCTCCGAAGGATTACAACTGCAGCCGGATTGGCAAAGTGCATATTTTACAACACCCGTTCCATCATCGATTGTATGGATAAGTTTGTGCTCTAAAAATGTTTTTAAAGTTCTAAACAAAGTGACATTATCTGCATTTTCGAACTGTTCTGCCAATTCTTTATGACTGATGGCGTATTGTTGCTGCATCAATTTTTCTGCCACCAACAAGCGCATTGCGGTAGGTTTTATATTTCTTTGTTGTAAAACATTTTCTAATTCAGTCATTCTAATTCAAATTTCTATTGTCCAATCATCCTTGTCATCTTCGTTAACTGCTATTTGCTCTATGATGCTGTTCGATACACTGTCGGAGTACGTGCCATAGCCATTTACGAAAATCCCTTTTGCTCCGTCTTTTTGGTTTCTCATCGCATACAAGATAGCTTCATCTTCCAAGTCATTCAGTCCTGTAAAACGATAAATTTTATCAATAACTATGTCACTTAAATTGACCTTTTCGCCTCCTATTTTGTATGAGATATTTTCTTCCAATAGGTTAAAATCTTCGGTATAACCTCTTAGTCTTAATATTTCAATTACCTCTGATAATGTTTTTTCTGTTGATAGCATAAGTTATTTTTATAAGTGTTTACAAATAATTAGTAAAACCTACCGATTTTTTATGTGATTTCTATAAAATGCGTTCTATTTAGCAACATTTTTTATCCTGTTGTATTGGTGGACAAGGAACACTGGCATAGCTACAATACACACAGCAGTCGCCTTGTAGTGGTTTTAACCTTGTTTTGCAATTTTCACATTCATAAAAATACTGACAAGCATCAACTGGCATTGTTTCCTCTTTTTTGTGCCCACATTTTGGGCAAGTTATTATTGATTGTAATTTAATTTCCATTATGATATAACTTTACTTTCTAGTGATTTATAACCTGTCGAATTGATAGCTTTTTCGATTTCAGCAATACGGGTTTGCTTATTATCAAACTTGACAATAGCGTTGCCTTTCTCATAGGAAACGACAACTTCGATAATTCCTTTTAGTTTGCTAACCTCTGTTTTAATATGATGTTCACAACCTGAACAAGTCATTCCTTTAATTGTAAACTCAACTTTCTGAATTTTGGAACTTTGGGTAATAATTGTTTTGTTTTCGGGCTTTGGAAAAAAGATGTGAGCGTAAATTGGAAATGATAAAAGTAAAGCCACCACAAGGGTAATAATTCCTAAAAATGATTTTGTTTGCATAAAATTTATTTTTTCAGTTGTTTCACATTTACAGTCAATTTTCTTTTGCGGTTTCAACTTTTGATACCAAGCAAAACCAATTACTAAAATTGTTAAACCGATAAAATATGGTCGGAAAGGTTCGAGCCAGGAAAAGTTTGAAGCAAGTCCGCTCGTCCCTGCTATGAGAGCTAAAATAGGTGTAATGCAACACAATGAAGCTACAATTGCTGTCAAAAGTCCAGTCCCGATTAGTTTGTTGTCCGTTTTCATATTGTTTCTAAAATTTTGTTGTCGTCAAGTATTTTAAAAAATGGTTCCAACATTTTTTCATACTCTTTCGTCAACGAGTAAAAAATGGTTTGCGCTTCTCTTTCGGTTTCAATAAGCTTTCGGTCTTTGAGTTTTCTCAAGTGCTGAGAAATTGCTGAAATTGTCATACCAAGAATATCGCTTAAATCACAAACACAAAGTCGTTTTTCTTCAAAAAGAAGAAACAGAATTTTCAGTCTTACATTGTTTCCCGTCAACTCAAGTCCGTTCGACAAATAGTCAAACGAGCCGTGGAGTTCTGAAACTCGTTCTTTACAGCGATTGATTTGTTTAATGTCAGCCTGTTGTCTTATGCAAGAAGTATTATCCATAATGCAAATATAGCTAATTTTCTTATTTAAGCAAATGCTAAAATATAAGTATTAAAATTTGGTATTTTATATGTTGATGTAATGGTGCCGTTTCTTTCAATTCTTCTAACAATATATTAACAGAGACATCACAAAAATATTTAGTATAATCATTCTTTCTGTACCAAATGCTGTAAGTTCGGGTCATTCTTGATGCGCTCCATTTCACTTGAAACAATATTCAGGATGTCTGCTTTTATTTGTTTATAATTACTTTCAATTTCCTGCTTCATCTTATCCTCGCTCTGCTCATTCACAAAAGATAAGATTTGCGGTATTTGCTGATAGGCTTTGCTTTCTGCTGCTACCTTTTCATTATCCACCACAATTTCGGCGTGAAATATCTTTTGCTCGATACGTTCATCAAAGTTATCCGATACAGAACCCACGAACATACCCTGTGTAAGCGTTGAAATTTTGGAAGCTGGAATAAGGCTGTCTAACTGTGTGGAAATAGAAGTTGATTTATCATTGCGGTTAATCGTCATACTTTGGCGTTTCTGCAATACCTTACCGAAGCGTTCCGATAGGCTCTTTGCTGTTTCGCCAACCACTTGACCACTGAATATATTACCGACTGTATTTTGTATTACCTTACTCTCTTTGTCGCCGTAATCCCTTGTTAATTGCGAAAAATCCTGAAATCCTAGGCATACCGCCACCTTATTACTTCTCGCCGTTGCTATAAGATTATCCAGCCCCCTGAAATAAATCGTAGGCAACTCATCTATGATAACGGAACTTTTAAGCTGTCCCTTTTTATTAATCAGCTTTACAATCCTTGAATTGTACAAGCCCAAAGCTGCGGAGTAGATATTTTGACGGTCGGGATTATTACCCACGCACAAAATTTTTGGTTCTTTAGGATTGTTGATGTCCAATGAAAAATCATCGCCAGTCATTACCCAATATAACTGTGGACTAATCATTCTTGACAAAGGAATTTTTGCCGATGCAATCTGTCCCTGTAATTGGTCTTGCGCTCCACCTTGCCAAGCATCCATAAAGGGCGATAAATAATTTTCCAAATCAGGGTACGAGGTTAAAATCGTGAATACGTCCGAATACTTTTTGTTCAGTAATTCAATGGCGTGTGGGAACGTACAATACTTACCATCTTCGTAGATTTTCAGATACCAAATAATGGCAGCTAAAAGAATGATTGGGCTTTCCACGAAAAAATCCCCTTGCTTCTGTATCCACGACCTGTTGAGGTTCAGCATTATGGTGTAAGCCGCTTCGTAGGCATCAGAAATGTCCGTCATAAAATCGGGATTGAGTGGATTGCAACGGTGGCTCTTGCGTGGGTCGTCGAAATTTATCACGTAAAATTTCGGCTGAATTTTATACTTATCCCTGTGCTTCAGCAAATGGTTGTACGCTATTGTGGAAAGGTCGTCAAACTTGAAATCATAGATGTACATTGAGAAGCCTTTCTCAATCTGTTGCTTGATGTAATTGTTTACGATGGCATACGATTTTCCCGAACCCGGAGTACCCAACACGATTGATGCCCTGAAAGGATTTACAATGTTTATCCAGCCGTTATTCCATTTCCCTTTGTAGTAAAATTTGGTGGGCAGGTTGACAGAATATTCATTCTCCATCAACTTTGTTTCCTGTTGGAAACTCTCATTTTCATTGTTGAAAACATCGTCCATTAAATTGTTGCGGAGCAGTCGGCTCATCCAAACACCTGCAACCATTAAAGCGATGTAGCCCAAACCTGTGGTAAGGATATACAGAAATGTAGCGGTATTTAGCGGTAGCTTTAATAGTGGGAAGTTCAGAAAGAACAGCATAAAACCAATCCCCAATGCCACATAGATTTTGCCCCACGTAATTTTTTCGTCCTTGACGCCCTTGGTTCCCAGACAGCTCAAAGCGAGCAATACCAATGCAAATACTTTGGTATATAAGGTATGCTCAAACAGTCCCGCCGTTCGGTTAAAATTGCCTAATATCTTATTGATTAGTTCCAATGTCCAGCCACGTTCTATAAAGAACCCGTAGCAGAACCAATACAAGTGCATCAACACTATGATGATGCTCACTGCCCGCATAAAAGCCATAATCTTGGCTAAGCCTCTTAAATCGTCTTCTCCCTGCATTTTTATAAAATTTTAAATGTTCGGGCGTGAATTTATGGGCTGTGTAGTGTGGTAATAAGAATGTGGCAGTCAGTGGCGGTGTGTGGCAGTGTTTGGCTCTAAGTGGCTTTAGTACCGTTCAGCTAATCCAATGATTTTTATTAAATTTATAGTCGTGAAAACCATTTTGCTTTTTTTATCTGTTAGAACAAGCAAGATTTAAAGGAGAATGCTATGAGTTGGAATAATCCTGATGCCTATCCCGGAGAAACTGAACAGGAATATGAAATTCGGAAAAGCGGAGAAAGCCAAGCTGCCACCGGATTAATGTCGGGGATAATAAAGTTTTTTCTTTTCGTCCTAAAAATCGGGGCAATTTTCGGTGTGTTCTTTTATGCCGGATTTTTACTGTCGCAAAAATTGTGGGGCAAAGAAACGGATAACTTTAAGATTTGGGGCTTCTCTATATTATTTGCTTACTTTATTTTCTGCATTGTTTACTTTTTGAAAGGAACCATTATTGGGTTACGGAGAAAGAACCGTAAGTTATGGATACTTCCCTGGGCAATCTGTGTGCTGTTATGCTGTATTGTTCCTGCATTTATTATTAAATCAATAGTAGCCGGAATGTTCAGTATTGCGGAACGGGAAAGTATTTGGTGTATCGGGCTTAGCTGGGGAGCGTTCGTACTTTCCGCATTATACATTTACGGTATTTACCAATTCAAAACACCTACTGCACCTAAAATTTTACACTGGAGCTATGCGTTGGGGTTGAAAATTGCTACATAATAGGAATATAAAAACCTCTTATTGACCTCGCTTGCGCTTACGCTTCTTCTTCATCCGGTTGGCAAAATCCTGTTCCTCGTAGTCCTCGCCCTGTGCTTCGGGAATAAGCAAACCGCCCAATGCTTCAACCAATCCATCTTCATTTTTATCTATATTAATAAAATCAAACAAATGGTGTGGTTCTTCCTGCGGAAGATCTGCATCATTTGTTCTTGCTGTTTTTGGTTTTAACTCATCAGGCTCTTTAATGTCGGGCTTTATATTGTTGTTCCAATAATCATTAAAAACGTTGGCAGAAAGTTCTTTTGCCAATCGTGAACCATTCCACACCGTTTTAGAATTATGGTCGATAAATGTCATTCCGTAAATCCGTCCGGTATCGTTCCTGCGTACCACTACATTAATGCCCTGTTCGCCTAACTGCTTTTTAAAAGCCTGTTCATCGTTCGTAGATTGTAGGGAAATATTAATGGCTGATTTTAAGGTCTGCTTAGTCGGGTGGTCTTTTAAAGCCGTTTTGCATTTCGCAAAATGCAAATCCAAACCTGCAAGCCCTGCATTTTTCCCAAACAAAGAAGCCTTGAACGGATGCCCGGCTCTTTCTCCTTTTTCATTCAAGGGAATATACAACAAGCCCTGCTGTGCCTTGCCGTGTAACTCTCCCTCAATTTTTTCGGTTGTAATATTAAATAGGGAAAGCAGGGCATTGTATTCGCCCAAAGTTTGGAATTGATAATAGTTTGGCAGGTGGCGGACTACTGAAGCAATCTGACTTTTTACATCGCCTGCCTTGTAATTTATAGGGCGGAATACCTTATCGTTCTGCTGGCGTTCCTTGTCCGTAGCTGGTATTAAATGGTGCTGTTTTTCCAGTTCACGGCAAATATTCATAGACCGCATTTTCTCGAATTTGTCCGAAATCTTTTTGCCGTTTTCATCCACGCAAACAGAAACGATATGAATGTGTGAACGGTCAATATCGGTATGCTTGAATACGATAAAAGGCTGTTCGCCGTAGCCCATTTCACGCATATACTGTTCTGCCATTTCTCTAAACTTGTCATCACTTACCTTGTCGTTCGGGTCTGGATTGAGCGAAATATGTAACGTATGTTTTTCCGTATTTCGGTTCGCCAGCAGATACGGAGCAAAAGATTGAGCTAATTGTGCTACGGTATATTGTCCGTTTGCGGTTTCGATAATCTTATTGGCGAACAAAATTTGTCCGTTTTCCTTTTCAATTTTCAGGTTATTGTACGCCAACGCACTGTACAGATTTTCACTTCTTCCGATTTTTGCTATCATTTCTACGGCTATTTTTTGAGGTGTTTGGCTTCAAATTCTTCGGTTATCTGAATGATTTTTTGACACAACATTGCCATTTCAGCCGTCTGTTTTTCCAGTTTGTAAAGAAATGCTGCGGCTTTTTTCTCCGAAAAATGACGGTAGAGCAGCTTTACAATTTGGTTATAGTTTACACCTATTGCCCGGAACTGACTATGAAAAGAAGTCAGCCGCATATAAAAATCAACGGTTCCTTTATCAATTTTAACCGACTTCATTTCCTTTCCGAACAACTGTGAAATGATAAACTTGGCTTTATTGGGCATTCCCGATGCTTCAAAAAGCGATAAAAGTTGGGCATTTTCCTTATCTGTCAATCGGAATACGTGGCGGTGTGTGCTGGGGTCGAGCTTCGGCTTGCGCCCGCCTTTGTTTTGTTTACTATTGCTGTTCTCGTTCATCACTAATCCATTTATAATCTACACGAAAAGCCGACTTCGGAGGCTTTTTCTGCCCCCTGCAAAGGGCAAGTTGTTTTGAGGCACTAAACTCGGTTTAGAGTGCCTCAAAACACAACTTGCCGTGTTCCGGTGAACACAATAATCCGCCCTGCGGGACGGATTAAAAGTAACAGGGAAAAACGGCTCGATGCCGTTCCCGTTACCCTTTGATATGTCGAAAGACTTTTGCATAATTCCGTTAATAAAAATCACAATACAAAGTAAAGCCCTCTTTCAGAAAGGATTGTACTGCGCCACAGTGCCAAACACTGCCTTTGAACGCCAAATACTGCCATACATCGCAAAGCAGGTAAATCATCTGCTTTATTTGCTGTACGGTTTTAATGCAGGCAGTAAAAAATGTAGTTAAACAAGAAAAGAAATCGGGTTTGCAGACGGGCAGTTTGCAATAAAAGCATAAGGTTTTAAAAGCATAAAACTATAAAAGCGTAAAAGCATAAAAGCGGTAAAGCAATTTACCTTTTGTAAGGTTTACCGCCTGCCAAAGAATATGACTTACAAGCCTGCAAAGCGTACAAAAAACCTCATTTAAACTTTTCCCGAAAACCATACGGTAAGAGGGGAAAGCGGAAATATTCAAACCTGCAAAACAGGTAAAATAGGAAACAATAAATTTTTAAATAATGGAAACAAGAAAAAAAACTTTAAAAATCAGCTTCTCAACACCCAAAGGCGGTGTTGGAAAATCAACAATGACTGTACTGCTCGCCAGTGCGCTGCACTACCGCTTAGGATTTAATGTGCTGGTAATGGATTGCGACTTTCCGCAGCACAGTTTAGCCAATATGAGGGAAAGGGATTTGAAAACCATTATGCAGAACGATTACCACAAAAGGGCGGCAATGAAACTGTACCAAAGCATCAATAAAAAGGCATACCCGATTATCAGTTGCAAAGCGGAAGATGCTCTGTCAAAAGCGCTGGAATATGTTGAACAATCCGCAATAGAGCCGGATGTGATATTTTTCGACCTGCCCGGTACTGCCAATACAAAAGGAGTGCTTACCACTCTAAGAACAATGGACTTTATTTTTTCTCCAATCACTGCCGACCGTTTGGTTATGGAAAGTACGTTGAGCTTTACCAAAGCATTTCTCGGACTGCCCGAAACCGATGAGCGTAATAAGGAACAAAAAATGTGGCTGTTCTGGAACCAGGTGGACGGTCGGGAAAAGACAGGGATATATGAGGTTTACCAAAGTGTCATTAGCGGACTTGATTTGTCTGTAATGAGTTCACGGATAATGGACAGCAAACGTTTCAGAAAGGAAACGGATGATACACCAAACAGTGTATTCCGTTCCAGTCTGCTGCCTGCCGAACCCCTGCTAATGAAAACAACCCGGCTGGATATGTTTGTCGAAGAGTTTTTAAAAATTGTCAACTTATAAAATAATTTATTTATGTCCACAGATAAAAGAAGAAAAGACTTTGACAAGCCTGATGTTGATGAAGAAATGATAATGAATATTATGAGTGGCAACCAGACTTTCGCTGTACCCGAAGCGCATCAACCACCGGAAATACAGAAAGAAATAAAACCAAAAGAAAAAGCCCGTAGTAGTTCCTCAAAGAAAGTAGATTATGAAGAAACATTTATGGTCAATCGGTTTCCGTCCGGTCGAAGCGGAAAGGTTGTTTATATCCGTCCCGAATACCACGAGAGATTGCTCCGTATCGTGCAACTAACGAGGGAAGAAAAGACTACGCTCTACTCATACATTGACAATATACTTGAACACCACTTTAGGGAGTTTGGAGATGATATTACAGATTATTTCAACGAACGTTTTAAACCCATTATATAGCTATGGAAATTGTAATAGTATTATGCCTGCTGATAGTCATTGCCCTGCTTTTGCAGGACAAGATTGTCATTCACAAAAGGTCGGAGCAAAAGCAGACACAGGAAAAAATTAATCCGAACCTGCCTGATATTATGGGTCAGCCTAAGCCAGTAAAAAGCCAATCCCTGCCAATCCCTGCCAATGAAAGCCAAATAGCGGAAGCGGAGATAAACCCCGATAATTTAGATATTGAATATGACGAAAACGAAAACGTCAGCATTCAAATTCCGCAGGAAGAGCTGGACGAAGTTTTCAGCAGTAAGCCTGATTTGAGAGAAGAGGAAGAAGAATGGAACAGGTACGGAATATCCGGTGGCGATAACGGTTTAGCACAAGGTGTTACCTATGACGAACTAACATCCGTAGGTGCATTGCTCCAAAAAGAAAGTTTGGAACAATCCCAAAAAGAAACGGCAATAGCGTTAGTTCAAAAATTACAAGGAACCGAATTATTCAGCCTTTTGGAAAATTCCATTGAGGGCGCATCCCGAAAGATTGCCGAGCTTTTGGATAGCACACTCACAACTGAAACGGAGGCTGGCTCTTCCACCTTGCGGAAAAATGATTTGAGTGATTTTGACATTGGGGAGTTTGTATAGACTTCCCTTTGTCTTTTTAAACTTCATTTTCCGAGAACTCTTCAAAGACAGAATAATTTTTTATTCCTTTAAATTTGTTCACTTTTCCCATAATTGTCCCATCAATGCGGCTTTTTAGATATGATGCTAAATCTTCAAAATGTCGAACATCAATATAATTCATCCCTGATGCTTTATATTTTTTAGACAATGAAATAGTAAAAGTAGCCCAATTGAATTTTTCTCCCTTTTTACTTAATTCAATTTGTTTCCAATCGCCATATCGCTTTTTTAAATAGTCAATATAGTTTTTCTTGGAAAGCTCTTTACCCAACGCTCCGTCCGGTAGTTCAATTTTTGCTTTTACAGGCTTGGCTTTCTTTACAAACTTTGGAAAATACTTATGCAATAAAGCCTCTGATTGCTCAATATGTTTTGTTATGGTATCCCATCCCCAATAATACAAATGAAATGGTAATCCTTGTTCTCTTTTAATTTGATTTAGGTATTCCTGTATTTGAGCATCGTCACGAAATGTAGAAGCAAAAACAAATTTGTCAAAATCAATTGCTAAATCCCTTGCTTTTTCTAAGTCTGCATTTATATCCTGAATTAGATTTTTCCTGATGGTTTCGTCTTTTCTTCCAATGCTTTTCAATTTGCATTGTATTACCGTTTTGGTTTTAGTAGAAAAGACATCAATACCTTTCTGGTTTTGCCCTTTCACACCAAATGTCTGAAAGTCTGTATTTTCGTATGACAAAGTATTCTCTACAAAATTGAATAAATCACAAGTGAGTTCCTCGAATAACCTTTCATCTTTTAAAGGGGGTAATTGATATTTCGCCATTTAAAAAAATCGTTTAAAAATTGTTTCCTGCTCTGTATCTGAATATTCAGCAATTACTTGTTTAGACCAATCAAAATCAAACTTTCCGAACTTACTTTCGTCCCCGTTTAAATCAATTTCATCCTCATTGAAAGTAACGATATATTGAAAGTTATGTAGTTCGTTTGATTTATGATACATATAGTTCAGGACATTGGATATTGTTTTGTATGATATGGCGTGAAATACACCATCGTGTACAAGAAAATCCGGGATGTTCCGTTTGTCAATCCTGCTTTTTAAAAATACCATTAAATCATATGCTACAATTTTTAAACGTTCTTGTCCTAAAGCATCCGCTTTGGGAATTTCCAGATTTATTTTAAAAGGCAATTGATTTCTTGGCGAAGTAGAATTTAATGTGATATTAAAATAAGAATTATCAAATTCTTCATCCAAATAGATAGCATTTTCAAGAATTTGTTGAAATAACAATCGCAACTCATCAAGATAGGTTTGTTGCTTGTTTAGTTCGCTAACAATATCCCTCTTTAATTCAGCTATTACAATATTTGAGTTCCCTAATATTTCTTCGATTTCGTCAATTTCCCTGACAATTGAGGTGTTCCGTTCTAAAAGTGTTTTTTCATTCACTAATCTTTCGTATGTACTCTCAATCCTGTCCAATGCACCTCTCTCTTTTAGCAATGAAAATAATTGGCTCCTGTTCTTCTCTAATTTTTCAAGTTGTATTAAACTTTGGTCTATTGATGATTGTAATTTCTTTTCTTCCTCCAACAAATATTTATTCCTGTTCGCCAAAAGTTGCTTTTTAAAGTCTATAACTTCATCTAAACTTCTTTTTACAAAGTTGCCAAACGTTTCTACCGTTTCATTGTAGAGCTTACGAATTTTGTCAAGGTCGATAGATGACACCTCGTTATAAGAGGATTTTAGTTTATCTAATTTCCGGTTTGTATTATGATAGATGATAGATTGCTCATTAATTTCAGAAATGACCTGATTTAATTTTTGCTCTATCTCTTTATGATTGGCAAGAAAATTATACTCCTTCAGACTGCTTTCGAGTGCTGCAATATCTTTTTCAATTTTTAGGCGCTCGGTTCTAAACTCCTGAATATCTTTACCTGTATCTGCTTTGACCTTTTCTGAAAGGGATTTTACTGTACTATTATATCTTTCGTATTCCGAAGAAACCTCATTATATTTTAAAAGCGTTTTAGTTGGAAGGTTAAGCAAATAAAAATTATATAACGCCTTTTCTCTCGCATTGGCAGTGTAAGAAACAAAATTTAAAGGGTCAACTCTTTGCTGACTTTGCAAGTCGTCCTTAACAAAAAATTCCATCAAGGTTCCATATCTTTTTCCTTCAAAAAATACTTCGTTGTTCTCTGTCGGAAAAAATATTCCTTCCAAGACTTTGGGCATCTCGGATTTCTCATATTCATCAAGAGCATCCGGTCGTTTTCCAAAAAAGATTTTTTTGGTATCGGCAAAACCTCTCTTGATAAAATATTTTTGTCCCTGTATGTCAAATTCTAAAGTAATAGTGTGTTCGTCATCCCGTAGAAAATCATACTTTTTTTGATTAAATCTTTTTTCTGCTTTACCGCTTAATAAAGTAAAATCAACAAGTCTGACCAATGAGGACTTGCCAATACCATTAATCCCTCGTGCTTCTTTATCCCCAGAGTATTTGCCCAATATGATGTTTATTCCATTGTGAAATGGAACAGCATCTATAAGGTTGGTTTCTGAATATATTCTAATTAACATTGTCGAATAAACTTGTTTGATTTTCTTCTTGGTTTTCTTTCTTTACCAATTTAATTTTATATCCTTTTTTCTCAATGCTGCCAATCGTATGCAAGAAGGTCAAGGCATACAGAAAAAGGTCGGGTGTCCTATCTTTATCCCTGTTTAAAAACTTATTCATTATATCATCCACGATAACGTATTTGTTTTTGAAAGGGGAATTACCCATAATACTTATAATATCTGCTCCCAATACCATAAGGTTGGTTTTAAGATTGCTTTCAGGCTGCGGTAATATCATAGTTCATTTTCTGTTTTTCTGCCTATTAAACACTGTTCAAACATATACAGCAATATAGATTTTACGCATTTTACATATTCATCATCTTTAATGTTTCCATATGTCGTTGTATATTGGTCGGTCAGATTATATAATCTCTCCTTGAAATTTCCTGAAAGTTTATTGTAATCATTTATAACCCTTCTTTTCAGGGTATTAATCTCATCATCATTATATCCCGAAAGTATATTGGTAATCGTATTAAACTCCGCCATAACCAATACCATTTCCGAGTTCATCCCGTCCCAATCTTCCTGTTCAAAGTTGAGTTCGATTTTCTTTTGGGGAGGGACTAATGTTTTCCTGTCGAAATGTAGAGCTTTATCTTCTTCGTTTGAGGCATTCAGTAGGTCATTAATGATTTCCTGAATATAGTCCTGTATAAAAAAGTTTTCAATGCCTAAGTAGGCTGCAAGTTTCCTTTTTTTACTTGATACAAGTTCATCAACAATTGAAAGAATTTGGTCTATCCCCTTTATCGAAGTATCGCCATCTAAACCCTGAATTAGTGTAAATTGTTCCGGTGACACTTCGTGGTTAACATACATTTCCCAATTTGGAAATTTGTCTCTCCAGTTTTTTTGGTATTTTTCAAAATCTCCTTCTTTATTTGCTGCACCTAAAACTTTTGTTTCAAAATCAGTTTTGTTATATTTTCTTGGCGCATAACAAGCCAATATCTTTTGTTCGGGCAAAATAGTACCGTCATTCCCTTTATCCTTATTCCTCCTGATGGGCGTATAGTTATCAACGCCATATTTCAAAAGAAACAGTTCATCAATAAATTCTTCGAACTCAAATCCTTCTTTGGATTGA
>MKTK01000016.1 GCA_001898255.1 Chryseobacterium sp. 39-10 | reverse complement strand
ATTTCTGAGATTTCCTTCAACCCCGCATCTTGCAAAACCCATGTTGTCTGCAGTTTCTTTAATTTGAATATTGCATATCTATTGCTGCATTCGTCATTTTTTGTTGAATAGAAACCATTCTTTTCATTTGGTCTGCAGAGAAATTATTATTATTCTGTGCTTCTTGTAAACTTGATTGAAGTAGATTTGCTTTTTCCATTAATGAAGGATACTCACTTAATGCAGTCATGTCACCTTGACTTGCTTTTTTAACATAAACAATATATTGGTCAACATAATTTTCATAATCATCAAGCATTCTGTCAATGTCCGAATCACCTGAAATTGGATTGTTAAAATCTCCATCCTCCGAATCTTCTGAAACTGAAGAACTAGAAGAATCTTCTTTTTGTAAAGCAGATGTAATTTGGAAGTTTTTCAAATTTTCAATTTTATCAACAGTCCAACGAATATATCCCGATTCACCTTTTTTAAGTTTGAATAAACTTGTTACATCTTCGCTACTGTATGGTCCTCCCATTCCTCCTTCAGTTGCATTTTTTACATCGATTGGTCCATTCTCTCCTAAAAATTCAATTCCAAATCCAACATGATATTCTTCACTACCATTTGTTCCAAAAGGATTGATTTTGTTAACATCGAAAGGAAAATCTTTGTCTTTTCTTCTAATTTCAACTGTTATTAGTTGATTCAAAGAGTTTTCTCCTAATGGAATTTTGTATTCTTTGTCTACAACTTCAAAATAATCACCTAAATCACCTTTTATTTCAGTAGTTTTAGGTTTAACTGTCAATTCTTGCTCGCTGTTTTTGCTTTTTCCACAAGAAATTACCATTAATGCAATAAAAATTGCAAGTACAAATGAAATTTTTGATTTCATAGTTTAATTTGTTTTCCTGATTTACGCAACTCTGCGTTAAGACGTCAAAATGGAAATTTGTGTTTAATTAATTTTACCCGCCGTTGTTTTTAATTTTGTAAAATTATATTATCAAATCCGAATTTTTTTATGGAAATCCGTAATTTGACGATATTTTTTTATGAAATTGCAGACAACGGAAAAAGTATTGGCGAAGTGCGGGCTTAATTTGAACGAATGTTCAAGTTCAGACCAAGCGGAGCCAATATTTTTTCAATGAAACTAAATTACAAAAAAATGTGGAATTGAAAAATATTGGCGGATAAATATGTGAAATTTTTCAATTCAACACTTCACCCCGCATTTTGCCAATACAATGTTATCTGCAGTTTTTTTTAAATTATTTTTTCTGATTTAATTAAATCATAAATTTTTGCAAATTCCATTTTATCAAAAAGTGAAAATAATTCATCAAAAGGTAAAGAATGGAAAGGAGCATCATATCCTGAAATTTGGATTGTTCTCTCTTTATAATCTGTATAAGTGTATGTTGCAATTTTCATATTTTTTCCAACACTTACAACATATAGATAATCATTAAGAATTTTGATTAAATGTTCTTTTATTATATTTTTTTGAAGCTTGTCAAAATCAGAATTTTTTATTTCTTGAATTACATTTTCTATGTGTGTTACGTTTAAGTTAAACTGAAAACATACATCAAAGAAGAACATTGAATGATCATAAATTTCTTTATCATTTTGCTCAATTAGATTTCTCATATCCTTATGGATCTCTTTGTATGCTTTGAAAAAATGTACTAAATTATATTCCGCGTCTAATTTGAATTTTTCTTGAAATTTAGGAATAATTGATATTTTTTGTGATTCAAGTCTATATTTTAAATTTTCCATTCTTTCCTTAACGAAGGAAATATTTTGAAACTGAATTGATTTTTTATTTGTTTTTTGCATTTCAATTAATGTAGCATAATAAATTATGAATGCAATTATTGTTGCAATTGGTGTCAAAACCTCATTAAGTGTTGAAGTCTTAAAATCTGAGAAAAAGTGAGCTTTATTCAACAGAAATACAGCAGTGCTCAATCCTAAAATTATAATTGATGGAATACTTAAATTTGTGAGAACTTTCATTTGGATTTATGTTCGTATAAAATTGCAGATAACGGAAAAAGTATTGGCGAAGTGCGGGCTTTCGAAGAACCGAAAGTTCAATGAAAACCAAACGTAGCCGATATTTTTTTCGTGGAACTAAGTTATAAAAAAATGTGGAATGAAAAAATAGCGGCGGCAAAAAAATACAAAAAGTTCAGCTTTGCACTTCCTCCCGCATTTTGCCAATACCATGTTATATGCAGTGCTTTTTGTTCAGGAAGTTTGGAATTATGCAGGAGTAGGTGTGGGAAATTTATTCTTTTTTGGCGGTGGGAAAAAGAGGGAGGGGAAAAGCTCTTTTGCAGTCTTTGGTTTTGTGGCTGGTGGAGCGGACTGCAAATGTGCTTTTTCCTTTGCGGTGGACTTTACTCCTTATTTTGTGTTGGCGGACGGAAGAAATTAAATGGCAGATAGAAGTTTTATAGTTGTGGTCGTAAGTTATGTAATAGAGGTTGCGAGTTTTACGAATGAGGATGTAAGTTTTATGTTGGCGGTCGTGAGTTTTATAGTATAGATTGCGAGTTTTATAATGGCGGACGCAAGTTTTGCATTGGAGGTTGGTAGTTTTATAAATGCGGATACTAGTTTTACAAATGCAGTAGGTAGTTTTATAAAAACGGAAAAGAGTTACTGTTTTTGACTTCAGCAACTCTTTATTTTGATTTTAAGGTTTTTTGAATTTGATTCCGCTTACTTGTTTGTACTGAGGTGAGGTTGCACCAAAGATGGCTTTTACATATTTTTTGACATCAGAAGCAATATCAACCAACCCTGTATCGTCAGAATAAAGTACTGTATCTCTCGAAATTCTCGCATTGCTGTAAGCGACTTCTGCATTAATGACGTTTGTATTTGCGGTTTGTAAATTTCCGTGGAATGTTGTGAGTGAAGCAACCGTTAGCTCAGTTTCATTGGGTGCATAGGACGGAACAGAAGATACTAAATCTATCAATGCTGAAAAGTTTTCGGTAAGCATATCATAACTTTGGCGAGAAACCGAAACGGTATTTGGTGCTGTTCCTCCTTCTGTTGGTGGTGTTTCCGAAACTGTTCCCGATCTTCTTCCTTGCAATTTGTTATTGATGGTTTTAGCATCTGCAATGGTTTGATCCGTTGCATCTGTTACGGAAAGATAATTGAAGACTTTTGTTGCTAAAGATTTTAATGGCTCAAAAGCCAATTGACGATCTCCGGTAACAGTATCGAAAGCATTTTTTGCAGTGATTACAGAGGAAAGTTCTGTTTGTGCTGATGTAAGTAGCGTGTTTAATGAGGTTAATTGTAAAGCTGTTTTTGACGGATTGTAGGTAGCTCCGTAAGCGGTGCAATACGCAATGAGGTCGGCAAAGTTTGCCACATTTTTAGCGTGTCCTACTTCTGAGGTTGATGACATGTTCGTGAGTTTTGTGGTTAATAATTTATTCCAAATTTAGAAGAAAAAGGGTTATATCACAACCGTGAAATAACCCTTTTAGTTTCTGAAATTAATTAATGTTTTATTAAAGTTTGGGTGTGTACAACTTGCCCATCTTTAATAACTCTTGCATAATAGGTTCCTGATAGTTGGCTTTGTAAACTAAATTGCATTGAAGTAGTGTTTACAACTTCGCGACCGAAAATATCGGTAATAATTATAGTAGGATTATTATTTCCCTTATTTGTGACAGGATTATCCGGACAAGGAGCCGGAATCAGATTATAAGTATTGTCTGTGTTGGAAGTAATCATATAGCTTTCACAAGGAGGAAAACTGATGGTTTCTAACAATGTTATTGTCCCACATGAATTGGGAATTTTTACTTCTACAACCTGATTCGGATCAGCATTGCTTATATAACATGAAAATCCTGTAGAGGTGTAGGTTCGCGGAAGTCTTCTCCACGTTACCTCTGAAGGGCTAATGCCCTGTTCTTCTAAAGTAGCATTGCTATCACTGCTCTTGAGATACGCCATAAAGGAATTATCCTCAGAGGCATATATGTATACTCTTGGTTTGCCTATCCATATTGTTTTGGTTAGGGTTACTTGACCACATTTACCTGTTGTATCTCCTAAAGTAACGTTCAAAATTATGCTCCCATTATAATTATTTGTATTAGTAAGAGTGATTGTTGAAGTACCATTTCCAGAAAAAGTTATTCCATAACCTCCCGAAACAGACCAATTATAGAAATCCGCACCTGCTGGAACAGAATAAGAAAAATCCCCTGTCGAACAGAGAACACTTTCGCCAGAAATTTGTGCATTAACACACATAAATGCACAGCTTGCTGTATAAGCAGAGTTATTAAGTTCTCCCGCTAACCAATCTCCATTTCTTTTAGTTAACTGAAGGTGTGATTCATTTCCGTTTTGAGAGTTAATTCCATTATATCCAGTAATAAAGTTTGCAAAAGGTGTATTTAGAGGTGATGCAGGAGGATTAGCTCCGTTATATGAAAATTTATAATCTGCATCCGACAAATTTACATTACCACTTCCAATATCAAGTGCACTAGGACCCGGAACAAGCGTAAAATTGAATACCCCAGAAATACTACCAACCGGAGGATTAAGGTCACCAGTATATCCTTTCAAATCTACAAAACCACCTGGATAATAATCAAATGGTAAAATTCCGCTAGGTTGATTAACATTCTTGTTCACAATATTTACGGTAATTTTCGGACCAATCCACAGAATTTTTTTGGTATAGGAAATTTTGTTATGATATAAAATAGTTCCTTGATTGTACGAAATCGAATTGCAATAAATATCTGCACTATAAGTGGAGTGTCCTGGAACCAACCCAAGAATGCCTGTACCAATCATGCCTCCATTTCCTATAAGTACTCCCCCAAGTATACCTCCTATTGGGTTGTAAACTAAACTAAGTAAGTCTCCCCAAAAAGACAATCCCTTGTAATAGTTATAGCCAAGGAGTTTGTCTCCCGCATTAAAATTTTCTGTATTACCGCATTCACTTGCATTACTTATTGCAATGTTTCTAATATTTTCATTAATTGGGTATCCTTTAGTTCGTAATTCGGTTTGAAAAGAATTATACAAAGAATTGTCAAGTGTGTAGCTGGTTGTCATTCTATTTTTAAGAAGCTGACGAGTTGCAGGTTGGTCTAAGATGCTAAAATATACCGACCAAGGAGTGCCACCAAGAATAGGAACAATAACTTGACCAGTAAAGAGTGGAATTATAGATCCTGCATACATATTTCTCACATGTCTATAAGCTGCTTGATATGAAAGAGGAATATTGGCTCCTTGTTGCGGACCATCTTGGTTAACAAATAAGCGAGTTTGGTGTTGCAAACCATTCTGTTCCATATTACGAAGCGCATAACGTGCCACTAATCCTCCCATACTCTGACCAATCACTACATTTTTCTCTGTGCTTCCGTTTTGTGCTTTTTGTTGATTCACCCACTTGATGACTTCTTCCAAAACATAAGCGTTATTTTGAATATAATCCATCCCATTTTGCCATTTGATGAATATAATGTCATAAACTTGATCGCCCGAAACATCAGGATTATTTCCAGTTAACAAACTATATAGATTAGAACTTCCAGAATTAAAAACTTTACTTTTAAAACTTTTAAAATCTGCCTGACCATTTAAGTTTTCAGGATTTAGGATTTTGTCCATATCAAATCCTGTTACTACAATCAAAGGTTTTCGAATGCCGTTATTCCCTGCATCATCAATAATCAGATTAGCTTTTCCTTGAATAGTATTTGGATAAGAATCAGAAGCTGTAATGGTTTTGCTATAATAGTAGGTCGATACTATCGGACCAGAACCACCCGGAACTTTTGCTTGAGAAGGATTGTCCAGATTTGTTATCTGCAACCCCTGATTAATCTGTATCTTATTTTGTGTAAGAAGCGTTTGCCCGCTTGTAAGAGTTAACTTGTAAGTCCAAGTCTTAATCCCTTCCGAGTTATATGTTGCGGAAACCAATTGATCGTTAGGTAAAATTTTAAAACCTGCTCCATCACCAAAATCAATTTCAATTTTTTGGATTTCCGATGTAGTATTGGTATAAAAAGTATTTTGTGAAAGTTTCACTTTTACATTATATCCCGTATATGTATTTATAGGTGATGCAATGGCGAAAACCTTATTTTCTACATATGGATTTTTCCCTGCTACGTCATAAAATTTCCCACCTGTGTACTGTATTTTCCCACTGCTGAGTGCATCGTCTGCAAAAGCACCATATTTAAAATATAAGCCACTAAGTGCTATGTAATCTGTAGAACGAACCTGTTGCCAATTGTTTTCAAAAGTCTCAGGCATTACAAATCCTGCAGAAACATCACGAATTCGACTCATGAGAAGCGTATTATAGATTTCCTTTAGATTGCCGCTGCTGACATAGGTGGAATCTGTAAGTGCACCATTGAATGCGGGAACATTTGTAAATTCCATCCCATAATCCAATAATATTCCATCAGGAACACGGGATTTGTCTAAAGGCGAAAAAATGGTATTTGCCTGTGCTGCCCAATCGGTACTGACCTCTTGCTGCGCAGAAAACATGGCTGTAATGTAAAAAGCCATGAGGATTAAAAACCTGTTTAGATTTTTCATAAATTTGAATGTTTAAAAGTTAAAATAATTTTGATGTTTGCTTTTAAATTTTTTTTGAAGATGGTTTGCCGACCATCTTCTTTTCTTATTTTTAGGATGTATCTATTTTCATAACTGTATATTATTAAAAATTAGGGGGCATAATGCAAATCAAATCTTCCCTCTCTGACCTCTATTTTTTCTCCATTTGCATTAACGGCATCAAACCAAAATGTACCTGATATAATGAATTTGGATGTATCTAAACGAGTTATTTTTATCTCTCCAGTGACAATATCAGATGTTGAGTAGAAGGTTGTTTTATAATCCCAATAGTTGGCATACATATTAACAGCACTATCATCATTCAAATTTTCCGCAAGTGAATAAGTTTTTCCTTGTTCTAAAGTAATGTTATGAGAACCAATAGCGACTGTTTTGGAATTTGTATAATCTTCTATTCCTAATCCGAAATGATAGCCCCCATCAATGAATTGATAGAAAGCGGCGAGAACGGGACCATTTTGAGGTTTTTGTCCTCTTGGGAGCAATACTTTACCATTTACAAGGCAGCCTGCGGTATTAGCACCAGTTTGCGTAGTTGCAGGTAACTGATCCACCGGAATAGTGGTATCATCATCGCTTGAAGAGCGATGGCAATTAAAGAGCATTAATAAAAGTACGAATAAAATTGTTTGTTTCATTACATTAAAATTTTAGTTGTGGAAAGTTAAAAACAGTTTTCGAGAAAAAACTTAATTGTGATTAAGAAATGAGGGTGATTATATATATATTCTTTTCAAAATGCTTAGAAATTAAAATTGAATAATGTTCCTAGTGAATATATGCTTTTATATGAATTGAAATTGGAACCTGTATACAGACCCAATGCAAATTTGTTGTTTGTGAATGCCATTGCTTTTATCCTTACAGGAAAACCAATGAAGTTTTTGGGCGTTTGGTCGGATGTTGTTCCAAAACCAATATATCCAAAGCCTAACTGTGGCTCAATTACTAGAAAATTATTTACAAAATATCGTCTTGAATAAAGTGCATCTGCTTCAAAGTAACCTTGTCCGTTATATGTTTTCTTATTTTGAATTGTAACTCCTAAACCTACTGAACAATATATGGAAATAATATTTTTGTTGAAATGTTTTGAAAATTCTGCATTCCCGTTGAAACCAATTAATTTATCGGATTTAAAATCTGTATAAAGCCCGATTGGTGAGAAAGAAATGCTGTATTTCGTTTGTGCATTTACAATATTTAATATGCAGATTAAAAGAATGACTATTAATTTTTTCATAGTATTATATTTTTAATTATGGAAAATTAAGAACAGTCTTTGAACAAAAAAATAATTATGATTAAGAAAAACAAAAATCGGCTCATAAATGAGCCGATTTTTTTTCTCTATTAATTTCTGATTTTATTTTAGAAAAAAATTCAGGTGTTACTCCGAGATATGTAGATATGATTTTGTCTTTTACTCTACGATTTATTTCAGGGAAATCGAAGAAGAATTTTTCTATCCTTTCTCTTTCATTTAATGTATTCATAAATTGAAAGTGTCTCAAATTTTTATTAATAAAATTTTCTAATACTTTGGAGTATAACCCTGTCATAATGTGAGATTGTTCTAACATTTTATAAAAATTTTCTCTTGTAATATAAAATAGAAGACAGTCTTCTAAACATTGAATATTTTCATTATTAGTGTCTTGTTTGGAAAACGAGATAAGATTTGTACAAAATTCATTTTCCGAAATGAATGTTCGGGTAATTTCTTTCCCAAAAATGTTGAAATAATAGATTCTAATAATACCTTTTACGACAAAAAATAATTTATCACAATCTTCATCATCATTTACTATAATTATATTTTTTCTAAATTTTTTAGTAGTGAAACTTTCGGCAATAAGTTTCTTCTCAAATTCGGGAACATTCTTACCAAACGATATTCTTTCATAGATTTTATCAAGAGACATCATAATATGTTTTTAAAACTCAAATTTATAAAAAAAACTAAAGAGCGAGGAAAAATCAGCTCTTTTGCAAAATAAGGTGTTGGATTTAGCGTTGGCTTTTTGCGAATGTGCTGATTAGCATTGGAAAAAAAGCGGCTGGAAAAAAGAATAAATTTTGAGTTGGAAGTGGTATAATTTTCTGCGATTAGTTTTTAAGTTTTGTTCTAATTTAGAAAAATTTTAATTTTTATAACCGCTCTGATAGCATTGCATATAACGGGAAACGTATTGCTGAAGTGCGGGGCTT
>MKTK01000015.1:174383-180262 GCA_001898255.1 Chryseobacterium sp. 39-10 | reverse complement strand
CAAAATCTTAAATATCCCGTCCTACTCCTGCGCTCCCTTTATCCTCTCGAATTGGGATTGCAAAGATATAAACTATTTTTTATTGTGCAAATAAATTTTTTAAAAATTTTTTATTCTATTCTTAAAAGACATTTATTTAGTTTTTTCTTCTGCGCTACCTCCTGTTGAAAAGGTGAGTGCAAAAGTATAGCATTTCGGGTATATGTTCCAAACGGGTTTGAAATAAAAATCGACAATGTGTAAAAGTATCTCTATAATTTGCTGATCTATTAAATTTTTTAAAAATTTTTTATTCTATTCTTAAAAGACATTTATTTAGTTTTTTCTTCTGCGCTACCTCCTGTTGAAAAGGTGAGTGCAAAAGTATAGCATTTCGGGTATATGTTCCAAACGGGTTTGAAATAAAAATCGACAATGTGTAAAAGTATCTCTATAATTTGCTGATCTATATTAATCTATGAAGCTCATAAAGTTTTCCACATTGAGTGAAACAACGTAAATTGCGGTAGGGATAGAAGTGAAAATCCCGCAGGCCCGAACCTTCGGGACGAGGAATTGCAACGGATAGCCCGACCCGCGCGGCTGCAAAAAATTATGGCAAAAGGTAAGTGAGGGCGAGGGAACCGCCCAAAAAATGAAAATTGGTTACCAGGATTTGGCCTTTACGAAAACAAAATAGCCCACCAGTACGCCTATAGTGTCAGCAACCAAGTCTAACCCCTCGAGAGACCTGCCCAGTTCCATTTCATCCTGAAGAATTTCTGTCGCCATTCCGTAAATAAGCATTATCTGGATGAAGGTGAGGAATTTGATTTTGGGGAAGGCGCACATGAATGAAAATCCCAGCAGCGTAAATATACAAAGGTGCAGTACTTTATCTATCCCGTTGAACATGAAGGGATACTCCATATTCTCGACTCCTGGTTTGAGAAGCATATAAGTAAGAAATGCCCAATAAATGGGCAAAATCTTAGCGAAAGTTTTTGAAATCTTATCCAAGAGAGTCCTGGTATTGCTCTGCAGTAAGTAATTCGGACTGATCTGCATCGTCCGCAACCGTAAGCTTGATGATCCATCCTTTTCCATAAGGATCGGTATTCAGCAGTTCGGGCTCATCTTCCAAAGCGGAATTGAACTCAGTGACGGTACCGGAAATTGGCAAGAAAAGATCGGATACAGTTTTTACAGCTTCTACGCTTCCGAAAACATCGCCCGCAGAAAGTTCGTCATCCACAGTATCCACATCTACGAAAACAATATCTCCCAATTCCCCTTGGGCAAAATCGGTAATACCAATGGTTGCGGTATTGCCTTCGATCCTGATCCACTCGTGGTCTTTGGTGTACTTCAATTCTGATGGTGTATTCATTTTTATCTTGTTTTATTTTGCTCAAAATTAAGTAAATTTATAAGACTGGCAAATGAATATAGGTGTTTATTCAGCGAATTTATTAGATACAGCAAATGGTCATTAGCACTGTTTTTGATATATTTGTTTCCCGCAGAACATTGCAGCACTTTAAAAAAGACAGACAGAAAGCACTTTTAAATCTCTCATTGAAAATGAATGTACAAAACAAACTGAATATCGCGGATAAAACTTTTGATAGTTGGCGAAAAGTTTCTTTCAACCAAAGGCAGAAACTGGTTAATAATTTAGCATCCCTTCTCCATGATGAAGCAGAAGCATTGGGAATGATTATTACGCGGGAAATGAACAAACCGATATCGCAATCCATTGCCGAAGTTGAAAAGTGCGCATGGATGTGCCGTTTTTATGGAGAAGCAGAAAATATTTTAAAGGATGAAAAAATAGAAACTGAGTTTAGAATATCAGAAGTTCATTATGTACCGAAGGGTGTTATCTTAGGTGTTATGCCGTGGAACTTCCCTTTCTGGCAAGTGCTACGATTTGCAGTTCCCGCGATTCTGGCAGGCAACACGGTGGTGTTGAAACACGCATCGATCTGTTTTGGTAGCGGAAGAAGGATTGAAAAGCTGTTTTTGGAGGCCGGTTTTCCTAAAGGCGTTTTTCAGAACTTAGCAATTGGTCATCAGGAAGTGACTACGGTATTAGAAAACCCCATTGTAAAAGGGGTCAGCTTAACAGGAAGTGAAAAAGCCGGAGCTGAAGTTGCCGCTACTGCTGGAAAAAACATCAAAAAGTCTTTATTGGAATTGGGAGGAAGCGATGCTTTTATCATATTGGATGATGCAGACTTTGCTAAGGCGGCAGAAAGCGGTGCCAAAGCTAGATTACAAAATTGTGGGCAAGCGTGCAATGCCGGTAAACGTTTTATTATTCAGAAAAATGTAGAGAAGGATTTTCTACCGATTTTTATTGACGAGTTTAAAAAATTTGTTCCAGGTAAACCGTTAGATAAAGCGACCAAAATTTCAGGTATGGCAAGACCTGATTTGGCCGATGAACTGCAGCAGCAATACGAAAAAGCATTAAAAGCCGGTGCAGAAGTTGTTGTTCCTCTTGAAAGATTATCGGAAACCGCATTTATGCCCGGACTTATCAAAGTAAAAAAAGGAAATCCCCTCCTGAAAGAGGAAGTTTTTGGTCCGCTCGGGATGGTGCTGCTTGCAAAAGATGATCAGGAAGCGCTTACAATGGCCAACGATATTCCTTTCGGTTTATCGAATTCGGTATGGACGAAGAGCAAGAAAAGACAACAGTTCTTTATCAATGAATTGGAATCGGGGACGGTAAGCATTAATAAAGAATCGAGTTCAGATCCAAGACTACCATTTGGCGGAACCAAAGCGTCCGGCTATGGCATCGAGTTGTCACTGCTTGCATTGAAAGAATTTGTAACAACAAAAACTGTGGTAGGTAACTAAAAACGATCTTCAGAATTCTACACTTCTCTCCTACTCGGATTCTTGCACGTCTTTCCGAAGTTGGGCTTTGTAAAGGGTGGAGTAATATCCGTTTTGATGCAGCAGTTCCATGTGTTTACCCTCCTCTACTATTTTGCCATGATCCATGACGATAATTTTATCGGCTTTTTCGATGGTGGATAAGCGATGCGCAATAATAATCGATGTACGACCCTTGGTTATTTTTTCGGTAGCGCGCTGAATAAGCTTTTCACTTTCATGATCTACAGAAGAAGTGGCCTCGTCCAATATTAAAATTTTAGGATCGGAAAGATAAGCTCTTAAGAATGAGAGCAACTGTCTTTGCCCTAAAGAAATGGAGGATCCACGCTCACGCACCACATAATCGTAACCACCCGGAAGCGACATAATAAAATCGTCCACCTCGATTGCTTTTCCCACCGATCGAATTTTATCGAGGGTAATGGTTTCGTCACCGAAAGAGAGATTTTCGAAAATGCTACCATTAAATAAAAATACATCTTGCAACACAACACCAATATGACTACGCAGGTTGTGAAGTTCATAGGCCTTAATATCTGCATCGTCCAACAAAATTCTGCCAGAGTTAATGTCATAAAGCCGAGTAATCAAACTGATGATTGTTGATTTTCCGGCACCAGTTGCACCTACAATAGCGACGGTTTCGCCTGGATTTACCTTAAAGCTGATACCTTTTAATACCTCTTGCTTTTCGTCGTAGGCAAAGTGTACATCTCGAAACTCAATTTTGCCATCGAAATGATCTTTAACAATCTTACCATCATTGGGCAGATTAAAATCTTCATCCATCACACCTAAAACCCTTTCTGCGCCCACGATACCACGCTGAATGTTATTGAACCGATCTGCAATTTGCCGCAGCGGCCTTATCAACATGGAGATGTACTGAATAAATGCAATGACTGCTCCTGCTTTAATGGTAATGAAGCCACCATAAAGTAGAATAAAGCCAAGAAATAGCGACGAAATAAGTTCAACAACAGGGAAAAATAAGGAGAAAATAAAAACAGTTCTCAACAAAGCGCCTTTAAGAGTGATATTGATTTTATCGAATTTCTCAAACTCTGCTTTCTGACGGTTGAATACCTGAACGAGCGTCATTCCGGAAAGCCGTTCCTGGACAAATGAATTCTGATTGGCCGTCCAAGTACGTTCATCGCCAAACGCTTTCTTCAAACGTTTTTGAAAGAATCTGGTAATAATGATCATCAAAGGAAGAATCGCTAACGATATATAACTTAGATGCACATCGACCTGAAACATCATAAAAAGCACAAAGATAATTCTGAGAATATCGCCAAAAACCATCAAGAATCCGTCGGTATATACTGTAGCAATGGTTTCCACATCGCCCACCGCACGAGTTACCAACTGGCCAATGGCCGTTTTGTCGAAAAAAGAAGTTCTAAAATAAATGAGTTTATGATAAAGACGTTCACGTATATCGCGAATAACATTCTGAGAAATAAAGTTGGAAAAGTAAACTAGAAAAAAATTCAAAAGTGTTTCTCCAAAAACCAATGCCACCAAAATGTAAATATGCTTCATCATCAGATGTTTATCTTTCAGCTGAATAATATCTGTATCTACAATTTGCATGGTGAGGTACGGCCGGTAGGTTGAAATAATCGACAGCAACACAGAAATAATGAGCGTGAAGATAAACCATGAGCGGAACTTCATACCGATCACGAAAAGCCGCTTAATAATTTCCCAGGTGGATTGTTTTTTCATTTTTTCTCTTGCAAACGGTGCAAAAATACGTAAAAAGTTGGAGTGCAAAATGGCTCAATAGCCACATTAAGATCCGCTTCTTTGTGTTGAAACTCTTACAAATTCCTGCAACCTTAATAATAAGTGCTACTTTATACTGAAAATAGATATTGGTTACCCAATCAAGACTTACTCCTCCATTTCCAGAGACTCGTAGCCCACATCAACCAAAAATAATCCTTGTGCAGGTGCGGAAGTTCCAGCAACGTTCCGGTTCCGAGATTCTATAATAGTATGCAAATCATCGGGTTGAATTTTCCCATTGCCAATTTCCACCATGGTTCCCACAATTGCACGCACCATATTCCGAAGGAATCGGTCTGCAGAAATAGTGAATTTAAGTTCGCTACCTTTTTGCTCCCATCCTGCTTTATAAATTTTGCAGATATTGGTTTTATTATCGGCGTGGAGTTTAGCAAAACTGGTGAAATCCCCGTATTCCAAAAGAATCTTGCATGCTTTGTTCATTTTCTCTACATCCAATTTTCTTTTCCAGATCGACCAGGCGGAATCTTGCGTAAAAGGATTTTTCTCAAGTGAAATGAAATACTCGTACGTGCGAAAAGTAGCATCAAATCTTGCATGAAAATCCGCTGCAACGCTAAAAATTCTCTTCACCGCAATGTCGGGTGGCAAAAAACTGTTGAGTTGATGGGCAAGATTATCACTCAATATTTTTTCAGTATCGAAATGAGCAAACATTTTTTTGGCATGAACACCGGTATCTGTCCTGCCGGCGCCCGTGGTTTTAATGGTTTCGCGAAGAATCGTCGAAAGTGCGGTTTCCAACTCCTGCTGAACGGTAATTTCCCTCGGCTGAATCTGATAACCAAAATAGTTTTTACCTAGATAAGAAAATTCAATACAATATCGCATTGCGGCAAATTTCGGGAAAATATTTGGGAATTGAACGCATTGTTTTAGAATGCCATTTGGCTTTATTCTTTATCTTCGTCTGATGAAAATTCTACTGCTATCCGATACCCATTCTTACCTAGATGACCGAATTCTTGACTACGCCAAAAAAGCAGATGAAATTTGGCACTGCGGCGATTTTGGCAATCTGGAAGTTGTGGAAGCATTGGAAAGAGTCGGAACCTTGCGAGGAGTGTATGGCAACATCGACGGTGAAGGCATCCGAAAAATTTTCCCCGAAGTTTTGAGTTTCACCTGCGAAAATGTGAAAGTACTCATGATTCACATCGGAGGATATC
>MKTK01000015.1:171687-174350 GCA_001898255.1 Chryseobacterium sp. 39-10 | reverse complement strand
CATATTTTAAAAGCAATGTACGACCAGAAAAACGAATTGCTTCATCTGAATCCTGGTGCTGCAGGAAAGCAGGGATGGCACAAAATGCGAACCATGATGCGTTTTGAAATTAACGGCGATCAAATAGAAAAGCTCGAAGTTATCGAGCTTGGTTCCAGATAAAATCTGGCTGAGAATAAAAAAATGGGAAGGCAGCAATCCACTGCTTCCCCACCATCATTACTTTTTTGTGATCATTTTCGAGAATTTTGCCCCATTCAGTTCATAGCGAATGAGGTATTGCCCTGGTTTCAGAAAATTCAGCATTATACTTTTGTTGCTTGCAGCTTCCGCAAAAATTTTTCTGCCCGCAAGGTCATAAATTACAACATTCGACACCGCCTGGCTGAAAGAGAGTTGCTCCGCAAATGGATTCGGGAAAACTTTCACTTCGTCGCGAGAAAAAGACGCTGCAGAAAGTGGTGACCCATTCTCAATAACGACAGTAGTTGGCGTTACTCCCGAAATTGTGTCGGTACTGTCTTTTACAATTTTCTGAAACGAGCTATTATCTGTAAGGTTGATTAAAGTGAGGGTATTGGGAAGCCCATCCTGAAAATTGAGTGTGGTAAGATTGTTTTTCTGCAGGAGCAGCGATTTCAGTAGCGGATTATTCTGAAAGGTCATTTGCGAAAGATTATTCTCCACGAAAGAAGCCCATGTCAGCTTGGTTAGTCCCGACAAATCTACTGCTGTAAGTGCATTACCATCCATATTGATCCTGTCGATATTCGGGTTGTGGGAAAAATCTATAGTTGTGATATTGTTGCGCACAAAATAAGGACGTTTAAGATCAGGTTGTCCCGACAGATCTATGCTCGTCAACAAATTATCGTTAACGTACAAAAACTGAATTTTTCCTGAAGCCGGAATTTTCAGGGAAGTGAGCTGGTTGGTGTTGAGCTCTACCGTTGTTGCCAATGTAAGCATTGAAATATCCAGTTCGCCCTCCAATAGGTTTTCCCGCATATTCAGCGATTTAATTTTAGTATTCTGTGATAAGTCAACGGTTTTGATTTGATTCTGCTTCACATCAAGCTCAGTAATGTTTGTAAAAGCTTCAATACCGTCAATCGACTTAATTTTGGTATAATTATACAAAGACAAACTTCTGATCGATGTGAGCGTTTTGGCTTCTTCTACCGAAATTTCATTGTCCTTATTGGCATCTAGAGATGGGTAGGTTTTAATAAGCGATAGTTTGAAATTGTTGTCGCCAAACACCACGTTCTGCGCGAAACAGAAATTGCCAGCTACCAAAAGGAATAACAGTTTTTTCATAACGTATAGATTTTAATTAATTCTTCGTACAAAAACTGCATCACCAACGGTAAAAACGGTCGCGCTACAAAAAGCTGAACCCAACACAAAATAATCTGATGAAAACCAGAAACACATTTCTACCCTTTTTCCCGAAGGTATTGATTGCAGTACACATAAGGCAGGTCTCCTGGCTCGCTTTTCGGTATCGCCTTCCCAAGTACTATTACTCAGTGGCAAAAGATAGATACCTCTTTCTCAGCTTACAGTTGCGGGTACAGCTCAGGTATTTCACCTGATTCCCATTTTCATTCCTCCGGAAAAATTCCATCGGAACACCTTAATTAATAGTGCAAAAATACCATTAATAAAATCGGAAAACAAGTAAAGCCAAAGAAAAGCACGCCTTTTAGGTGCTTCATCAGGATATTGGGAAATAGATTTTTTTTAACGGAGAAACTGTTAGAAGTGTTTTAGCCCACTTCTCCATCATCAATGGTATGAATCAGGATTTTTTTAAACCATTGTAAATACTGTGAATCAGGCCATCGGCCACTGAAATTTTAGGGACGTAGATTTTGTTAATATCGCTCCAGGTCATTACTTTATTAAAGATTTCCAGCGCAGGTACCAAAACATCCGCTCGGTCTTCCCGAAGATTGTATTTTACCATTCTTTCTTTCACCGAAAAGGTCGACATGTCTTTATAAAGCGTTTTGAGCTTCGATAAAAACAGCGGACTACCGTCTTTTGACTTGCTCATGGAGAAAATTTTGTTGATATTACCGCCAGAACCAATGGCCACAATGGATTTTTTGCTGTTGATATTTTTACGGATTTCTTCTTTCATTTCCTTCCATTGATCGTCGGTTACCAAATTATTCAACAAACGGATAGTACCAATGTTGAAGGATTTTTCATACTTCATTTTTCCGTTTTCGTAGAAGGTAAGTTCAGTAGAGCCGCCACCAACATCCACATACAAATAAGCAAAGTTTTTATCAAGACCTTCGGCTACGTGATTCTCGTAAATAAGGGTTGCCTCTTCGTCACCAGAGATGATCTCGATGGTGATGCCGCAACTTTGTTGCACATCTTTAATAATTTTTTGCCCATTTTTGGCATCACGCATTGCACTGGTTGCACAGGCACGGTAATGTTTTACGTCATAAATTCGCATCAGATCCGAGAAAATTTTCATCGAATCCAATACCATTTTTTCACGCTCAGCACCAATTGTTCCGTTTACGAATACATCCATTCCTAACCGAAGCGGAATTCGCAGCAGGTTAAGCTTGGTAAATTCGGGTTTTCCCTTTTTAGGTTCGGTCACTTCATTAATCAAAAGCCGGGCGGCATTACTT
>MKTK01000015.1:122148-171561 GCA_001898255.1 Chryseobacterium sp. 39-10 | reverse complement strand
TCATATTCCATAATCGACTGTCGGCAAGCTCCACACGGCGGAATGGGCGAGCTGGTAATAGCTTCCCTTGGGGCACCAATCACAAAAAGCTTCTTGATCTTAACCCCCGGAAAGTTGGCCGAGGTCCAGAAAATGGTTGTTCTTTCCGCGCATAAACCTGAAGGATACGCCGCGTTTTCCTGATTACTCCCGGTAACGATTTCGCCATTTTCCAACAGCAACGCGCAACCTACTGTAAAATTAGAATATACCGCATAGGCGCTTTCACGGATTTTTCTGGCAGCATCAAAAAGTTTTTTTTCAGTCGCATCCAGTGCATCGTAATTACTGATGGCTTCAAAGGTGATTTTAAATTCTTTTTCCATTGTAAAAAATCGGGTAGTAAAGATAGGTAAAAATTAGCTTCTACCACTGTTGATTAATGACTTGAGATTAATTTTGCTTCCCAAATAATCGCGTAACGCTACATTTCCAATTTCAGTACCTTTAAGGGCAATAAACTTTTTTCAACTTTTTATGCGTAAAACTATGCTCTACTCTACTATTAAGTTTAGAAATCTAGAACTTAAAAACCGCTGGGTGATGTCGCCCATGTGCATGTATTCTTGCGAAAATGGCGTGGCCAACGATTTTCACTTTGTTCATTATACCACTCGTGCCGAAGGTGGCACAGGATTAATTATGGTGGAAGCAACCGGTGTGGTGCCCGAAGGTAGAATTACCCATCACTGCATGGGAATTTGGAACGATGAACAGCGCGACGCTTTATCAAGAATTGTAAAATTCGTTCATAGCAATACCGAAAGTAAAATCGGAATTCAGCTAGCACATGCAGGCAGAAAAGGATCGACATGGAATGGCAGACAAATCCCCATCAATGAAGGTTGGGAAACCGTGGCGCCATCTCCCATCCCGTATGCAGAAGGCGAAAGAATTCCTCATGAATTATCCGGAGATGAAATAAAATTGCTGGTCAATCATTTTCGGGAAGCAGCGATAAAAGCGCTGGATGCCGGCTTTGACGTAATAGAAATTCACGCCGCTCACGGCTACCTCATTCATCAATTTCTATCTCCTTTGTCCAACATAAGAAGTGATGAATATGGTGGTAATTTCGAAAACAGGATTCGGTTTCTTATCGAAATTGTTGATGCTGTCAACGAAGTTCTTGATGAAGAACACCCACTTTTTGTTCGAATATCGGGTACTGAATACGCCGAGAACGGTTGGGATATTGAAGACAGCACTCAACTTGCTCAGATTCTAACAACAAAAAACGTTGATTTAATCGACGTTTCGAGTGGCGGAAATATTCAGGGCGCAAAAATAAGCATATTCGATGGCTACCAAGTTCCGCTCTCTGCATCAATTAAAAGAAAAGCACAAATCCCAACGGGTGCAGTGGGGCTTATTAAAACTGCAGAACAGGCAGAAGCCATTTTAAATAATGGTGATGCAGATCTTATTTTTGTAGCTCGGGAAATGCTAAGAAATCCCTATCTGGCGGTACAAAGTTCATTTGCACAGAAAGAAGAGTGTTTCTTCCCATTGCAATATCAACGTGCAAAACCCTGATATTTAATTCGTCATTTAATTTTTTGTACTTTTACCAAAACCAAAACTAATTATCATGAAAAAACTCTTTTTCGCCTCCCTCATGTTATGGGGATTTTCGGGAATTGCACAAAACGAAGTTCAGTCCGGCTTTGCCGAATACAAGTTTAATCCCGATCACGTAGAATGCATGACGCCTATACAGCGTGCCCAAATAATGCATCAGCTCAAGCAAAGCCAGGCAGCACTTCAACAAAAAGGTTTACTCAAAATATCTTCACATGCTGCAGCTCCCAAGTTTATTTGGCCGGTAAAAAAGGCAGACAGCGCACCGTACGAAAACGTGTGGAGCATCAGCAATTATGTGGATCATGATCCTAATTATCCAAATCAGATTAAAGACTGGAACTGCGGAACAAGGACTTACGACACCGATGGTGGCTACAATCATGCCGGTATCGATATTTTTACATGGCCATTTGGGTGGTATCAGTTTCAGAATAATCAGGCAGAAGTTATTGCCGCTGCTGATGGCGTTATTGTTTATAAATCCGACGGAAATTTTGATATGAGTTGCTCCATGTCTGGTGGAAACTGGAATGCCGTTTATGTGCAGCACGCCGATGGAAGTATCGCATGGTACGGACACATGAAGAAAAATTCGCTTACCGCAAAACCCGTGGGAGCGGCTGTGGCTGCAGGAGAATTCCTGGGTGTGGTAGGAAGCTCCGGAAACTCGACGGGTCCACATTTGCATTTTGAGGTGTACAATTCCAATTTTGATTTGGTTGAAACATATCAGGGACCCTGCAATAATTTCCCTTCAGGAAATCAGTCGTGGTGGCAGCAGCAAAAACCTTATGAGGATCCCAAGATCAATGCGGTTCTCACCCACAGTGCAGTGCCTGTTTTTAACACCTGCCCCGCCACAGAGACCACCAATCTTAAAAATGATTTTGGCAATGGCAACTCGGTTGTTGCAGCCATTTATCTTGCCGATCAGCAGCCGTCCACTACCGTTCAGGTTCAATTGGTGAGACCTAATAACACAGTGGCTTATACCACTACCGCATCAGCCAATGTATTTTATGCCGCTTCATATTGGTATTGGACTTTCACATCCGCGTATTTCAACATGACCGGAACATGGAAATTTAGAGCCACCTATCAGGGAAAAACCGTGACTCATGAATTTACGTACGGGCTCTTAAGCAGTGAAAATATTGAAACTTCGAAGGTGGAGATTTATCCCAATCCTGCAAAAGAAACGCTGACTATCCAGGGAATTCCTGTCCACAAAATTAAGCGTGTTTCTTTATACGACAGTTCTGGGAAAATGGTGAGCGAAAAAAACAGGACGGCCGATAAGATGGATGTCTCAGGCCTTGCCAAGGGCAATTACGTCATGGTGATCCAGACCGATGAACAAACCTTAACCAAAAAATTCATCAAAGAATAATTTGGAATATCAGTTAAAAAAACGGCAACACTTTAGGAGAGCGTGGCCGTTTTTCATTTACGTTAAGAATATTCGAATTGACGAATCACCTCCAAAGTTTGGTCAATTTCTTTGTCTTTAATGGCATCAGAAATAAACCAAGTTTCGAAGCCACTTGGTGGTAAATAAATACCTTTTTCTAATAATTGATGGAAGAAGTTGTTGAACAAGGAATGGTTAGCCATCGCTGCTTCATCAAAATTGGAAACAGAATTGGTGTGGAAAAAGATACTCATCATAGAACCTTTTCGGTTAATGCGATGCTCTATATTTTTCTCGTTAAGGATTTTAGCAATTTCAAAATCCAGGGTTTCTGTAGTTTTATTGATATTCTGATAAAAGTTGGGGTCTTTCCGAATCAGCTCCAAAGTCGATAAGCCGGCACGCATCGCCAACGGATTGCCGCTAAGCGTTCCTGCCTGATAAACTGCGCCACGAGGTGCAAGGCAATTCATAATTTCTTTTCTGCCACCAAAAGCACCCACCGGCAAACCACCACCAATCACTTTGCCATAAGTTACCAAATCGGCCTTCACATTGAACAACTCCTGGGCGCCGCCAAAAGCCAAACGAAAACCAGTCATCACCTCATCAAGAATAAGAACTGCGCCATGCTTATCACAAAGTGCTCGCAGTTTTTGAAGGAAATTATTCTCCGGTAAAACACAGCCCATATTTCCCGCAACAGGTTCTACGATAACGGCAGCAATTTGTCCATCATTATGTGTAAAGAGATCTTCAACCTGCTCAATATCATTGTATCTTGCGAGCAAAGTATCTTTCGCTGTTCCGGCCGTAACGCCGGGTGAGCTCGGGTTGCCGAAAGTTGCCGCACCACTTCCCGCTTTGATGAGGAAAGAATCGGAATGGCCATGATAACAACCTTCAAACTTAATGAACTTGTCGCGTCCTGTATATCCACGTGCCAACCGAATCGCGCTCATGCACGCTTCCGTCCCCGAAGAAACCATTCTTACCTGATCCACATTCGGAACATGTTCCACAATCAGTTTCGCAATTTCAGTTTCCAGTTCGGTGGGTGTACCAAATGAAAATCCGCTTTCTGCCTGCTTTTGAATTGCTTCTAAAACCTCAGGATGAGTGTGCCCCAAAATGGCAGGTCCCCACGAATTGATATAATCGATGTACACATTATCATCAACATCGGTGAGGTAAGCCCCTTTTGCAGACTTCATAAAAACAGGCACGCCGCCCACAGATTTAAAAGCACGAACCGGTGAATTAACACCGCCGGGAATGTATTTTTGGGCCTCATCGAACAAAGCCGAACTTCTTTGATATAACATTGCTGTTTTTTTATTTTTTGAATATAAAGTGTTAACCGGTTATTTAAAGATGATCCGGAAGGACATCAGCTGTATTGCAAAAAACAAGATCAACTTCTGGGTTTTCTTTGCTGCAAATAAATCAACTGGCCTGGTTGTGGCTGCTGACCATCATCCATTCTGTTTTTAGCATATAGTTTTTTCAGTTTAATGCCAAACTTTTGGGCAATATCGTGCATCGATTCACCGACTTGCGCTTTATAGGTAGGGACATTTCCTGAAGAAGATTTCGCTTCCAGAAAAATAATATCATTTTTTTTCAACTGGTCACCATCCAATTCGTTCCATTTTTGGAGCCGACTTTCGCTGATGCCAAACTTATCGGAAAGCGACGACAAATCCAAATCATCAGGAACAATGATGAATTTCAAATGGTCGTTTGGATGACTTTTAATAAGGATAGAATTAAGCAACTCTTGCTTAGTCAGGATTTTCTCCACCGTTTTTTGCTGCTGCGCGTAGGAAGTTTGCTGGTAAGGTACGGTAATAGTTTCCGGCACTTTTGGTGAAGAATCCTGTTCCAGTTTCGCCATGAAAATTTTGTCGTTGCGGAGATCCGGATACAGTTTCAGAATAGTGAAAAGCACCTCTTTGGAACTGGTGTTATCAAACTCGTACAATTTCAATTTCTCAATTTTATCGATAAGGATATACGCATATCGAGGATTGGTGGCATAACCTGCTTTTTTTAAACCATGCGCCCAAGATTTATAATCTTTAATATCGAGCGAAAACAGGTTGACATAAAATTTACGATACGCCAAAAATTTAGAATGATCTTCGTACGAACCCCGCGGATCATCGTAAACCCGGAAACACTCGTTGGGTGCATCATCGGTGTGGGTCATGGTTTTACCCGTCCAGTCTTCCTTGCATTTAATCCCGAAATGATTATTGCCTTGCACGGCAAGTCGGCTTTGTCCGCCGCCGGTTTCCAACAGGCCCTGCGCTAAGGTAATGGAAGCGGGTATTTTGTATTTCTCCATTTCCTCTACGGCATAAGGCGCGAACCTTTGAACATACTGGTCTTCGTTTTTCCAAGACTGTGCCTTGAATAGAGAGATGACGAGCATGGTACTAATAAAAACTACTTTTTTCATAAAAACAAGTGGGTTTTTGCGTTCGGTGAAACCTTTTGTCAAAAATACCCAGTTCTGTTATTTAATGATTCGTCAAGTGTTAGAAAACGAATCTATATTTTTTCAATCAACGTCCTGTGCTGCTTCGCCAGCAATGTGTTGGCTCCATCAATTCCTTGTAAACCACCAGTATGAAAGGCGAGAATCCTACTGTTCTCAGGGAAAAAACCTTGATCAATCAGTTCAAAAATCTTCTGCATCATTTTCCCAGTATAAACCGGATCCAACGGGATACCAAATGATTCTGAAAAACCATTGATAAAACGCACATTCTCGTCAGTTATTTTGCCGTAGCCACCAAAATGTGCCTCCATGAATTCCACCTTTCGAATTGGCGAAAGTTGAGACACCCTTTTTTCAACAGACTGATCATCAACTACTTTAAAGCCCATCACTTTCTGATTCTCATTAGAAAATTTAGAAATCCCAGCAACCGTTCCGCCTGTACCTACTGCGGTGCAAAGATAATCAAAAGATTTTGTTTCCTCATTCAGCATGTGTCGAACGCCCTCTACCGCAAGCAGATTGGTGCCTCCTTCGGGAACCACCAAAGCATTGGGAAATTCATTTTTCAATTGCAAAGTGAGTGGTGTTTTATCTCGGTAAGCGGTGCGAGAAACGAACCGAAAATCCATCCCGCAGCAATGGGCAAAATGCAAAGTAGGGTTGTACATCCAGCGATCCGAAAGTTCATCACCACGAATAATTCCCAATGTACGGATGCCCAAGTTTTTTCCTAATGCCGCCACTGCTGAAATATGATTGGAGTAGGCGCCTCCGAACGTTATAATGAGTGGTTCTTGGGGTTGGCTATCCAGATAATGGTTGATATTATAGAAGAGCTTCCAGTATTTGTTACCTGAGATTTCCGGATGAACGAGATCTTCTCTTTTCATGAAAAGCCGCACTTTCCCTCCGGCAGGAATTTCTATGATGGGAATATGAATTTCCGGGAGTTTCATGGGGTAAATTTCGGAGAATTTTCCGAATGCAGGAAATCTTTTCATATACAATTCCTTTGCTATAGCTGTTTGAAGATACTTGCCTTATTGACCCCAACTAATGACGTATGGTGACGATCCTGCGCCCCCGATTGCAACGGCATCCTTTTTTGTTGTGAAATAGCCCAAAGCGCTGGCCAACAAAAAAGATACAGTGGAAAGCGGGAAATGTGCGCCCAAAAAAGATCAGGAAAAATAATAGCGAAAATTCCATAGCTTTCTTTTCTGCAGGTAGTGCAAATCACCTTCCTGAGCATATGCTTCGCGCTCGAACGAAATAAATTTATACGCCAAGTAAGAATCTCTCAACTTGAAATACCAATAATAATACTCGATGACGTACCATAAATAAAAGAAAATCACCAATAGCTCGAGTTGCTGCCTGAGGTGAATTTTTTCATGATTGATGAGCACGGCATTGGTTTTATCTTCCGGCTTGCGTAGGAAAATGAAGGGAAAAAGCGTGATGCCGTTTATTTTTGTATTTTTGAGTAGTGATTGGCAGACGATGATCATTCAACAAAGATAAAATTTTCGTCCCAATGGATTTAACCAATGGAAAAAAACAGCATCAAAGAACACGAAGACTTTTATTACAACGAGCAGGGTTATAAGGTTTTTACCGAGCAGTTCCATCTGAAGCGTGGCTACTGCTGCAAAAGCGGTTGCAGGCATTGCCCGTACGGCTACGATAAGAAGACCGATACCTGCACGAAAACAACGAAATCAACTTTAAAGAAATGAAAAAATATTTGCTTTTATTTTTGGGTGCTGCCACCTTGGCACTCACCTCTTGCAGCCCCTTCCAAGTGCGATCTGATTATGCAGAAACTGCGAACTTCAACGCTTACAAAACCTATAAATTAAGAATTGACGACCTGAAACTCAACGATATTGACAAGGATCGTGTATTGAATGAAGTTTCCAAACAGCTTCAGAGCAAAGGATTGTCGGTTTCGGAAACCCCTGATTTGATTGTGAATGTGAAAGCAAACCACAAAAAAATTCAGGATGTACAATCTACCTCGCCTTATGGAATGTACGGTTGGGGCGGCCCTTTTGGATGGGGTGTTGGCATGAACCGTACCTGGACTTCCAACTATAACGAGGGCGCATTGGTTTTGGATTTAATTGATGCGCGAACTCAGAAATTGGTTTGGCAGGGAATAGGAAGCGGAATTTCTGTAGATTCTCCAAGATCAAAACAACGGCAGATTCCTGAGATTGTTGCCGAGATCATGGCACATTACCCACCACAAAAAGGCAAGTAACGCGACTTTATTCAACCATTAAGAAAAAATCGGCGGCGCAAAATTGCGCCGCCGATTCTATTATTAAAGACTGATAGCCAGCTATTCTTTGATTAGTTCAACCGTCTGAGTTTTTCCTGCAGAGCTCATCTCTATAAATACAAAAATAAGATACTTGATTTTTCAATCTATAAATGGAAGTTCAAATGTTGTAATCATTCTGTATTCATTTGTTACTGAAAGCAGTCCCAATCACGACCAGAATCTTGCCATCAAAAAAAGAGGAAGCAATTATTTCAATAAAAAAGAGGAGGTTTCCACCCAATGTGCAAACCTCCTCTCTGCTCTACTCACCTTTATGCAAGAGGCGCTGAATCGCGAAATAAGTTTAATTTATTTGCCAATCGCTTCCACAATAGGGTTGCCGATGTTTCCGCTCGGAAACTGAATCCGCAACAATGTAGCAATTGTGGGTGCTATGTCGGTCATGTTATGGGCAGCATTGCTTTCGCCGTTTTTAATTCCCCAACCCATAAAAATAAGTGGAATATGCGAATCGTACGAATTCCAAACACTGTGCGTAGTACCAGTTTTGGCATAAGTAGGCAGCATAGAATCATGGGAAATCAGCTGTATATCGCCGCTCCGTTGCCAATTGTAGCCATTAACAACCCTGGTTTTAATAGGTTCTGGAAGTGCAGATTGCCCTACTTTCTTAAGATTAACAGCAAACAAAATCGTTTGGTCTTTATTCAAATCATCCACCAGCTGATCGGCAACGGTATTAAGATCCAGTTTATTCTTACTGAGGAGATCAGGATTCAGGTAAATCTGATAGTTGTCGATATCCATAATAAGATTATCAACACCATACCTTTGCTTAAGATTTTGATTTAAACTCGCCTTTGCTCCATCACCAAAAAAACCGGTGGCCATTTTATGCTCTTGCAGAAAGCCCACAGAATGAGCACCCCCATGATCTGCAGAAAGAAAAACAGTATATTGGTTTTTGCCCACTTTGGCATCAAGGAAACTAAAAAACGCAGCCAAATCGCGGTCCAATCTTAAATAAACATCCTCTACTTCTATGGCATTAGGGCCAAATTTATGTCCCGCATAATCAGTAGAGGCAAGGTTAATAGCCAAAAAATCGGTCACGGCATCTTTCCCTAAACTTTCGCCCTCCACGCTGGCTTCAGCAAGTTTCAGCGTTAAGGTATTTCCGAACGGTGTATAGCGAATGTCATCTTTTTTCTGCTGATAATCTGCCGCTAAATTGCTGTATGGAAACGTAGGTGTTTTTGCACTTCCAAGAAGCCCTTCCCATGGCGAATTGTCGGGCGAACTTTCAGTATATTGGTTAATGGGCAACAACGTATCCCACCCATTAGCCACTAATTTTTCCGGGAGATTTTGTGCATTAAAATTTTTCATCCATTGCGGCAAATCATTCATGTAATAAGAACTCGTCACGAAGTTTCCGGAAGAGTCATCAAACCAAAAAGCACCAGTAGGGTTGTGCCCTGCCGGTAAAATAGAAGCACGATCTTTCAGCGAAACACCTACCACCTTTCCCTGGAAGTTAGTCGCAATTCGCAATTCGTCAGTAATCGTGCTGCTCCACAGGTTTTTAGGAGAATGGCTCCCCACCTTTGCATTGGTAGTCCCTACAGGTTGCACACTCTCATCCGTAGTGCAATAGATGCTTTTCCCTGTCGCACGATCCGTCCAGTCGTTTCCGGCAATGCCATGGATCGCAGGAACAGAGCCCGTGTAGATGGAAGTATGCCCAATGGCAGTCACAGTCGGAACATAATTAATGTGAACATTATTCAGGGAAAAACCCTGATTAAGCAACCTTTTGAAACCATCGTTTCCAAATTTGTCATAATAGCGGTACAGGTAATCCCATCTCATTTGATCCACCACCAAACCCACCACCAACTTCGGGCGTTCCAGTTTTGTGGATGTACTTTTCTGAGCGTTCAGGGTAAGCGTTGATGCAACTACCCATGCTAACATCTGAATTTTTCGAAACATTTTCAATTAATTTTTGTTGCCAACAAATTTAATAGTTTTCGACGGGAGTGTGGCAGTTGGTTCACTAATTTTTAAAAGAAATACAGAAGCTAAGCAGGCATTAAAAGGAACCTTCTACACACCCTAATTTAAGAAACTTCCACCCGCATTTACAAAACTACGGCCCGTATTTAGAAAACTTGCGTCCGCATTTAAGAAACTCCCGCCCACATTTAAGAAACTCCCACCCGCATTTGTAAAACTACCGCCCGCACCTAAGAAACTTGCGCCCGCATCTAAGAAACCAGCACCCGCATTTAAGAAACTCCCGCCCGCATATAGGAAACTCCTACCCGTAAGTAAGAAACTCGCATCATTGTAACAAAAGCAAAAGATGCCCTCCTCAGCGTTTGATTAAATACTATTGCTGAAATTTTATACAGCTGTATTGAAATAACGTTAAGCTGCTTTGAATAGAAGATTTTATTCTAAGTTTTCTATCTCATCTCAGTTTTTAATCCTGATCCGTCAACAAATGGATTACCTATTATCGAAAAACCTCTCAGCTCTCCAATAAAAAAAGGATGTTCTCACAAATGTGAAACATCCTTTTTATTCATTACACCGTAAATCACTGATTTACCATAATATTTGTAGCGAAGACGGGAATTGAACCCGTGACCTCAGGGTTATGAATCCTGCGCTCTAACCAACTGAGCTACCTCGCCTCTTTTTGAGTGGTGCAAAGATAATAATATTTTATATTGTAGCAAAGTATTACTTCAATTTAAAATAAGTGATAACATCCGCCGCATGTTCAGGTTTTGCAATAATTTTGTTGGCAGAATCCAAAATAAAATATGTAGGCGTGGCATGAACATTATACAACTCCGCAGAACTGCTATTCCAACCTCTCAGTTCAGTATCATTGATCCATGGCAATTCCTTAATTTTCTTCTCGTACGCTTCTTTCTCGTTGTCTAATGAAAGTGCTATTACTTCAACACCTTTACCTTTAAACGCGTTGTACTGCTGAACAATTTTAGGCAATTCTGCTTCACAATGTGAACAGGTGGACGCCCAAAAAATGATCACTTTCTGGTTGGCTTTTACATCATGTATTGATTTCGCAGTGGTGCCCGATGCCCTTCTAAACTGATAATTCGGAAAAATAGATCCCACCTGTGTGTTCTTATTACTGGTAATTGCAGCCGCTAATCGGTCGTTGGGCGATTTAACAGCGAGTGCATCCACGAGGTACTTTTCTTTAAGCTGCTGCATGTCATACATCTCAAAAATATAAATCAGTTCCGCCAAAACCGTTTGTCCGCGGGAGGTCTTGGTATCCACTTCCTTCAATAAGCGATCTATATCTGTTGCAACATTCGTGCGGTCGCCGATGTTCATGTATGCCACCAACACAGGACGCATCAATGAGGAAGATTCCAGCATCGAAGGTGCGGTTTTCAGAAAACTGATAATATCATCATGCGTAACGGCTTTCTTTGTTGCATCTTTCTGGATAAACCGAGCATAATTGGTTCGGTAAAACTGTATGAATGGGTGGTTTCCAGCATCGCTATTAGCATTGGTTAACCGCGTAATCTCGCCAGTTAAAGCTCCACCAAAACCACTTTCGCCTTTATAATATTCTTTAATCTGATACAATGCGGGCAAGATGTATTCTTTCTTTTGCTGCAATTCCTGCAAATTGTTCATGATGATATTGCTATCGTCCAGGTATTGAACATCTGATACTTTATTTTTATCCGTCAACAGCTTCAAATGCACATCCTTATTCTCCGCTATAAAATTCAAAGATGAATTGCCATCCGGGAAATACAATTTCATCATTCCGTTGTAAGGTTTTGTAAAATTAATTTGCCAACCATTGCCTTTTCGAACTTCAGCGTTATATAGTACATCTTTTGAACCGTCCAGGGTATAAACAAGTGCTTCTTTAGCAGTAAAACTTTCAGGTGCATCAATAGTGATCTTAAACTGTGCACTTAGCGGGCTAAGCATTAATAAGGTAAATGCGGTAAATAAATTTTTCATGGGATAAATATAAAAAAACTCACCGAATATCGGTGAGTAAATTTTTGTCTGCTGAACATACTAAACAATTTGTTTCTTGTACTTTCTACCAAAATAAAAAATAAGAATCATCGCCATTATTGCTAGCAGATAAATATACAGATCAATTGGTGATGCAGGTGCACCCGGCGTTCCCGGAAAACCATCGCCAGGACCTCCCGGAGGAGACGACGGTATCTGCTGAGCCATTGCCATAAACCCGCTTAAAACCACCATCAAATGAATGAACTTTGTTGAAATTTTCATAACGTATTGTGTTTTTTTTCTATTTGATAATTTTGCTTTGAACATTATCTCCTTTCTCAGATTGTACTTTTACCAAATAGGTACTTTTCAGATTTTGCAAAAGTTTTATTGTATAATCAGAAGATGTACTTACTTCTTTCTCAGAAATAAGAAGTCTGCCACTCATATCATAAACCTGAATATCTGCTTTCTTCCAGTTAGGATCAAAACGTACTATATAATTATCAATATTCGGATTATAAACCACCACTGTTCTGGATGGTACCTTTTCGGTATTGCCCAATATCGCTGAAGGCAACCCGTAATAAACGTCATAATCCTGTGTACTACTTCCCGCCGCTGCGATAATTTGATCTTGGCTTAACGACTGCACTATCCCATCCGGACCTTTGAAATAGAATCCCTCATTAGAAGATAAAACATGCTGCCCACTATCAATCATTACTCCGTTTTCCTTCACTTGAACTTTAAACGAAACAATATCTCCGCTATATTTTACCAGCTTTACATTCTTACCTTTAAAGTTCTCATCATTTGCTTCATTGATGTATAACCAGTAAGATGAAGTATAGTTATTGTCATAACCTCCATTAATGGCATCTTCTTCATAAGTCCCCAACAAGTTAGTTGATGCTGCAGAAACCTGAGCATTGACCTCGGTAGAATGCCCGGTAGCTCCTTCAGGGTACACCACGTAATAGGTGCGTGCCACTTCGCCACCATCGGCGTTAAGCCCAATAAGTGCAATCTCTTTCACCGTTCCGCTGCTTTTTCCTCTGTTTGCAGTGACAGTATAAGGTGTTCCAGCTGTTCTTGAATAATAGTTAAATCTGCGCAGATTCGCAAGGTTAATTGAAGGTGCAGGTGATGCAGAGTTATCATTCAATTTGATAACAAATGTTCCCATGGGTCTCACCATTAGATATTGGGTGTCTCCCGTCCACGTACCGGCTGCATTCGTCACCCATTTAAACAGAACAATACTTCCTCCTTGTCCCGGATGATACTCTACGTTAGTTGGTTCTAACCGAATACCTTGCAAATTGGGTATATAATTAATGTCCCCAACCTTGTTGACATTCATCAAATCCAGATTGGTCAGGTAAGGATTACTGAAAAAATACATGTTTTTCCCAAAGTAGGTTCCGTCCCATCGATATGCTGGAGTTGAGAAAGAGTCTCCCAGATAGCTGTTGTATTTTTCATTGTATTGATTAACCGCATTACCGTTCGTTCCGTAAACAACTCCCAAACCTGCATTTTGCATGGTAAGTGTATTGTATGTCACATCCGAAACCGGTACACCATGAAGTGTTTTCTTGGCCGAAGCAACATCTAAATTTTTTCCTCCCAAAATATAGTAGGAATACGGAGGCAATGTTGCACTACCTAATTGAAGTGATGATAATGAAGGAAGGTTGTCGAAAACAATCTTACTGTTATTCCAAACAAGAATCTCGTTCTGTGACCATCTTGCATTGTTGAAAGTTTTGCCTAACTCTGTACTAAGCGTTGATGCCGTTTTACCAAAGAAAGGAACGGAAAATTGCTGATAACCTCCATGATTTGGTGATCTGAATTCCTGATTAACAATACCTTTGATATTATCCTGAGCAATCCCAGAGATATACAACTGCCCGTAGGTATACACTGGCGTATTGCTTGAGCTGTTGGAATTCCAGGTTGCGTATGCCGTTTCTTCGTTCAGTTTATTAACGATGGTACCACCCACCGTTGCTCCTTCAACTTTATCTCCTGTGCCAACCAGGGTGCGAACAACATCGTTTGCTGCATCTGTAGCTACGATCATGATATTCCCATGGTTTTCTAATACACCACTGTCTTTTACCTGTAAACCGCCCCCGTTGTACACAAGTGCGTCTTTACCTACATAAAACAATCCGGCATCATCAATATGACTAAGAACTTTTGGAGCAGATGTCATTTGGGCGTTTGCCTCAAAAAACAAGGTCAGAAGACCTATCGCTAATAGATTTCTTTTCATCTTATTTTGGTTTTTGTGTTTTTTTGAATGATTAATCCTCCTGCAAATATATTTATTTTTTTTGTACCGACAAGAAAATTGTCATTTAAAATTAAGTTCTTGCCCAGTCAGCACTATTTCCTTTTCCTCATCAATGTCGAACATATAATCTTCCAGCACTTTCTCTGTAGTTCCTCTGAGACCTCTTGCGCCTAGACCTTTCTCCATGGTTTCTTCCACAATTCTATCAATCGATTCATCAGTAAAATCCAGCTTTACGCCATCCATTTTGAAAAGTTCCACAAACTGGTTCACAATGGAATTTTTGGGTTCTTTCATAATGCGAACCATCGTTTCTTTGGTGAGCTTGTCCAAATAAGTAATAATAGGAAATCGCCCCAAAAGTTCGGGAATCAACCCAAACTTCCTCAGGTCAATCGCATTGATCTGACTCAAAATATAATCGTCTTCTTCAATTTTATTCAACTTTTCGGAACTAAAACCAATGGCCTGCTTGTTAAGTCGTCTTTCAATAATCTCTTTAATACCATCAAAAGCACCCCCTGCAATAAAGAGAATATTCTGGGTATTGACCTGAATATACTTCTGATCCGGATGTTTGCGACCACCTTGTGGAGGCACATTTACAATGCTTCCTTCCAGCAACTTCAGCAAACCCTGCTGCACCCCTTCACCGGACACGTCACGGGTGATGCTCGGGTTATCAGATTTTCGGGCAATCTTGTCTATCTCATCAATAAAGACAATTCCTTTCTCTGCCTTTTCTACGTCGTACTCGGCCACCATCAGAAGCCGAGACAAGATACTTTCCACATCTTCGCCCACATAGCCCGCTTCCGTAAGTATCGTGGCATCCACAATACAAAAAGGAACATTGAGTTCCTTGGCAATGGTTTTTGCCAATAAAGTTTTGCCGGTTCCTGTTTCTCCAATCATAATAATATTGGATTTTTCTATTTCCACTTCCCGATTTTCGTCTTTGGCGTGCAAAAGCCGTTTGTAGTGGTTATAAACAGCAATCGAAAGTTGTTTTTTTGCCTGATCCTGCCCGATGACATACTGATCAAGAAATGCCTTGATTTCTTTTGGTTTTTTTAAATCATTGATGCTTTGCGCGGGAGAAAAATCGTTCTTTTCGCGACTTTCTTTTACAATATGATGGGCTTGTTCTATACAGTTTTCACAGATGAAGCCATTATTACCGGAAACCAGCATCTGTACTTCATTTCTTTTTCTTCCGCAGAAAGAGCATTGGTTTGAATTCATACTTATATATAATAATTTGCCGGGCAAAAAATACCCTTAAAAAAAATTTTGTCAAAGTTAAGAAACCCTGACAAAATATTTTTGATTTATGCGTTTTTTATCAACTCCTGAATCTCTTTATACTCTTCGGCAGTTAGTTTCAGCCGCTCGTTTTTGAAATTCATATCATCAATTTTTGTAATGGGAATGAGATGAATGTGTGCATGTGGCACTTCCAGCCCTACTACCGCGACTGCGATTCTTTGCTCCGGAAACGCGCTGCTCATCTTCTTGGCAACTTTTTGGGCAAAACTCCACAATGCCTTGTAATCATCACTCTCCAAATCAAAAACAAAATCGATTTCTTTTTTAGGAATAACCAAGGTATGTCCCTTTACTATAGGCATCGCATCCAGAAAAGCAAGATGCTGATCATCTTCGTCTATTTTATAAGCCGATATTTCGCCTTGAATGATCTTTGTGAAAATTGAACTCATGATTGATTTCTTTTAATTTAAATAATAAAATAAAACGAATTCACTGGTATTTGAATGAAAATCATCCTTATATTACAGTGATATTTCCAATACTTCAAAAGACAGTTTGTTTCCGTTGGGCAAAACGATATCTGCTGTATCTCCGATGGCTTTTCCCAGCAATCCTTTTGCGATAGGAGTATTGACCGAAATTTTGCCCGACTTCAAATCACTTTCATTATCCGGTACCAGTGTAAACTTTTGTTCCTGTTTTGTAATATTATTTTTCAGCCGAACGGTAGTAAGGATCGACACTTTGGAGGTATCCAGCTGGCTTTCATTAATTACTTTTGAGTTGGCAATTGCATCTTTTAACTTAGAAATTTTCATTTCAAGCATTCCCTGTGCTTCCTTGGCCGCATCATACTCGGCATTTTCAGACAGGTCACCTTTATCTCTTGCTTCCGCGATTTGTTGCGTAATTTTTGGTCTTTCAATTGTCTCCAGCTGTTCCAAATCAACTTTCATCTTGTCTAACCCTTCTTTTGTTACATAACTTGCCATAATACATCTTTTTATGTTGGTATAAAAAAATAATCCGACATTTGCCGGACAATGTTTTCTATGTTAATTCGTTTCACAAAGATATAATTTTATTTTGAATGAAAAGTAAATTTCTGGCGGTATTATCATCAATTATTCTCATTTTCAACCTCTTAAACTTCAGCGCATGCAGCGAAAGAGAAGAGACCGTCAACTGCTTTCCCAATGTACCCATAAATGTTGTACTTAACCTGAATCTCCCCTCTTACTACCCACTGCAAAATGTTGGAGGATGGATTTATGTGGACGAGCAAAGCTCAGGAACTCGTGGTTTAATCGTTGTACGAACTACCAACGGTTTTAAGGTTTATGACCGAAATGCACCCCACCTTTGCCCCGATAACAACACGACTCTCGAGGTGGAAAACAATATCAAAATAATGTGCCCTCAAGATGGTGCAGAATGGATTCTGATAACCGGAGAACCGACCAAAATTGCAAAAATTGCACCCAAAACTTACCGTTACAATTTTGATAGCCCCACAGGGATACTTACCATTTACAATTAAATACCCCGTCATTTCAACATGAAAGTAGTTATTCAAAGAGTTTCGCATGCCGAAGTACAAGTAAACAATATTGTTGCCGGAAGTATCTCCCAAGGCTTATTACTGCTCATTGGCATCAATGAAGAAGATGAAAAACATGACGCTGACTGGCTTGTTCAGAAAATCCTGAATCTACGGATTTTCGGCGATGCAGATGGCAAACTGAACCTTTCGGTGTGTGATATTTCGGGCGAAATCCTCTGCATTAGTCAGTTTACCCTTATTGCAGATTATAAAAAGGGAAACCGTCCATCGTTTATCAAAGCTGCAAAACCTGAAAAAGCCATACCTCTCTTTGATTATTTTAAAGCAGAAATCGCCAAATCGGGCCTCAAAACTGAATGCGGAATATTTGGTGCCGACATGAAGGTTTCGCTCCTGAATGACGGGCCTGTAACCATTGTCATGGATTCGCTCACCAAGAATTAGCTTTAAAGTAACCCTGGTTTTTTTGACAGTTTTTAAATGGTACTGATCAGAATTTTTTTGATAAATGTGAAATCTGACAAAATTTTAACCTTGAATCAGCTTCAATTCATTTTTTTCAATATTTTTGATTTTAAATTAAGAATACCATGAAAACAGGAACCATGCTCGTCACGTGCTTTTCAATGATCTGCTGCTCGAAGAAAGCGGATTCATTTTCCAGAAAACCAGACAGCACCGCCATCATCGAAAGTATCAATGTGGTGCGCGCAAAATATAATGACAGTATAAAAAACCTTCAGCAACCCAATGTTTTTGGCGATCTTTCAGGGAATCATGTCTTGAAATTCGACAGTGATGAAGAAATACTCAATGGCAACGTCACCTTTAATAAAACCGCGGCGGATGAATATGATGTGAACGGGAGAGCAGTTTCTGGTAAAAACAAGGTCACCATCATTGGTTCCATTCGGCGAGTGTCCGAAAAACACCTCAATTTTGAAGGCAGAATTGCGCAAATCATCAATGGAAAAAAATACGTTCGAACCCAGCGCACTACTTTTATGAACGAAGGGAAAGGAAATTTCTGGCGACTGCAGGACAAAGTAAACCAACAAGGATTTGTAGAGTATATCGATATTTATTTCTAAATTCGAACTTTAAAAACTAAAAATGCTAAATTACGAAATTGCCGGCAGCGGCAAGGAAAACCTTGTAATGCTCCATGGTTTTATGGAGAACCTTTCAATATGGAACGATATGGAGATGACACTCTCCAAAGATTTTAAACTGATCAAGATCGATTTACCTGGTCATGGTAAATCACCTGTAAGCAGCGAAATCCATACAATGGAATGGATAGCCGGAGAGGTAAAAAAAATAGCAGACCAACTTGGCCTTGGTTCCTTTCACTTGTTGGGTCATTCCATGGGTGGGTATATTGCGCTTGCTTATGCAAAACAGTTTCCCCAACTCCTGAAGTCCGTCACTTTGTTCTTCTCTACTTTTCTTGCAGATGACGAAGAGAAGAAGGAACAGCGCCGCAGAAGCATCCCAATCATCGAAAATGCATTTCCGCAATACGTGAACGCCGGAATCAGCAATCTTTTTAATGAAAATGAAAAAGATATTTTGGAGGGAAAGATAAGACTTGCGAAGCAAATTGCACTCAGCACTTCCACAGAGGGCGTTTTAGCAGCATTACGAGGAATGATTGAACGCACCGACAAAACCGATGTGGTGGAAAATTTTCAGAATAAAATCCTCGTTATCGCAGGTAAACATGATAATGCCGTAAAAAGCAGTACGCTCTTACAACAACTGCCGGATCGCACCAATATTAAATCGTATTTGATCGACTGTGGACATAACGGACATTGGGAAAAACCGAGTGTTTGCTCAGCCATCATTAACACCGAATTATTGCACGACCTGCCTAAAAAGTTTGAGTTTTAGAAACAGAGCAAACACCTTTCATCGCAACCTGCGCGATCCGTAGCATCTATTATTAAGGAGTTTTTGTGTGCGAGCTCATTAAAAATCTTCAGTTTCAATTTTTTCTTTAAAATCGATGATGGTTTCTTCGATATTTTTAAAGTATTTGCCTCCCGCAGCATTAATATGTCCACCTCCGTTAAAGTATTTGCGGGAAAACTGATTGACGTCCACTTCATCTTTTGAACGGAAAGAAATCTTGATAAAATCATCATACAGATCTTCCATAAAAAAGGCAGACATACGGGTTCCTAAAATACTTAATCCGTAATTGACAAAACCTTCCGTATCTCCTTTCTGAAAACCAAATTCCTGCAGTTCTTTACGTTTCAGCCACAAAATCGCGACTTTACCGTCTTTCACCACCTCAACCCTGCTCAGTATTAAGGAAAGTAAATGCAGACGGGAAATCGTATTGGTATCCCAGGTATTGGAAGAAATCATGGCAGGATCGGCTCCTTTTTCTATAAGATTGGCAATAATTCGATGGGTGGTTGCGCTGGTCGACCGAAACCTGAAACCACCTGTATCAGTCATGATTCCGGTGTACAAACATTCAGCAATTTCCCTATTGACCACCGCTTCATCACCCATTTCGGTTATAAAATGATACACCATCTGCGAGGTTGCAGGGATAGTAACATCAGAGTAAATGAAATCAAAATCGTCCGGTTGTTGATGATGATCGATCAGAATCTTTGTTCCTTTAGCCCTATCAATCCATGGTGACACTAAATTCCCACTTCGGTGCGATGCGTTGAAATCGAGTATGAAAATAACATCAGCTTCCTGAATCATTTCCGCGGCTATTTTTCTTTTATACTCTGCAATCACGATTTTTTTGGCTTCAGGCATCCACTTCAAGAACTTAGGAAAATCATTGGGCACCACTACATTGGCCTTCCTTCCTGTTTTTTGAAGATAATGCAAAAGTCCCAATGTGGACCCAATTGCGTCTCCATCAGGGTTATAGTGGCAAATAATCACAATCTTCGCTTCGGGATGAAGAAGGTTTTTTATTTTTAAAATTTCGGAAGAAATAAACATGCTCTTTTTTTTGAGCGTCAAATATAAGGTTTGTTTTCGGGTTAGAAATAAACAAAAAAAGCATAGGAATAACAAAATGGGTGATTTCACGGTGCGCTGTTTTATGTCAACTAATTACCTTCGTAAAAAATTTATTCATGTAGTTGTATAATTCTGGTGTGAAAGAAGGTGAATCTCTTTCCAATTAAAATTTACTTTACAATGGATGGTTTTTAAATGAAAAAACATAACAACCTAAATTTTTGTATCATGAAAAAGAACTATTTTTTTGTAATGCTGATGATGTTCTCAGCATTGGTGTATGCCCAAAATAAGACTGCTGAAGTTGCAGTGTCGGCTCCGCACACAGACCTTTCACTCATTGCCGACGTGCCCGTTAGTTCGGTTCCTACGGCTATAGCGCAAAATTTCACTGGCAAGGCCACCTGTTCCTATTCTGGAAGCCTTACTGCAACGAGTCTCTCAATGACTAATCGACTGTTCAGAGATGCAGTTCCGTCCACTTGTGCAGCACCAAAAGCATTCCCAGGCACACTTTCCACTACCGTTTTTTATTTGGTTCATAGCATCCCCAACAATACCGGCTCAGAACAATGTGTAACGATATCCGCAACGACAGCTGGAGCTAGCGCCATTCACTTCACTGCCTATAAAGGATCATTTGACCCTACAAATCTTGCAACAAATTACCTTGCTGATTCAGGATCGAGTGCGACTTCTGGTTCAACGGTGACTTTTGAGGCAAAAATACCAAGTGGGCAAAACCTTGTTATAGTAGCCAATGCAAATGCCGCCACGGCTACAGGTGACTATACGATGCAGGTAACAGGTCTGAATTGCCTCGCGTTGAACTGTGTGAAAAACGTTGACATTACCACTGTAAGTCCAATGATGACCAAAAGGTTGTATCGTGACGGGGTTCCTTCTGTTTGCGCAACAGCGAAGGCCTATCCTGGCGACTTCTCTGCAAATGTTTATTACAGAACATTGAAAGTAACTAACAATACTGGTGCTTCCAAGTGTATTACCGTAACAGGTACTTTAACCGATCCTGTTGGTTCAGGTGTTCACATCTCTGCTTATAATGGCTCATTTGTACCTTCTAATTTGGCAACCAACTACATGGCGGACTCCGGAACCAGCGCAGTGAGCGGAACACCGCAATCTCTTGGAGTTACCGTGCCGGCAGGTGCTACCATCACATTGGTTCTTAACACCAACGCAACAGGTGACACCATGACGGCGCCAATCACCGTAACAGTGGACGGCGTAGACTGCTCCGTAGTATTGGCCAGTGGTGAAGTAGCTGCCTCTTCCAAAAATACCGCACTTTACCCAAACCCTACCACTTCTTTGCTTAATGTAAAAGGACTGCAAATAAAAACAGTTCAGATTTATGATGCTTCTGGAAAAGCGGCCCATGTAAATTACACCGCCAATACCATTGACACTCATAAATTGGCTCCCGGGGTATATTCATTACAGATTACTGATACCGATGGAAATGTCGTATTTGAAAGATTTATCAAAAAATAATTTTCTTCATTACTCCAATTTGGTTCCCTCAATTCTTTTGGGGGAATTTTTTTTAATGCTATTACAAAATTAATTTGCAAAAAATAAAAAGTTTAGTATCTTTGCACTCTGAAAAATAAGATAAAGTTTTTTACTAAAAATATTAGCAATGAGCAAAAGAACATTCCAGCCATCCGAAAGAAAGAAAAGAAATAAGCACGGTTTCCGTGAAAGAATGTCTACGCCGAACGGAAGAAGAGTTTTGGCTGCGAGAAGAGCAAAAGGCAGAAAGAGTTTAACCGTAAGTGCTGCACGCGCTAAGAGATAATCTCTGGATCATTCCTATACAATTATGCTTGAAAATCAAATTTTCAGGCATTTTTTGTTGTTAAAATTTGCTAAAAATTGGCATCTCAAAAAGTAATTGATTACTTTTGAATTCATATCTTACAATAATCTTTATTCATTCCACTATAGACATGCCACATTCAACACAGGAGGGCCAGAACGTTATCCAGCTGAAAAATGCCAAAATTGCCCAGAAAAATTTCACTGTTCTCAATGATGTCAACCTCAACATTAAAAAAGGTAGGTTTTGCTACCTCATCGGAAAAACAGGGTCAGGAAAAAGTTCACTTCTTAAAACACTTTACGGCCACATTCCTTTAGGTTCAGGTCATGGAAATATAGCTGGGTTTGATCTTGAAAAACTCAAAATGTCCGACATTCCTAACTTAAGGAGAAAACTCGGAATTGTATTTCAGGATTTCCAATTATTGACCGACAGAACAGTGGAAAAAAATCTGCGATTTGTATTGGAAGCGACAGGTTGGACTGATAAAAGAAAAATTCAGGATCGCATCGACGAAGTATTGGCAAGTGTAGGCATGAAATCAAAAAAACATAAAATGCCCCACGAACTTTCTGGTGGAGAACAACAACGGATCGCTATTGCAAGGGCTTTGCTTAATCATCCTGAGTTAATTTTGGCCGATGAGCCCACCGGAAATTTAGACCCGGAAACCTCGAATGAAATTATGACCTTATTAAAACAAGTTGCATTCGAAAACAACTCGGCGGTAGTGATGGCTACACACGATTACCATATGATACAAAACTTCCCTGGTGAGGCCATACGCTGTGAAGATGGGAAAGTGACCGTACTTGATACCGCAGAACTTTTTGAATAATACTTTTTATTTTTATTCATACCAGTTAATAAGCTGGATTCAGTGATAATAACCGTGCGATGGTGACAACTCATTGTCATTTTTAGAAAGCAATTAAGAACAAAAAATCCTGAAACTAACCGCTTCAGGATTTTTTATTACTTTTTTATTTGATTACCCTTTAAACTGTCCCATTGCAATGAATTTGTCCTGTCTTTGGGTTTCAAGTTCTTTGCCTGTAAATTTGGAAAATGCATTGATATTCTGAAGAATTGAAGATTTCAAATTATCAAATGCTACTTGCGGTTCATAATGAGCGCCACCCAGTGGTTCCTCAATTATTCCGTCGATAAATTTCTCATGAAGTGCATCTTTCGGCGTAAGTTTCAGTGCATTGGCAGCATCTTCCTTATGATCCCAGTTTCGCCAAAGAATAGATGAGCAACTTTCCGGTGCAATTACTGTGTACCAAGTATTTTCCAGCATATACACCTTATTACCCACACCAATTCCCAATGCTCCTCCACTCGCACCCTCACCTATGATGTAGCAAAAGATTGGGGTTTTAAGCATCGTCATTTCTAAAATATTTTTGGCAATTGCTTCACCCTGACCTCTCTCTTCAGCTTCCAATCCAGGATACGCACCGGGAGTGTCGATAAATGTTACCACGGGAATGCGGAATTTCTCAGCAAGTTTCATCAGTCGAAGTGCTTTTCTGTAACCTTCCGGATTGCTCATGCCGAATCTGCGGTATTGTCTTTCCTTAGTGGTTCTTCCCTTCTGAGTCCCTATAAGCATAACAGCTTTTCCGTCAATTTTTGCCAAACCGCCGACCATTGCAGGGTCATCTGCAAAATTACGATCGCCATGCAATTCCAAGAAACTGTCTTTATCTACAATTCCTTTAATAAAATCTAATGTATAAGGACGATCCGGATGACGAGAGAGCTGCACTCTTTGCCAAGGACTAAGGTTTTCGTAGATTTCCTTCTTCTTTTCGATGATTTTGTCTTCGATCTGGGAGCAGGCGAGCTTCACATCTACACCGCTTTCTTCCCCCACCAACGAACAGGTTTGATACTGATCCATCAGTTCTTTTACAGGAAGTTCAAAACTTAAATATTCCATTTTTCTTTATTAATAGCTTTCAGGGATTTCAATTTTACCACTGCAAATTAATGACAATCATTTCGTCGCAATGTGCATTCAAATTTAGTGATTTTATGGAAAACTAAACGATAATTTTTACCGCATTATTAATTCGCATAATACTCTCCTCTTTTCCCAGAATCTCCAAGATATCCGGCACATCAGGACCTTTTAATTCTCCCACTAAACTCAGTCGGAGCGGCATCATCACTTTTCCCATTCCTAAAGATCTGTCTTCGGCAAATGCATGAATCTCTTCTCTTAATGTTTCTGCCTTGAAGTTTGAAGCTTGCAAAACGGAAACAAGTTCTCCCAAAATTGTGGCCGTGTCCGGGTTCCATGCTTTTTTCACTGCCTTTTCATCATACACAACAGGTGTTTCAAAGAAGAATCGGCCATCATTATAAATATCTTTTGCGAAAGTAGCACGCTCTTTCATCAAACCGATAATTTTGATCAGCTTTTCATCTTCCATACCTTGAAAATCAACCCCTTCAGTATTTTTTAACATACCCAAAATCTCCTCGTCCGATTTTGTTTTCAGGTACTCATGGTTGAACCATTCTGCTTTCTCTTTACTGAATCTGGCTCCGGCTTTGTGAACTTTATTTAAATCGAACTCTTTTACCATTTCATCTAAAGACAAAATTTCTTTATCGTTTGCCGGACTCCAGCCAAGCAATGCTACCATGTTGATGAATGCATCCGGAAGATAACCTTCTTCACGATATCCTTTAGAAACTACTCCTGTAGCAGGATCTTTAAAATTTAACGGAAATACCGGAAATCCGAATTTATCGCCATCGCGCTTGCTAAGTTTTCCTTTTCCTTCAGGTTTCAGGATCAAGGAAAGATGAGCAAATTGCGGCCTTTCCCAACCCATTGCTTCATAAAGCAAATAATGCAAACCTAATGAAGGAAGCCACTCTTCACCACGGATAACGTGTGAAATTTTCATCTCATGATCATCCACAATATTAGCAAAATGATAAGTTGGCATACCATCATTTTTCACCAGAACTTTATCATCTAATGTATTGGTATTCACCGAAAATTTACCTCGAATCATGTCTTCCAGATTGAGGGTTTTATCCACAGGCATTTTGAAGCGGACAACATAGGGCACTTTCTCGTGCAGTAATTTCAGTACTTCCACTTCCGACAAAGTGAGCGAGTTTTTCAGCCGGTTTCTGGTGAGATAATTGTAAGCAAAAACTTCCCCGGTTTGCTCAAATTCCTTACGTATTTCGTCAAGTTCTTCCGGTGTATCAAATGCAAGATAAGCGTAATCGGTTTTAAGTATTTCCAGCAAATATTTATCGTAGATATCTCGACGTTCCGATTGTTTGTAAGGGCCATAGGGGCCGCCAATTTTAGGGCTTTCGTCAGGAATTAATCCACACCATTCCAATGCCTCCATGATATATTCTTCGGCTCCTTCAACATACCTTGCAGTGTCGGTATCTTCAATTCTCAATACAAAATCGCCGCCTTGGTTCTTGGCAAAAAGATAGTCGTACAATGCTGTTCTTACTCCTCCTAAATGCAATGGTCCTGTGGGACTTGGTGCAAAACGCACTCTTACTCTGCTCATTATTTTAATAAATTTTAAACCGCAAATTTAGTGAAAATTGACAGGATGCAGAAAGCAAAGGCAGAGAATTAAGCGGTTGCTTTTTTGCCCACCCGATTAGAACCGGCAACATTCTTTACTATTTTTTGATTATTTTTGCATCAAATAAAGAAATTAATGTTAGAAATCGGCGAAAGACCATGGGGAACTTATTATGTGTTGGCAGATGAGCCACATTATAAGCTGAAAAGAATTGTTGTGAATCCGGGCGGTAAATTGTCTTATCAATATCACCACAAACGCCAGGAGCAATGGACAATTATTGAGGGTAACGCAACCATCGTTTTAAATGACGAACAGATTTCTCTTGGGTATGGGCAGAGTATTTTTATTCCGCAAGGCGCTAAACATCGGATCATGAATTTAACCGATCAGCCCGTTACTTTTATCGAAGTGCAAACAGGAACTTACTTTGGCGAGGATGATATTGTGCGCCTCGAGGACGAGTACTTGAGGTAATTCATAAAAATGGCAATAATAAAAAAAAGCAAGCCAGCTCTGTACTTGAAAGGGTATGCCCGAATTTTAGCACCCTGCAAGTATGATTACAGCACTGTAGTTGCGCAACTGAGCTCTAAATTAAGCACTGAGCAACTTGAATATGTGCAGCAGCGTGTTGATTATTATTGCAAAAGCTCCTTTACTCCCAATCCATCGAGCGTGCTGGTTAAGGACCTGAAAAAACCTATCAGCCCAAAAGCTTACTATTTCGATACTTTCGAATATGCCCAGTATTTTGATGAAAATCTACCATTAAATGTAGATTTCGGGGATGTAACTTACGTTCCAGAATTTCCGTCAATAGTAAAAAGTCGTCCGCTTTTTGAAGATAACAAAAACAGCGTGTTGCTGAATCTTGACAAAGTGCGACACTTCGTTTGGGTGGATGATGATCAAGCATTTGAAAACAAAAAAAGTTTGATGATTGGCAGGGGTGCAGTTTATCAGATGCACCGATATTTGTTTTATGAACGTTACTTTAATCATCCGCTGTGCAATCTGGCGCAGGTTAATAAAAAAGGAGGAAATCAGGATTGGTACAAACCCAAAATATCTCTCAAAAAACATTTGGAATATAAATTTATTCTCAGTTTGAGAGGTAATGATGTAGCAACTAACCTCAAGTGGATAATGTCTTCTAATTCTGTTGCTGTAACTACCAAACCCATTATGGAATCTTGGTTTATGGAAGGCAAATTGGAAGGAGGCAAGCATTTTATCGAAATTAAAGATGACTATTCTGACCTGGAAGAACAATTGAATTTTTACCTTGCACACCCAGAAAAATGCCTCGAAATCATTAAGAATGCTAACGAATATTGTGAGCAATTTTGGAATCCTAACATTGAAAAATTATGTTCACTACTGGTATTGGAGAAGTATTTTCGTTTAGATCCTCATTAACCAATTTATATAGGCTGTAGCGAAACATTTTCGCAAAATGAAGTACTATATGCAACTTGATATTAACCAAAACAGAAATTAAAAAGATCATCTACTGCAATGATGAAAATACTACTGGATCCGCAGATTTTTTATCAACAAACATATGGAGGTATTTCCAGATATTATACTGAAATATTTTCCATTCTTTCTAAAAAAAATGATATTGACATTTTTTTACCCATCTATCAATCTGATAATGCCTACATAAAAAACACAACACTACTTGTTGAAAATAAAAACCTTAATATATTGCTAAATATTTTAAATTTTTTTAAAATCAGTACAAAAAGCTTTAGGAAAAAAAAGTCAGATCAATTAATTGAAAAATATTTCCGTGCAAAGGATTATGACCTCTTTATCCCGACCTACTACAATCCCTACTTCCTGAAATTTATTGGCAACAAGCCATTTGTATTGACTGTTTACGATATGATTCATGAAATGATGCCACAGTATTTTACAGATGATCCTTACAATGTTGTTGACAACAAAAAAATACTAATCGAAAAGGCCACTAAGATTATTGCCGTTTCTCATAATACAAAAAAAGATATTTTAACGTTTTTCCCATCCATTGATCCAGAAAAAATTGAGGTCATCTACCACGGAAGTTCTATTGTGTATGACCCAAAAATAAAGGTTGATCTTCCTGAAAACTATCTTCTTTATGTTGGAGCAAGGTCAAATTACAAGAACTTTAAGTTTTTGGTCAAGGCAATGGTGCCAATTCTGCAAAATAATAAAGAACTGATGCTGATCGCGGCTGGTGGTGGCGCATTTACTGAAGAAGAAACTGAATTCATCAAAAATTTTGGTATAGAGAAACAGATTATCCAAAGAAATTTTCGGGAAAATGAATTGGCCCACTTTTATAAAAACGCTGTGGCCTTTATCTTTCCATCGCTGTATGAAGGATTTGGCATTCCCGTTGTAGAATCAATGGCTTGCGGTTGCCCCATCGTTCTAACCAAATGCGGATCGCTTCCTGAAATTGCCGGGGACGCGGGCATCTATTTTGATTCTTATTCAGAACAAGACCTACGGGATAAAATCCAAATGCTATTGTCTGACGAAAAACTTAGACAATGCTATTCAGAAAAAGGATTGCAGCATGCAAAAAAATACGACTGGAATGAAGCTGCAGAACAGTGCATGCAGGTATATTTAAGTTCAATAAATTAAGCAATAATACACAGATAAATAAATGAGTTGCAAACTGAGCATAATAACCATCAATTATAATAACAAAGAAGGTTTAATTAAAACTACTGACTCTGTAGCCCGCCAAACATGGACTGATTTTGAATTTATCGTAATAGACGGCGGAAGCACAGATGGAGGAAAAGAATTAATTGAAAATAATCACCAAATCAACTACTGGCTGAGCGAAAAAGATTCCGGTGTGTATAACGCAATGAACAAAGGAATAAGAAAAGCAACCGGCGATTACGTTATATTTATGAACAGTGGTGACTATTTTTATGATTCTACGGTTCTGGAAAAGGTTCAAGAAAGCTTCAATTCAAATATCGACATCTTGTACGGAAACTCCCTTTTTTTCAACAATAGGGGATATAATAAAGTGATAAAACCTCCTAAAAAACTTCGTTTTGGTTTCTTTTACGATGATGGAATCAATCATCAGGCTGCCTTCATTAAAAGATCACTCTTCTACGATTATTTTTTTTACAATGAAGATTACAAAATATGTGCAGACTGGGAGTTCTTCATCATTCTTATTTGTCTCTACAATGTTTCTTATAAACATATCGACGAAATAATTTGCTACTACGATTTCTCAGGAATTTCGGCCGACCCTAAAAACCGCGCAATGTACGATGAAGAAAGAGAAATTACCATTCAGAAATATTTTTCAGCATTTAAAGATGATCTGTTTTTAGCAAAAGAAGCACGGGTAAAACGAATTCAACAAGTGTTACATATCAAAAAATATCCTATAGCGTGGCGCATTTTCAAATGGATTATCAGTCTGTTTCTCATTTTCTTGCCGAAATTTAAAATGAAAAATTAGGAGAGAGATTTTCGCTATCGTTTCAAATGAAACTAGAAACTCTATTTACCAATTACTTTAGCAAACAAAGTGGGGTAATAATAATACAATCTTAAATAAGAATAATACTCCACACCAATCATCGATGCAGAATATTTTAGGAATGGCTTAAATGATACTCTTATCTCTTCTTTTTCCCTAAGCATTTGATCGTTCTCTGTATTTCTTAAAATCCTTTTCAATACCATAAGCAACTTCCTGATGATATTCTGGATTATCTTATTTTGATTTTCAGGCAAATCTGCCTGTTCCCAAAAATTAAAAACTTCCATCAACGCAAGGAAGAAAAGATAAGCATTCTCAGGCGACATATTATGAGAAAGACTGTCATCTCGCTGAATATAATGATAAAGTTTTTTGTCGGAAATAGCAACCTTTATCGCCTTGTTGAATATTTTGAAAAGTGTAGAGTAATCTTCAAAACACTTTAGATGTTCCGAAAAGTAAATATTTTTTAATAAATGGGTCTTATACAGTTTACCCCATGGATGACTTTGGATTTCCTCATCTTCCAACAGTAGAATTAACGCTCTTTGCCCGTCGAATATTTTTTCTTCCGAAACAGGCTTACTAAAAACTACTACTCCATCTTCATTCTCGTAAGATGCTTCAATAATGGCAATATCTGCTTTTTCGGTTACCAGCAGATGATACAACTCCGTACAATATTCCGGTTCTACCCAATCATCAGCATCTACAAAACAAATATATTCACCTGTTACAGCTTCAACACCTACATTTCTTGCTTTGGATACGCCAGAATTTTTCTGTTTGATAATTTTTATCCGTTTATCTTTCTTTTGGAATTCATCATATATAATTGAAGAGCCATCTTCCGAACCATCATCTACTATGACAATTTCCAAGTTCTGATAGTGTTGCCGAACAACAGAATCCAAACATTTTTCTAAACCCTGCTCTGCATTGTAACAAGGAATAATGATACTTATTAATGGATTATTAATCATTCAAATGATGACACTTAATGTGTTGAAAATGTTTATTAAAAATTACTTACCCTAAATTACAATTATTGCCCGTAATTAACAAATTTTTATGCGTGTGTGACGAAGCTTATTACATCCAAAAGACATCAAATTAATTAACGAGAATCAATATCGAATAAACTTTAGAATAACAGCTAATAACATGGGGTTCATTTTTAACAAAAAAAGAAAATGGCGAACAAAAAGCTTCACATTTTTTAGGCACGCAATTTAACAGAAAATATGCAACCTTGCAAATTTTTAAATTCGCTCTTTTATACTACATTTGACTGCTACAACAACTGTAACGTTTTAAAACCATAACTATCATGAATATTGTGTACTTAGTTTTTGGCAACAATAAGGAGCACTATAGGCAAGTGTATTTTTCAATATTCACGGCCATGATCAGAAAAAATGCGGAAGAGCGAATTATTGTTTTGGCAGAAGATCCATCGCTATTTCTTTTTTTTGGAGACCATGTAGAAATTATCACAATCAACAGAAAAATAATAAAAGAATGGGAAGGCGAGCATCAGTTTTTTTGGCGGGTAAAAATTAAAGCATTACTGTTTGTTGCAGAAAAATATCCGTCTGAATCAATTCTTTACTTAGATGGCGACACTTTCTTTTATCAAGAAATAAACGTACTGCGGGACGGATTAAAAAACGGACAAAATTACATGCATCTGGAAGAGGGGAAATTGGCAAACCTACGTTCCAAAACCGAAAAACTTATGTGGAAGCAGATGCAGAATAAAACTTATGATGTAATCACGATCGATAGAACTTCTGCAATGTGGAATGCAGGTCTCATCGGGATATCGCATCAACGATTTCCATGCTTAGAACACACGCTAAATATTAACGATGCAATGTGCGCAGATGGAGTCACAAGACGACTTTTAGAACAGTTTGCTTTTTCATTGGGACTAAGCTATTGCGGAGGTTTGAAGCCGGCAGATCATTTTGTAGGACATTATTGGGGCAACAAGACCTACTGGAACAAAATGATCAACAATTTTCTTGAGGAATGCTTCATGAAAAACTACACGCTAGAACAAATTCTTTCACAGGTGGAGCAGATGGATCTTACCGAAAATGCTATATGGGTAAAGGAATCAAATACACAAAGGAAATTGAAAAATTTTGTTGACCACTTCTATAAAAATAAAAAAAGCGTTTACATTAAAAAGTAGCCATATTATTGCTTAAACTTCAGTGTTTCATACGTAGAATCCACATACAAACTTTGAAGGTAACTTATTTTAAAACCATCAACTCCATCAAGAAAACCAAGCTTTAGAAAGTACGTTTTGATGAACTTGAAAGCCACTTTGCTCAAATGTGTGAAAACTGAATATTTTTTCCCCTTTTCGTAAAGTTCTTCCCCTTTCAACTGGCCATAATGCTTCATTTTATCGCGGTATGATGCGTAGTCGGTTACGGAATAATGCAAAAGTTTGTTTTTTAGCGAACCAATTTTTCCGTTCACTTCCAGTGTTTCATGCACTTTTTTATCGGTTTTGTAATGGCATTTGCTTTTTCGGAACAACCTGAAATTTTTATCAGTTTGCGTTCCAGAAAAGTGAATCGGCTTGCCTTCAAAGAAAAACTTACGATAAAAATAATAAGCATCGTTTTTCTCGGGTTTTGCCATTTCTGCCACTATTTCGCTTTTAAGTTGGGGCGTAATTCGCTCGTCACCATCCAGAAAAAGTATCCAGTCGTTTTTTGCTGCATTCAGTGCCAAATTTCGCTGCGTGGTAAAATCCTCAAACACATGCTGAATAATTTTTACCTTAGGATTTTGTCTGGCAATCTCCACCGTACGGTCGGTGCTGAAAGAATCAACCACAATAATTTCATCGCAAAAATCAAAACACTCAAGTACTTCCTGAATGTTTTTCTCCTCATTAAAAGTGATGATAGCACCACTTAATTTTTCGTGAAGCTCCAAAATGATTTAAGCTTTTTTAAACTCTAACAGCGTTTTTTCGATAATACGAACACAATCCAAAATTTGTTCCTCGGTTATCACCAAAGGAGGTGCCAAACGAATTATATTGCCATGCGTTGGTTTTGCAAGCAAGCCGTTTTTTTTAAGATCAAGACAAAGATTCCATGCGGTAGGCGAATGTTGCGAATCATTAATGATGATGGCATTCAGCAAACCTTTACCTCGCACATTGGCAATCAGGTCTGTTTTTCCGATCAACTTCCTGATTTCTCTTCGGAAAAGTTCGCCCAGCAGTTCTGCCCTTTCAGACAAATGCTCGTCTTCCACCACGTCTAATGCCGCAATGGCAACCGCACATGCAAGCGGGTTTCCGCCAAAGGTAGATCCGTGCTGACCGGGATGAATGACATTCATGATTTCGTCATTCGCCAAAACTGCAGAAACAGGATATATACCTCCCGAAAGCGCTTTTCCCAAAATCAGAATATCGGGCTGCACATTCTCGTGCTGACAAGCAATTAAGCGACCTGTTCTCGCAATTCCGGTTTGCACCTCATCAGCTATAAAAAGTACATTATATTTTCTGCAAAGGTCTGCAGCGGCTTTCAGGTAACCTTCATCCGGAACATAAACACCAGCTTCTCCCTGAATGGGTTCCACCAAAAATGCAGCAATATTGGTGGCATCTTCTTTCAATGCCTGCTCCAAAGCCGCAAGATCATTATACGAAATCTTTACAAATCCAGGGGTAAAGGGACCATAGTTATTATGGGCATCAGGATCATTGGAGAAAGAAACAATAGTAGTTGTTCTACCATGGAAGTTATTTTCACAAACAATAATTTTTGCTGCATTCCCTTTAATTCCTTTCACTTCATAACTCCATTTTCTGGCGAGTTTTACCGCGGTTTCCACAGCTTCTGCACCGGAGTTCATGGGCAGTACCTTATGAAATCCGAAAAGTGAGGTTATTTTTTTTTCGTACTCGCCCAATTTGGAATTGTAAAAAGCACGGGAAGTTAACGCCAGTTTCTGCGCCTGCTGCACAAGTGCATCTACAATTTTCGGATGCGAATGCCCCTGATTGACTGCGGAGTAAGCAGAAAGGAAATCGTAGTATTTTTCACCTTCCACATCCCAAACAAAAACGCCTTCACCACGATCCAAAACCACAGGCAGCGGATGGTAATTATGAGCGCCATACTGATTTTCTAAATCGATATAATATTGAGAGTCTTTTATCGGTGTTGCTGTTGACATATTGTATGATTAATTTTAACTGATTAAGGGCGGTTCCGCCAGGTTTACTATTTCAATGGTTGACCCGCTTCTTCATCCATCCTTACGACAAAAATAATGATAATAATCTGAGTGCATCAAAAAACATCAAAAAAACGGCTACCAAGTTTCTTGCATTCAATAAAAAAACTGCCTTTTAGAAAGCAGTTCTTCAATGACTATTTGATGATGGATTACATTTCGTAACGTTTATCCATCACGAAATCGTCCATAAATTTGGTGGTATAATTTCCGGCAAGATAATCCGGGTGATCCATCAATTGACGATGAAACGGAATGGTCGTTTTCACCCCTTCAACATAAAATTCGTCTAACGCTCGTTTCATTTTGGCAATCGCTTCATCACGGGTCTGAGCGGTTGCAATAAGCTTCGCAATCATGGAATCGTAGTTCGATGGAATGGTGTAACCGGAATAAACATGGGTATCTACGCGAATTCCATGTCCTCCGGGAATATTAAGCCCGGTGATTTTCCCTGGACTTGGTCTGAAATCGTTGAACGGATCTTCTGCATTAATCCGGCATTCAATAGAATGCATTTTCGGATAATGATTGGCACCGGAAATCGGTGTTCCGGCTGCAAGCAGAATTTGTTCACGAATAAGGTCATAATCGATTACCTGCTCGGTAATTGGATGCTCTACCTGAATCCTCGTATTCATTTCCATGAAATAGAAATTGCGGTGTTTATCCACCAAAAACTCGATGGTTCCCACTCCTTCATAGCCAATATACTCAGCAGCTTTCACTGCAGCATCACCCATTTTTTGTCGAAGTTCATCGGTCATAAAAGGTGATGGCGTTTCTTCGGTGAGTTTTTGATTACGACGTTGCACAGAACAGTCTCTTTCTGAAAGATGACATGCCTTACCAAACTGATCGCCCGCCACCTGAATCTCGATGTGCCGCGGTTCTTCGATAAGTTTTTCCATATACATACCACCATTACCGAATGCCGCAACTGCTTCCTGAATAGCAGATTCCCAATGTTCCTTGAGTTCTCCTTCGTTCCATACGCGTCGCATACCTTTTCCACCGCCTCCAGCAGTGGCTTTAATCATGACAGGATAGCCAATTTCCGCTGCAACTTTCAGCGCCTCATCATAGGAATCAATCAATCCATCAGAACCCGGAACGCAAGGTACGCCGGCTTCTTTCATGGTTGCCTTTGCATTGGCCTTGTCGCCCATTCTGTCGATTTGCTCTGGCGTTGCACCAATAAATTTAATATTATTTTTCTGGCAAATTCTGGAGAAATTAGAATTTTCAGAGAGAAATCCGTAGCCAGGATGAATGGCATCGGCATTGGTAATTTCTGCCGCTGCGATTATATTTGGAATTTTGAGATAAGAATCCTTGCTCATGGCAGGACCAATACATACCGCTTCGTCCGCAAACCTCACGTGTAAACTGTCCTTATCGGCGGTGGAATATACTGCAACTGTTTTGATTCCCATTTCTTTGCAGGTACGAAGAATCCTCATTGCAATTTCGCCGCGATTGGCAATTAATATTTTTTTGAACATCTTTTTAATTTTAAAATTAGAGTTTCTGAAATTTAGATAAAGTGTTAAACGGCGGTATCTACCGTCATTTACTGTCTAACATCTAATTAAAATTAAGACGGATCTACTAAGAATAATGCCTGGTCGTACTCTACGGGAGTTGCATCATCAACAAGAATTTTCACAATTTTCCCGGAAACTTCAGATTCAATTTGGTTGAAAAGTTTCATCGCTTCGATGACGCACACTACTTTCCCTGAAGATACTTCATCGCCCACATTCACGAAAACATCTTTATCTGGTGAAGGTTTTCTGTAGAAGGTACCAATCATCGGAGATTTAATGGTTACAAATTTACCTTCATCCGAAGCTGCTGCTGCGGTTTCGTTAGGTACTGCGGCAGAAGCGGCAGGAGCAACTTGCTGAACTTGTTGCTGTGGAGCAGTTTGATAAAGTTGCGGTTGGGGCAGATAACTCACCTCATTTCCGCCAAGCGGAGTTTTGATGGTAATTTCGAAATCTTTGGTTTTGTACTTTACCTCAGAAACTTCTGCTTTAGACACAAATTTGATGAGATTTTGGATGTCTTTAATGTCCATTATTTAGGGTTTAATTTGGTATGCCAAATATACTAAAAAAGCGCAAAATGCAACAAAAAACCACCCAAAATTAAAAAAATAGGGTGGTTTTATATGAAAACGTGTGTTTTTTAGCGGTTTTTCGCTTAGTTCTCTTCGGTAGTTTCTACTGCTTTTTCCATCACAACTTTACCTCTGTAGTAAAGTTTCCCTTCATGCCAGTGTGCTCTGTGATAAAGGTGCATTTCTCCTGAAGTTGCATCTTTAGCCAATTGAGGAACTTCCGCTTTGTAGTGTGTTCTTCTTTTATCTCTTCTTGTTGACGACTGTCTTCTTTTTGGATGTGCCATTTTTTTAAATTTTAAATTCTAACTTCCCCCTATTTGCTGCTATCAGCAACGCTTCAGATGCCAGAATCAATTATTATATTAATTTTTATCTTTTAACTTTTTCAGTATGTCCCATCTCGGGTCAATATCCTGATCGCTTTCTCCCTGTTCTTCTCCACCAAACTTTTCTAGAATTTCCAAATCTTCATCTGCAAGATTGGGTGAAATCTTTTTCATGGGAATTGAAAGCATCACATCTTCATAAATAAGCTGCGCTACATTGAATGCGTGATCTGCCGTTGGAATGGTAATCACCTCTTCATCGCTGTCATCATATTCTTCCCCAAATTTCACCAGCACCTTGATTTCATTTTCGATAGGATAATCAAATTTTTCATTCGAAATATCGCAAATTAAATTCACGGTTCCTGACGTTTTAATCCAAAACTCCAAAAATGTCGTATGTTTATCCATTAAAACATCCGCAATGATGTGGGGTTCTGTAAATTCCTGTTCAGTATCGAAAAGTTGAAAGAACGCTTTGCTGATCTCAAATCTGAACTCGTGTTTTCCGTTTTTAAGTCCCGAAAACACAACATCGTAGTTTCTAAACTTGTCCATAAAACGAGTGTGCAAAAATATGCATTTTTTTTAATATTGCAAATTAATTATAAAACAAATTGTTGATTTTTATTCGGCTTTGTTTTAAGCGTGATTTTCCTCTTCAGGCAGATCTTCGTCCACACTGCTGGCAGCCACTCTTTTTGGGCGCAACCTGTTCGCCATCAATTCGTTGTATTCTCTTCTGTTTTTAAAAATAGTGATGGCCGCAAAAATGGCCTCAGAAAAACTCTGTTCATCGGCAATATCCTGACCGGCAATATCATAAGCAACACCATGATCCGGCGAAGTACGGACGAACGGGAGTCCGGCAGTATAATTAACCCCTTCCTCGTACGCCAATGTTTTGAAGGGTGCCAAACCCTGATCATGATACATGGCCAAAACAGCGTCATAGTTCATGTATTTTTCGGGTTGGAAAAAGCTGTCGGCAGGAAAAGGACCAAAAGTCATAATTCCCGCATCAAAAAGTTCACGGATGGCTGGTTCTATAATTTCAATTTCTTCGTTACCAATGGCTCCACCATCACCAGCATGTGGGTTTAAGCCCAGTACCGCAATTTTCGGCCGCTCGATGCAGAAATCTTCAATAAGGCATTTATTCAGTAATTTAATCTGACTCTTTATTTTGTCTTTGGAAATGTTCTCGGCAATTTGCGCTACAGGAATATGGTGGGTGGAAACCGCAACTTTTAGTTCTTCAGTCACCAGAAACATTAGTCCTTTTTTGCCCATTTTTTCTTCCAAATAGCCAGTATGCCCCGCATGTTTGAAACCCATCTTCATCATCTCCTCTTTATTAATAGGCGCAGTAACCAAAACATCCACTTCACCATTCAGCAGTGCGGCAGTGGCAGCATCCAAGGATTCGATGGCCATTTTGGTTGATTCCTCAGTTGGCGTTCCCAAATCCACACTCACATTATCTTTCCACAAATTGACCATGTTGATTTTATCTGGTTGCGCCTGTGAAGCTTCATTGATATAATTAAAGCTAAGTTGAAGTTTAAAAATATTCTTTTGGTACGTAAATAATTTACCCGAACCAAAAATAACCGGTGTAAAAAAATCGGTGATGGCTTTATCCTTCAGGGCTTTCATAATAATTTCGGGCCCAATTCCGTTAAAATCACCAATTGAAATCCCTACTCTAATTTTATGCTGTTTTACGCTCATTATCGTATATTTGAATTTTACAAATGTAGGAAAAACTATTCAACGGTTAACATCTGCAGGCATCAACAATAATGGAAATGGAGATAGATTAAAAAACCGCTGTTTACTTTTTTGTTCTCTTTTTTAAATTGGCAAGTTAAAATTTATGTTTACAGGCATTATAGAAGGTACCGGGACCGTCGAAAAAATTTCCCGGAGTGAAACCAATATCGATTTTTTTTTACGTTGCGCGTTTGCACACGAGCTGAAGGTTGACCAAAGTTTGGCGCACAACGGCTGCTGCTTAACAGTAGTAGAAATCTTGGACGATCAATACAAGGTAACCGCCATCAATGAAACCTTAGAAAAAACCAATCTCGGAAAATGGGAATTGGGAACAGAGGTGAATTTGGAACGATGTGTGAAAATCGATGGCCGTCTCGATGGTCATATCGTGCAGGGACACGTTGACACCACCGGAACCGTCACCGAAATAAGAAATCTTGACGGAAGCCACATGATCACTATTGAATATAATGAAACCGAGGAATACATGACGGTTGCCCAAGGATCAATCACCGTAAACGGAATTTCTCTAACGGTGGCAGAAAGCGGTTCGGGAAGATTTCAGGTGGCTATTATTCCTTACACCTGGACATTTACAAATCTCAACAAACTGAAAACCGGCGACATGGTGAATCTGGAATTTGATATCATTGGAAAATATTTAACACAATTGATGAAAAAAAATGCCACTCAATAAATACAAAGGATACAGTTTACGAAATAAAGTATTCTGGGGGTTTCTGGTGATTTGCTCCCTGAGTATCGTCGCTTCCAGTGTTCTTTCTTACGTTATTTTAAGGCAAAGCGCGCTGGAACAAAGCAAAACCGATTTACAGAAAAAAGCAGAGTCGCTGATGGCGGCACTGGACTACTCGGTATCGCATACACAGGTTCAAACGCAAGATCTTCCGAAAATTCTTTCGAATGCTATTTTCGAAATTGCTGATATTAATAAGCAGGATATTATTATATATGATTTGGACGGCAAGTTACTTATCACCAATAAAGATGGTAGTCTGATTGCTCAGAAACAAATACCACTGGCCGAACTGAACCGCATCCTGAAGAGCGATAAACGCATCGATTTCAACAGCTACGATAAAAGCATTGGCGCCAACGTAACTTCATCATATATGCTGCTCAAAAACAACATGCTGGAACCTATCGGTATTGTTTATTTTCCGTATTATCATAATGACAGTGCTTATCTTACTGTTTACAAAAAATACCTGAGCTACATTATATTGGTGAATCTGGTTATTATCATTTTTGGGGGCTGGCTAAGCTGGGGCATCTCCAAAAACCTCACAAGAGCCATTACGAAATTCTCGGAACTGATTAATAAAGTAACCCTCTTCGATAGCGACCCAAAACCCATCCGGTATTATAAAAATGACGAACTGAACCAGCTTGTAAAAGCATATAATGCGATGATTCTCCAGATTCGAGAACAAAAAGAGCGACTTAGTTTTAAGGAAAAAGAAGTGGCATGGCGCGAAATGGCTAAACAGGTTGCCCATGAAGTAAAGAACCCTCTCACCCCGATGAAGCTCACCATCCAGAATTTTGAGCGCAAGTTTAATCCGCAAGATCCTGATATTCAGGAAAAAGTTAAGAAGATGAGCAAAACGGTGGTCGATCAAATCGATTTAGTAGCAACAGTAGCTAATGCATTTTCACAGTTTGCCCAACTTCCGATCAAGAACAACGAAACCTTCAACCTTAATGAAGAAATACGGAACATTTTGTATGTATTTAACGACGAGAAAATTTTCTTTCACACCAATAAAGAGAATATCCAGGTTAACATGGATAAAATCTACCTCTCCAGAATTATCACCAACCTCATCACCAATGCGCAACAAGCAAAAGCCGAGGGCCGCGATAACATCATCAATGTTGATCTGGAACAGCGTCAGAAAAGAATTATACTGACCGTGGAAGACAGCGGAATCGGAATTGCTGAAGAAATGTACGAGCGAATCTTCGAACCGAATTTCACCTCCAAAACCAGCGGAACAGGATTAGGATTAAGCATGGTAAGAAAAATGATCGAAGATTATAAAGGTGAAATCACCGTAAAATCAGAAATAGACAAGGGTTCCGTTTTTACCATCTATTTACCGACAAACGTTTAAGTAACATTCATCGTCATATCAAGGAGTTACCTAACTTATCAGAAAGTTTGGACGAAAAAGAATCATAAAAAATCTATTGTGTAATCTGTATTAACGCTGATGAAGGATTTTCATTTTAAAGAGTTCTCCGTGCGTCAGTCGGGTCAGGTTTTTCGGGTGGGAACCGACGCTGTTTTGTTGGGTTCATTGGCCCTTGTGCATGGCGCACGCAACATCCTAGAAGTAGGAACAGGAACGGGTATTATTTCGCTGATGGCGGCACAGAGAAATTCAACAGCACAAATTGTAGCCATTGATATTGATGAGGAAGCAGTACATCTTGCACAGGAAAATTTTAGCCATTCCCCTTTTTGGGAAAGATTACATGCCAAGGAAGCCGACTTTACGCTTTTTTCAGCAGCAAAAAAATTTGATCTAATTCTATCGAACCCGCCTTATTTCGCTGCAAACAACTCCGAAAAAGATGTTCTTGCCCGCCAACAAAAAACGCTTACTTTCTCAACGCTTATTGAGGAAGCAGCGCAGCATTTATCCGAAGACGGAAGATTATCTGTGATTATTCCGTACGAATCCGGCCTCTATTTTACGCAAAAATGCAAAGAGAAGCATCTCTCGTTACAGCGAAAAATAACCATTCACGGCAATGCTGACGCCGCACCAAAGCGACTTATTCTGGAGTTTGGACACTCTTCCTTTTCTTGTGTGGAAGAAACCTTTATCATTGAAAAATCGCCTCGTCAATACAGCGAGCAGTATTTGGAAGCTACCAAAGCGTTCCATGTTTTTGGAGACGGAAAATAATTTATTTGGGAGCGTTTAAAGTGACCACAATATCCTTAGCAATATTTTTGACCGAGCTGTACTTTGCACCGCAAACCATAGTGGTGATGGTATAATTTCCTTTATCCAAAAGAATGAAGTTTTGATTGTTGGCGGGTACATCAAGGTTGTAAAAGCGCTTACCACTGATCTTCACAATAAGGTTGCATTTGGATCGGTTCACAATCTGCACATACGCACTTTTGCTGCTGGGGTCTGTATTGAAAAGATGATTAAGCAAATCTGCAGTTCGTTTATTTTTATCATTGCTGCCGTCTTTCGCCACATCGCGTTTCACCTGGTTTTCTAACTTTTGGGGATTAATCGGGGCAACGGTAGGTTTCGCCACTGCGGCTCTTTCTTTCGGGCTCTTTTCACTATTCATCACCGCAAATAATTTCCGTTTGAATTCCGGGGTTCTGGGATGATCCGGGTTGAACTTTATAAAATTAGCGATCACCTGTGGATCGGTGCTTTTCTCCACCTGCTCCGCCGTGTATTTAGATTGTGCGGTGCATAAAACGGAGATAAAAAAAACAAGAAAGTAAAAAACTTTTTTCATTAACACTGTGATTTTTAAGATTTAAAATTTTATTAATAACGAAGAAATCTTCTTTTTAGTTTGTGCTAAATTCATTACCTTTGCATCGCTAAAAAATAAAGCTAAAATAATCAAATTTTAATCATAAAAAACAACAATATGTACACACCGGTTGCTGCAGATGTAGCTAAACTAAGAAACATTACGGGAGCAGGAATGATGGACTGCAAAAAAGCTTTAACTGAAGCTGAAGGAGACTTCGATAAAGCCATCGAAATCCTCAGAAAAAAAGGACAAAAAGTAGCGGCAAACAGAGCCGACAGAGAATCTTCCGAAGGTGCCGTAATTGCACGAGTGAATGAGGACCACACTTTGGGAGCAATTATCTCTTTAAATTGCGAAACCGATTTCGTAGCTAAAAACCAATCATTTGTTGAATTGGCTTATGAACTTGCAGAACAAGCAATGAATTACGCTTCAAAAGAAGAATTCTTAGCTTCTGATTTCCACGGAAGTACCGTTGCAGAAAAACTGATTGAGCAAACCGGCGTTATCGGTGAAAAAATTGAAATTGGAGCATTTGAAGTTTTGGAAGGACCTTATCTTGCAGCTTACATCCATGCAGGAAACAAAATTGCAGCCATCAGTGCACTTTCTGAAAAAGTGAACGGTGCAGAAGAAATTGCTCATGCCGTTTCTATGCAGGTAGCCGCGATGAACCCTATCGCTTTAGATGAATCTCAGGTTTCTCAGGAAATCATCGACAAAGAGCTTGAAATTGAAAAAGAACTTTTAACAAAAGAAGGTAAACCAGCCAACATCATTGAAAATATCCTTAAAGGTAAACTTCAGAAATTCTATAAAGAAAATACTTTGGTCCACCAAGCATTCATTAAAGACGGACACATCTCTGTGGCAGAATATGTTCGTGCTGAAAACAGTGAATTGAAAGTGGTAGGTTTTGTAAGAGTAAGCTTGACTTAATTTCTGTTAAAATATCATTAAAATCTCTTCCAACGTCCGGGAGAGATTTTTTGTTTGTTGAAATTGAGGTAAATTTGCAGCCCATAAAATTCATGATCAATTGAGAATCTTCCAGATTTTTGCGCTCCTTTTTGCTTTTGTGTCCGTTAAAGCACAACAGTATGTCCATGTGGATATCAGTAAAAATGCGGATGAGCTTGTTAAAGATGTATTTATTGGGGCTCAAAACGCAAGCTGCATATCGGTATCTAATATTTTATTAAAAGGATGGCAGAATTATGGAAGCTATCCGATAAGCTACGGCTATTTTGAAAAGGGAACACTTCCTTTTGATATTGACAAAGGTATTATTCTCAGCACAGGTGCAGCGGAAGGTGCACCAGGACCTAATAATTTTGTACTGTCGGACGGCAATGCATCATGGCCGGGAGACGCAGATCTGGAGCGTGAATTTGGCCCGGATTACCTGAATGCAACCAGCATGGAATTCGATTTTATACCGAGCAACACCACAGAAATAAGCTTTGATTACGCTTTTCTGTCCGAAGAGTACAATGCGGGCAACTGTAGATACTCGGATGCCTTTGCCTTTCTTATTAAAAAAGCTTCAGATCCGGATACTGCATACCGTAACATTGCTTTAGTCCCTGGAACAAACAGCCCGGTTTCTTCATTATCCATCAAAGGAGGTTCATCTTGCCCTCAAAATGCAGGATACTTCGGAGGATTCAATTATTTGCCTGATCTTTCACCATCACTTTCCGCAACAAATTATAATGGACAAACCAAAGTGCTAACTGCCAAATCAGCTGTTGTACCTGGCGAAAAATACCATATTAAACTGGTCATTGCCGATCACATCAACGGACTTTACGATTCTGCAGTTTTTTTGAAAGCCGGAAGTTTTGTAGGTAAAAAAGATCTGGGTGCCGATTTACTTTTCACCACGGGAAACCCACTGTGCGAAGGAAGCGGATCCAAAATAATCGACGCCACAACCGCCGGTGCCACCGCCTACCAATGGTACAAAGACGGTGTGATGCTTCCTGGCGAACGACAAGCCAAGTTAACCATTCCATCTGTTCCTGCATCCGCCGGAGTGTATGAAGTGGAAATTGATTTGGGAGGTTGTCACCTTAAAGGAACATTGAAAATTGAAATTCAGGAAAAGCCCATTATTGCAGCAGCACCAATCACATTTTGCGACGAAAAAATGAACGCTTCGATTCCCATTCAATTTGATCAAATCGAGCAACAAATTATTTCAAATTATAACAATACCTACCGCACTACTTTTTACTTGAGCCCAATCGATGCACAGAACGGAACAGGAACTCCGCTTCCCAACGGATGGTTACTTACTCAGAACACCACTGTGTATGCTCGCATCAGCAACATTTTTGGCTGCAACGTTGCGTGGGCCGCGGTGCCTTTAAAAATAGGAACGAAAATTTCCCTTCTAAAAAATACTTTTACAAAAGACATTTGTGATGATAACCGGGTGGGAGAAATCAGTTTTAATCTTTCAGATTATAACAATGAGTTTATCACCGATCCTGCCGTACAAATCACCTACTTCAATACGGTGAGTGATGCGCAAAACAACACCAACCCCATTTCTCCGGTACAAACTTCAACAGCATTATCTAAAACCTTTGGCATCCGATTTACGCATAACGGTGTGCTTTGTCCCAACGTGGCAAGTATCACCATCATCAAAAAAACACCCAATAAATCTTCCATATTGCAGGATGACGTCATCTGCGTCAATGCTACAACAACTCTGGATGCAGGAAGTGGTTTCGATTATTATCAATGGAGCACAGGAGCCCAAGGAGCCACCAACTCCAGTATCACCAATGTAGGTATCGGAGATTACTGGGTGGACCTTAGTTCCAATGGTTGTACATACCGTCAGCATGTAAAAATTACTGCAGCTGCGTTACCGATCATTACCTCGGTGGAAGTGAATGGCAATACCGTTACCGTTAGCGCAAGTGGTGGCATCGCACCTTACAAGTATTCATTAAACGGCATTGATTTTCAGGTTTCAAATGTATTCAATAATGTTCCGCGGGGCAAACATTCTGTTTATGTACAAGATACCAAAGCATGCGATACAGTAACACAAGAATTTGTCATCATTAATCTCATTAACGTCATTACCCCCAATGGAGATGGGCTGAATGACCACCTTGATTATTCTGATTTAAAACTGAAGAATAACGTTAAGATGGAAATTTTCGACCGTTATGGAAACCCTGTTTTTACAGGTACAAATGGACAATTCATCTGGGACGGAAAATCGAACGGAAGAACGGTACCCACAGGAACATATTGGTACATTCTGAACTGGACTGAGCCCGGATCCCAAACTAATGTACATTATCAGGGTTGGATTTTAGTAAAAAACAGGAACTAAAAAATTACCCCACCGATAATTCCTGAAGATTTCGAAAACCGTTCAAGAAATCTTTTATGTTCATTTTCTTTTTGCCTTCCAACTGAAGTTCTTCTGGGTAGTACACGCCATCGGCAGTAAAGATCTTAAAGGTGTTCTTATCAATTTCGGAATGGCCAGCAAGCGCTTCTTTGCTGATTTTTTCAAAACGACCTCGATAGATCTTTAACGTTTTTAATTCATCCCCAATTTTTAAAGTTGTAAATGCAGCAGGATAAGGAGACATGCCGCGAATAAAGTTGTGCACGGTTTCTCCATCCTGATTCCAATTGATCCGCGTATCTTCTTTAAAAATTTTGAATGCATTTTTGGGCTCTTTCACCAGCGGCTGTGGTCTTTCTTGTAGCACACCTTCGGATAAGGCATCGAGGGTTTTCACGACCAGATCTGCTCCCAATACCATCAACCGATCATGGAGTTCGCCGGCATTTTCATCTTTCATAATTTCAATTTCTTCTTGAAGCAGGATATTTCCCTCATCAATTTTTTCGTTGATAAAAAAGGTAGTGGCACCTGTTTTCAATTCACCATTCAATACCGCATAGTTAATGGGTGCGGCGCCACGGTAATCAGGAAGTAATGACGCATGCAGATTAAAAGTTCCCGCACGGGGCATTTCGAAAAGAACTTTGGGCATCATACGAAAAGCAACCACGACAAAAACATCGGCATTAAGCGCCCTCATCTTTTCTAAAAACTCGGGATTTCGTAATTTTTCCGGTTGAAAAACAGGGAGATTATTTTTCACTGCAAACGCTTTCACTGGCGATTCTTGGATTTTCTGCCCCCTTCCACTGGCCTTGTCAGCTACCGTCACTACACCAACAATTTCGTGTGATGAATGATAGATGGCCTCTAGAGAGGTTTTAGCAAATTCTGGGGTACCGAAAAAAACGACTTTCATTAATGGTTATTTTGAGAGTTAAAAGTTGAGGATAATGTTATTCATTGATCATATACGTACGGAAATTCATCATTTTTACCCGACCTGCATCAAGTAGGTAAATGAGATTTTCTAGGACATTTTCTTTGCGGTAATAATGGAGCTGCACAGCAATTTCTTCCACATTTGATGGGCTTTTCTTCAGCACTTCCAATATTTCATCAGTAATATTTCGGCCAAAAACATGCTCTTTCTGCTTTTCGCAAACCGAGCATTTGCCGCATGATTTTACATTCTTCTCACCGAAATACGAAAGTACCATTTTCATCTTACAAAACTCATTGTTGCTGGTAAAGAACTTCATCTCTTCCCACTTTCGGATTTTGTTTTTCTGAATTTGTTCAAAAAGGGGCCAATATTTTCCGCCCATAGCACGGTCGTCTCGGTGTTTCAGGAATTTAATGCTTGCCAATCCGCCATCGATATAGTCCAGATAAGCTTTCTGCTGCATTTCTTTCAGTCGTTCTTTCAGTACTTGGGGTTCCGATCCTAATTTCTGGCACAACGCATTTTCACTGAAAGTCACTTTATGGGTAGTAAAACCTGCCAGATTTCGCAACAGCAGCTCCATAAAGTAGCTGTCTTTTTTGGAGAGAAGATCCAGATCATCAGCAGAAATTTTCAATTCAACAGACGAATGTGATTTGCTGTTATTAAAAAAAACAAGTTCCTGATTATGCAGAAAATTCAGCACATTTTTAATCTTTGCAGGCGGCGCTTTTGTAAAGTTTGCTATACGCTGCAGATTGAGTTGAAAGACATTCTCGGGCCAGTCGTTCTCGGCAATTTGAAAAACAGAATACAGATAGGTGACGATGTTCATAAATTCTGCCCGCGTCGGAATCTGAAATTTCAGAATATCATCAAAAGCTTTTAATTCTTGCTCATTCCAGTACATAAATGCGTAAGAGTCGGCACCATCACGACCCGCTCTGCCAATCTCCTGGTAGTAATTTTCAATGGACTGTGGTGGAGAAAAATGCACCACGAATCGCACATTTTCCTTGTCGATACCCATACCGAATGCATTGGTAGAAATAAGTACCTGATCATTTTCCTGCAGCCATTTTCGCTGTCTTTTATGTTTTTCAGCAGTGGGCAAACCTGCGTGAAAAAAATCAACATGATGAATATTATTATTGTGCAGAAATTTCGTCAAATCTTCGGCATCTTTTCGGGTTCTGGTGTAGATAATTCCCGACGACCTGTTGTATTTCATCAGATTATAAATACGGTCGAATTTGTCCGAAATTTCATCGGTGATGATATGGATGTTGGTACGGCGAAAACTCTTTCTGAAAACAGATGGATGCTTTAAGCCCAGTTTATGCTGAATTTCACTCAGTACTTTAGGCGTTGCCGTTGCCGTTAAAGCCAGACATGGAATTTTACCGAGATTCTCGCGAAATGTCCTGATGTTCTGATAACCCGGTCTAAAATCCTGCCCCCATTCGGAAATACAATGTGCTTCATCCACTGCAATTAATGAAACCTGAATTTCCTCTATATTTTGCAAAAAAATACGATTGACCAACCTTTCCGGCGAAACATACAGCAACTTTGTAATACCGTATTTGCAACGGTTAAGAATGGCTTCCGTATCAAACTCGTCCAGTTCGGAGGAAAGGTACTCGGCTTCGACACCCATTTTCTTAAGTTGTGAGACCTGATCTTTCATTAACGCCAAAAGTGGCGATACCACCAAACAAGTCCCTTCCAAAATAAGCGCCGGAAGTTGATAACACAAAGATTTGCCTCCACCTGTAGGCAGCAGCACCAGCGTATCGTTGCCCGAGATTACAGAGTCGATGATGGCCTCCTGAGCATCGCGAAACTCATCATATCCCCAAAAATGTTTAAGGGTGCTAAACTTTAGTTGCGAAAAATCTTTCTCGGAAATCATGGGGTAAAATTAATGAAAGAATCAGGAATAAAAAAGGAGGCCTTCAATTCTGGCACATTTTGACGTGTTGCACTTCAATGAACAATGTTTAAATAACAAAAATACCCACTTCAGGGTACTCTTATTTATGCCAAGCAGTATAGTTTTGCTCCAAACAAATCATATGAAAACGCTATTCTCACTTTATCGAAAAATAAGAAATGAAATCTGCGATTACCTTTTTATTAAACACAAAACAATATAATTTTCACCTATTTAAACCTTTAACAATGAAAACAAAAAAACTCTTGACAAACATTTTTGTTACCACCATGATGATCATGGGAATCGTTAGCGTAAAAGCCAACAACTTACAAATTACCGGCACCTCGGTTTCGGGAAGTAACATCACTTTTAGTATTGCTTGGGATAACTCATGGAATGCAAGTGCAGCGCCTTCCAACTGGGATGCTGTGTGGGTATTTATTAAATATCAGGATTGCAACACCAAACTTTGGAAGCATGCCAATTTAAGTACCCTTGCAGCAGACCATTCAGCAGCTTCACCGCTACAGGTAGATCCCGTTACGGACGGAAAAGGAGTATTCATCAGGAGAAGCGCCATAGGTGGTGGAAACATTGGTTCTACATCGATCACTTTAAAAATGAGTACCGTGTCGGGAACAACCAATAATTACAAAGTTTACGGAATCGAAATGGTCAATATTCCAGAAGGTGCCTTTCAGTTGGGCGACGGAACAAGTCTGTACACCTTCAACAGTATTACCGTTGATGAAAATTCTCAGTCCAATGGTTTAACAGCATCACAGTTAGGTCCATATTCAGACGACCTATCGCCAAGCTTTCCGATGGGTTACAATTCTTTCTACTGTATGAAGTATGAAATTTCTCAGGAACAGTATGCTGATTTTCTTAACTCTTTAACTTTTACACAGCAGAAAAACAGAGTAGAAATAGATCCTATAAGTGCAGCGGGAACCTACGCAATGTATTCAGCATACTCCTACAGAAATGGAGTTGCTGTAGTAACACCCGGAAACAACGGAGCAATACCTGCGGTGTACGGCACAGATGCCACCTCCGGAAATCCTAACAGTTCAAATGACGGGCAAAATATCGCCATGAACGCTTTGGGTTGGAATGACCTTGCTGCCTATTTAGACTGGGCCGCACTGAGACCCATGACTGAGCTTGAATTTGAAAAAATATGCCGAGGAACATTACCAAGAATCGCGGGAGAGTATCCGTGGGGAAGTACCGACATCACAGCGACAAACAGCGGCAACCTGACCAATGCGAAGATGAACAATGAGATATCATCAACCGTCGTTAACAATGGAATGTGTGCTGCAGGCGTGGGAACTACTTCCACCGTCTACGGACCATTGAGGGTGGGTATTTTCGCAACTTCGGCTTCAGGAAGACTTTCTGCAGGTGCCTCTTATTATGGCGCCATGGAAATGGGTGGAAACCTGGAAGAACGAGTTATTGCGAGCAACACCAGCGGGAAAGGTTTCAACGGAACACTTGGTGATGGCGAACTAACCTCAACCGGATTTGCGGATCAAAGTACATGGCCGGGCACAAGTGGCGCAGGACATATTTATCGCGGCGGAGATTATGTAAGTCCGGGTACTTATGTAAGAACATCGGACAGAGGAAGTTATTACTCTACTACTCCCGCTCGTATCTATGCTGCAGGAGGAAGAGGTGTAAGATAAAATCTTTTAGATTTCTTAAACATGAAGATTCATTCATGCTAAAAATTTCAAATTACTCATTAAAAATCTAAAAAGATGAAATCAACTCTTTCTAATAAAATAGTTGTATTCATTCTGCTCATCTTCCACGCTTTTGCCTACTCCCAATACAGAGGAGGCATTGCAGACGGTTCTGTGCAGTGGCAAATCACCAATCTTAGTTGTGGTTTAGCTCCAGGACAGTTTGCCTATACTGGCGGCGGGTTTGATGGCAGCAGTGCGAATACAAAAACATACGCTGATTGTGGATTTGCTCCCGGATCATTTGCATATATGGGTGGTATTAACGTTGGATCAGCGCTACATACCAAAATTTATGGCGTATGTGCAGATCCACCTCAATTTTACACCTATTATGGCGGTAATGCTGATGGCTCGTCGATGA
>MKTK01000015.1:109552-122131 GCA_001898255.1 Chryseobacterium sp. 39-10 | reverse complement strand
TCCCCTTGAAATCTGCGTCAATCAAAACGTAACCTTTACCGATGCTTCCAGCCATGCACTTGCTTGGGAATGGACGGTTACTGGTGGTACTTTTGTGAGCCCGTCAACTAACAACAGCCAGAACCCTGTAGTAAAGTATGCAACCGCCGGAACCTACGCCGTAACTTTAAAGGTACAAAATACGGATGGCGAAAATACCGTTACCAAAACGGCTTTCATTAAGGTAAATGCTTCAGCAAGTATCAGCAGTACAACACCAGGATCAAGATGCGGAGCAGGAAGTGTCAACATTTCTGCAACACCCAATTCAGGAACTATTAAGTGGTATAACGCTTCCACAGGCGGAACTTTACTGTTCACCGGAAACAACTTTACCACCCCTAGCATTTCAACTTCTACCACCTACTATGCAGAAGCATACAACGGATGCACTGCTAGTACAAGAACAGCGGTTTTGGCTTCAGTCAACAGCATACCGACAATTTCTGCAAGCAATGTGGAAAGCTGTGGACCGGGTTCTGTAACACTTACTGCCAATCCAAGTGCAGGAACAGTGAAATGGTATGACGCAGCCACTGGCGGCAATGAACTGGGAACAGGAACTACCTATACCACTCCAAATCTTAGCGCTACTAAAACGTATTATGCGGAAACTACTTCAGCAGCAGGTTGTACGTCAAACAGAATAGCAGTGGATGCAATCATTAAACCGATTCCCGTTATTACCTCAACTACTCCAGCAGTACGTTGTGGTAGTGGACAAGTGACTATTTCTGCAGCAGCAGACATGGGTTCCATTAATTGGTACGATTCCCAAACAGGAGGTACATGGCTCTATAGCGGCAACAGCTGGACGATTAATGCAAGTAACTCCACCACTTATTGGGTAGGTTCTACCTTAAACGGATGTAATTCTGCAAGAGTTGCGGTTACCATAACCATCAATACGGTACCCACCATTAACTCCACCTCGGGTGCGTCCCGATGCGGAACAGGAAGTTTGACTTTAAATGCAACAGCTTCCTCACCCACTATCAAATGGTTTGATGCAGCAACCGGAGGTACAGAATTGGGATCAGGAACAACCTTTACTACCCCAATACTCAGCAACACAACCACTTATTATGTGGAAACAACCAACGGAACATGCACATCTGTTAGAAGTGCGGTAGTAGCGACCATCAACCATACCGCAGCCCCAACCGGAAATACCACGCAGCAGTTTTGTCCGGGTGCCACCATTGCAGATTTGGTAGTGTATGGAAACAATGTGCAATGGTATGATCTGGCGGCAGGAGGCAGCGTCTTACCTTCATCCACTCCACTGGTGAACGGCACCGTTTACTATGCATCTCAATGGTTGAACGGATGCGAAAGCGAAACCAGACTGGCGGTGACAGCAAGCCAAACCACCTGTCTAGCCAATTCAGAAGCGATCACAACAAAGATTAAGGTGTATCCGGTACCTGTTTCGGATGTGCTCTATATTGATGCTGAAGCCCAAATAAATGCCATTGAAATATATGCCGCAAGCGGACAGAAGATTCTGGCAGAGAAGGGACAAAACAAAAAACATCAGATCAATGTTAGCCGTCTTTCCCAGGGAGTATATGTGGTGAAAATCTTCACCGACAGAGAAACCAAAGTGGTGAAAATCATCAAAAAATAATAGTATTTTCATCCATCTTCATCAGAGAATGAATCCGCCTCCACTTCATTGTAGAGGCGGATTTTCTTTGATAAACCATGCAGTAACTCCTGAGAATCAATCATCAATTACACCATTCAATAATATCAATAAAGCATAGCTTTTGAACATTGTCAATCTGTTGAATTGGTCTTGGCGACAACTTTCAAGATGAAAACCATGTTTTAGCCAAAATAGAGAATTCTTAACATTTAAAATAAGCGCGAATGTTTTCTCATATTGAAAAAAAACCATACCTTTGCACACCCTTATTGGGAAAATTATGTTTAACCGTAAACGAAAAAGTGTGAATACATTAAGTTACAAAACAATTTCGGCGAACAAAGCTACTGCAAATAAAGAATGGGTTGTGGTAGACGCTGAAGGACAACCATTGGGAAGATTGGCTTCTCAGGTTGCCAAGATTTTGAGAGGAAAGCACAAAACGAATTACACACCGCATGTTGATTGTGGAGACAATGTAATCGTTTTGAATGCTGGGAAAGTTACTCTTTCCGGAAACAAGTGGGCCGACAAAACTTACATTTGGCACACCGGATATCCTGGTGGACAAAAGTCGATGACTGCGCTAGAACTTCAGAAAAAAGATTCTCTAAAAGTATTGGAGAAATCTGTAAAAGGGATGTTGCCTAAAAACAAATTGGGTAGCCAGCTTTTCAAAAACCTTTATTTATATGAAGGAGCTGATCATAAGCATGAAGCACAGCAACCAAAGGTAATTAATATTAACGAATTCAAATAATTAATATGTCGATAGTTCATAAAATCGGAAGAAGAAAAACTTCTGTTGCAAGAGTTTATGTAAAACCGGGTTCGGGAAACATCACCATCAACAGAAAAGATTCTAAAGTGTACTTCGGGACCGATGTGTTGGTTTATAAAATCAACCAACCCTTTTTGCTTACTGAAACTCTAGGACAGTATGATGTTACCGTAAACGTATTCGGTGGCGGAATCACTGGCCAGGCCGAAGCAATTAGAATGGGCCTTTCCAGAGCTTTGTGCGAAATCAATGAAGAATTCCGCGGGTTGCTAAAACCTCACGGGTTACTAACCAGAGACGCAAGAATGGTGGAAAGAAAGAAACCAGGTCAGAAAAAAGCAAGAAAGAGATTCCAATTCTCAAAACGTTAATCAAGACAAGAGACGAAAAGAGAACGGACTGGAGATTATTTTTCTCGCATCTCAACACTTTGCGTCTATATTATTTAACCCCAAAATTGCCCCGTTTAGTTTAGCATCCAAACTTCTCTCCCATCTAAAGAAAAGTTGATTGCAAAAAAGCGGAACGTAAACTAAAAACAAAAAAGAGACATGGCTAAAGCAAATGTTAAAGACCTTTTAGAGGCAGGTGTACACTTCGGTCACATGACCAGAAAGTGGAATCCAAATATGGCTCCATACATCTTCATGGAGAAAAACGGTATTCACATCGTAGACTTACATAAAACAGCAGTGAAATTGGATGAAGCTTGTAACGCTTTAGAAAAAATTACTTCTGCAGGTAAAAAAGTTCTGTTCGTAGCCACTAAAAAGCAAGCGAAAGAAGTTGTTGCAAAACATGCTTCAGAACTTAACATGCCTTATATTACTGAAAGATGGCCTGGAGGAATGCTTACAAACTTTGTAACCATCCGTAAAGCCGTTAAAAAAATGAACGCGATCGACAAAATGAAAAAAGACGGTACGTTCGAAACCCTTTCTAAAAAAGAGAGACTACAGGTAGATCGACAAAGAGCCAACCTTGAGAAAAACTTAGGTTCTATCGCAGACATGGTTCGTCTTCCTTCTGCTCTTTTCGTTGTTGATATCATGAATGAGCACATTGCTGTAACCGAAGCTAAAAAATTGGGTATTCCCGTTTTCGCTATCGTTGATACCAACTCTGATCCAAGAAAAGTTGATTATGTGATTCCTGGAAACGATGACGCTTCTAAATCAATCGATATGATTCTTTCTGTAGTTTCAGAGGCTATTAAAGAAGGTCTTTCTCAAAGAAAAGCTGATAAAGAAAAATCTAAAGAAGAAGGCGAAAAAGTTTCGGCTGATGCTGATACTGATTTCGATACTGCAGAGTAAGATTTATCCGCACATTAAGATAAAAGGTTCAGATTTTTTCTGGACCTTTTTTTGTTGGGCTCGTCTTTGCGCGCAAAAGTAAACCGAAATTGGCCGATAGGATTTCATCCTATCCCTTATTAAGCCGTCCCTTCGGGACTCCCTCCACCTCATCGCACTATGCGAATCTAATGAACCAAAGCTGCAGCTGCAGGAACTGATGGTAGCGTTGCCTGCTCTTTATTTTTTAAGTTCCCGGTGGTTCTTAGCGGATTGCTCAGCGATACGAGAATCATGCCCACAATCTTTTTTTCCGACTGATACTTTGCTTCGCATACGTTGGTTTCCAAGAGGTAATCACCTTGTTTAACTAATATTGAGTTTTCTTCATGTGCGGGAATGGCCAATCTATAATGATCGTTTCCCTGTATTTGCATAATCATATTGCAATCGCTGTCATTGCGAATCATCAGCACACTTTCTCCCGATTTTTCATCATTATTAAAAATCTGATTCAGCACCTCTGAGGCAATTTCTTCACGCTTTGTTTTGGAATCCTCAAGAAGTGCGCGAAACTCATTTTCCTCTTTCTTAGCTGCAAGCATTGCATTTTGCGGAGCAGTCTTTACAGGTGCTTCAACAGGTTTACGGTCTGCATAATTCATGGTGCCACTTTTAGTCCATGCCATATTTTTAAGAGAGCGCAATCTCGGTTTCAGCACAATTCGTCTGGGATCTTCGGGATGAGCCGTTCTCAGGAAGTCCTCAATCAGTGCAATATCGGTGGTCGTCAGAATATGATCATACTTTTTTCGCTGTGCTTGCATCGATTGTAGCATCAAAAATAAACTCAAAACAGCGACAATCCTTTTCATCAGTCCATTGTTTTATTAAGTTGGAATTTAATGTAAGTAATTGTTTTTCCTTTGGCAGAAAAAAGTCCCTCATAATACGTTTGAATCTCCCTCAGCAACGGAGTTCCCGGTTCATATTCGGGTGCACCATAAATATCGTGATGGGCAGAAATAATGGGATGACCGGCACCTTGCAAATACCCCAAAGTGTAGCCATGCAAAAACTCGGAATCGGTTTTGAGGTGAATAATACCGTCTGGCTTCAATATCTTTTGATAGCGCTCCAGAAAGTCGGGATGTGTTAAGCGATGTTTTGTACGCCGATATTTGATCTGTGGATCAGGGAAAGTAATCCAGATTTCATCGACTTCATTGTTGCTAAAGAAGCAGTCAATCAATTCGATCTGGGTGCGCAAAAAAGCGGCATTATGGAGATTTTCGGTGATGGCTTCCTTGGCACCAAACCAAAATCTTGCACCTTTTATATCGACCCCTATAAAGTTTTTCTCCGGAAACGCTTTGGCTAAACCAACCGTATATTCTCCCTTGCCACAACCCAACTCAAGCACGATGGGGTTTTCGTTACGAAAAACATCATGCCGCCACTTCCCTTTCAGGTGAAAACCTGCGAGGGCTTGTTCTCTTGTGGGTTGAAAAACATTGGGAAGCGTTTTATTCTCGGCAAATCTTGCCAATTTATTTTTACCCATTTAATATCTTCAAAAAGCAAGACAAAGATAGGTAATTTTCTCTTTTCCGATGATTGGCTTTTATTTTCCACCCAAGGAAACAATCACGGCTTTCTGCACGGTTTTTTGCGAGGCATACTGCGCGCCACAAACTAAACTGCTGAACAGGTAATCGCCTTTGTTCACCACAATGGTATTGTCGCCTTTAGCAGGAACGGCAAGCCGGTATTTGGTATTTCCTACTCCTTCCAGGCGGATGATCATATTGCAGTCCGAATTATTCTCGATCATCACAATACTTTCTTTGCTTGTTGGGTCTTGGTCAAATAGTGAGTTCAAAATTTTCACTGTTTTATTCTTGTGTTCTGTAGGATTCTCGGACATGAGCATCTGAAATTCGGCTGCTTCATCCTCACTCATGCCTGCAGAACTTCCGGACGCTGTGCTCACGGTTCCTTCGGTGCTTTCCGCGCTTCCGTAAGACTTTGTTACATAGGCCTGTGCTCCTCCTTTGTCCGAGAGTTCCTTCTTAAATTTTTCAATCTGCCTTTGGCGTATGTTTTCATTCATCTCATCAAAGCTAATTCTTGTGGAAGATTTTCTCCGCAGCAATGCAATTTTTTCTTGAAACTCCTTCACCCGCTGATCGGAAGGATGAGCGGTTTTAATATAATCTTTAAGCATTTTAATGAGGCGCGGCTTCAGGATGAACCGTTTGGGATCATCAGGATGTGCATCACGCAGAAATGCATCAATTTCGTAAATACTGTTGCTCTTCATAATCGAGGAATAGTCCTTGATTTTCTGTTGAGAAAAAAAAGTACCGAAGAAGCATAAAGCAATTAGATAAAAAAGTTTCTTCATGTTATGGTGTAACGGAAAAATTAGTTTGTAAATAGAAATGCAAAAATAAGAACTTAGCCAAGAAATGCAATTTTAATTTGCAATTTCCATCAAATGTGAATTTCGGAGACGCTTTTGGTAAACGGGCAAATACTTTTCGATATAGATCGAAACGGCTTCATAGTTGTTTTGCGTAACATACTGATCAATATTATCCGATGAATAAATGAACTGTAAAAAATTATCAATCAGGTTGTTTGGTATTTTCATGGCAGCAAAATAATCGTTACCATAATATTTTCTGATGCCTGCAATAGTCGCATTCATTTTTTCGTATTCGGCAGCTCTTTCCTTTTTCTTGCGTTCGCCCGAGAGCATATCATAAATTCCTCCTAAACTAAAAGAAAGGCCACCATTATACAACCCAACTAGAGGAAGATCTGTTGGTAAGCCGTTGCCTTTTGGTGTAGGAAGCCCAATACTTTTCTGAAGTGCCAATTCCTTTTCACCCACTTTCAGGGAAGTTACATCTTTCCGCAGGTTACCAGTAGGTTTGAATCTGCTAATCACCACTTCCTGAATATCGTGATAGGCCACTTTCAGTTCAATAATGTTTTTAGAATTTTGAATATCCTGGTCTGTCACCTGAACGTCTTTCCGATCGGTAATTATAGAGGTGAAACGAATTATATCGCCTGGTTGTGCGGGGATACTGAACGAGCCGAAATAATCGGTATAAACAGTTTTGTGCGAAGTGATGTTGGTAACGTAAATCTGATTGAGATAGTAAACCGACTGATCACGAACAAGAATTTCGCCCGAGAACAATTGCGCATTTGCTACTGCGGTAACAGCCAACGCAAACATTAAAAATAACTTCTTCATACAAGGGGCAAAAGTAAACGAAATTCTGCATAAAGGGCGATTGTTCAAAAAATTCTTACGGTTAAAGTTTGGTTAATTTTTAAGAATATTTGTTAAATTCAATTCTGTTCATCAAAAAAAATCCCCGGAACAACTTCCGGGGATTTAAAATTAATAAAAAGAGTGTTTATTTCTTGATGAACTTCACTTTTTCTACGTTTCCTTTATCTTGAACTGAGATGATGTAAACACCAGTCTGTAACTTAGATACCGGAACTTTGTTATCTTGAATTTTTCCGCCAGATACTACTTGTCCTGCCACATTATGGATGGTGTAAGTAGCGTTAGCTGACACTTTAGCAACATTCAGTATATCCGTTGCAGGGTTAGGATAAACCTGAACTGCATTGGAGTTTGCGTTTTCACTTACACCAAGTGTTGGTGAAATAAGCACTGCATAATCTTCAACCTCACCGTAAGTATAAGTTCCGCAAGGTTCTGTTTGCGTTGTATTGAATCTTAGTGCAACACGCATTTTTAGTGGCTTTCCTGTAACTGCTGTTTCTGGTACGGAAAAGGTTTGGGTTACAGGTGTAGTTTGGTTAGGAGCAGTTTGCATTACCACTTCACCAGCTTCAAATGTACCGTTTCTATTAAAATCAATCCAAGCGGTTATCGCTTCATTGTATTTTGAACCTTTCCATGCTTTGGTTACAGAAAGAACATTATTTGAAGTTCCTTTTGCCAAACCAACTAATCTGGTAGCATCCGCAGTGTAATCAGTATAGGTAGAAGCTGCAGAATTACTGTTTACACCAGTAGCTCCTTCAGCAGTAATCTTAACATTAGAGATATACTCATCATTAGAGTTGGTAGAGGTAAGAGTACAGTAAGACAACATCAAGGTACTGAAGTTAGACGGAGCAGTAAATGTACCTGTAGTTCCTGAGCACACAGAAGCCACCTGCACTTGGTAAGCCGTAGCTTCTTCCAATCCTGTAATGGTATAGGTGTTAGTGGTTACGGGCACTGCAGTCCAGGTTGCGTCGGCTGCTTTTTTATATTGCACTACGTATGTTGCACTGGCAATAGGATCCCAAGATACTGTTGCAGCACCAGTTGTAATATTAGAGACTGCAAATGCTGCAGGTGCGGTTCCATCACAAGGCACGATAGCAGAAACCGTCACCGGTGCCACGGCATAAAATACGTTATCAATTGCAGAAACTCTTACTTTGATTTGTGTGTTGGTAGGCAACGACGCAAAACTCAATTCCTCGCTTCCGTCATTGGGCGTAGATGCTACCAATTCATTCCAGGTTGCACCCTCATCTTGTGTATAATCAATTTTTACATTGGTCACATTAAAAGGAGCAGCGTTAGTTCCTACCACATCCCAATTGAACGGGCCAGGCGCATTGTTATACACTTTATTTGAAGTAATTTTGAATGGTCCTGCATTGGCTACCGTGATTTTTTGCGCTGCCACCTGTGTTTGTTGTTGCGCAACATCAGGATTATTATCTCTTACCGTTACCCGGAAATTAAGGGTACGTGCCACATTTGAAACAGTTTCCCAATCGTTTTGGCTAGTCAATGTTCCCTGCATTACCAAAGGAAGTTTAGGGAAGTATCTTGTTGGACTTGACGTCCCTGTAATTGAACGGAAAATTGGTCCCGAAGTACTTGTAGGCGATACGCTTCTTACGGCAGTTGTAGCGTTATCATATTGCTCCCAAGTGTAGGTTAAATTATCTCCTTCACCATCTGTTGCTGATGCCGTTAGTACGAAAGCTGTTCCTTTAGGAATTGTTTTATCTGCCATCGCAGCGATAACTGGAGGATTATTGTTTATCGCAGTATTAACATCACATGTCTGTGTATTTACATAATTCTGAACCTGAAAAATACTTACTGCATGGAAATAAGCATCCGAATGCGCCTGAACATCAGCTCCCGGTACAATACCTGCATATCCCATAATGGTAGAACCAGATCCCGGCTCCATGTGAGCAATACTGCCACTGTGTATACCATGTGCAAAGGTATGCCAAGCGCCAAACTGGTGACCCATTTCATGCGCAACATAATCAATATCAAAAGTATCTCCTACTGGATTGTTTCCTGTGGCAGGCGAAGTAAACCCTTGGCCTTTGTGCCATGTCCACTGGTAAGAAGAATCGTAGGTGTCGCGATTATCGCAAACACAGCCGATGCATCCTGCCGATCCACCACCGCCTGATCTTCCAAAAAGGTGGCCTATATCATAATTTGCATCACCTACTCCATAAGTAGTACCTTTCAAAACTCCCTTCAACTCACTATTCCAAGCACCTTGCGCACCACTAGAAGCAGGAGAATAAGGATCGGTATTAGGATTGGTAAAAATAATCTGAGGGAAGTCCTGCAACAACAAGCGAATGGCAAAATCTTTCTCGAAGATACCATTAACTCTGGTTAGCGTTGCGTTCATCCCTGCAAGTGCCTGTGGAACTCCACCAAAATACTGCGTGTACTCTCCGGTTACAGAAAGCGCTAAACGGTATGTACGAAACTTTTTATCGCTGCTTTTTGAAAAATCCGTTGGAAGATTAGAAAGACTTGCATTTCCTCGCAAATTATCCAACTGTTGTTTAGTGGCAAAATCTTCACCAGCGCATTCAAAGGTGCTTCCTTCTGTTTTTTTGCTCTTAGGAAAAACCCCATAAACAGACTTTTCTTTATTTTGTGGCTCAATGAATTCGTAATTTCCATTACTATAAATCATTGATTGAAAATCGTTAGGCGCCACACTGAAGCGCACATACTTTGACGGATCATCAACACCTACTCCGGCATAAGAACCAAGCTGATAACGATCTGCAAGCGACTTCACAACAACAGGAGCACTATACACCGCGAATTTTTCGACCTTTCCTTGTAACGTCGGTAAGCTGATTACAACGGCTTTCGCTCCTTTACCTGATTCAACAGCAGCGCCTAATTGCGATCTCAGACTGTTTAAATCCAAGTTGTAGAAGTTCTTGACTTCTGTTTCGGGTCTTACTTTGTCTCCCGCCATGGACGTCGGTGTCCACTGCGCTGAGACTGTCGAAGCCAAAACCCCGACAAAAAAAGTGGTAAATAATTTCTTCATAAAAATAACTTAAATTAAATGATTGCTCAAAACTAATCATTTTTTCAGGCATGCCCAAAGAATATTTGTTAAATTCTCAACTTAACCGAAGAACTACCACCCGCCAGACAACAAAACAATCAAATAATTAAAAAATAACCAAAATTTAAACAATTTGGCAACAAATTAATTATTAACCAAAAATTCCGAATAAAAAAAAGCGGTAAAAATTATTGATAAAATAAAACCTATTGCAACATTGTAAGAAGGTAAGCCATTACAAAACATCTCCGTATTCGTTTTCAGCTTACTGTTTTGCTCCAGATTTTAGAAGAAATAGGCAATGTTCCAACTGAAACCCAAGTTAAATTTCCCGGAGCTCTGCCCAAAGCCCGGAACAATCATGGGCTGAATGTCGTCCTGCTTGGTAGAAAAAACCATGTATCTGGGCTGAACATTTACATCAATATAAAATGGTGTCTCAAACAATTGAACTTTGCCGCCAATAATTCCCTCTACCCAGTAAGAACTTTGAGTAGAAGAAGGATACGCCACCGATGTGGAGCTTCCTGCATAACCCCGAACGGGGATTGCCCGGTATTCCTGACGATAAAAAGAGCCCGCCAATTGGGCGCCTGCATAGAAACCGTTCATTGTATTTTCGCGGTCATAAGCCAGCATATAAAAAGCACCCAATTTCGCAAAAGGACCACTTGCCGTGGCGTCGTAACCATTTTTGTCGTAAATATTTTTTTCGAATCCCGCCTGCACAATTCCGTGAAGATTATTCTGAAGACGTGACGATACATATCCCTGCAAAACCTTGCGATGCGAGAAAGCCGCCATTCCAGCATTCAGCACATCAAAACCCACCATAAAGTTGGGCTCATATTTCCATACAGTGCGCACAGAATCCTTTTTCTGTTGCGCAATAACTGCTAAAAAAAAGAGGCTAAAAAAGAAGGAAAAGATGCGTCTTGTTTTCATCAATAATCTGGGTTTGAGGTTGCTCGGCACCTACCACAGGATTTGCGGTTTCTACCGATGAATTTACATTTTCGTAGATTTTCTTTACCCCACAAGCCGGCGAAACGTACTGTGATGATGTGGTGTAATTGATTTTTATTTTGGAACTGATTGCTGCTTTCGACAAACCAACATAAATTTCTGTATATGGATTTTCGTCTACCCGAAGCGGAATATAAACCGAATCTGTTTTCACCTTTCGGGCAATTACAGAAACCGGACCGCTGCCGTAATCAACATTAACGTATAAAGAATCTAATGTTTTCAGCTTCCCTGTTGCTTCTGTTTTGAATTTAATCTTCATGCGCGGTGTCGCTTCACCCCCAATGCAGATATCATCATCGGAACTACAAGAGTAGAATGCCAGCAAAACGATTAAAAGAAAGAATATTTTCGTTAATTTCATCTTCAAATGTAAACATTTTTTATGGGTCATTTTTAAACGCCTTCTTTGTCTTTAGATTTTAACGAGCAATGCTATGTTCTCCACGTGGTGGGTTTGGGGAAACATATCAACAGGCAAAATTTTCACCAATCGGTAATGATCTTTCATGAGTGCCAAATCCCTTGCTTGCGTTGCTGAATTACAACTCACATACACAATTTTATCAGGCGAAAGTTTCAGAATTTGCTCTACAACTTTCTGGTGCATTCCATCTCTTGGTGGGTCGGTAATCAGTACTTCTGCTTTTGGATGATTGGCTAAAAACTCATCATTAAAAATATCTTTCATATCACCGCAATAGAAAGTGCAATTGGTAAGTCCGTTCAGTTGGGCGTGTTCTTTTGCCGAATCAATGGCTTCTTGCACCGACTCGATGCCGATGACTTGCTTTGCATTTCGGGCTACATACTGTGCAATTGTTCCTGTACCGGTGTACAAATCATAAACCACCTCATCGCCTTTCAAATCGGCAAACTCAAGGGTTTTCCTGTACAGCTCCAATGCCTGTCTGTAATTGGTCTGAAAAAATGATTTTGGGCCAATCTTAAATTTCAAACCGTCCATTTCTTCCATCAAAAAACCATCACCAAAATAAGTGTGCACGTTTTGATCATAAATAGAATCATTCGATTTTTCATTAACGACATACAGCAGTGTTTTAATCATCGGAAACTTATCAAGCAAAAATCTGAAGAGTTTTTCGCGCTGCTCTTTTTCTTCCCGAAACAATTGAAACAGCACCATCCATTCGCCTTTTGAGTTTTGTCTCAACATCAGCGTTCTCAGGAATCCTTCCTGATTTTTAACATCAAAAAAGGCCAGTTGGTTGTCTACTGCGTACTGCTTCACCGCGAGTCGAATGGCATTGGAAGGATCTTCCTGCAGCCAGCATTCCTTCAGATCAAGAATTTTGCTCCACATGCCTGGAATGTGGAAACCAAGCGCATTTTTATCACCAAAATCTTCTTCAGAACTTA
>MKTK01000015.1:76801-109533 GCA_001898255.1 Chryseobacterium sp. 39-10 | reverse complement strand
AAACTCCATTTTGTGGCGGTAAAAGTACTGCTCTTCACTCCCAAAGATGGGCATGGTTTGAAATTCTTCAATACCGCCGATTCTTTTGATATGATTAAACACTTCGTCTTGTTTAAATTCGAGCTGTTTCTCGTAGGCCAAATTCTGCCATTTGCAGCCGCCGCATACTCCAAAATGAATACATTTGGGCTCAACACGAAACGGAGACTTCTCAATAATTTGTATCGCCTCCGCTTCGAAGTATTTGGATTTTGATTTTTTGACACGGGCATTCACCACATCTCCCGGAACGGCTCCCGAAACCAAAACAGTTTTGCCATCATCGGTTCGTCCTATTGCTACACCTTTTGCGCCTGCTGAAACCAACGAAATGTTCTCTAAAATAATATTTTTATGCTTCTTCCTCATTATAAATTTAATGACCACAAAAGTAAGGTTTTAAAATAAAAAGTAGTCGATAATTCCTCATGGAATCACCAAATTCATTGAGCATTCAAAAATAATCAGAGGAAAAGGTACGGCCGAAATCCTAAGAACCCATTACCCATTTCTCGCGATTCATCAGGTAATATAGCCCGGACATGCAGCCCAGCAAAAGAAAAGCCAGTGTCCACAGGTATTTGCCGTTGATATTGTTCTTGAAAACATCAACAATTAAAACCACCACCGTTATAAAACTAGCGATTAAACCCACCCACTCGAAAAATCTACCAGCTGCCAAAGGAATTCCCAAATGAGTCATATCAATACCGATGGTAAATAATGTAAAAAGAACCCCTGATACGGCGATGGAGAAAAGGATATTCTGCGGAAGCAATAACTGGTGTTTCATTGTTTTTTTTGTTAAATATAAAAAATCCTGCCGGAATAACCGACAGGACACAGATTTTTCATCAAAAACCTATATTATTTGGTTGGTGCATCTGGTTTCGGTGCCAACAAATCGTTTTGCAAGTGAGCTTCCGGCTGTACAGAAGGTGCTTTAAGTCCGGTTTGCTGATCCAGCACATTTACAATTTCCGGGTCTCCAAGGTTTAAGAAAAAGCGGCTTGCAACCTTTCCGTTTTTATCCAGAATAATGAATGACGGCATTTTGAAACCGTAAATTCCATAGTCTTTCGCGGCTTGGGAATTCATCCCTCCTTCGCCGTACACGTTATTTCCGGGAACTCCCTTTAGCATTGCATTACTGGCTTTCACGAATTGCTCTTTGGTATCATCAAGATTCACAAAAGTGAAATCCATTTTCGATTTATAAAAATTGACAACTTCTTTCAGCACCGGAATGGTGGCTTCAGAAATATAAGGATTCCAAGATGCATAAAACATCACCAAGGTAGGTTTCCCTTTTCCTTCGGAAAGTTTTACGGCACTTCCGTCAGCTTTGATGAGCTTAGGAGCTGGTGCAGCTTCACCAATCTTAGGACCTGAAATAACGAAAAGAACATTCTCCATGTCTTTTTTGATGGTGGCATCTTTAATTTTGTCACTCACCAGTTTACTTAACTTCGTTGCTACGTCATGTTTCATACCCGGCGCAAGATCGCTGCTGCTGATAACAAACGCAAGCAAATAATCTTTGGTTACCTGCGACATTTCTTTTTTAGTGTCCAGATAATTGGAAAACACAACAGAGGTAAGATCTCCTTCTTTTTTGTTCTTATTGGCAAATGTCTGGAAATCGGGACTCAATTGAGCCAATAAATAATTACGATAAATAGGTTGCGTTTTCAGCATTCTGTCTTTATCGGTTTCCAGTTTTGCAACAGCATCTTTAAAGTTTTTTGAAACTTTAAAAGATGGGTTACCGCTTAACGTACCATGGTTCATCTCGTATTGGTTCATCAAGCCCAAAACACTGGCGTTGAGTTCATCTTTCTTGAAGGTAACCACTTCCGAATCCGGCGACGTTTTTTTAGCGGCAGCTTCAATATTTTTTTCAAAATCCGTACTTATTTTCTGAATTTCTTTCAGGAATGCAGGTTCGTCTTTACCAACCATTTCTCCAACATTAATTTTTGAAGCATAACCCTGAATGAAAGTTTGCACTTCCTTAAGGAAATCATTATTCTTTTTGGCATCTCCTGTAATGGTAAATTGTACCGGAAAGTTTTCAGCTTTACCCGAGATATTGAGTTTCTGACCTCCTTTAAGGTAAATCATTGCCTGTTTGCCGGCATAGGTCATTACATACATTCCGTTGTTGGGTGCTTCAAAACTACCTGAAAAGCTTCCTTTCGCATCAACACCAATGTTGGTTAGCGGTAGCGTGGCTACTCCCGATGCTTCTATAAATTCAATTCTTTCCAATGGCGATCCGCCCGCTAAATTACCCGTTACTTCCACCTTTTTAGAACATGAAACTGCGAAGATGGCGAAAAGGACCAATAAAAAATACTTTTTCATTTTTATGTTATCTGAAATTTGCGCAAAAATACACTATTTAAAGGGTCTGCAAAAATTAAACAAGGTTTTTGTGAATTTTTAACAATGAAAAAACCACCTCTATCACGGAGATGGTTTTGTTCTATTTCAATAGGTCAGTAGCGACCAGCTTTATCGCTTCCTATCCTTTATCCACATTGGCTGACATGTACTCGCGGTTCATTCTGGCGATGACTTCTAGCGAAATTCCTTTCGGGCATTCTACTTCGCAGGCACCTGTATTCGAACAGTTTCCGAATCCTTCTTCATCCATGGCTTTTACCATTTTTAGCACTCTTCTTTGCGCCTCAATTCTACCTTGCGGAAGCAATGCATATTGGGAAACTTTAGCTCCCACAAACAGCATAGCAGAACCATTTTTACAGGTAGCGACACACGCGCCACAACCGATGCACGCCGCAGCATCCATAGCTTTGTCGGCATCTTCTTTAGGTACCAAAATACTGTTGGCATCAGTGGTATTACCGGAAGTGTTAACAGAGATAAAACCACCTGCTGCCATCACGCGATCAAATGCGCTACGATCCACCACTAAGTCCTTAATCACAGGAAAAGCAGCACTTCTCCAAGGTTCAATATGAATGGTTTCGCCGTCTTTGAACATCCTCATGTGCAATTGACAGGTAGTGATGCCCGTATCCGGACCGTGTGCCCGACCGTTGATGTAGAGCGAACACATTCCGCAGATCCCTTCACGGCAGTCGTGGTCGAAAGCGATCGGCTCTTTTCCTTCATTCACCAAATTTTCATTCAGCATATCGAGCATTTCCAGGAACGATGAATCGGTTGAAACGTCAGAAATTTTATAGGTCTCGAACTGTCCTTTTGTTTTATTGTTTTTCTGTCTCCATATTTTCAGAGTCAGGTTAAGTCCTTTTTTTGTACTCATTTTTCTATCTGTTTTTGGAGATTATTTATAACTTCTTGTCTTCACTTCGATGTTTTCATAAATCAACTCTTCTTTATGAACTACTTCTTTGGTAATGTCGCTTCCCATATATTCCCAAGCGGCAACATACTTATAGTTCACATCATCTCTCTCCGCTTCGCCCTCCGGTGTCGCATGATCCCAACGGAAATGTCCTCCGCAGGATTCTTTTCTTTCTAAAGCATCCATGGCCATGAGCTGTCCCAATTCCAAGAAGTCGGCTACACGAAATGCTTTTTCCAGTTCGGGATTCATCTCATCATTGGTTCCTGGTACTTTCACTTCTTTCCAGAATTCTTCTCGAACTTCGGCAATTTCTTTAATCGCTTCTTGTAAACCTTCTGGTGTTCTGCCCATTCCAACTTTGTTCCACATGATGTGTCCCAGTTTTTTATGGAAGTAATCAACAGAGTGTTTTCCGTTATTATTCAGGAAGAATTTAATTTTATCCTGAATGCCATGAGCCGCGTCAGCAAACTCTGGCGTATCGGTTGGTATTGATCCTGTACGGATGTCGGCAGACAGATAATCTGCGATGGTATAAGGAAGCACAAAATAACCGTCAGCAAGGCCCTGCATCAGTGCAGAAGCACCCAATCTGTTGGCTCCATGATCAGAGAAGTTGGCTTCACCAATTACAAAACATCCGGGAATAGTAGACTGTAAATTATAATCTACCCAAATACCTCCCATCGTGTAATGCACCGCCGGATAAATCTTCATTGGAGTTACGTAAGGATTGTCTGCCGTAATTTTTTCGTACATCACAAAGAGGTTACCATATTTCTCCTCAATCCAAGCTTTACCCAAATCATAGATTTGTTGCTCGGTGGGGTTATGAATATTTTTCTCTAAGGCCGTTTCTTTACCTTTTTTAATAATTTCCGTAGAGAAATCAAGATAAACACCTTCTTTTGTATCATTGTTTTCTATTCCGTAACCAGCGTCGCATCTTTCTTTTGCAGCTCTAGAAGCCACATCACGAGGAACTAAATTCCCAAATGCAGGGTATCTTCTTTCCAGATAATAATCACGATCTTCTGCTTTAATGTTTTCTGGTTTCAGTTTACCTTCACGGATGGCTACTGCATCTTCGATATTCTTCGGCACCCAGATTCTACCTGAATTACGAAGCGATTCCGACATCAGCGTCAGTTTAGATTGCTGTGTTCCATGCACCGGTATACAAGTTGGGTGAATCTGTACGAAACAAGGATTAGCAAAATAAGCTCCTTTTTTATGAATTTTCCATGCGGCAGAAACATTGGATCCCATCGCATTGGTTGAAAGGAAATATACGTTGCCATAACCTCCAGAAGCAATTACTACTGCGTGTGCAGAATGTTTCTCGATTTCACCGGTTACCAAATTTCTGGCAATAATTCCTCTTGCTTTACCATCGACAATAACCAGATCCAGCATTTCGTGGCGGTTATACATTTTAATTCTCCCTTTACCGATTTGTCGGCTCATGGCAGAATATGCTCCTAATAGCAGCTGCTGACCGGTCTGTCCTTTCGCATAGAAAGTTCTTTTCACCTGTACACCACCAAAAGAACGGTTATCGAGCTGGCCGCCATAATCACGCCCAAAAGGTACACCTTGCGAAACACACTGGTCAATAATATTTCCGGAAACCTCTGCTAATCGATAAACATTGGCTTCTCTCGCACGATAATCGCCTCCTTTAATAGTATCATAGAATAAGCGATAAACAGAATCACCATCTCCCTGATAATTTTTTGCAGCGTTAATACCACCTTGCGCAGCGATAGAGTGTGCTCTTCTTGGGGAATCTTGGTAGCAAAATGCTTTTACATTGTACCCTTGTTCTGCCAGAGTTGCAGCAGCAGAGCCACCGGCTAAACCGGTACCTACTACGATGACATCAATCTTGTCGCGGTTGTTGGGTGCAACAAGGTTCATGTGGTCTTTATGATTTTTCCATTTGTCCTTTAGCGGACCTCCAGGAATTTTCGAATCGAATTTGCTCATTGTTTTGGAAATTTTAGATTTTAGATTTTGAATCATTCAAAAACATAAAACTATTGAGTGATATAATGGAAAACTGCTATAAAAATAAAACCCGCAGGAATTAGAATAGAATACCAATTTCCCACTGCTTTAATGACAGGTGTGTATTTTGGATGTCTTGCACCAATCGACTGAAAAGAGGATTGGAAACCATGCGCCAGGTGTAACCCTAAAAGAACAAAGGCAACGACATAGAAAACCACACGCCATAAATCCGCAAATTTATGATGAAGTTCTCCCCAAAAACGCGTCAGATCATTAGGATCTCCCTCACCGGGCACATATTTATAGGTCATCTCATGAAACCAGAAATCGTATAAGTGAAGACCGAGAAATGCCAAAATAACAAGCCCGGAAATAATCATATTTCTGGACATCCATGTTGAATTGGCGTTGCCATCGTTCACCGCATATTTTACCGGTCTTGCCTTGTTGTTTTTTGCCTCCAAAACAAATCCCATAATGAAGTGAAAAAGCACTCCAAACATTAGAACCGGCTGCATTAGAAACTGGATTGCGGGATTATATCCCATAAAATAGGAAGCACTGTTAAAAGCATCCTGGCTGAAAACCGAGAGCATATTAACTGAAAGGTGCACCACAAGAAAAATGAGCAAAAACATTGCGGACAATGCCATTGCATACTTCCTACCGATGGTAGAACTCTTTAAACCTGCCATAAATTTTTGTTTTTTTTTCGTAATTGAACTTCCACAAAGTTAAAGAAATGTGAAGCTTGGTGAAAGTGAGAATTATCACAATTAATTAGTTTGTAATAGTTCTAAATAAAATAGCTCATTGATCATCGATTAATGAATAAACAGAACCATGAATGGTGATACTTTCTAAATCCTTCGGAACCACCTTAATCATATAGTTATTGGTGCGCCTTGAAGTAAGGTATGGCTCAATAATGTAGGCCAAAATCTTATTTTGATCCACCTGCTCGGGAATCAAAAATGCCACCTGATCTTTCTGCTTCACCGAAATAACTCGTTCTTTAAAATAGCGATGAACTAAAACCTCATCCAGCTGCGCAGCTCGATAATTGAGAAAGGCACGCAAAACCAAAAATAAAATTAAAAAATAGGCAAACACCGAAGCACTTTTAATTCTGAATCTTCTAAGGGGAAACCTCAAAAAATAAATTGCTACAAAGGCAACCATCACCTCCAGCAAGTTCATGGGAATCATTGTAAAGTAAGCCGAATCCACATGTGCAAAGAAACCGATCAGCTTTAAAACCCAACTAACTACAAAATCATACCATTCATTGAGCCACCACCATTGCATTGAGAATGCTGCTAAAACCGTCATTAGTAATGCAAAAATGATGATCAATTCGGCAGCAGGAATAATCAGCAAATTAGCAGGAATTGAAACGAAACTCCATTGATGAAAGTAAAAAAGAACCAACGGAAGTGTTGCCAGTTGAGCTGCAAAACTTACCGAAACAACATTCACCAGAAAAATTTGCAACTTACTTTTGGGCTTTGGCAAATGCTGAAGAATAGGCCCATTCAACCAAAAAATGCCAAGAACCGCCACAAAACTCAACTGAAAACCGACATCAAAAAGCTGATTGGTATCCACCAGTAATATCAGCAATGCAGCAATAGCCATCGCATGTAGCAAATCGGGTTTTCGCTGCAGCAATACATATATATAATAGCAGGAAATCATGATGCAACTGCGCAATACCGAGCTTCCATAATCAATAAAGACAGCAAAACTCCATATGAGAAGCAATGCAAACACGATCTTAAATTTCCTAAATTTAGAGGAGAAAAAAGGGTACAAAACACCCAGGATAAGCCAGAAGAAAATAGCCATATGCGAACCGGAAATCGCTAAAACATGCATCAAACCAGATCTGGAGAAATCCTGAACAGTTTCCTTGTCCATCTCTGTTCTATCGGCAAGAATAATTCCCTTGGTAAATTCGCGTGCTTTCTTGCTCAATTTTAAATTATCTAGTTTGGATAAAGTTTCGAGTCTTTGCTGACGGATTTTCTCCGCAAAAGATAAATCTTTACGAGTTCCCTGGCTGAAAGAATTGGGCAGATAACTTTGATGAAAAACACCTCTGCGACTGAGATACTTAGCATAATCAAACTGAAAATCACTGTATGCTTGCTGCACCCGATTTACATAAGCTTCAGCCTTATAATAATGCTTAAAGTTGAGTTCGCTTTCCTCTTTAGGCATTGACAATATACTGCGAAACTCCCTCTTGTCCTTCCATGCAGTAATCTCGTAGCGACGATTTTTCTCGTTAGAATTTAGCTTCTGATTCAGTTTAAAATAAATGAGGTTGCGACCTTTCAAGTCGGGTAAACTTTGTTCTTTCAAAGAAAAAGAATGGACTAAAATTCCAGCTGCAAAAGCAAAAAGTAAACTTGAAAAATGCCGACAGCGATGGACATAAAAGTTCCTGACAAAGTAAACAATTAAAGATACAAAACAAATGACGACAAAACAATAAATCTTAAAAACCGACCACCGAACAACATCCTGCAGAAAAATCCCAAGAATAAAAGAAACACACAGCAAAAGAAGTGGTTGCTTGCTCAAAACAGAGGTTTTTCAAGCAAATGTAGCCAAAAGCGCCCGGCTATTTCACCGTTAAATCACCCATTAACAATGATTTCGGCTGCATGTCCGCTCGCACCTTTTCCGCCCAATTTTTCGCGCAGTTCACGATAGTTTTGAAGCATTTGCTGACGTTGGTCACCCTCCAAAACACGGCCTAGCTCATCCACCAAGTTATTCGTATTAAGTTCATCCTGAATAAGCTCCGTAACGATTTCGCGGTCCATTATTAAATTCACCAACGAGATATACTTAATGTTTTTGATGAGGCGTTTCCCAATCTCATAAGAAATCCTGCTTCCTTTATAGCAGACCACTTCAGGCACATTGAGTAATGCAGTTTCGAGTGTTGCAGTGCCGGAAGTTACCAAAGCCGCTTTAGAACAACGAAGCAAATCATAGGTTTTATTCGATACAAAATGGACATTCTCATCCGAAAATTTTTCGTAGAAACTCTTAGGTAAACTTGGCGCACCTGCGATAACAAACTGGTAATCTTCAAAATAAGGCCTAACAGATAGCATCATCTGAAGCATCTTAGAAACTTCCTGCTCACGGGAACCAGGAAGTAAAGCGATAATTTCTTTATTATTGAGTCCGTTTTCTTTTTTGAAAGTACCCGCGTCAATTGGTGGTAAATCCGAAATAGCATCGAGCAAAGGATGCCCCACAAAATGCGCATCCACCTGATGTTTTTTGTAAAAATCTTTCTCAAATGGCAAAATCACCAACATCTCATCGACAAACTTTTTAATCTGTTCAACGCGCCCTTCCTTCCATGCCCAAAGCTGTGGAGAAATGTAGTAAACAACCTTAATCCCGAGTTTTTTTGCGAATTCTGCAATTCGCAGATTGAATCCCGGATAATCAATTAAAATCAAAACATCGGGACGATACTCTTTAATATCTTCTTTGCAAAATTTAATATTATTAAGAATTGTTTTGAGATTCTTTGCCACTTCCAGAAAGCCCATGAACGCTAAGTCCCGATAGTGTTTTACTGGTTCTTTACTCGCAACTTTTGCCATTAAATCGCCACCCCAAAACCGAAACTCTGCATTTCTGTCTTTTTCCTGAATGGCTTTTATTAAATTGCTTCCGTGCAAATCTCCGGATGCTTCACCTGCGATGATATAATATTTCAAAATCTGTACTGTTTAATCGTTTTAACCCTGTTGTCTTGCAAAATAATTCAAGACATTCTGATGGCTGATTTTACTTTTAATTTCTTCGGAATAGTTTTCGGAAACTTTTTCATTAATCCATGAATAAGCAGAAGGATCTCCCATTTCCTCAAAAAAGAAAGGATATTTTTGTTGTTCCGGATGCACTTTGTCATCAAAAAAATCAGCTCCAAAACAAAGGTGATTCTCTGCGCCTAATTGTAGCGCGTAATCAATATGCTTAAAAATAGACTCGGCAGTTTCCTCACCCACAAAATACTTTACAAAATTCAACCCGATCAAGCCATCTCGACGAATGATTTCCTTCACCAACTCATCAGGTAAATTTCTTGGATGAGCAAATACCGACCTCATGTTAGAATGGCTTGCCAGAACAGGAATTTCTAAATCTTCCTGATCAATATAATTCAGTACATCATAAGCCAATCGATCACTTGTGTGCGAAAAATCGATGCCAATTTTGCGATGGTTAATATAATCAAGGAGCTGTTTTCCGTCGTCCTTCAAACCAACATCGGTATAATTTCCTCCGCCGAAACGATTTTCGTTATGATGAGTTAGCCCAATGTACATCAGATCTGCATTGGAGAGCAAATTATCGAGATTCTCCCTCATCAAATGAATAGGCATTTCTTCTTCGCAAAGTCCTGACGCATTTTCCACGGCTGCAATGACGGACAGTTTTGGATTATGCAATGAAAATTTTTCAGGTTTAAATTCATCAATATCATTTCTTGCTAGTAAATCCCTATACCTGCTAAGCTGGGTTTTTACTTCATCAACGCTTCCTTTCTTCGTGGCCGAATAAAATGCCATTACTTGAAACTTGACATTACCGTTCTTCAAATTCGACACAGAGCAACGAATATCACCATCGGCCGAAGTATTAGGTTCAGCCAAATAAGCGGTTAAGTCACAATGCAAATCGAAGTTGATCTCCATGAGGACGATAATTAGAAATGTTGTAATTTTGTCTTCAAAGATAGAATAAATGTCCGAAGATTTTGAAATAAAAAATAAGGTAGCAGACAGCGGTTTGGTGAATTTTGATCTTGCCCAGCTTATACCAAAAGGCGAACGAAAAGGAATTGATTTAAAAGATTTTCTGTTTGAAGGATTAATATTAAAAGAAAAAGATTTTCGCGAAAAGATTGCTCAGCTTGATGCCGAGGACTACGCTGGAAAATTCGTTTATATTTACAATTCTGCAGATGCTATTGTTCCTTTGTGGGCGTATTTTCTGCTTACGGCGAAATTAACCGGTTTTGCAAGGAAAGTAGTTTATGGAAACCGGGAAGATCTGGAAGTGCTCCTAATGCACAATGCCATTGAAACCTACGATTTTACCGATTTAATGGGAAAACGGGTATTGGTGAAAGGTTGCACTGATGATTTTGTTCCCGAAAACGCGTACATCGAACTGGTGGAGCAACTTAAACCGTTGGTGAAATCGCTGATGTTTGGTGAAGCATGTTCTAACGTGCCAATTTTCAAAAATTGATGAGGGAAAAGAATTAAAATATTTTAACTTATTTTTTGGAAGAGTTTTATTGAAATCATCTGAGAAATATGGGGTAGCGGCCATCATTTTTAAAACATAAGAAAATCAACTTACAAAATAGTTGCCTTTTCCCACATTTTCTTGATTCAACAAAAAAATAGGAATGGTTTTTGGTAACTTTGGTTCTCAATTTAAAATAATTTTAATCAACAAACTATGAGTTTAATTGACCTTATTACAGGAAACGCTGGCAATCAGGTAGCGTCGGATGCTGAAAACAAATTCGGAATCAGCAAAAATCAAGTCATTGCCCTTCTGGCCGTCGCAGCGCCATTGGTTATTTCTTACCTCAGAAAAAAATCTCAGGAAAGCCCGAAAGAAGCAGATGCACTGAACAATGCTTTAGATAAAGATCACGACGGAAGTATTCTGAATGATCCAGCACAAGCAACTGCCAGAGAAGCTGAAGGCGGCTCTATCCTTGATCACATTTTTGGCGGACAAAAATCACAGGTAGAAAATCAGCTTTCACAAAATACGGGAATTTCGATGGACAAGATTGGTCCTATTTTGGGAATGCTTGCCCCGCTTATTATGGGTTACATTGGTCAGCAAAGAAAAGACAATAACGTTACTTCTGGTGGTGGTTTGGGTGATTTGTTAGGAGGAATTTTAGGAAATGCACAGAACCAGGCGCAAGCACAGACATCCAATCCTTTAAACGATCTTTTAGGAAGTGTTTTAGGAGGTGGGCAACAGCAACAACAAGGTGGACTTGGTGGGTTGTTGGGCTCTATTCTTGGAGGAAAATAATTTTACTACTTTTCGGGCGCGGCTTCGCCGCGCCCGAAAAACCAATAAAAAAACCGAGGATTAATCCTCGGTTTTTTTAGCTTTAGTAGCTTTGGGTTTAGCTTCCTTTGTCTCTTCAGCTTTTTCTGCCTTAGGTTTTGCGGCAACTTTCGGTTTCTCTTCTTTGGCAGCTTTTACTGCTTGCTCGGCAACCACCGCAAGTTTTGATGATTTTCTTGGCCTGCGTTTACCATAACTTCCCGCGTTAATTTTGCCACGTTTAGATTTTTGATCTCCTTTTCCCATAATGCATTTATTTTGTTGGTGATTTACACAAAGTTATAAATTTTCTGTAAAAATCATTACTGTTCCCGATTGTTTTTTAATCGTACCGAAGTTTTCCCTCTTAGCGGCAAAAACTTTATCTTTGCAAACGCAGATTTCTTTTGCAAACCAGTGGTTAAAAACCATTGATGCATCAATGTAATAAGAAATTGTAACATCAACCTAAAAAATTTTAACACCAAAATGTTCCGTACTACAACCAACGGCGAACTTACGCTAAGCAATCTTAATGAAGAAGTTACCCTTTCCGGATGGGTGCAAACCATTCGCGATAAAGGATTTATGATCTGGATCGATTTGCGAGACCGCTACGGAATTACCCAATTGGTGTTTGATGAAGACCGTTCTTCAAAAGAATTGTTTGAACAAGCCAAAAAGCTGGGTCGCGAATTTGTAATTCAGGTAAAAGGAACCGTGATTGAGCGCGCTTCCAAAAACCCAAAAATCCCGACAGGCGAAGTAGAAATTCTTGTGAAAGAACTTACCGTTTTAAATGAATCTCTTTTACCTCCTTTCACCATCGAAGATCAAACAGATGGCGGTGAAGAACTCAGAATGAAGTATCGGTATTTAGATATTCGTAGAAATCCGGTGAAAGAGAAGCTTATTTTCCGTCATAAAATGGCGCAAAAAGTAAGAAACTACTTATCTGAAAAAGATTTTATTGAGGTAGAAACACCCGTTCTCATCAAATCTACACCTGAAGGTGCGCGTGATTTTGTGGTTCCCAGCAGAATGAATCCGGGACAATTTTATGCATTGCCCCAATCGCCTCAAACCTTCAAACAATTATTGATGGTGGCCGGAATGGATCGTTATTTTCAGATCGTGAAATGTTTCCGCGATGAAGATTTACGTGCCGACCGACAACCAGAGTTCACCCAAATCGACTGCGAAATGTCTTTTGTGGAACAAGAAGACGTATTGGAGATTTTTGAGGGACTTGCCAAACATTTACTGAAAGACATCACCGGAAAAAATTTCGATCAATTCCCGAGAATGACTTACGATGATGCGATGAAAACCTACGGAAACGACAAACCGGATATTCGTTTTGGGATGCAATTCGTGGAGCTTAATGAGTTGGTGAAAGGAAAAGATTTCAAGATTTTTGATGACGCCGATCTTGTTGTCGGTATTAATGTTGAAGGTTGCGCCGATTACACCCGCAAACAAATTGACGGCTTGATCGATTGGGTAAAACGTCCGCAAGTTGGTGCTTCCGGAATGGTTTGGGTTAAATATCAAAATGATGGCATTTTAACATCTTCTGTCAATAAATTTTACAATGAAGAAGATTTACAAAAAATTGCTGAAAAATTCAACGCAAAACCAGGCGACCTGATGTTGGTGATGAGCGGCGAAACCAATAAAGTAAGGACACAGCTTTCTGCACTACGAATGGAGCTCGGCAATCAGTTAGGATTAAGAAAAGGTGATGAGTTTGCTCCACTTTGGGTGATTGATTTTCCACTATTGGAATGGGATGAGGAAACCGGTCGTTACCACGCCATGCACCATCCTTTCACTTCACCGAAACCAGAAGATATTGAATTGTTGTCAACCGATCCGGGAAAAGCCAGAGCCAATGCCTACGATATGGTTCTGAACGGAAACGAAATCGGTGGCGGTTCCGTAAGAATTTACAACAAAGAATTGCAAAGTACAATGTTTGACCTTTTGGGATTCAGCAAAGAAGAGGCAGAGGCACAATTCGGATTTCTGATGAACGCCTTTAAATATGGTGCTCCGCCACACGCAGGATTAGCATTTGGTTTCGATCGGTTTGTTGCCATTCTTGACGGCAACGAAGTAATTCGAGATTATATCGCCTTCCCAAAAAATAACTCCGGAAGAGATGTGATGATTGATGCACCGTCACCGATCCATCAAGATCAATTGGATGAACTGGAATTAAAACTGAATTTAAAATAAACTTTTGATAACTTAAAAGTAGCGCGTTGCCGGAAATTCTGGTGACGCTTTTTTTTAATTCAAACAATTTAATATCGGATATATTTAAAATGATGGTAACCGATCTTAAAAAATAGTTGTAACTTTGTGGGAATAAAAAACAATTCAATACTATAGCCATTAAGAAAGATAAAATGAAGTGGCAAGAATATCCATATCAATTTGAAGGATTTGAAAAACAATTCGATAGGATTTTGCAGAAAAAAGCAGGATTGGATCAATTGCGCCCTATCCCAAGCATTGCCGTCAAAGGTATTAAAGAAAGTCTAACGCTCGAATGGACGTTCAACTCCAACAGTATTGAAGGAAATACCCTGACTTTGCAGGAAACAAAAATGATCATTGAAGAAGGTTTTACCGTTAAGGGAAAATCTTTGCGCGAGCATTTTGAAGCGATTAATCACCAAGAAGCGATTGAACATATTGAACATTTGGTAAGCCCAAGCTATATCCTCACAGAAAAGGATATACTGGATGTTCATGCATTGGTGCTCCAAAAAATTGAAAAAGATTTTGCAGGAAGATTCCGAAATTCCGGGGTTCGTATTTCGGGTGCCAACTTTGTTCCGCCCAATGCGCTCAAGGTTTGCGACTATATTACTGAACTTATTGAGTGGACCAATCAATCCGAAGTTGATATTCTTACAAAATCGATCATCTTTCATCATCGATTTGTATGGATACATCCGTTTTTTGACGGCAATGGCAGAACGGTGCGATTACTTTTCAATCTTTTGCTGATGAAGCACGGTTTTCCGCCAGCGATCATCCTGAAAAATGATCGAAAAAAGTATTATGATGCGCTCAATTTTGCAAATAACCAAGATTATTCGAAGCTGGCATTGCTTATTCTACAATCGATAGAAAGGAGTTTGGACATTTATCTTAGTTCGCTCAACAACACCTACGATCAGTATAAAACGATCTCGAATATCGTAGAAGAAGAGCGGCTTCCGTATGGCCAAGAATACCTCAGTTTACTTGCACGAACCGGAAAAATTGATGCATTTAAAGAAGGAAGAAATTGGCTGACAACGAAAGATGCTGTTCTGGATTATATCAATAAACGCGAAAGAAAAAGAAAACTTAAACAGTAGCAAAGGGAAGAAAAAACTTCCCTTTGTTTATTTCTCTCGCAATCGTTCTTTAATTTTCGCGATGCTTTCTTTTGCTGAATCTTCCAAAATCAAGCTTGCACTCATGTGAATCCTTGCAGGCATCAAATCATTAAAGTGATCCGTTCCTTCCCATGATACCTTTTTAATTAAAGCCAACGCATCATCGCTTCTGGATGAAAGCTTTTGCAAAAAATCTGCAAGTTTCAAATCCATTTCATTAATAGAATCTGAAACAGAGTGATAGATATTATGTTCTTTTGCCCAAGATGCACTTCGGAAATCGGCATCAATTGCCATTGCAGCAAATTGGGATTTTCCAATTTTTCGCTCTACATAAGGACCAATAACAAACGGCCCGATTCCCAAATTGAGCTCCGTTAGCGCTAAAGCTGAATCTTTTGTCGCAAAACAGTAATCAGCACCACAAGCAATGCCCACACCGCCTCCAGTGGTTTTCCCTTGCACACGTACAACAACAATTTTCCCGCAATTTCGCATTGCATTTAAGACTTTTGCAAATCCACCAAAGAATTTTTCTGATGTTTCTAAATCTTCAATTTCCAGCAATTCATCAAAGCTAGCACCTGCGCAGAACGCTTTTTTGCCTTCACTTTTTATCAAAATCGCTTTTACTTCGTTTTTTGAACCTTCATCTAAAATCGTTTGCGTCAATTCTTCGAGAATATGCCCAGGAAGTGAGTTGCTTTTAGGTGTTCCGAATGTGATTTCGGCGACATTGTATTGAACAGTAGAGGTTACGAATGCTTCCATTTAAACAAAATGATTAGGTATGAGTTATGACTTAAAATTAGAGTTGTGAAGAATGAAATGCCAACAAATACTTGTCAATATACATTTCTTTCTCTTTCGATTTGTATTGCTGAATATAGCGAGGATGCTCCAAAACGGTCATCTTATCAAAAAAGTGTTCTTCATTGTTGATCTTGCTTAGAAAATCCCCATTCTTTTTTCCCAAAATAAAAACTTCCGAAGTATCCAAACCTAAAGCGATATGATTTTTCAAGGATTCGATAATGAAAGGTTTTACATCTTCAAAAAGTGTTTTTTCATCGTAATAATTCGCATTGAGATATCCGTTTTTAGTGTTTCTTACAATGGCTAACGGAAATGGCGAATTGATATAAAATTCTTTATAAAATTTCTCAGCGCCTCCAAAAGCGGCAATCATGTCGTACACGAAAACCGAAGAAACTTCGTGGGTGCGAGCAGACTTCATTTTAATGCCGCACTCGGAATCCAGTCGTTTGGTATCGGTAAAAGGAACGCCCGTAACACCCGCTCCGTGGCGACTGGGATTGATGCCAATGATGAATCTTCGAGATTTGTTATCATTGTAAAACTTAGTGTAAAATTCATTCATCACCACCATCGTTTCCGGATTGTCGAAAAACGGATTGAGTACAGCAAAGCCATTCGGCAAGCTTCCGGAATACTTTAAGTTTTTATTATAATCGACGACTTTTTGCCCAAAGGTTTTCATCCTATAAATGTAGTAATTTAGGAATGCAACAGTCTGCGAACATCCTCAATTTCATTGATACTTCTTTTAGATTAAATTAAACTGTTCAAAATGATGGGTAAAATGCTTTCTATGGAAGAGTTCCATCATTTCTTTGTTCAAAGTCCCGAATCTTGGGTGAAAATGCTCTGCCTTTGGATTTACACGATAATAGATTAAAAATTCTTTCATTGTTTCCATCAATTTCGCTTTCGCTTCATCCAAATCTTTATGTCTCAGGCGCATTTCTTCTCCTTCCCTCAATAAAGGATATTTGGCACCTGGACGTATCTTTTGGTCGGTGTAGAGCCAATCTTGTAGTTTTCCCAACTGTTCCGCCGGAATTTCAGCAAAATCTTCTGCCTTCAAATTCCCAAAACCATTGCTAAGAACCTCCTCCAAATGTTCGACCATTTGTTGCGGACTCATTTCGCCAAATTTTCTATCTGAATTTTCGGTTAAATTGCTTAGTAATTTTTCAATAGATTTCACTTTAAAATCCAGAAACGGAGACTTTTTCGCCACCAAAGTCAAAATCGTGGCTACGCAAACCAACTCATCACGTTGATTAACCACTTCTACCAACCATTTCACCACACCAGAAGGAATATTTCTTCCTTTAACGCCACGATTAATTTTCTCTTTTGCTGTTAAATAAACGGTAATCGTATCGCCAGAATAAACGGGTTTTAAAAACGAACATTCTTCCAGTCCGTAATTTGCAATAACTGGACCTTTTTTGCCAGAAACAAACAGTCCTGCCGCCGCGGAAAGAATGAAGTATCCATGCGCCACCTTCTCATCGAAAATGGTTCCGGAAAGCGAAGTCGCATCGGTGTGCGCATAGAAATGATCCCAAGAAACATTCGAGAAATTAACGATATCTCCTTCTGTAACCGTTCTGCCTGCTGTTTCTAAAGAATCACCAACTTCCACTTCTTCAAAGAATTTTTGAAAAGGATGTTTGTCAGAATATTTTTTCTCAGCTCCTGGCGTATATACTTTTGTAATGGCCGTCAAAACATCTGGCGAACCTTGAATTGCCGTTTTTTGAAGGAAGAAATGAAGACCACTCAATCCGCCCATTTCTTCGCCACCGCCCGCTCTACCAGGACCACCATGCATCAATGTTGGCAACGGAGAACCATGACCTGTGCTTTCTTTGGCGTTATCTCTGTTCAAAACGAAAATTCTACCATGTTGAGATGCTATTTTCCAAGCAGTTTCTGCAATGAAATTTTCGTCGTGAGAAATGATAGATGAAACCAAACTTCCCTTTCCTCGTTTTGCTAATGCAGCAGCTTCCTCCGCATCTTTGTACGGCATAATCGTCGAAACAGGACCGAAAGCTTCCACATCGTGAGATATATTTTTGGTAAACGGAGAATCGTTTAAAAATAATTTCGGTGTCATAAACGCTCCCGAATCAAACGAAGCATCGATTAATTCTTGTTTGCCGTCGTAGATAAGTTCGGTTTCTGATTTTAAAATATCGATTTTTCTCTGAACCTCGTCGTATTGTTGCTTTCCAACTAAAGAACCCATTCGAGTTTCGCGAGAAAGAGGATTCCCGATTTTTACTTGATCTAATGCTTTTGACAATGCATTTTGAACATCGCCCACCCAATGTTCAGGGACGATAATTCTACGAATCGCAGTGCATTTTTGCCCCGCTTTTGTGGTCATTTCATTGCGAACTTCTTTGATGAACAAATCAAATTCGGGAGTTCCCGGTTTTGCGTCTAAACCTAAAATAGAAGCATTCAAAGAATCGGCTTCCATGTTGAAGCGAACGGCTCCACCTGCGATATTGGGAAGTGATTTTAATTTTCTTCCTGTTCGTGCAGATCCTGTAAATAAAACAGAATCGCCATCCTGGATATACTCCAAAACATTTCCAGGTTCACCACAAATCAGCTGAATTGCTCCTTCGGGAAGGAAACCACTTTCAATCATGTCTTTGAAAACCTCGTAGGTTAAATACGAACCAAAAGGTGAAGGTTTCACCACACTCGGAACTCCGGCCAACAAAGACGTCGACAGTTTCTCCAGCATTCCCCAAACTGGGAAATTATAAGCGTTAATTTGAACTGAAACCCCTTCTGAAGGTGTTAAAATATGTGTCCCTAAATGCGTTCCATTCGGTGAAAGCTTTTGAACATCGCCATCCACCCAAAATGTTGTGTTTGGCAGCATTCTTTTGGCCAAGCCAGAATAGGTGAAAAATGTTCCTAAACCACCTTCAATATCCACCCAGGAATCCGCGTGCGTTGCTCCGGTTTTGTAGGAAAGCTTGTAGTATTTTTTTTTTCTCTCTAAAAGGTACAGTGCAATATCTTTCAGCATTTGACCACGATCATAAAACGTCATGGAAGAAAGATTTTTGTACCCTAAAGTTCTGCCATATTCTAAAGCTTGTGCAAAGTTTAGTCCTTCGGTATCAGAAATTGCGACCAATTCGCCATTGACAGCGTTGTATAACGAAATTCCTTCACCGCTACCTTCTATCCATTGACCTGCGATATAGTTTTTAAGTTTCATTGGCGTGTTTTGTTTGGATTGACCCTGAATTTTAAAGTGTGTTAAGATACTGAAATTTTCAATTTGCCAAAAACCTTGACATGAGTACCGCTTTGCAACCCGGATGGAACGGCATGTTTGAGCTCTTTTTTCTTTTGGCCGGACATGCGCTGGCAAAAGAAAAAAAGCGAGTAGTGACAGCCGGAAAAGTTGCCCTAAAAAATTCCCCTCCAATAAGAACTGAAGGGGAATTTTATCATATGAAGTGCAATTATCTTGCGCTCATCTCTACATAATCGCGCTTTTGAGCACCTTGATAAACCTGTCTTGGTCTGCCAATAGGGTCATTTTTCAATCGCATTTCTTTCCATTGAGAAATCCATCCTGGAAGTCGACCTAATGCGAACATTACGGTAAACATTTCGGTTGGGATTCCCAAAGCCCGGTAAATAATACCTGAATAAAAATCTACGTTTGGATAGAGTTTTCTTTCTACGAAATAATCGTCTTCCAGAGCAACTCTCTCTAATTGTAATGCGATATCTAACGCTTTGTCGTGTACGCCGAGTTTATCTAAAATATCGTCTGCTGCTTTTTTGATGATTTTAGCACGCGGATCGAAGTTTTTGTAAACACGGTGCCCGAAGCCCATTAAACGGAAGCTATCTTCTTTGTCTTTGGCTTTTTGAACGTATTTTTCAACATTACCACCGTCGTTATTGATCAATTCGAGCATTTCAATAACCGCTTGATTGGCTCCACCATGAAGTGGCCCCCAAAGTGCGGATACCCCTGCAGAAATAGACGCAAAAAGCCCGGTATGTGCAGAGCCAACCATTCTAACGGTTGAGGTAGAACAGTTTTGCTCGTGATCTGCATGCAGAATTAATAACTTGTCTAAAGCGCCGACAATAACAGGATCCAATTCAAATTTTTGGTTGGGCATTCTGAATGTCATTCTGTAGAAATTTTCTACATAATTTAAGCTGTTATCACCATGATTGATGGATAACCCCTGCGTTTTTCTGTAGGTCCAAGCACAAAGGTGCGAGAATTTAGCAATCAGCAATTCAGCTGCGTGCTCCATATCTTCTTTGGATTTTACGTTAACTGCCCGCGGATTAAAAGCGGTAAGTGCAGAGGTAAGTGCAGAAAGAACTCCCATAGGGTGTGCAGAACGAGGAAAAACATCCAAGATTTTCTTCATTTCTTCTGCGACCCAGTTGTACTCTTTTATTTTTTCTTCGAAATGCTCGAACTCCTGTTTGGTAGGTAGCTCGCCATTAAGCAAAAGGTACATGACTTCTGAAAAATTTGATTTTTCTGCGATTTGTTCAATCGGGTAACCTCGGTAGTACAATTCACCTTTGTCTCCATCAAGATAAGTAATTTCACTGATGGTGGCACCGGTATTTTTGTACCCTAAATCCATGGTAATAAGACCGGTTTGATCTCTCAATTTGGAGATATCAATTCCCCTGTCGCCGATTGTGCTATCTACAATGGGATATTCGTATGCTTTACCATCGTAGTTCAAAACAACTTTATTGTCTGACATTTTGTATTTAATTTTCGACTAAATTATGAAAAGAGATAGAGAACAGCAAATAAATTAGGATGTTCTCCATAAATTTTTTCTATTATCTTTTTATCTTAAATGCATCAAGTCCTGGAAAGATTGCGGTTTCGCCTAAAGCTTCCTCAATTCTTAGCAATTGATTGTATTTTGCCATTCTATCGGAGCGTGAAGCAGAACCAGTTTTGATTTGTCCACAGTTGGTAGCAACAGCCAAGTCAGCAATGGTAGAATCTTCAGTTTCGCCTGATCTGTGCGACATTACCGCAGTATATTTGTTGAATTGTGCCATCTGTACCGCGTTAAGTGTTTCGGTAAGTGATCCAATTTGGTTTACTTTTACCAAGATGGAGTTGGCGATATCTTCTTTAATTCCTCTTGACAAACGTTCTACGTTGGTTACGAACAAATCGTCTCCTACCAATTGAACTCTGTCACCTATTTTGTCGGTTAGCACTTTCCAACCGTCCCAGTCGTTTTCTTGCATACCGTCTTCGATAGAAATGATTGGATATTTGTTTACCAATTGTTCCAAGTAAGAGGCCTGCTCTGCGCTGGTGAATTGTGCTGCATCAGGAGTTTGGAATTTTCTATAGTCGTAGATTCCGTCTTTGTAGAATTCTGAAGAAGCACAGTCTAAAGCAATCATCACATCATCACCTGGTTTGTAACCTGCTTTTTCGATGGCTTTAAGAAGGGTATCTAATGCATCTTCAGTACCTGTAAATGTTGGTGCAAAACCACCTTCATCACCTACTGCTGTGGAAAGACCACGATCGTGAAGAATACTTTTCAGGTTGTGGAAGATTTCTGCACCTTTTCTTAGCGCATGAGAAAAAGAGTCTGCTTTTACAGGCATAATCATAAATTCCTGAAAAGCGATAGGCGCATCGGAGTGTGAACCTCCATTGATTACGTTCATCATAGGAACAGGAAGCGTGTTCGCATTAACACCTCCTACGTATTTGTAGAGTGGCATTCTTAGTTCTGTTGCTGCTGCTTTTGCTGCTGCCAAAGAAACGCCAAGAATGGCATTTGCACCCAAATTTCCTTTGTTATTGGTTCCGTCTAAATCGATCATAATTTGATCGATCATGTTTTGATCATATACGGGAAGCCCTACCAATTCTGGCGCAATGACTTCTCTCACATTTTCTACGGCCTTCAACACTCCTTTTCCTAAGTACTCTGTACCTCCATCTCGTAATTCTACGGCCTCATGTTCGCCGGTCGATGCACCGGATGGTACTGCAGCGCGTCCCATTGCACCGCTTTCGGTAAATACATCCACTTCAACGGTTGGGTTTCCTCTGGAATCTAAAATCTGTCTCGCTTCAATGTAAGAAATGTAGCTCATTTTATAATATTTTTAATTAAACGTCTTGTCTTAAAAACCCGGCTTATATTTGAAAAACAACTTTATTTGTTGAATACTTAGCACCTGATTTTTTGCCTTACAAATTTAGTTAAAACTGAATGATTTTCGGGTTTCTTAAAACATGATTTTAGTAAGTATTGCGTTAAATTTTGGTTAATAAATTACAGAAATTTCAAAAAAAGAAATTCAATTTTGATGAAATATGTTAATTCAACAGGTCCTACAAAAGCAAACATCTGTTATGGGAAAGTTGGAAGTATCTGCTCAGTAACTACAATGTAACCGCATACAGTAAAGTGAATTTCCCTATCTTTACCTTATAATTTTGAAGCATGAAAAAAATATCTCTAATGGCAGCTGCCTTGTTTTCATTGACCATGATCGGCTGCAAAAAATCCACTGATGGCAACAAAAATGTCATTGTGGAAGAAAAGGTTGAAAAAACGGTAACTGATGACAACGGCAAAACAGATAGTACCTTCTCTGCCGAAAAAACAGTAAAAGACGGAAATCTTGTGGAATCTGAACATACCGAGCGCTACGTTGCGGATGATGGTTCTTCCGCACTGGTCACATTTAAAAATTCGGATAAAGGGAACAGCATCAGTATTCGAAGTAATAATAAGACGATTGTGGCAGCACAGAAAGATTCTGATGGAAAAACTCATGTTTATCACAATCAGGATATTGAAATTAAATCAGAGAACGATAAAGTCACCATCACACAAGGAAACAATATGATCGAACTTAAAAAAGCAAGAGGTCAATAAAAAATCTTCTTTCATTGATACCAAAAAAAAGCCACTCGCGAGAATGGCTTTTTCTATTAGCAGATGGTTATTAGTCTACTATCACATCCACTGCACCATTGCTGGAAAGGTTTGATTCCAAGACAAAATCCTTGGTTGAAGAGGCATCTTTCACGGTAAGCGTGCAGGTATTGGGCGGGATGGAGCCCTCGTTATGAGCGTACATCAGGATGTAGTTGTAACCCGTGTAATCGAGTGTTACTTTTACTTTCTTGATGTCGGCTGGTCCCTTCAGCGTGTACTTGTCGAGCACAAGTTTTCCATTCACATACAGTGATATAATATCACCATCAATGGTACCGTGATCGTACACACCAAGCTCCAATGTCCTGGTATCTACATAGATGGCGCCTAGCTTCACATTACTTCGGCCCTGGAACTGTGAGGGAACAATGCTGGAGTTGTTTCTTACCACTTCTTCTTCCTCATCGTCGTCGTCTTTGTCTCTTTGGCAACCTACAATAACAGTGCTGAGCATAAAAAATGCTGCCATTAGTAATAATAATTTTTTCATGGTTAAAAATTTTTAGTTAATTATTAGTTTAAAAAATGCATTCCTTTTGTTTCTTCAAAGAATAACAAGGCAAACTTAAACCAAATTGCTACAGCATTCAATACCGCAAATGAGGTATTTTTTGCAAACATTAAAACACGGTAAAAACAAAAAATCATCCAATAAATTGGATGATTTTTTAAGGTATATAAGAAAAAAGCCGATTATTCAGCAGCTTTATCTTCTGTAGCATCTTCAGCTTTTGGAGCTTCTGCAACAGGTTCATCAGCTTTTGCTTCTTCCTTCGCAGGAATAGTTGCCACTGGCTCTGCCTTTTTTGTTGTTGCTCTTCTGCTTCTTCTTGTTGCTTTTTTCTCTTCAGCATTCGGGTTGTAAAGTTCGTTGAAATCTACAAGTTCGATCATTGCAGTATCTGCAGCGTCTCCCGGTCTGAATCCGGTTTTGATGATTCTGGTGTATCCACCGTTTCTTTCCGCAATTTTAGGAGCAACTGTTCTGAACAATTCAGTAACCGCTTCTTTGCTTTGCAGGTAAGAAAAAACCGTTCTTCTGTTATGTGTAGTATCTTCTTTTGCTTTGGTAAGCAGGGGCTCAACATACACTCTTAAAGCTTTTGCTTTAGCAACAGTAGTATTGATTCTTTTATGCTCAATAAGAGAACAAGCCATATTCGAAAGAAGTGCGCTTCTGTGGGAAGCTGTTCTTCCTAAGTGATTGAATTTTTTACCGTGTCTCATTGTTTTTTATTTATCAGCGTCTAATTTATATTTTGCAACGTCGAAACCGAAGTTAAGACCTTTTGCATGCACTAATTCTTCTAATTCTGTTAAAGATTTTTTACCGAAATTTCTGAATTTCATCAAATCAGACTTGGTGTAAGAAACCAGTTCACCCAGTGTTTCCACTTCCGCTGCTTTCAGGCAGTTAAGTGCTCTTACAGATAAATCCATATCGGTAAGTTTAGACTTCAAAAGCTGACGGGTGTGTAAAGTTTCTTCATCGTATTGGATGGACGCTTTCACGGCTTCTGTTTCTAACGTAATTCTTTCGTCAGAGAAAAGCATGAAGTGATAGATCAATATCTTAGATGCTTCTGTTAAAGCATTCTGAGGACTGATTGATCCATCGGTCTCAATATCCAATACCAATTTTTCATAGTCTGTTTTTTGCTCTACACGGTAATTCTCAACAGCATATTGTACTTTCTTGATTGGTGTAAAGATAGAGTCGATGGCAATGGTACCTATAGGAGCATTGTTCGATTTGTTTTGTTCTGATGGAACATAACCTCTTCCTTTTTCAATATTGAAAGTAATTTCAAACTTAACGCTTTTGTTCAGGGTGCAGATCACCAAGTCTGGATTCAATACTTCGAATCCGGAGATTGATTTTCCTAAATCACCTGCAGTAACGACAGTTTGTCCGGATACTTTAGCTACTACTGTTTCTGCTGTTGCATTTTCGGTTTTAGCTTTTAGTCGTAATTGTTTAAGGTTCAGAATAACTTCTGTCACATCTTCGATTACGCCCGGAATAGTTGAAAATTCGTGCTCTACGCCTTCTATTTTGATAGATGAGATAGCATATCCTTCCAGAGAAGAAAGCAAAACTCTTCTCAAAGCATTACCGATTGTTAATCCAAATCCTGGTTCTAATGGTCTGAATTCAAATTTACCTTTGAAATCATCAGAATTGAGAAGGATTACCTTATCGGGTTTAATAAATGTTAAAATTGCCATATAATTTGGGTTGAGCAAAAATTTGAAAAAATGATTATTTAGAGTAAAGTTCGACGATGAGTTGCTCTTTGATATCTTCCGGAATTTGGATCCTGTCCGGAGCTGATATGAAAGTACCCTCTTTCTTTTCGTCATTGAACTGTAGCCACTCGTAATTTGCTTTAGAAGCTAATGAATCTGCAATCACTTCCAGAGATTTAGATTTTTCTCTGATGGCGATAACGTCACCTGCTTTCAACAAATAAGATGGAATATTGACCAATTCTCCATTGACAGTGATGTGTCTGTGAGAAACCAACTGTCTTGCACCTGCTCTTGTTTTTGCAAACCCGAATCGGTACACAACGTTGTCTAATCTTGACTCGCACAACTGTAAAAGAACTTCACCTGTTACGCCTTTTGCTCTTTGCGCTTTTTCATAAAGGTTAGCAAATTGTTTTTCAAGAATACCGTAGGTATATTTAGCTTTTTGTTTTTCATTAAGCTGTACGGCGTACTCAGATTTTTTTGCACCTCTTCTTTTATTAGGACCGTGTTGTCCCGGTGGTTGGTTTTTTCTTCTTTCGAAGTTTTTATCGTCTCCATAGATTGCAGCACCAAATTTTCTTGCAATCTTAGTTTTTGGACCTATATATCTTGCCATAATTCTTTAGATTTGAGATTCGAGATTCGAGATTCGTGATTTGATTTTCTTAAAGAATTTCAAATTGCAAATTTCAAATTTCAAATACTTTGTTATACTCTTCTTCTTTTTGGTGGTCTACATCCGTTGTGTGGCATTGGCGTCACGTCAACGATTTCACTTACTTCAATTCCTGAATTGTGGATGGTTCTGATGGCAGATTCTCTACCTGCACCAGGTCCTTTCACGTAAACCTTTACTCTTCTAAGTCCTGCATCATGTGCAACTTGTGAGCAATTTTCTGCAGCCATTTGTGCAGCGAATGGAGTATTCTTTTTCGAACCTCTAAATCCCATTTTTCCGGCAGATGCCCAAGAGATTACTTCTCCGTTTTTATTCGTTAAAGAAATAATAATGTTGTTGAATGATGCTTGAATGTGTGCTTCACCAATCGCTTCAACTTTTACTTTTCTTTTTTTAACAACTTTAGTTTGTTTTGCCATAATTAATTCTAAAGATTATTTACTTGCTTTTTTCTTGTTAGCAACAGTTTTTCTCTTTCCTTTTCGGGTTCTAGAATTGTTTTTTGTTCTTTGGCCTCTTAAAGGTAATCCCAGTCTGTGACGTATTCCTCGTTGGCATCCTATGTCCATCAATCGCTTGATGTTCAATTGCACTTCAGATCTCAACTCACCTTCCACTTTTATGTTTTCGGTGATGTAGTTTCTGATGGCAGCCAATTCATCGTCATTCCATTCGTTGACTTTCTTGTCTTCGCTGATTCCAGCGTTCTTCAAAATTTCAGCAGCGGTACTTCTTCCGATTCCGAAGATGTAAGTAAGCCCGATTACGCCTCTTTTGTTTTTTGGTAAATCAATACCTGAAATTCTCGCCATAATTTAATTTTAGCCTTGTCTTTGTTTAAATTTTGGGTTCTTCTTGTTGATTACAAACAGAACGCCTTTACGACGAACGATTTTGCAATCAGCACTTCTTTTTTTAATAGATGCTCTAACTTTCATTTGTTTTATTGCTTTAGCTTTTGGCAATCTGCTTTTGGCACATTGCTTTTCATTTAAAAAGTTACACCTTTCAGTTAATACCTGAAAGTGATTCTCCCTTTTGATAAATCGTAAGGAGAAAGTTCTAATTTTACCTTATCACCAGGTAAAAGTTTGATGTAATGCATTCTCATTTTACCGGAAATATGGGCAATGAGTACATGCCCATTTTCTAGCTCAACACGAAACTGCGCGTTCGAAAGTGCTTCCGTTATAACGCCGTCTTGTTCAATATGTTTTTGTTTTGCCATTCAATCAATTAGCTATTGGTCGTTCTGGATAATTTAGACTGCATCAATCCGTCATAATGATGGTTCAACAAATACGTATTGATTTGCTGAACGGTATCTAAGATAACTCCAACCATAATTAACAGCGATGTTCCCCCGAAAAACAGGGCAAAACGATCCGTCTGAACAAACGTTCCGTGCAACAATGCCGGAAGGATTGCAAAGATAGCCAAAAATATGGAACCTGGCAAGGTTATTTTGGAAAGTATATCATCCAGATAATCAGCAGTTTCCTTACCCGGCCTTACTTTTGGTACAAGCCCGCCATTTCTTTTTAAGTCATCTGCCATCTGATTGACCGGAATTGTGATTGCGGTATAGAAGAAGGTAAAGATGATAATCAGCAATGCAAACAGCAGATTATATTGCCAACTGAATACGTTTTTGAATCCTGCAAGAAAGGTATTGGTTTCATCAACTTTGGTTAATAATCCTGGTACAAACATCAACGCCTGAGCGAAAATGATAGGCATAACTCCCGCTGCATTCACTTTTAGTGGAATCCACTGTCTTGCTCCCTGCATCAGGTTTCTGTTAACACCACCTCTTGCTTGCGCTCTGCTCACGTACTGAATAGGGATTTTTCTTACCGCTACGGATAATAAGATACCTAAAAGCACTACCAACATCCAGAATAAAACTTCAATAAGAATCATAATGGTTCCCAAACCTCCTTTACCGGTTTGTGTAGCGATCTCCTGAATAAATGCTCCAGGAAGGTCGGCCAAAATCCCCACCATAATTAAAATTGAGATCCCGTTTCCTATTCCCTTGTCTGTTATTTTCTCTCCCAACCACATGGCAAATACAGATCCTGCTACCAGAATCACAATACTCGGCAGCCAAAACATGATGGACTGCGGATGAACGTAATATGCCGATGCAAACTGTGCATGTGGCAAAAACATCTGAGTAATAGAAGTAAGGTAAGAAGGTGCCTGTACCAAACACACTGCAATGGTTAACCATCTTGTAATTTGGTTCAATGTATTTCTACCGCTTTCTCCATCCTTCTGAAGCTTCTGAAGGTAAGGAATAGCCATCCCCATCAGCTGTACGATGATCGAAGCAGAAATATAGGGCATAATACCGAGTGCCATAATAGACGCTCTGGAGAATGCACCACCCGTAAACGAAGAAAGCAAACCAAGAAGTCCTGCTCCTTGTTTCCTGCCTCCTTGGTTTTGGTAATGTTCCAAAAGATTCCCTACTTCTGCCATATTAATTGCAGGCAGGGAAATATAAGATGCGAATCTATACACAAGAATGATCCCGAGCGTAAATAAAATTTTCTCTCGGAGCTCCTTCAGCGTCCAAATATTTTTAAGTGTTTGTATAAATTCTTTCATGCGTAAAAATTAAAGGGTAATAGCTTTTCCTCCAGCTTTAGCAATTGCTTCTTCTGCTGATTTTGTGAATTTGTCTGCAGAGATTGAAACACCTGTTTTCAATTCACCTCTACCCATAATTTTCACGATTTCGGTTCTTTTAGCCAATCCGTTTTCTACCAATACTTCTTTGGTAATTTCGGTAAGGTTTTTAGCATCAGCTAAAGTTTGAATGGTATCAAGATTGATTCCTCTGTATTCTTTTCTGTTGATGTTGTTGAAACCGAATTTAGGAAGTCTTCTTTGCAAAGGCATTTGTCCACCTTCGAAACCGATTTTCTGTGAATACCCGGCTCTTGATTTCTGACCTTTGTGACCTTTGGTTGAAGTTCCGCCATAACCGCTTCCCTGCCCTCTACCAATTCTTTTGGTGCTGTGTGTAGCACCACTGGCCGGTCTTATATTATTTAATTCCATTTTGTTTAGATTTGAGATTTAAAGATGAGAGACAAGAGATTTCGCTGGGAGCTCTCTTGCCTCCTGGTCTATATTCTATTTTTGAACTTCCACTAAATGGCTTACCGCAGCAACCATTCCAAGAATAGAAGGAGTTGCCTCATGCTCTACCACTTGGTGAAGTTTTTTTAATCCTAATGCTTCAAGCGTTCTTTTCTGGCTTTTCGTTCTGCCAATAGCGCTTCTTACTTGTTTTACCTGAATTTTTGCCATTGCTTTGCTATTAACCGTTAAACACTTTACTTAATGATACCCCTCTAAGTGCAGCAATTTCTTCAGGTCTTCTAATGTCTAGAAGCGCTTTGAAAGTTGCTTTTACTACGTTATGTGGGTTAGATGATCCTTTAGATTTAGAAAGGATATCTTTAATACCAGCTGCTTCTACAACCATACGTACTGTACCACCAGCGATTACACCGGTACCGTGAGTTGCAGGTCTTAAGAAGATGTCTGCACCACCGTATCTTGCGGATGTTTGGTGAGGAATTGTATGGTTGATAACAGGTACTTTCACTAGGTTTTTCTTAGCATCTTCCACTGCTTTTGCAATAGCGGATGCGACCTCTTTAGACTTACCCAAACCGAAACCTACGGTTCCTGCTTCATCACCTACAACCACGATTGCAGAAAATCCGAAAGCACGTCCCCCTTTGGTTACTTTAGTTACTCTGTTTACAGCTACGAGACGATCTTTTAATTCTAATCCTCCCGGTTTAATTTTTTCTATATTATCTAGTCCTAACATATTTTCCGAAATTAAATGATTAGAATTGTAGTCCTGCTTCTCTTGCACCATCGGCAAGCGCCTTGATTCTACCTTGGTATACGAATCCGTTTCTGTCGAATACTATTTTTTCAATTCCAGCAGATTTAGCTTTTTCAGCGATTGCTTTTCCTACTTCTGTGGAGATTTCTGTTTTGGTTCCTTTAGCGTTTAAACTTCTTGAAGAAGCTGATGCCAAAGTTTTACCATCTTTATCGTCGATCAATTGCGCGTAAATTTCCTTGTTACTTTTGTAAACGGATAATCTTGGCAATTCTGCAGAGCCGGAGATTTTCCCACGAACTCTTCTTTTGATTCTGTCTCTTTTTTGTACTTTACTAAGTGCCATTTTCTTAAAATTTATTAAGCAGATTTACCAGCTTTACGTCTAACAATTTCTCCTACGAATCTGATACCTTTTCCTTTGTAAGGTTCAGGTTTTCTGAATGATCTGATCTTTGCAGTCACCATTCCCAACAATTGTTTGTCATAAGAAGACAAAGTAATGATTGGGTTTTTACCTTTTTCAGATAAAGTTTCTACGGATACTTCTTTAGGAAGATCCAAAACAATACCATGTGAAAAACCTAAGGCAAGTTCCAGCTTGTTTCCTTGGTTGGATGCTCTGTAACCAACCCCAACCAACTCAAGTTGTTTGGTGAATCCTTCAGCGGTACCTACCACCATATTATGGATTAACGCTCTGTACAGACCGTGTAATGCTTTATGTTGTTTTGACTCGGACGGTCTCTCTAACGAAAGTTTCCCGTCTTCTTGTTTCAAAGAGATTCCTTCGCTCAATTGCTGTGTTAGTTCACCTTTCGGTCCTTTCACAGTAACCAGTCCGTCTTTTTCAGTAACGGTAACGTTTGCGGGAATTTCTATAATTGCTTTACCAATTCTTGACATTTTCCTTGGATTAAAAATTAATAAACATAGCAGATTACTTCACCGCCTACTTTTTCTTGTCTGGCTTTTTTATCAGTCATAACTCCTTTCGAAGTTGAGATAATTGCCACTCCCAAACCGTTCAGTACTCTTGGTAGTTCTTCTGAGCCTTTGTACTGTCTTAAACCTGGTCTTGAAGCTCTTTGGATGCTTTTAATAGCAGGTTTGTTGGTTTGTTTGTCATACTTCAAAGCGATTTTGATATTTCCCTGAACAGCGTTATCCTCGAACTTATAGTTCAGGATATACCCTTGATCAAACAAAATTTTCGTAATCTCCTTTTTGATTTTCGATGCAGGAATTTCCACCACTTTGTGGCCTGCGCTTTGTGCGTTCCTTACTCTGGTTAGGAAATCTGAAATTGGATCTGTTACCATTTTTCTATTTTAAATTATTGGTTTATGATAATCAGTTTTGAAGGAGAACCAAGAGCAAAGACGAAAGAGTAAAGACCGAAGTCTCTTCTCTTTTATCTTTATTCCTTTATCTAAACAATCAACTTGACTATCTCGATTTTTCTAAATTGTTACCAACTTGCTTTTTTAACTCCGGGGATAAGACCAGCATTGGCCATCTCACGGAAAGTTACTCTTGAGATCCCGAAAGTTCTCATGTAACCTCTTGGTCTACCGGTAAGTTTGCAACGATTATGCAATCTTACTGGCGATGCATTTTTTGGAAGTTTTTGTAATGCTTCGTAATCTCCGGCTTCTTTCAAAGCTTTTCTTTTCTCGGCATATTTTGCAACTGTAGCTTCTCTTTTGCGCTCACGCGCTTTCATTGATTCTTTAGCCATTTCTTAGTTCTTTTTGAAAGGTAAACCGAAGTGAGTTAATAATGATTTTGCTTCTTTGTCTGTTTTCGCAGAAGTAACAAAAGTAATGTCCATCCCTTGGATTTTCTTTACTTTGTCGATGACGATCTCTGGGAAGATGATTTGCTCGGTAATACCTAAGTTATAGTTTCCTCTACCATCGAAACCGTCTGCTTTAATTCCAGAAAAATCTCTAATTCGTGGAAGTGCTGAAGAAGTTAAACGATCTAAGAACTCGTACATTTGGTTAGATCTTAGGGTAACTCTAGCTCCTACAGGCATACCTTTTCTCAATTTGAATGCTGCTTCGTCTTTCTTAGAAACAGTACCAACTGCTTTCTGACCGGTAATTGCTGTAAGTTCCTCTACTGCATAATCTACAATTTTCTTGTCGGCAGTTGCCGCTCCCAAACCTTGCGATACTACAATTTTCTCTAATTTAGGTACTTGCATTACTGATTTGTACCCAAATTCTTCCATCATTGCAGGAACAATTTTCTCTTTATATAATTTTTTGGGTCTTGCTATATATTCCATCGTCTGTTTATTATAAAGTTTTACCGGTTGATTTAGCAACTCTAACTTTTTTATCACCATCCACTTTGTATCCTACCTTGGTAGCATTTCCTTTGTCATCCAAAAGGGCAACGTTAGAAATGTGGATTGATGCTTCTTTCTCCACGATTCCACCTTGAGGGTTTCCTGCAGATGGCTTCGTATGTCTTTTCACGATGTTCAGTCCGGCTACGATTACTCGTGGTTCCTGACCTTCTTTCTTGATTACTTCCAGGATTTCCCCTTTGCTTCCTTTATTTTTTCCGGTCGTAACGATTACGTTATCGCCTCTTTTAATTTTAACTTTAGTCATTGTCTTAAAATTTTAAAAAATTAAAGTACTTCGGGTGCTAATGAAATTACTTTCATGTATTCCTTATCTCTAAGCTCACGAGCAACTGGTCCGAAAACACGGGTACCTCTCATTTCTCCGGCCGCGTTCAAAAGTACGCAAGCATTGTCGTCGAATTTAATATAAGATCCGTCTTTTCTTCTTACTGCTTTTTTGGTTCTTACCACCACAGCTTTAGAAACAGTACCTTTTTTGGCGTTTCCTTGTGGTGTAGAATCTTTGATGGTAACTACGATTTTATCACCAACCGAAGCATATCTTCTTCTCGTACCTCCGAGAACTCTGATGACCAATACTTCTTTTGCACCGGTATTATCAGCAACTTTTAATCTTGATTCTGTTTGTAACATTACTTAGCTTTTTCAATGATTCTTACTAATCTCCATCTTTTGTTCTTGCTCAAAGGTCTCGTTTCAGTAATCAATACTGTATCGCCTTCGTTACACTCGTTGTTCTCGTCATGAGCGGTATATTTTTTCGTTTTCAATACGAATTTACCGTACATCGGGTGTTTC
>MKTK01000015.1:76285-76766 GCA_001898255.1 Chryseobacterium sp. 39-10 | reverse complement strand
TTTCTTTTCTTAAATTTCTATCCATGATAAAATGAAATTCTATTGTTGTTTAAGTGTTAATTCTGTTTCTAGTCTTGCGATTGTTTTTCTCAGATCTTTAATCTGGATCGGGTTTTCAATCGGACTGATTTTGTGTGCTAATCTCAGTTTGTTGTAATCAGCTTTTACTGCAGCGAGTTGATTTTTGATATCGCCTGCGCTTAGGTTTTTGATGTCAGCTTTTTTCATTTCTATTGAGATTATTGAGGTTGTACAAAATCGTTAGCGACTATAAACTTGGTCACCACAGGTAATTTTTGTGCAGCGAGTCGAAGTGCTTCTTTGGCAACTTCGTAAGGAACACCTCCTACTTCGAACATAATTTTACCTGGTTTTACTACGGCTACCCAATATTCCACAGCACCTTTACCTTTACCCATACGAACTTCGGCTGGTTTCTTGGTAATTGGTTTATCCGGGAAAATTTTGATCCATAGCTGAC
>MKTK01000015.1:0-76277 GCA_001898255.1 Chryseobacterium sp. 39-10 | reverse complement strand
TTCATATATCTCGTTGCAGCGATACGAGCTGCTTCGATTTGCCTTGCTGTGATCCAAGCTCCTTCTATTGCTTTGATTCCGAAAGTTCCATACGCCAACTGAGATCCTCTGTGTGCGTCTCCTTTCATCTTCATTTTGTGAACCTTACGGAACTTGGTTCTTCTTGGTTGTAACATAATTTCTAAATATTAGATGTTAGATGTTAGATGTTAGATGTTAGATAAAATTGGAATTCAGTTCTTGTAACGGAAGATCTAATTTCTAGTTTCTATCTTCTAACTTCTAATTAGTTATTATTATTGTTGTTTCTTCTTGGTCTTCTTTCGCCACGGTCGCTTCTTTCTCCTCGATCTCTACCTCCTTGTGGTGCTTTTTTCTGTTGACCTACTAATGGGGAAAGTTCTCTTTTTCCGTAAACTTCTCCTTTCATGATCCATACTTTAACACCTAGCTTTCCGTATTGTGTTAATGCTTCACCGATATGATAATCGATATCTGCACGGAAAGTGGACAATGGAATTCTACCGTCTTTGAAAGACTCACTTCTCGCCATCTCAGCACCGTTAAGTCTTCCGGAGATCATTACCTTGATTCCTTCAGCACCCATTCTCATGGTAGAAGCGATTGCCATTTTCACAGCTCTTCTGTACGAGATACGGTTTTCGATTTGTTTAGCGATGCTATCTGCAACCAATACAGCGTCAAGCTCAGGTCTTTTGATTTCGAAGATGTTGATTTGAATATCCTTATCGGTAATTTTCTTCAACTCTTCTTTTAATTTATCAACTTCCTGTCCGCCTTTCCCGATTATTAAACCTGGTCTAGCAGTAGTGATGGTTACGGTTACTAATTTCAGGGTTCTTTCAATATAAATTTTTGAAATACCACCTTTAGATAATCTTGCTTCAAGGTATCTTCTGATTTTGTAGTCTTCAGCGATTCTATCACCGTAGTTTTTACCACCAAACCAGTTAGAATCCCATCCTCTGATGATTCCTAATCTGTTACCAATTGGATTTGTCTTCTGTCCCATACCTTATTTGTTATCTTTAGTGCCTAAAATTAAAGTGATGTGGTTGCTTCTTTTTCTGATTCTGTAACCACGTCCTTGCGGAGCAGGTCTTAGTCTCTTCAATTGTCTTGCGCTATCCACGTGGATCTCTTTCACGATCAATCCAGCTTCCTCGATATCTGCTCCTTCATTTTTAGATTGCCAATTGGCCATTGCTGAAAGCAATACTTTTTCTAATTTGTTAGAAGCATCTTTTTTAGAAAACTTAAGGATAGCCAAAGCTTTATCTACCTCAACTCCTCTAATGATATCTGCAACCAGTCTCATTTTTCTTGGTGATGAAGGGCAATCGTTGTGCAACGCTTTTGCTACGTCTTGGTTGGCTATTTTACGTGCTAATGCACTTTCTCTTTTTCTTGATCCCATGATTATCTACCTCCTTTATTTTTGTTACCACCGTGACCTCTGAAAGATCTTGTCGGAGAAAATTCGCCTAACTTGTGACCCACCATGTTTTCTGTAACATATACTGGGATAAAAGATTTCCCGTTGTGCACTGCGATGGTTTGCCCTACGAAATCCGGAGAGATCATTGACGCTCTGGACCACGTTTTAATAACTGTCTTTTTATTGGCTTCTATATTTGCCTGAACCTTCTTATCTAAAGTGTGTGCGATGAAAGGTCCTTTTTTAAGTGATCTTGCCATAATTATTTTCTTTTAGATACGATAAATCGGTTCGACGCTTTGTTTTTCTTTCTTGTTTTGAAACCTTTTGCTGGTTTACCATTTCTTGATCTTGGGTGACCTCCAGAAGAACGTCCTTCACCACCACCCATTGGGTGATCAACTGGGTTCATTGCTACTGGTCTTGTTCTTGGTCTTCTACCCAACCATCTGCTTCTACCTGCTTTTCCGGAAACGGTTAATTGGTGATCGCCATTGGATACAGATCCAATCATTGCCATACACTCGGTAAGTACCATTCTGGATTCACCTGAAGGCAATTTCACGATTGCATATTTACCATCTCTGGATGTTAATTGTGCAGAAGAACCTGCAGAACGTGCCATAATTGCTCCCTGACCTGGCTTAAGCTCGATACAAGAAATAACAGTTCCTAAAGGAATGTTTTTCAGTTTCATTGCGTTACCCACGTTCGGTTCTGCAGTTTCGGCAGCCACTACTTTCTGGTCTACTTTGATTCCGTTTGGAGCGATGATGTATCTCTTCTCTCCATCGGTGTACTCAAGAAGTGCGATGAAAGCAGTTCTGTTTGGATCGTACTCTACAGTTTTTACCGTTGCTTCAACATTGAATTTATTTCTTTTGAAGTCGATAATTCTGTATTTCTTTTTGTGTCCACCTCCGGTGTAACGCATGGTCATTTTACCAGTTTGGTTACGTCCACCTGACTTTTTAATACCAACGGTTAGAGATTTCTCTGGTTTGTTGGTAGTAATTTCCTCAAAGTTATTAACAACTCTGAATCTCTGTCCCGGGGTGATAGGTTTTAATTTTCTAACAGACATTACTATTATTTATGATTAATAAATTAATTTACAGCAAAAATATCGATAACCTCGCCTTCAGCAAGTTTTACGACTGCTTTTTTCAGTTTGTTGGTTTTACCCACCTGAAGTCCTTTTTTGGTGTATTTCGAAGAAACTGTAGGAGCATAAATCATGGTGTTTACCACGGCTACCTTTACACCATAAGCATCTTCTATCGCTTTTTTAATTTGAATCTTATTCGCTTTGGTATCAACCAAGAAGCTGTAAGTCCCTCTTAAATCAGTAAGATAGTTTGCTTTTTCTGAAATAACTGGTTTAATGATCAATGACATGATTTATTTTCTTAAATTTTCTTGGAATTTCTCGATAGCACCTTCTAAGAATACGATTTCACCTGCGTGTACCAAGTCGTAAGAACTGATCTCATTATAAGTCAACACTTTAGTTTTTGGTAAGTTTCTAGATGATAAGTAAACATTTTTGTTCGCTTCCGGCAAAATATACAAAGACTTTTTCCCTTCGAAGCCCAATGCGTTGTTCAAGTTGATAAACTCTTTGGTTTTAGGAGCTTCAAAACTGAATGCTTCCAAAACTTTAATGGAGTTATCTTTCATTTTCTGAGAAAGCACCGATTTTTTAGCTAATCTTTTTAAAGCTTTGTTCAGTTTGAATCGGTAATCTCTTGGTTTTGGACCAAAAACCCTACCCCCACCTTTGAAAGTTGGCGATTTAATATCACCATATCTCGCAGATCCTGAACCTTTTTGCTTTTTAAGCTTTCTGGTAGAAGCCGTAATCTCGCTTCTTTCTTTTGATTTATGTGTACCTTGTCTTTGTGCAGCAAGGTATTGCTTTACTTCTAAGTAAACCGCGTGCTGATTGGGCTCAATTCCGAAGATTGATTCATCCAAAGTAACTTTTCTCCCGGTTTCTTTTCCTTGTGTATTGAATACTACTAGTTCCATTTTCTGATAATTACATAAGAATTTTTAGCTCCCGGAATAGCACCTTTTACTACTAAAAGATTTTGCTCTTCATCTACTTTTAACACTTCAAGGTTTTGAACGGTTACTTGTTTACCACCCATTCTACCCGCCATTCTCATTCCTTTGAATACTCTTGACGGATCGGAACCTGCACCGATAGAACCTGGAGCTCTTAATCTGTTGTGCTGCCCGTGTGTAGCTTGCATAACACCACCAAAGTTGTGTCTTTTAACAACACCTTGGAAACCTTTACCTTTTGAAGTACCTGTTACATCCACATATTCACCTTCGGTGAACAGGTTAACTTTTACTTCGTCTCCAACTGCTAATTCATCAACAAATTCATGATAGAATTCTACCAATTTAGCTTTTGGAGTAGAACCTGCCTTTTTGAAATGGCCGGCTAACGCTTTACCAACGTTCTTCTCACTCTTGTCATCGAAACCAAGCTGGGCAGATTTGTACCCGTCTTTTTCAATGGTTCTGACCTGTAAAACCGAGCATGGACCAGCTTGAATAACGGTGCAAGGAATGTTTTTTCCTTCTTCGTTAAACAGGGAAGTCATCCCGACTTTTTTACCAATAATACCTGACATTATTTATATATATCTATTAAGTTCTTCTTTTATCAATCAGGGTTACAGTGATTTCTACTTTTGAAATAGGCATACTTCTTCCCTAAATTGAGTGTGCAAATGTATGAAGATTTTTCGAATTGACAAATAATGTTTTAAAATAATTTGATTTTTAACACTCTACAACAAAATAATGAAGAATAGGATGAGGAGAAATAAAGAAAAATTTGCTTTTCAATAAAAAGCAGTCCGGATCATCAACAATAACAGCAACCCAAAATTGAATATTTCAATTCCCGACCGATTGATCCCATCGTAGATAAGGTAAAGAAAGAAATCGAATCTGATGAATGTTTAATTTACGATGATTTATTTTGCTTTTGCAGCCATTCGTTGTGGTGTTTCTTGAAGAGTTCGAATTTACGATCTTGGTTGCGCTGCGCTGCATCAATGGAATGAGAAGTATGTATGTCCTGATCTTCTTCTGCAAAATCTGCAAGTTTTTCATAATAGCGGTGCAAAAGATCGAGTTCCTTTTCGGTAAGGTCTTCAATATCGACAATGCGGTTGCTTGCTTTCTCATTAGAAGCAATCAATTCATTCAATTTAATTTGAATAGCTTTAGAATCTTTATTCTGCGATTTCTGAATGAGGAATACCATTAAAAAAGTAATGATCGTAGTACCCGTATTGATGACGAGCTGCCAGGTTTCAGAATAGTTGAACACAGGTCCCGATACCGCCCAAAGAATTACAACAAGTGTTGCAGCAATAAATGCCCAAGAACTACCCGTAAATTTTGTTGCCGCATTGACAAATCTTTCGAACAAATTTTTGTTGTCAGCACTCATCGTTAAAAAGGATTAATGTTACTCGTTACTACGGTGGAAAGTTACAACAAAAATTATTTCATTTTCGCATAACGATGCCACCAAATGAAAAACCCCGTAACGGGCAGCAAGAAACCTATCAAGCAGACGATAAAGTAAATGATGATGCTGGCAAGTCCCATAATTTCTCCGGTATGCAATGGTTTTGCCAAGGCAGTAAATTGCTTGTTCAATGGCAATTGAGCAAAGATATTTTTAGATTTAAGCTGACCTGCCTGATCAAAAGTGACCTCATCAGGTAACATCATGCCCAACAAATTTTCGGTATTGGTTTTAATGACCACAAACCGCGGATTATCTTTGTTTGGCAATGCAACACTGGTAGTCGCATTATAAGAAAGTTCCTTGTTCGAGAGGTTTATGATTTGATCGAGAGGAACTGTTTTGGCAGGCGTAGCTTTCTTTTCATTTTGCTTCTGCATCATATCTGCCATTAAATCATCAAAAGCACTGTTGGCTTCTTTATTGTCGATAGCAGTGGCTTCAGCAATGGATGCACCTCCCAAAGCAACTATGAGCGTATTTTTCATCCACGGATACGTAACATATAAACCAGTTACCGCAATAAAAAACAGCAATAAAAAAGTATAAAAGCCCATTACATTATGAATATCATGATTGAGCCTCGCAAATTTGGATTTAATCTTAATTGTAAGACCTTGCTTAACATATTTCAGCTTTTTCGGTAGCCACAAAATGAGCCCGGACAGCAACAAAAAGCAGAAGATCAATACCGATGCACCAACCACTTGTCTTCCAAAATTCGCCATCATTAAATTTCGGTGTAAATCCAACACTATTTCAAAAAAACGATTGGCACCAGTGTTGGGAACACCCAATATTCTCTTAGCGTATTGATCGTAGTAACAAGTTTTATCGACATTGCCTTCTTTGTAAGAAATTACAAAACTGCGTTGCGGATTTCTGGGAATTACTACAGAGGTGAGCTCTTTTCCTTCTTTTGCAAACTGCTTTTGTACCGAAGAAACTGAGACCTGTTTTCCGCTGGCATTCTTCACATACGCAATCTCCCGATTGGTAAAATCAGTTACCTGATTTTTGAATGCATATAGGCAGCCGGTTAAGCAAAGAATCATCACCACAACGGCAGAAAGCAAACCTAGCCAAAGATGAAGAAGGTACGAAACATACTTTACCCATGATTCATTTTTCCGTTTTTTCCGGTAGATGCTTTTTAGGAATTTCATGCTGATCAAAACAACAAAACATTAGGCGAAGAAACGCCCAATGTTTATGTTAATTAAATGTAAAAAATTGATATGAATTCTATTTTCTGGTGGTAAATTTCACGTCCTTCACCACATTTTCGAAAGCAGCGTAATGCTCCGGCGACAATGCTTTTTTGATGGCCTCTTTTCTTTGTGCATCAAACTTATCCCAATACTGCTTCGCCAAATCGTTGTTGCCATGATAAACATCGTGTGCATCGTTGAATGCTTTCTCGAAGGCATCATTAGCAGCATTCACTACAGCAAACTCCTCATCTGTTAACTGTGCTTCAGTTTTTATTTTTTCAAGAAGCGCATTGTTGTACCTGGGTCTTTTTCTGGCATGCTCGTCTACAAATTGATTGAACTTCACCATTTGAGCAGCATCCAAAACGGTTGTCATTTCTTTGGCTTGTTCTTCGCGCAATGCTTCATTCTTAATGCCTAGCGCAACGCGATCCACTTCGCCACCTTGTGCCTTGGCTGCTTCGTAATTCTGCTCTGCCTGCTTTTGATATTTGGTAGTAATTTCATCAAATTTTTTATTCTGTTCAGCGGTCAACGTTACCTCTGATTTGAATTTTGAAAAATCAATTCCTCTTTTTTTATTCTCTCCGGAGCAGGAAAACAGAATGAAAGCGAGCGAAAAGGCAATAAGAATTTCTTTAAAATGTTTCATGTCTTTGTTTTTAACTGTTAGAATTTATAATTGATTTGTGCCGCAAAATTTCGGGGCTGAATCTGATCGATGTAGCCACCACGGAAATAGGAACTATAGCCAATACTGTCGAAAATGTTGTTAAAGAAAACTCTTATTCCTAATCCATTATTGAGCTGGTAACCTACCTGAGCATCTACCGTATTGTATGCCGGCATATCAAATGGCTTATCGCCTGGCTGCACACTATTGACGTGTCCTGCAGTAAATGTTTTTTGTGTCCAATCGTCCACTGGTCTCTTGCCAACATAGTAAATGCCTGCTCCAAAATCTAAGCCGTTGAGAATTCCTGTATTAAATTTATAATTCAACCATGCATTCGCAGTATGCTTAGGTGCATTCATCGGAGCAGATCCGTTGATAAATGACGGGCTGTCTTTATACTGTGCATCTAAATAAGAGTAACCAGACATTACTTGTAGATTTGGCAAAATACTGCCAATTAATTCGACTTCAATTCCCTTTCTTTTTAAGATACCAGCTAAACCATACATGGTTTGTTTATCAATGATGACAGGTTGATAATCTGCATTTAATATTTGGTAAGATAAATGATCTGTCTTAATGTTGAACCAAGTCACATTAAATCTGAGTCTCTCATTGAACCAGTCCGATTTAATACCCACTTCCCACTGCTCTGTTTTGGATGCACCTACTGTTCCACCTGTTAACAAAACATTATTGGCACTTCTCAACGAGGTAGTGCTGGTGAAAGATCCGAACACATTCATGTTTTCAACGGGTGAAATCATTAAACCAAAAGATGGATTCCAAGCGTAGCTAGGGCTAATGCTAGAACCGTTGAGCTTGCTGTATCGAATACCAAGATGGGCTTTAAGGTACTTGTTAAAGGTAATAACGTCCTGCGCCATCAAACCATACGCAGGTACTAAGGTTGTTCCTGGGTTACCTTTTGATATTTTGAAATTAACTCCATCAATCGTAGACGGTAAGCTGTTGTTGATGTCTTGTAACACATTGATCTTATCCACATCTTTGGCATCGTACGCTGTCGTGATAACTTTCCCCTCTTTCCAGTCGAATCCCACTTGGAAGGTGTGGTTCATAAAACCAGTCTTCACGTTAGAACCAATAAAATCAAACTGAAACACTTTATTAAGATCTTCTCTTTGTGATTTGGTTAAAGTTCTATTTCTGAATTCATTTGGATTTTTAGAATCAACCGGAGCTAACGCTGCTCCCACGATGTCAGTTTCATAAGAAGAACTCATAAAAGCAGTTCTTAACTTCAATTTATCGGTCAGCTTTCTGGTGGCTGTTGTAGAAAAGTTGAAAGTCTCGGTTTTGGCGTTATCCGATTCAAAACCTAAAAACTTGCCTTTTGGCATGGTATAAAGTGCCTCGGTATCTCCTTTTGCTAAATTTACTGTTCCACGATCCGGTGTACTGTTGTTATGCATATAATCCATCTCAGCAACAATTTCCGTTTTATCATCCGGACGGAAAGCGATGGACGGGTTAACGTAGATGCGATCAGTTTTTACATACTTTCTAAAGCTGTTATTATTTTGATAGGCCACGTTAAGACGAACGGCCACTTTACCCTGTTGATCTAACACCCTCTGGAAATCTAAAGTTGGGCGATAAAAATCCCAGCTACCATAGCGGAAGCCCACATTGGTCTGATTGATGAATTTAGGTACTTTAGTTACAACATTTATCACTCCACCAGCTGCACCAAGCCCGTCGCCAATTCCTTGCGTTACGGCTGCAGACCCTTTTATTACTTGAATGGTTTCTACCCCTTGCATATCGGTAAGCATCCCTGCAGTACGGAAATCAGAATCCATCATCACTCCATTTTTCAGTACAGGTACTCCACGGTAACCTCGGATCGACATACTTTCTCGTGTTCCTCCATAACTGCCGAACAGTGTAATTCCGGGAATGTTCTTAGCAACATCGGTTACTGTTAATCCTCCCAACTGCTCAATTACTTTACTCGATACAATAGAAATACTTTGAATTTGGTCTCTGGGTTTCAATGGCAATCGGGTGATCACTTCCAAACCTTCCGGTTGTCGGTTTCGTTCGCCAAAAAGTTCAACTTCATCGATTCTTGCTTCCCTTTTAATGGAATCTTTTACTTGCTGTGCATTGAAGCAAACTCCTAACACCAATAAGGAAACTGCTACCGTCTTTCTCATAGAATATTTTTTTTGCAAAAGTATTATTTTTAATAATTCTAAATAAACGCAAAGATATGACAAATGTCATATTTCACAACAATACCACAGAAAAAATCCCTCTTCTTTAAAGAAAAGGGATTTGTTATTTTCAAAAAGCGTCTCGCATTAAGCAATCAGCATTCTGTTATCATACTTTGATTTCTACATCAACTCCTGAAGGAAGCTCTAATTTCATTAAAGCATCAACTGTTTTAGAAGAAGAAGAGTAAATATCCATCAATCTTTTGTGTGCAGACAATTGGAATTGCTCTCTTGCTTTTTTGTTAACGTGCGGAGATCTAAGTACAGTAAAGATTCTCTTGTTGGTTGGCAAAGGAATGGGTCCGTTTACAACAGCTCCGGTCGCTTTTACCGTTTTTACGATTTTCTCAGCAGATTTGTCTACCAAATTGTAATCGTAAGATTTTAATTTTATTCTGATTCTTTGTGACATTTTAATCTAATTTTTAAAATTAACCTTTAGCTTTAGCGACTACGTCTTCTGCTACGTTTGTAGGTGCTGCTTCGTATTTTTCGAATTCCATAGAAGAGGTTGCTCTACCTGATGAAAGCGTTCTCAACGAAGTTACATATCCAAACATTTCAGATAGTGGTACGAAAGCTTTGATTACTTTGGCGTTATTTCTATCGTCCATACCGTTCACTGTTCCTCTTCTTCTGTTAAGGTCGCCTACGATATCTCCCATATATTCTTCCGGAGTTACCACTTCCAATTTCATAATTGGTTCCATGATAACCGGTTTTGCTTTTCTACCTGCTTCTTTAAAACCAAGTTTTGCTGCTAGTTCGAAAGAAAGTTGATCCGAGTCTACCGCGTGGAAAGATCCATCTTTAAGCGTCACTTTAATGCCTTCAATTTCGAAACCTGCTAAAGGACCATTTTTCATGGCTTCTCTGAATCCTTTTTCTACTGAAGGGATAAATTCTTTAGGAATGTTACCACCTTTGATTTCGTTAACGAATACAAGACCCGCTTTTCCATCTTCAGTTGGACCCAATTCAAATACAATATCAGCAAATTTACCACGACCACCCGATTGTTTTTTGTAAACTTCTCTGTGATTTGTTGTTGTGGTAAGGTTTTCTTTGTACTCTACTTGAGGTTGACCTTGGTTAACTTCCACTTTAAACTCTCTTCTCATACGATCTACGATGATATCCAAGTGAAGCTCACCCATACCAGAGATAACAGTTTGCCCAGAAGCTTCATCTGTTTTCACAGTGAAAGTAGGATCCTCTTCAGCTAATTTAGCCAAAGCATTACCCATTTTGTCCTGGTCTGCTTTCGTCTTAGGTTCAACAGCGATACCAATTACTGGATCTGGGAAGATCATAGATTCAAGAACGATTGGGTTCTTTTCATCAGATAAAGTATCTCCTGTTTTAATATCTTTAAATCCTACAGCTGCACCAATATCTCCTGCTTCAATATATTCTACAGGGTTTTGCTTGTTAGCGTGCATCTGATAAATTCTCGAAATTCTTTCTTTGTTACCAGATCTTGTGTTCAACACGTAAGAACCTGCATCCAAGTGACCTGAATATGCTCTAAAGAATGCCAATCTTCCTACGAAAGGATCGGTAGCAATTTTGAAAGCTAATGCAGCGAATGGTTCTTTAACATCTGGCTTTCTTGTGATCTCAAGATCAGTTCTTGGATCGATACCGTTGATATCATCTTTATCCATTGGAGAAGGAAGATATTTACAAACCGCATCAAGCATGAATTGTACTCCTTTGTTTTTGAAAGAAGAACCACAAGTCATTGGGATAATAGAAAGATCGATGGTTGCTTTTCTAAGTGCTTCGTTAATTTCTTCTTCAGTAATAGAATCTGGATCTTCGAAGAATTTCTCCATCAAAGTTTCATCATAATCTGCTACGGCTTCTACTAACTTCTCTCTATACTCAAGAACTTCATCTTTCATATCGTCCGGAATTGGAACCACTTCATACGTAGCACCTTGTCCAGCTTCATCCCAGATGATTGCTCTGTTTTTAATAAGATCCACAACTCCTTTGAAATCTTCCTCAGCTCCGATTGGCAAAACGATTGGAACTGCGTTAGATCCTAACATTTCTTTTACTTGTTTTACAACGTTCAAGAAGTCAGCACCTTGACGGTCCATTTTGTTTACGAAGCCCATTCTCGCTACTTTGTAGTTGTCAGCCAATCTCCAGTTGGTTTCAGATTGTGGCTCTACACCGTCAACGGCAGAGAAAAGGAATACCAATCCATCTAATACACGAAGTGAACGGTTTACCTCAACGGTAAAGTCAACGTGTCCCGGTGTATCGATAATGTTGAAGTGGTAAGGTTTAGTTTCTGGTAATTTTTTACCTTGATCTGTTGGGAAATTCCAGCTACAAGTAGTTGCAGCAGAAGTAATGGTAATACCTCTTTCCGCTTCCTGCTCCATCCAGTCCATTGTAGAGGCACCATCGTGCACTTCTCCAATTTTGTGGTTAACCCCTGTGTAGAATAAAATTCTTTCTGTTGTGGTGGTTTTACCCGCATCAATGTGAGCTGCAATACCAATATTTCTTGTAAATTTAAGATCTCTACTCATTTTCAATTAGAATTTAAAGTGTGAGAAAGCTTTGTTAGCTTCTGCCATTCTGTGAGTATCTGTTTTCTTTTTGTAGGCAGCACCTTCTTCTTTAGCAGCAGCGATAACTTCAGCGGCTAATTTCTGAGCCATTGATTTATCATTTCTTGCTTTAGAATATTTGATGAGCCACTTCATTGCCATCGAGATCTTTCTGTCGGCTCTAATGGGCATTGGAATTTGGAAGTTTGCACCCCCGATTCTTCTTGAACGTACTTCCACGTGTGGCATTACGTTGGTTAAAGCATCTTTCCAGATTTCGAGTGAAGTTTTTTCGTTTTCTCCTTTTTTAGATTCTACGATATCTAATGCATCATAGAAAATTTTGAATGCGATTGATTTTTTACCATCAAGCATCAGGTTGTTTACGAATCTTGTTACCAGTTGATCATTAAATTTCGGATCCGGTAACAACGGTCTTTTTTTCGCTTTTGTTTTTCTCATTGTTTCGTTTCTTAATAATTAATGATTACTTTTTCTTACCTTTTGCAGGTGCTGCAGCTGCCTGACCTGGTTTTGGTCTTTTCGCTCCGTACTTAGATCTTCTCTGAGTTCTTCCGTTAACTCCTGCGGTATCCAAAGCTCCACGAACAATGTGATAACGTACTCCCGGTAGGTCTTTCACCCTTCCGCCTCTTACCAATACTATCGAGTGCTCTTGAAGATTATGTCCTTCGCCCGGGATATAAGCGTTGACTTCTTTACCGTTAGAAAGTCTTACCCTTGCTACTTTACGCAGTGCAGAGTTTGGTTTCTTAGGTGTGGTAGTATATACTCTTGTACATACACCTCGTCTTTGTGGACAAGATTCAAGGGCAGCCGATTTGCTCTTCTTGGCAAGTGTGGCTCTTCCTTTTCTTACTAATTGTTGAATAGTAGGCATTTAATTGCTTTTTATTTTAGGGTGCAAAAGTATGAATTATTTTTTAACCGGCAATACCTCAGTAGATTAAATTTTAAAGATTTACAGCAGATTATCAATGTCTATCAAATCTTTTTTTATCACCCTTAAAAATCAACTTTATTAAAACGTTAAATGCTCAAAAAAAACGCTATTTCTATTTTTGCCTTAACTGGCTCGAATAAACCACTTCCCTCTTCTGTTTTACTGTGTCTTTCAGTATCCAGAATACTTTTGGATCTTTAGTCATCATGATGCTTCCGTTCACCATGGCTTCATTCATATTCTGATGTTCATACTTCACTTCTTTATTAATGATCGGTATTCTGTATGTTTCAATTCTCACATGGTCTTTATCATCAATGAAATAATATTTCTTCCCCTTCATTGTGCTGTATATTTTTTCAATTTCATTCTTCTTCTTTAAATAATTTTCAGGAACCTTTAGTACATACAGCGAATTAAAAATCAGTGAAAAAGCGGCCAACCAAAATAATGGTTTCTCGTAGCGTTTTTCTTTAAAGCAAATAAAAATCAAAGAAAAAAAGTAACAAATCGAACTTTCTGCAAGTAATCGAATATTGAGCTCCTCAATACCCTGAAAAAATATGGTGATAAACGAAAAGAAAGTGTACACCAATCCCATCACAATTAATAACTGATGAAAACTTCCCTCGTTCTTGCGAAAATACTGCCTCCAAATTTTTACAGAAAAATAAATGAAAATGAGGTTGATCACCATCAAAACACTTTCTACCGCAAAAACCATCGGGCTATGTCCCTGAAGTTTTATGCCCAAAACAGGGTTAAACGAATTGAAAACGCTTACCACATTTCGAAAAAAATCTTCCCCAATACCTGTCATATAAGGTTTTGCCCTGTACTTCTCTCCCGCAAAATCTCCGAAATTCAAATAATTAAAAATCATGTACACACCGATGCCAACAGCAGAATATAGTAAAAAAAGAAAATAATCGTTTCTAAAGAAGTTGATTTCCTTTCTTCTTTTTACAAACCACCATAGATAAAAAAGCCCCATCCCTACCAAAAGATAAACTGCAGAATATCGAACCGAAAACATAATCGCCACCAATATCGCTGCCGGAATATAAAAACGTACACCTTTTCTATTGCCCTCAAAAAACTGATATAAATAATAGAACAGGAAATACATCAACGCCAAAAACAATCCCTCCGAAATGATATTGAAAAAACTGTAAAAGAAAATCTTGGTCATCAGTAAGATGATGGTCTCACGAAAATGAAACTTTTTAAGATAAGAAAATGCTGCGATCACTATGTAGATGATTATTCCACTTAGTTTTCCGGTCCAGAACCAATCGCCATTAAACAAATGAAAAAACTTAAGAAGCAACGGATAACCTAATGGAAAAATACTCCAAGTGACGTGAGGAATTTGCTCAGCCAACCGAAAATAATGCACCGAATCCGAGGTAACACCACCATATGGAATGTAAAGCGGCACAAACCAAATACAAAAAACAGCCATCAGAAAAAGAAGTCCGTAGTAATAATTTTTCATTGCAACGATTTAGAACGATGACAAAAATAAAGAATAAACTGCTATTAACACTGACACGACGTACAAGGATGATAACGTACAGCAAAACTCCAGCGAATATTTTTTTATGATAAAGAACTATGTCTAAACTTTTAGTATATATTTGTACCTCAAAAAAACACACAATTTGTGAAAAAACTACTATTTATATTGCTTTTTTCCCAGTTTTATTTTGCCCAGAAATGGAGTATTTCATTTGCTGAAAGAAATGCACTGTTGAATATCTATAATGCTACATCTGGTAACCAATGGAGCCAGCAGTGGAACTTCGAGAAGGATCCTAAAACCTGGTATGGCGTAAAAGTGAAGAACGGCATCGTTACCGAACTTAACCTTCGCGGAAACGGGTTAAAAGGAAATTTCCCCACCAATGTGAGCTCACTAAGAAACCTTGAACGACTGGATCTCAGCAACAACCAACTTTCCGGTGAAGTTGCACCGTCTATTTCTTCGCTCAGTGTGCTGAAAAGTATCGACATCAGCAACAATAAATTTTCGGGTGACCCTACTGTGGCGCTTGTCCCTCTTACCCAGCTTACTGAACTTTCATTGGGCAACAATGATTTTCAAATTGCAGATTTGGAAGGCCTTTTGCAAAATTTTACGAAACTGATGGTGCTTGATATTTCACATTTTGGGTTAAGCATGGTGCCGCAAAAGATAGCGCAAATGCCGAAACTTATGGCACTGAACATAAGCAACAATCAGCTAACGCAAGGATTTGGCCATATTTCGTCGCTGGCAAAACTACAGGATCTCGATATCTCAGGCAATGCACTCACGCAAATCCCCAATGAGCTGGGAGCACTTACAGGCCTTGTATCACTGAATGCAAGTAATAATAAGTTGGGAACAATTTTCGTGGGACCGCTTGCTAATTATAAAAACCTCGAATGGCTCTCTCTTCAAGGCAACGATTTTACAGCATTTCCGCCGGCCATTACGCAACTTACCAAACTCGTCCACCTCAATTTCAGCGATAACAAAATTAAGGACGGTTTTCACACCTTAAGAGTATTGAAAAATCTTGAGCAAATATTTCTGGATAAAAACGAAATTGCAACATTCCCCGAAACGCTGTTGCAGCTGAAAGGCCTTCAAATGCTCTCGCTGACCAACAATAAAATAACTGGTGAAATCCCGGACCTCATCCCTGCATTGACCTTTTTGGATAATAACCGATTTACTACGCAGCAAATCAGGAACTTTATCTTGAAAAATAAAAAATTAGAAAACTTTACTTATTCACCGCAAAGATACGATGAAGCCACCACGGTTTCGGTTAATCTTGGCGCATCAGCCAACCTTCAGCAGTCGCTTTCAGGTGGAGAATATCAGTTCACCTGGTTCAAAAATCTGGATCAGAAGACAACGACCACTGCGGAAAATTACTACATCAGCAACACCCAGGAATCAGATTTTACAGATTACACCTGCGAAGCATATTATTTTGAAGAATTACCTGCTGAACTGATGGAAGTTTCATTTTTTCGCGAGCCGATTACCTTATCCAAAGACTTAGGAACCGAGAACGTCAACAAAGGTTTAGTGGTGTTCCCCAATCCCGCCACAGACTTTCTATACATCAAAACAACACGCATGGACATCGAAAAAGTGTTCATCCATGATTTAAGCGGGAAATTACTTTATACCGGAAACGAAAAACGAATTAAAGTAGCGCAGCTACCGTCAGCAACCTATGTTATTTCCATCCAAACTTCGGAAGGACTGAAATCCTTTAAATTCATTAAACATTAAGAGCACCAAAATTCAACAATTAAAATTTTGCAGCCCATTGTAAAAAACGCCATTGAATAATTGTATCGACCAACTGAAAAAATAAGTTTGGATGTTTAATTCATAGGTAGAAAAACAAGTTGACGAAAATTTTGTTGTTGTTTCCCCCAAGCAAACCTCACAAAATCGCACTTCAAAGGGCGATTTTTCATTTTTGAATTTCTACATTTGCGTAAAGTAATACAGTTCATAATGACAGAAATTCGCCTGAAATCTATTCTCGACAACGATTTCTATAAAATTACCATGCAAAATGCTGTGGTAAAACTTTTCCCCAGCCAAAATGTAAAATACGAATTCATCAATCGTGGAAAACACCAGTTCCCGGAGGGGTTTGCTACAGCCCTTCGAAGTGCGGTGAATGCAATGGCGCAGTTGCAACTTACTACCGAAGAAAAAGCGTTTATGGCAAAAACGTGTCCCTATATCGATTTGCCTTATCTTGATTTCCTGGAAGGTTACCACTACGACCCATCGGAAGTAACCATTGAGCAACACGAGAATGAAATTAAAGTGACGGTAGAAGGTTTATGGTATCGCACTATTCTATGGGAAGTCCCTTTGCTTGCTTTAATTTCGGAGCTTCATTATGAAATGAACCACATGGAACGAAATTCCAACGAAACCGTGATTGAAACAACGTTGGAAAAAGCCCATAAATTAAATGAATTAGGAGTTACCTTCGCGGAATTTGGAACCAGAAGAAGACATTCCTACAAAGTTCAGGATATTGTCGTGAATGCACTCAACAAAAAAGATTCAACATTCATTGGCACTTCCAATGTTCACTTTGCAATGAAATATGGCGTGAAACCTATCGGAACGCATGCACACGAATGGTTCATGTTTCATGCAGCGGAATATGGTTTTAAAATGGCCAACAAAATTGCCCTCGAACATTGGACCGATATCTACAGAGGCGATCTGGGCGTGGCCCTCTCGGATACATTCACCACGGACGTTTTCTTTCAGCAATTCGATAAAATGTTCACCAAACTCTTTGATGGTGTGCGGCACGACAGCGGAGATCCGCTAGAATTCACTGATAAAACCATAGCTCATTATCAGAAGAATGGCATCAATCCACTGTACAAATACATTATTTTTTCTGATGGACTTAATCTCGAAAAAGTAGAAGAGATCACCAAATATTGCAATGGAAAAATCGGTATTTCTTTTGGAATCGGGACCAACTTAACCAATGATGTGGGTTTAAAACCTATGAATATCGTGATGAAACTCATCGGTGTGCAGGCAGAGAATAAAGAATGGATCCCCACAGTCAAACTATCCGACGAACATGAAAAGTACACCGGCGACCCAAAAATGATAGAATTGGCAAAAGCTTTTTTAAGAATTAAGTAAATAAAAACGCATCTCAACCAAACGTAAACGATGATTCCCACAATTCTCGAAAATTTACTCGATCAATGAATGTTATGAATCACCTCAATCTTCGTATTTTTGAAAAATGGATCTAACATATTTATTCATCGGATTTTTTGTGGGCGGCATTATTGGAGCCGTCATTTTGTATTTTTTTCAGAAATCATCCACCGTTTCCCGAGAAGTTCATAATGAACTAAATAATCAATTCATCCGAACCCAGTCGGATCTTGCAAATTCTACTGAGAAAATAAAAGAAATCAGTGATCTCTTAACTGATGAAAAAACGAGCCGTGAAAAGCAGACTGATTTTCTAAATCAACTTCAAAACGAAATCTCCAGAATTTCTGCAGAAAATAATGCGCAGAATAAAAAAATAGAAGAACAGCAGGAAATTAACCACAATCAAACAGTAGAAATAAAAAATCTTCAGGATGAAAAGCAAAGTTTAATCGCCCTGAAGTCACAACTTGCGGCGCAAAACGATGGTCTTCAAAAATCCCTTGATAATCAGAAGGAAGAAATTATAAAAATTCAGCATTTGGCCAAAGAGGAGTTTCAGAATCTAGCCAACAACATCTTGGAAGAAAAATCGAAGAAATTTACCGATACCAACAAAGAAAACCTGAACTTATTGCTTAAACCTTTAGGAGAAAATCTTCAAACCTTCAAAAAAAGAGTGGACGAGGTGTATGAAAACGAAGCCCGCGAAAGATTTTCATTAAACAGCACCATTAAACTTATGATGGAGCAAACCAACAAAATCAGTCAGGAAGCAAATAATCTCGCAACTGCTTTGAAAGGCCAAACCAAAAGCCAGGGCGACTGGGGAGAAATGATTCTTGAACGCATATTGGAAGATTCCGGTTTAACGAAAGATCGGGAATATTTTTCCCAATACAACATTAAAAATGAGAACGGCGAAAACCAAAGACCCGATTTCGTTCTTAAACTGCCAGGAAACCAACTGGTGATCATTGATTCCAAAGTTTCTTTAAATGCCTATGAACGTCTGGTTTCGGCGGAAGATGATGATCAAAGGAAGCAAAATCTTGCCTTGCACATTGCCGCCATGAAGCGTCACGTAGATACGCTTGCTGAGAAAAGATACGACCACCTGAAGGAATCACTGGATTTTACCATCATGTTTGTGCCCGTAGAATCGGCGTTTTTAACTGCATTGCAGGCAGATCCTCAATTGTGGAATTACGCCTATAGAAAACACGTCATTTTGCTAAGTCCTACCAATTTAATAGCTTACCTAAAATTAATATCTGACGTTTGGAAACGAGATGATCAAAATAAAAATGCGACGGAAATCGCAAGACAAGCCGGTGCATTGTATGATAAGTTTGAAGGATTTGTAAGTGATCTACTGAAAATAGGAAAGAAGATGGATGATGCAAAAGGCGATTACGAAAACGCAATGAAAAAGCTGGTAAGCGGAAGAGGAAATTTAGTAGGAAGCGTGCAAAAACTAAAACAACTGGGCGCAAAGGCCACCAAAAGTCTTCCGGAAGCACTCATTGAAAGATCAGCTGAAGACCCGGACAGTCTTTTTATAGAAACCGAGCAAGAAAGTACTGAAGAACAGAAGCATGATTGAAAGCATACATAACGACAAAATAAAAAACCTCTCAAGGTTATTGTCTGATAATCGATTTAGGAAAAAATCCGGGTTTTTCATTGTTGAAGGACAACAGGAGAATGCACGAGCGTTGAAATTTGGTTTTGAACCCTCTGAGTTTTTTATTGTGGAAGAACTATTCAGCAATACATTACCAGAAGCAAAAACCCATTTGATTAGTGGCAAAGTTTACGAAAAACTCGCGTACCGCGGGACTTCAGAAGGTATCATCGGTATATATCATGAGAAAAAAAACGACTTAAAAGACTTTACGCCAAAAGAAAATGCATCTATCATTATTGTGGAAGGTGCTGAAAAGCCAGGAAATCTTGGCGCTATTTTAAGGAGTTGCGAAGCATTTGCTATTGATGCGTTGATTGTGACTGACACCAAAGCTGATTTTTTCAATCCCAATGTGATCCGATCCAGCGTAGGATGTTTGTTTGGAATGAATATCTTTGCCGCTGATAACGAAGAAACACTTGCTTTTCTTGAGCATCACGAGTTCAACATTTACTCAACCTTCATGGATGAGAGCGCAGAAGATCTTTACAATAAAAATTTTCGGCAAAAGGCCGCTGTTATTTTTGGTACCGAGCATTCGGGCATTAGCGACTTTTGGATCGGGCGATCTGAAAATATCCTCATTCCAATGGCGGGAACAATTGATTCGCTCAATCTCAGTAATGCCGTTGCAATTACCTGCTACGAGATATTACGACAAAAGAAGTCATAAAAAAAACCGCTTCTCAGGGAGAAACGGTTATTTTTTGTAAGATCGTTACTAATTATTTAGTAGCTTCTTTTACAGCTTCTTTAGCATCTTTAGCAGCATCTTTAGCAGCAGTTGCAGCTCCTTTAGCAGCATCAGCAGCTCCTTTAGCAGCATCTTTAGCAACTTCACCAGCAGCAGTAGTAGTAGCAGCAGCAGCATCTTTAGCAGCGTCTACAGTTACAGTAGCAGCAGAATCAACAACGTGAGCAGCAGAATCAGCTACAACAGCAGCAGAATCAGCTACAGCAGTAGCAGCAGAATCAGCAGCGTTAGCAGATTCAACAGTTTCAGTTTTTTTACAAGCTACAAGAGCTAAAGCAGCGATACCAGCTACGAATAATGACTTTTTCATAATAATTAAATTTAATTGTTTTTTAAAATTCGGTTGTTCTGTTCATTCATTTGAACGGGACAAAGGTATAGCGATAAAAAAATTTGTGTCAGAAAATTAATTGTAATATCTTTGTAAAACTGTTTTACAAATAATTAGTACTGTAAATCAATATTTTAAAGAAATTTAAACATTGAACGAGTTTGATATTTTACACTTTGAGCAGCTAAAAAATGAGGTTCAGGCCCAGTATTTAGTGAATCACACGCCTTCCTTCGAAGACATTTCGAAGTGGAAAGGTATTGATATCATTTATTTTCAGGAGGATTTAAGAAAAATTGCTAAAGGAAATATATCTGAAAAGTCCTTCTATACTTATTTTAAATCCTCGCCGGTTTCCAAACTCCCGAGAATTGATATGCTTAATATCCTTAGTATTTACGTGGGTTACGTTTCCTGGTACGATTTTAAAAAGAATCATCAGTTGCCCTCAGAAATTGCAGCGGGAGATCAAAATCCATCCTCCAATGAAATAGAAGATTCTCAAAATTTTAATAAAAATACATCATTAATTAAAATTGAAGAAGAAAATCCTATTCTAACTCCTAAAACCACAGAGCAACCCACCAAAACCTCTGCTGAGAATATTGATTTACAAAATAGCGCACATGATAATCAAAACATTAGCATCAATAAGCGCGATTTATCCACTTATGATACCACAGAACAAAATTCGCCTTTTGCGGTTGTAAAAAAATACCTTTGGTTGGGAATTTCAGTGATTTTGGCGGTCTTTGTCGGACTTTTGGGTTTTAAAGATGATCTCTTTAGTAAAAAATTCTATTACAGTTTTAGCGACGCTGACAGAAATTCTAAAATTAATGCCGAATTGCAGCTTCAGATTTTGCGTGAAAATGAATCCCCTATTCTCTACACGGCAAAACCCAATGAGCAGTTTGTTTACACTACAAAATCAAAAACCCTGAGGATGGTCGTTTCCTCTCCCTATTACCGAACAGATACCATTTATCGAAACCTGGAAACCGCACCCGAAGTTGAAAACATTGAGCTGAAACCCAACGATTACGCGCAAATGCTATATTTCTACACGAGAAATATGAAAGATTTGAAGCGAAAAAGAGTAGAACTCAACAACCTGATCAGCGATGATGCCACTATTTTTCAAGTGTTCGATAATGATACGTATGGTGTTGAAACCATGGACAAGCAACGCTATATTAGTCTGGTCACTTTACCTACTACTTCTTTGGAAAATCTGGAAGTCATTGAAATTAAGAATGATAAATTCGGAAAAATTAGTATGATTAAATTTAAAATTATCTCCGATGAAAAGAAATAAATTGGTTTTTACCTTTTTCTGGCTGTTTCTGTTAATGATTGGATGCAAGAAGGAATCACAGGGAATATCTGATCTACAGATTGTTCGCAACAATAATAACAAGAAAACCTACCCAGTCAATAAAATGGACAGCGTGCAGGCGATTGAGTTTATTACAAAACAGAAAATTCAGGAACTCCTGGATTTGTCAACGCTTTACACATCGGGAAAACGCGATACTGAAATTGATTCTGTTATTTATGCCCAGATGAAGAGTTACTTTGCAGAAAAAGGTCCGGATCAGCTGAAACCTATCCTCAAACAACTAGACAGCTTCAAAGTAAAAACCGCGAAAGTAGGTAATCTCCTGGTATCTAAAGAAATTAAAGGAAAAGACACGCTGGATTTTGCTAAATTTAGTGTTGAATATTTTGATAAAAACGATAAATCAATTGGTGTTTTCGAAAAAAATGCTCAATACACATTAAAGCTAACGCCAGTTAAATTCAAAAAAGAATTTCAGTTTTATTTCGTCGATTTTGATGTAAAACCTCCGAAAGATAGCACTTCCGTTGGCGTTACTAAATAATCGAGGGGAATATCCTTTTCCCAAGAATCGTCAATCTCTTCCTGTGGATTAAAAAAACTGACACCCACCTTAATAGAATGAGGCGTTAACTTTTCGAAAAATCCGTCGTAATAACCTTTGCCATACCCAACTCTGTTTCCGTGAGCATCACAGTACAAAAGTGGCGTCAGCACGAGGTCAAACGAATTCAATTCGGTATTATCGTTGCTTTCCGGCTCGGTAATTCCCCATGCGTTCTTCTTCAACTGAGTATCAGCGGTAAGCGTTACCGAGATCATCTTTTTGTTTACAATTTTGGGAACAAAGACGTTGACTTGATGTTTAAAAAATGTCTCCACAAACAATGAAGTATCTACTTCACCCTTCTCGGGAATTGAAAGAAAGCAGTGAACATTTTGCATTTTTTCTAGTTTAAAAAAATCGACAAAATTTTCAAAAATCTGTGCCGACTTGGTCAAAACCTCATCTTTGGATAAAGCTTCCCTCTTTTTTAAATACTTTTCGCGGAGTTCGGACTTTTTCATTCAAATCAAATTTTCATCGATGGGTGTAGTTGAATAAAGAAAAATTTCACTTCAAACTACACTTCCTTCACCGAAATAATTTTTACCGGACACGCTTTTGCCGCCTTTTCGCTTGGTTCGAAAGCTTCAGGATTGGGTACTTTAATGGTATGAAATCCTTTTTTGTCCACCGACTTCAACAGCACTGATTTACCGTCCTTCTTTGACATCCGGAAAAATTCGGGTGCAAATTCGGCGCAGTAATTACATCCAATACATTTGTCGCGTTGCAGCGTGATGATTACCATAAATTAAATAAAAAAGAATCAAGGTAAGCGAAAAAAAACTAAAATACTTACAGTCAATACACTGATGCAGTAATTTTTACGCTTCCACAATTTTATACAGTTTATCGCTGGGTCTTACCCTGAAATCAGTCTTAAAGGTAATGACGTCCGATTTTGTGGCTTTGTCGGCTTGCGGTTTTTGATCTACCTGCATGGCTTCCATCACCATCTCCTGTGACCCTGTTGTAGGACCCTGAATCAATACTTTATCGCCCACGTTGATGTCGTATGCCTCAATCAAAAATTCGGCAATATTGGATTTTGGATAGAAATGTCGGCCTTTCCCGATATATACTTTCTTCTGAGTTGCCGCAGAACCAGAAATTGCAGACCATTCTCCCAATTCCTGTCCCAAATAATAGCCACTCCAAAAACCTCTGTTGTAAACAGTTTCCAATTGTTTCATCCAACCTTCCACTTTCTCCTGGCTAAATGTTCCGGCAGCGATGGCATCAATTGCTTCCCGATAACATTTGGTAACGGTTGCCACATATTCTGGCGCTCTTCCGCGACCTTCAACTTTCAGAACTTTCACCCCTGCATCTACGATCTGATCTAGGAAACCGATGGTACACAAATCTTTTGGTGACATCATGTATTCGTTATCCAGTTCTATTTCAAATCCTGTTTCCTGATCGATAACGGTATATTTTTTACGGCAGTTCTGCTTACATGCGCCGCGGTTTGCAGAGGAGTTGCTTGAATGTAAACTGAGGTAACATTTCCCGGAAACAGCCATGCAAAGCGCACCGTGACCGAAAATCTCAACTTCTACAAGATTGCCATTCGGACCTTTTACCTGCTCTTTAACAATCTGATCACATATCTTTTTGATTTGAGTAATAGAAAGTTCTCGGCTCATCACCATGGTATCAGCAAACAATGCATAGAATTTTACCGTTTCAATATTGGTAATATTGATTTGGGTGGAGATATGCACTTCCATCCCAATTTGCCGGGCATAAGCAATAACGGCCTGATCCATCGCGATCACCGCCGTTAAACCCGCAGATTTCGCCTTATCCAACAGCGTTTTGATGATGGACAAATCGTGATCGTATATAATGGTATTTAAAGTAAGATAAGTACGTACCCCTTTCTCGGCACATCTACTGGCGATTTCGGGCAAATCATCGATGGTGAAGTTCATGGAAGCGCGCGCTCTCATATTGAGCTGCTCCACACCAAAGTACACCGAATCTGCACCGTTATCAATTGCCGCCTGAAGCGCAGTGAAATCACCGGCAGGAGACATAAGTTCTATTGTTCCGCTTTTTGTCATTGACTCTATTGAAAATTTTTGCAAAGATAGTGAAAATGTAAAAGCTTGATTTTATTTCTGCTTTAACGTGCAAAAGACCATTTACAACCTAAAACTCATTATAAATATACTTCAAAATATTCCTCTCTGCATCGGCAAATGGCACTTTTCTTCTCGCCATGGCTTTTTCGGCGACTTCATAAGCTTTCTCAAGCTTAAATTTCTCGTCGCCTTTCATTCCGCCCCAACTAAAATTTTCTACTAGATTGGGAGGGAAGCCAATTTTGAAAATATTAGCAGCAACACCAACGATAGTACCCGTGTTAAGTTGTGTATTAATGGCGGTTTTGGAATGATCACCCATAATAAGACCTGCAAACTGAAGACCCGTATCCAAGAATCTTTTGCTCCTGTAATTCCATAATTTCACAGTGGCATAATTATTTTTAAGATTGGAAGAATTGGTGTCTGCACCCAGATTGCACCACTCCCCGATCACCGAATTGCCTACAAAACCATCGTGCCCCTTATTAGAATATCCAAAAATTACAATATTATTTACCTCGCCACCCACTTTAGAATGCGGACCAATTGTTGTGGCACCATAAACTTTTGCACCCAAATTGAACTTGGATTCTTCACACAACGCAATGGGACCGCGAAGATGACACCCTTCCATCACTTCAGCATTTTTCCCGATATAAATTTTACCGGATTTGGTATTGAGCGTAGAAAATTCCACCGAAGCGCCTTCCTCTATAAAGAGATCGTCGATATTTCCTAAAAACCCACTGGTTTTTGATAATTCCTGCGATACTTTGCCTTTTGTCAGAAGCTCATAATCGAAGTCGATGGCTTTTTCATTGAAGGAAAATAAATCTGTGGGTTGACGAAAAAAAAGCAGTTCTTCATGAATGTCAGTCATTTTTTCAATCTGATTCAGGGAGAAATCTTCCATATTCACCTTGGCGACGAGCAATTCATTTTCGTACACTAAAGCATCGCCCAATTTTAAATTCTTAATTTGATCAAGAACGCTTTTGGTGGGTAAAAAATTGGGAACAATAAACAAACTTTCTTTAGGATGAGGGTGCTTAAATTTTTCCTGCAAAAAATCTTCGGTAATAAATGAAATCTCCTGCGTATCCAAAAGTTTTTGCCATCTTTCCGTAAAAGTAAGAATACCGCAACGCATTTCTGCTACGGGTCTTGTAAACGTGAGGGGCAGAAAATCTTCCCAAAACTGGGCATCAGAAAAAACAAGTTGCATATCGGTATAATTTTACCGTAAAAATAAACTTTTTTGTAGATTTGTTCAGCAACGAAAAAGAATAAATGAAGAACTCAAGCTCATTTTTTATCATTTTGCTGGCCGCTGCAGTTATCATAAGACTCTTGACTGTATTTTTCGTTCCGACGTTTGATGCACCAGACGAGGAACCGCATTTTCAATAACAAAAAAAATCTCCAGAAAAATCTGGAGATTTATAGTCTATTAATAAAAAATTACTTCGCGAATTTTTTGTATTTGTTCATGAATTTATCAACTCTACCTGCTGTATCAACCAATTTCACTTTACCAGTGTAGAAAGGGTGAGAAGTGGAAGAGATTTCCATTTTGATCAAAGGATAAGTTTCTCCATCATATTCAATGGTATCTCTGGTTTCAGCAGTAGATTTGCAAAGAAACACATCGTCGTTACTCATATCTTTGAATACGACTAATCTATAATTTTCTGGGTGAATTCCGTTTTTCATAATCAATTTATTTTAAATTTTTTACACAAAATTCGCTTCGAAATGAGTAATGGATTTTTCTCTGCAGAATTTTAGGTTGCAAAAGTACAAATATTTTTCTAATTCGCAAACCGCATTTTAAGAAATCTCAAAATTTTATGGTTCAACAATTTTAATTAAATTTGAAACTTCTATAATTTCATCAATGAACAAGAAATTCAACCTCCTATTAGGTCTTTCATTTTGGATCTTACTTACTGCAATTGCCTGTAGCCGAGACGATATAAGTTTTGATAGCCCATCTCAACTTTTGAGATTTTCTACAGATACGGTTTTTTGTGATACCGTTTACAATCAGATGCGCTCGGAAACCTATGCCGTAAAAGTGTATAACAACGAGGACAAAGACGTGATGATTCCTAAAATTTCATTAGAAAGCGGCAGTGCTTCCCTCTACAGAATTAATGTGGATGGAAAAGCAGGAACCGAATTCACCAATGTGCCACTGAGAAGAAAAGATTCCCTTTATGTTTTTGTAGAAATAGCGCCAGTTGCCAATGCACCCGAAGCTATTGCAGAAGATCGCGTGCTCTTCCAGACGCCTGCGGGAAGCCAACATGTCACGTTGTTTTCTGTAGTGCAGGATGCAGAATACTATATTCAAACCGATACTAACCCCAATGTTTTATCTGATAACACAACGTGGACCAATAACAAAGCCAAAATTATTTTCGGCAAATTAACTTTAGCCGAAGGAAAAACACTAGACATCCAACCCGGAACCAAAGTGTACTTCCGCAAAAACAGCGGAATGCAAATTTCCAAAAATAGCACCCTGAATGTGAATGGAAGTTTAGGAAAAGATGTTATTTTCCGTGGAGATCGCAGCGATACCAAATACGACACCATTCCTAAAAACTGGAACGGAATTTATTTTGAACCCAACGCAAAACTATCCATGAACTATGCAAAAGTTTTCGGCGGAACTCGTGGTTTAGAAATGACACAAACTGTTGCCAATATCAGCAACTCCATCATTCATACCCATCAGGAATATGGAATTTTCGCAGTGAATTCTACCATTACTGCCAAAAATTTAGTGATGAACAACTGTGGTGAAGCGGATTTAGGAATTTTTAAAGGAGGTACCTACACGATCACGCATTCTACCTTGGCCAATTATTGGCAAATGAATGGTGCAATGCCAGGACTGGGAATTTATGCCACTAACGAGTATGTAAACAGAACGACGACTGAACAAGGAGCTCTCAACCTAAATATTCGCAACACTATTGTTTACGGTGAAAAGGACAATTCAATTCAGTTTAAAGCAACAACTGGACAAACCTTTAGTTATACATTCCAAAATTGTTTGGTAAAACAAGGTGCAAATCCGGGTTACACAATGGATGGGGCTTCGTTGAAAAATCAGGATCCACAGTTCGAAAATTATTTTACACAGAAAATGAATCTACGCGTGAAAGCGGCTTCGCCCGCCAAAGGAAAAGGCAGCACTATTACATTACCTTTCAATGATATTGTGGGTAACCCAAGAAGCAATCCGCCAACGATTGGAGCTTACCAATAATAGATATCATGGACAAACCTCGCGAAATTTCACAATTGCAAAAACAAGTCGATGAGTGGATTAAGACCGTCGGCGTTCGATATTTTAATGAATTAACGAACATGGCGATCCTAACCGAAGAAGTGGGAGAAGTGGCCAGAATTATTGCAAGAAGATACGGTGAACAAAGCGAAAAAGAATCGGATCGATCCAAAAATTTGGGCGAAGAATTGGCCGATGTGCTTTTTGTAACGCTTTGCCTAGCCAACCAAACAGGTATTGATTTGCAAGAGGCGTTTGACCAAAAAATGAAAAAGAAAACAGAACGGGATTTTGAAAGACATCAGAATAACGAAAAACTTCAATAATTCGGCACCTTAGATTCAGCAAGAAATTTATGCAATTAGAAAAATCGACTTTAAAACCGAATGTTACACTGCAAATTAACGGTTCAAAAAGCATATCGAACCGGCTGCTGATTTTGGATCATCTTTTTGGAAATCTGCTGATCGAAAATCTTTCGGATTCACAAGATACCCAAATTTTGAAAAGTGCGCTAAACACTGACAGCACTGTAATTGACATTCACCATGCCGGCACAGCAATGCGTTTTCTTACTGCCTACTTTGCAATACAAGATGGCAGAACGGTGCTTCTAACGGGTTCCGACAGAATGAAACAGCGACCTATCAAATTTCTGGTCGATGCATTGAGAGAGTTGGGTGCAGATATTTCTTACACTGAAACGGAAGGTTTTCCGCCACTCAAAATTACAGGAAAGAAACTCCAAAAAAATTCTGTGAGGGTGGCAGCCAATATTTCCAGCCAGTTTATTTCCGCATTAATGCTAATTGGTGGTTCATTAGAAAACGGTTTAGAAATTAATCTTAAAGGTGAAATTACCTCGCGCCCTTATCTGGAAATGACTCTCAAAATCCTTAAAAACACCGGTATTTGCAGCCGATGGCGAGGAAACCGTATTCAGATATTTTCGGACCTTCCGCAAAACAAAAACTCGCTACTTCAGAAGTTTGTTGTGGAAAGTGACTGGAGTTCGGCGTCGTATTTTTATTCGCTTGCCGCCATCGGAAAGCAGAGTATTAATTTGCAAAGTTTTCGTCCTCATTCTTTGCAGGGCGACTCGGTGTTGAAAGAGATTTATTGGGAAAACTTTGGTGTAAATACCATTTCCGAAGATGCAGAAAGTAGAATTTCTCTTTTACCGGACCATCATTTCACATATCCCGAAAAAATCATCTTGGAGATGAACGACTGCCCGGATATTGCCCAAACTGTCTGTGTAACGGCAACAGCTCTAAAAATCCCTTTCGAATTGCGTGGACTGCACACCTTGAAAATAAAGGAAACAGACCGCCTACAGGCATTGAAAGATGAACTCTTCAAAATTGGCTGCATCGCTGAGATTACTGAAGATTCCATCACCTCACAAAAATTCTTTGAACCCAACGAGCATATTGCTATCGCAACATATAACGACCACCGAATGGCCATGAGTTTTGCGCCCTATTGCCTTTTGAAACCGCTTATCATAGAGAATGAAGAAGTGGTAGAAAAATCGTACCCGCGCTTTTGGGAAGACTTAAAGAGCATTTTACAGTAATTTTACCTCAAATGAGCGATCATCCACAAACCATCATCATCACAGGAAGTTCGGCAGGCATTGGTTTTGCACTGGCCGAGTTTTTCGGTAAAAAAGGGCACCATGTTTATGGGCTAAGCCGTAAAAACACCGTCTCAAATCACTTCACCACGGTTCCCACGGATGTAACTGATGACACACAAATTAAGAATGCTGTTTCGCAGATTTTAGAAACAGAAGACAACATCGATGTATTGATCAACAATGCCGGCATGGGCATGGTGGGTCCTGTGGAAGGTTCGTCGCAGGAAGAAATTCTCAGGTTATTCAATTTGAATCTTGTTGGCTCCGTGCAAATGATGAACGCCGTGCTTCCCAAAATGCGGGAACAGCAATCGGGGAAAATCATTAATATTTCAAGCATTGGTTCCGAAATGGGATTGCCTTTCCGTGGATTTTACTCTGCATCAAAATCAGCATTAGATAAAGTAACTGAAGCCATCAGATACGAAGTTTCACCTTGGAAAATCTCCGTTTGTGCATTGCACTTAGGCGACATTAAAACCAATATTGCTGAAAACCGTGTGCGAACCGCTGTTTCAGAACCCTACAGAAAAACCTTTGACAAGGTATATGCGTTGATGAACAGTCATGTTGATGCTGGAACCATGCCTATTGCTGTTGCTGCCTATATCGAAAAACTGCTCGTTAAAAAAAGATGGAAAGCACACTATTATTTTGGGCCGTTTGGTCAAAAAATCGGAGTTCCGCTTAAATGGATATTACCCCAAAATTTTTACGAAAATCTCATGAAAAAATACAATCAGCTTGACTGAAAATTTTTGGATTTTCTGCTCCAAAAAAAAACAATCAACGCAATTATCTCAAAAGAATTAACGTATATTTGATTGATCAAAATTCAACATCCCGTCATGAAAAAATCACTTATTGCCGCATTGGTTCTCACAGGCATTATTTTCACTCAGGCCCAACAAGTGTCATCGGTTAGTGAAATTGCCAGAATGGCAAAGTTCAGCAAGGTTATTGATGAAATTAATAATGGTAAACAAAAAATAAAATACTCCGATATTCAGGGAATACCGTACTATACCGCCACTTTTGAAGATGCGCGAGTAGGTGACACATCGGGGAAGATTCCCATTCGGTACAACACTTTTTTAGATACCATAGAACTTTTGGAACAGCGGAATGTTTACGAATTACCCCGTGAAGAATCTTATCCCAAATTCACTTTTGATAATGGTTTAAAACTGGTTTTCGTTAATACTTTCGACCAATATGCCGGCTATTTTTTTGAATTGGCAAGCGGAAAAACGCGTCTGTTAAAAAAGGTGATCACCAAGTTTTATGATCCGGTTCCGGCACCCAATTCACTGATTCCTGGTACGCCTGCAAGGTTCGAAACCGAGAAACCTATTTACTTCATCCGTACGGCAGACAATATGATTAGAGTACCTAAAAATGATAAAGATTTAATTAAATCTTTTCCGGATAAAGCCGATGAACTAAAAAATTTCATCAAAAAGAACAACATCAAAATGAATCAGGAACCCGATTTAATAAAGCTTGTTAATTTCCTGAATCAATAAAACTAAAAAAGCACTATCAATTTAATAGTGCTTTTTTTTATTACAAAACCTCCCTTCCTATTTTCAGAATATTATTGCTTTTCCCCATGGAATAAAAATGTAAAACAGGAACTCCAAAATCCAACAATTCTTTGCATTGCTGAATGGCCCATTCTACGCCCACCTCGCGAACGTCTCTATTGTCTTTGCATTTCAGCACTTCTGAAATCAACATTTCGGGTATGTCAATCTTAAAAACCTGGGGCAAAAGCTGAAGGTGTTTTTTTGTGGCAATCGGTTTTATGCCCGGAATTATCGGAACATCAATTCCCATGGCTCTTGCGGCGCTCACAAACTCAAAATATTTTTGATTATCGAAAAACATTTGGGTCACAATATAATCGGCACCTGCCTCTACCTTTTTCTTGAGCATTTGCAGGTCATAATTCATAGAAGGTGCTTCAATATGTTTCTCGGGATAGCCAGCAACCCCGATGCAAAAAGAGTTGTGTTCTTCACAAACAATTTCGCCGCTCAGGTATTTTCCGCTCCCCAAATCCTGAATTTGCGATACCAAATCGGAGGCATAATGATTTCCGCCTTTTGCGGGCTCAAAATATTTCTCGCCTTTCATCGCATCTCCACGAAGAGCCATGATATTATTGATTCCCAAATACATACAGTCCACTAAAAGATATTCGGTTTCTTCCTTTGTAAATCCACCACACAACACGTGCGGTACTGTATCCACATTGTATTTATGTTGAATGGCCGCACAAATCCCCAACGTTCCGGGACGCATTCTGGTGGTTTTTCTTTCTAAAAGTCCGTTTCCTTTTTCGATGAATACATATTCTTCTCTGGACGTCGTGACGTCAATAAAGGGTGGCTTAAACTCCATCAAAGGATCAATATTTTCGTACAAATCGGCAATTCCAACCCCTTTTGGTGGTGGTACTATTTCGAAGGAAAAAAGGGTTTTGCCGTTGGCGTTTTTTATGTGGTCAGTGATTTTCATATTTTATTATAAGTCCATTTGTTTTTATATTTTTTTGGGCTTGCCCCTCTCCTTTTTATTTTTTGAATTTGGGAGCGGCGGCTTCGCCGCCACTCCCAAATTCAAAAAAACCCTCCGCATCGGGTCGCTACGTCCGCTTCTACTCCTCAAGCCAGTAGCATTTTCCATCGCTTTCTGCGGGGTAACCGCTTCCATCGCTCACGCAAAGTGTATTTCAACGAAAGCGTTATCAGTATCTCAAGATCTATTCCTAATCAACTAACATTGGCGCCAGCCATTTCCTGGCATACTCCAAATCTACCTGTTTGCGTTTTGCAAAATCTTCCAGCTGATCTTCTTTTATTTTCCCAACTCCAAAATACTTGGCGTGCGGACTTCCGAAATAATAACCCGAAACCGCTGCCGTTGGCCACATGGCTAAACTCGAAGTCAGCTCAACACCGATATTTTCTTTTACTTTCAGCAAGTCCCAAATCGTCAATTTATCCAAATGATCCGGACAGGCAGGATAACCGGGAGCCGGACGAATTCCTTTGTATTTTTCAGAAATTAATGCCTCATTATCCAAATCTTCATCGGCTGCATAGCCCCATATTTTGGTTCTCACTTTTTTATGTAAATATTCCGCAAAGGCCTCTGCAAAACGATCAGCCAATGCTTTTACCATAATGGCGCTGTAATCGTCGTTATCGTCTTCATACTTTTTGGCCAATTCTTCGGTGCCAAAACCTGCACAAACACAGAAAGCACCAACATAATCTTCTTTTCCTGAAGATTTCGGTGCGATAAAATCCGATAAAGCCAAGTATTCTTTCCCTTCAGATTTCTTCAACTGCTGACGAAGGGTTCTGAAGAAAAAAGTTTCGCCATTGCTTTGGAGTTCAATATCATCCTGATCATTCGCATTCGCAGGAAAAATTCCAAAAATGGCTTTGGCGGTTAACAGTCGTTCATCCAGAATTTTCTTGAGCATTTTTTGAGCATCGGCAAATAATTCGGTAGCTTGTTCGCCAACGACATTATCGGTTAAAATATTTGGATATTTCCCGTGAAGATCCCAACTTCTGAAAAACGGCGACCAGTCGATAACCTCTACCAGTTCTTGTAAATTTTGGTTTTCAATAATTTGTATTCCTAGATTTTGAGGTTTGAATATTTCTTCCTGTTCCCAATCTATTTTAAACTTCTGCTTTCTGGCTTCCTCAATCGAAATGTATTCTTTCTCCACCTGACGGTTCAGGAATTTTTCTCGAAATTCTTCGTAATCTTTCTTTAATTCCAAAGAATATCCGGTCGATTTTTCTTTATTGAGCAAAGCACTCACCACCCCAACTGCTCTGGAAGCATCATTTACATGAACCACAGCATTGTTGTATTTTGGGTCAATTTTTACGGCGGTATGCGCTTTGGAAGTGGTGGCTCCACCAATCAACAACGGAAAATTAAGGTTTTGACGCTGTAATTCATTGGCAACGTGTACCATTTCGTCCAAACTTGGAGTAATGAGTCCACTTAAACCAATCACATCCACATTTTCATCAATGGCAGTTTGAATAATTTTTTCAGCGGGTACCATCACCCCTAAATCGACAATTTCGTAATTGTTACAGCCCAACACCACACTCACAATATTTTTCCCAATATCGTGAACATCGCCTTTCACCGTCGCCATGAGGATCTTTCCGTTGGATCTTTGTGCTGAATCTTTCTCTGCTTCGATAAAAGGTTGCAGATACGCCACCGCCTTTTTCATTACCCTTGCCGATTTTACCACTTGGGGCAGAAACATTTTCCCGCTTCCGAAGAGATCTCCCACAACACCCATTCCCGTCATTAAATGCCCTTCGATTACGTGCAATGGTTTCTCTGACTCTTGCCTTGCCTGCTCGACATCTTCTTCAATAAAACGATCAATTCCCTTCACCAAAGAGTGCGTAATACGATCTTGAAGTGGTGCATTTCGCCATTCGAGGTTTTCAACGATTTCCTTTTTTACCGATTTATTCTTTTCAGAATAATCCAAAAGTCTTTCTGTTGCATCTTCTCGCCGATCGAGCATTACATCTTCCACCAGCTCCAGTAAATCTTTCGGAATTTCATCGTACACCTCCAGCATGGTTGGGTTTACAATTCCCATATTCATTCCCGCCTGAATGGCATAATATAGAAATACGGAATGCATCGCTTCGCGCACCCTGTCATTCCCACGAAACGAAAACGACACGTTCGAAACACCTCCAGAAACAGAAACTCCCGGAAGATTTTCACGAACCCATCTCGTTGCTTCAATGAAATCTAATGCATTTTTGCGGTGCTCTTCCATCCCGGTAGCAACGGGGAAAATATTCAAATCGAAAATAATATCTTCTGGCGGAAACCCGATGACCTCCGTTAAAATCTTGTAACTCCGGGTACAAATTTCTATTCTTCGATCATAATTATCGGCTTGTCCTACCTCATCAAACGCCATCACAATTGCTGCGGCACCATATCGTTTAATGGCTTTTGCGTGATTGATGAATTCGGTTTCACCTTCCTTCAACGAAATGGAATTCACCACTGGCTTACCCTGAACTACCTGTAATCCGGCTTCCAAAATCTCCCATTTGGAAGAGTCGATCATAATTGGGATTCTGGCAATATCCGGTTCAGAAGCGATGAGATTCAAAAATTTAATCATTGATGCTTTCCCATCCAGAAGTCCGTCGTCGAAATTGACATCGAGGATCTGCGCTCCTCCTTCTACCTGATTTCGGGCAATATCGAGCGCCTCAGAAAATTTTTCTTCTTTAATGAGTCGTAGAAATTTTTTAGAACCTGCCACATTGGTTCTTTCTCCAACGTTAATAAAATTGGAATCGGGCGTTATAATTAATGGTTCGAGACCAGAAAGTCGTAAATAGTTCATCTTTTATTTAAATTACCAATGCAAACATTTAGAAATTCACGAATGCTACTGTCACATTCTTCCCATTCGTACATTGATACATTGTTATATCGTTACTTTGAGCTTTCTAGGTTCATAATCTTTCACCAGTTCGGCAATCGCTTTAATATGTTCCGGTGTTGTTCCGCAGCAACCGCCAATAATGTTGATTAAACCTTTGTCGGCATATTCTTTAATTTGCGATGCCATGTGTTCCGGCGTTTCGTCGTACTGTCCGAATGCATTGGGTAAACCCGCATTTGGATAAGCCGAAATATGAAACTCGGAATTCGCGGAAATGGTTTCCAGATAAGGGGTTAACTGTTTGGCTCCTAACGCGCAGTTGAAACCCACACTTAACAAATTAAGATGCGAAACAGAAATGAGAAATGCCTCTGCAGTTTGTCCGCTCAAGGTTCTTCCGGAAGCATCGGTAATGGTTCCCGAAACCATAATCGGAATCTGGATATTGCGCTCATCCTGAATTTCGTCGATGGCAAAAAGTGCAGCTTTTGCGTTCAACGTATCGAAAATAGTTTCCACCAAAAGAATGTCGGAACCACCGTCCAGCAATGCTTCTGCCTGTTGTTTGTAGGCCATTCTTAATTCATCAAAAGTGATGGCGCGAAAACCGGGATCGTTAACATCCGGACTTAAACTTGCCGTTTTGTTGGTTGGACCAATGGAACCGGCTACAAATCTTGGTTTTTCAGGCGTTAAGGCGGTGAATTCGTCGCAAACTTTTCGGGCGATTTTTGCCGACTCGAAATTGAGTTCGTACACCAAATCTTCCATGTGATAATCGGCCATGGCAATCGTGGTTCCCGAAAAAGTATTGGTTTCGATAATGTCGGCTCCGGCTTCCAAATATTTACGATGCACTTCTTCAATGGCTTTGGGCTGCGTTAAAGACAAAAGATCATTGTTCCCTTTTACTGGTGATTTCCAATCTTTAAACCTTTCGCCACGGTAATCTTCTTCCTCGAAACCGTAACGCTGAAGCATGGTTCCCATAGCACCGTCGAGAACTAAAATTCTTTCGGAAAGTGCTTTGTATAATTGTTCTGAATTTTTCATTTTTCTATTGTATAAATTACCGCGGGTTTCCCATCCAGTTCTGCTTCCTTCTCATATTCAAGCCCAATTTTTTGAAGTACTTTTATGGAAGCTTTATTTTCTTTCATTGCTCTTCCGATAATGCGTTTTAGATTCAACTTTTCAAATCCGTAATGTAAGCATGCATTTGCACTTTCTGTCGCATATCCTTTGTTCCATTCTTCCTCAAAAAAGCGAAATCCAATATCCGTTTCATTTTCCATTTCGCCCAATTTCAATCCGCACCAGCCCACAAATTGATTAGAATCTTTAAGAATTACGGCCCATCTGCCATAACCGTTTACTTGATAGTCCTTGTAATTCTCTAAGAATTCTCTCGCCTCTTCGATACTTTTGAAAGATAAATTGCCTGTATATCTTATCACATTAGGATTTAGATTTAATTTATAAAAATCTTCTGCATCATCGGAAGTTAATTCTCGTAGCAAAAGCCGGTTTGTCTCTAAAATTACGTTCATCATTTATCGTGTATCGTGACCTGTTTTTTATTGTTAAATCTTACGCAGCCCGACCTGAGTGGAGCTCTTTTTGTGCAGCGAAGCGGAACAAAAAAGCGGGAACGGAGGGCGGAAATAGCTGCCCAAATAAAACTAATCCAACGCTTGTTTTAGATCTGCAATAATATCGTCCACATTTTCTAAACCGACCGAACAACGAACCAATCCAGCCGTGATTCCGACTTCGTTTCTTTCTTCATCCGAAAGCTTGGAATGCGTTGTAGAAGCCGGATGCGTAACAATTGTTCTGGTATCGCCGAGATTGGCTGACAATGAACACATCTTGATTTTATTGAGAAAATTCCTGCCGCCTTCGATGCCACCTTTTACTTCGAAAGCGACAATGCTTCCGCCTAATTTCATTTGCTTTTTGGCAATTTCGTAGTTGGGATGAGATTTCAGAAACGGATATTTCACCAATTCCACATGGGGATGCTGCTCTAAAAATTCCGCCACTTTTAAGGCATTTTCGCAATGTTTATCCACTCTCAAAGCCAATGTTTCCAGACTTTTACTCAACACCCACGCGTTGAACGGCGACATGGCCGGACCAGTATTTCGGGCAAACAGATAAATTTCCCGAATGAGATCAGCCTTTCCCACCGCAACACCACCTAAAACACGACCCTGACCATCGATTAATTTAGTGGCTGAATGCACCACAATATCGGCTCCGTACTTGATCGGCTGCTGCAAATAGGGCGTCGCAAAACAGTTATCGACAACAAACAGCAAGTTGTGTTTTTTGGCGATTTTGCCGAGCAATTCCAAATCTAAAACTTCAATTGCGGGATTGGTGGGCGTTTCAAGGTACAGGATTTTGGTATTGGGCTGAATGAGTTTTTCTATATTTTCGGCATCTTCTGCTTTGAAATAAGTGGTGTTGATATTCCATTTCGGAAAATATTTGGTGAACAACGTATGCGTAGACCCAAACACCGACTGGCAGCTCAAAATATGATCGCCAGCACTCAACAAGGCCGCAAATGTGGAATAGATTGCTGCCATTCCCGTTGCAAAAGCGTAACCGGATTCTGCGCCTTCCATTTTTGCAATTTTATCGACAAATTCGGTGACATTCGGGTTGCTGAAACGGCTATAGAGATTTTTTTCTTTTTCTTCGGCAAAACTCGCGCGCATATCTTCAGCATCTTCAAAAATAAAACTTGAGGTAAGATACAATGGCGTGGAATGTTCATCAAACTGCGTTCTTTCGGTCTGGGTACGAACGGCAATGGTTTCGAAGTGAGTTGATGGTTTATGGTTATCGGTTGATGGTTTTTCCATTTTTATTGATTTTTATTTAATAGGATATCATCCTATCTTTTTTAAATTGTTCCTTGGTTTTGATAGATTTGATAGGATTACATTCTATCCTATAATCTCTTGATAGGATTTCATCGTATCCTGTAATAAATCTCTAAATAGGATTACATCCTATCCTGTAATAAACCGTTCCTTCGGAACTCATTTTGATTTTTTTTTTAGCGTATCATTATTTCGTTTCGCTTAATCTTAAAATATCGCCGAAAACACCGCGTGCTGTTACCTTTGCTCCAGCTCCGGCTCCCATAATGACGATCGGATTTTCACCGTAACTTTCGGTATAAATTTCGAAAATAGAATCTGAACCTTTCAGTTGTCCGAGTGCGGAATTGGCAGGAACAGAGATCAGTTTCACATCGAGCTCGCCTTTTTCCTGATGCAAATCGCCGTGCAAATCGCCGACATACCGCAGAACGTGATCCGGCGCCTGATTTTCTTTGATTTTTTGATATTCTTCATCCAGTTCCGAAAGGCGAGAAATAAACTCATTTTTGTTGATCGAAAGCAGGTTTAGAGGAACGAGATTTTGAATATTGATGTCGCTGAATTCATTGATTAAATCCAGTTCTCTGGCCAGAATTAATAGTTTTCTCGCCACATCATTTCCAGATAAATCTTCTCTTGGATCGGGTTCTGTGTACCCCTTTTCTAGGGCCTCCAAAACAATTTTTGAAAAAGCATCATTGCGCACTGAAAAGTTATTAAAAACATAACTCAAAGTTCCAGAAAAAACTCCCTTAATCCGGGTAATATTCTCCCCGGAAAGATGGAGTAATTTAATCGTATCAATTAAAGGCAAACCTGCGCCCACATTGGTTTCGTAGAGGTAATGTTTATTGTTCTTGGTCAGTAGATTTCTAAAACTCCGGTATTCTTCAATAGCAAGGGTATTGAAAATTTTATTGGAGGAAACCAAATCAAATCCATTTTCGGCAAACGAAGGGTAATTCGCTACAAACGCCTTATTAGCGGTGTTATCTATGGCGATAAGGTTTTCGAGATGGTTGTCTTTCGCGAGAGCAATAATTTCTTCTGGAGACGCGATATGATCGGAGACTTCAATTCTTTTTTTCCATGAATCATCGAGGCCGTTCTTATCAAAAATAAATTTTCGGGAATTGGAAACTGCAACAATCTTCAGCTGGAGTTTTTTGCGTCTTTTAATTTCTTCGGCACTTTCCAAAATTTGATCAATCAATACGGTTCCTACATTGCCATGTCCGAAAATGGCGAGGTGAACTGTTTTGGGTTTTCCGAATACTTCGGCTTCTATAATATTTTTTGCTTTTTCGTCCTGTGAAGAAGCCACAACAATATTGACACGGCTTTCTGCAGCCACCTGATTCAATATTAAAGGAAAGATGTTATTTCTGGCCAATTCGGAGGCGATTTTGTTATAATCTTTAGATTCAAAACCGATAACAGAAACATTATTAATGCTATAAATTAAACTTACTTTGCCATTCTTTCTTTCACTTGCAAACTCATTAATCAGGCAATTTACCGCTTTTTCGGAATCGGAATCATTCACCAAAACCGACAAACCATTCTCGATTGCCTGTTGGGAAATAACGCCGACACTAATTCTCGCTAACGTCAACGCTTTGAAAATTCGACCATCAATTCCCACTTCACCAAGGAAATCTTTGCCCTCAAATTTAATGATGGATTTGTGTTTGAAAAGTCGTATTTCGTTTTTATTTTTCATAAAATATTGGTTTTAAAATTTGATTCAGCTGTTCATACTCCATTAGAAATGCATCGTGGCCGTGGATTGATTTCAACTCGTGATAATAGACATTTTGTTTGTTTTCCTGAAGAAGATCAAATGATCTTTTTATTTCAAATGCCGGAAAAAACAAGTCGGTATCTATAGCAATTAAATGAATTTCGGCATTGATGTATTTGATCTCAACTTCGGGAACACCGATGTTCATCAATAAGTGATTCATAAAGCGGTAGGCCTGCAAACTAAATCTTTCATTAAGTGTTTTGCCGTGAAAATTTAACCAGCATTCGGATTTACGGATTTGCTTTTCAGCATCATTTTCATTCTTAAATCTGAAATTGATCGATTCTGGCGTTCGGTAGCATAACATGGCATGAATACGCGCTTTTTCTAATGGCTTCTTTTCTGATTCAAGCAAAAATTTCTGCACCAAACATTGGGAATGCAACCAATCGGATGTTTTGAAATCGGTGGCAATTGGTATAAAATATTTTGCTAAACTGTGCTGCTGCACCAACATTTCCCACCCAATAGAGCCGCCAATAGAACCGCCAATAAGAGCAAAAAGTTTTTCGATCTTTAAAAATTTCAGCCCTTCCAAAAAGATAGAAGCAATGTCTTTGGTTGTGATATCAGAAGTATCTGCAATGAAAACACCATCGTATCCATTTCCTGGGATATTGAAGCAGAGAATAGCAAACCTATGAAGATCCACCGGCAGAGTCTCTCCAACCAAGCGGTTCCACCATCCGTTATCGCCGCATACGCCGGAGTTTCCCGTCAGTGCATGATTTATTAAAACAATTGGTGCAGAAAGTAGATCCTGACCAAAAGTTTGGTAGGACAAATTAATATCCAATTTTCTACCGGACGTTAATTGATGTTGATGAATGGCAATATGCTGTAGCGGATTTCTCAATTTTCTTTTTAAATAAAAATCGAAAATGCTACCAAAAAAAGGGAAATTAGTAAGCGTTATCTGCATCCGTAAAAACGGATTAGAACGTAGCACCTTCTTCGCTGACGAAGGGTTGCCAAGGTTTCACAGAGTCTAGTCTCTCCACCTTTCTTGATAACATTTTCAATATGTAAATGAACAAATCTGTGGCAAAATTACTGTAAATTTTGGATTCTGCCAATTCTCTAAATCATTATTTTAGAGAAACAAAATTCAAAGATGAAAGAGCCAATAAAGCCCTAGGATAATACAATATTGATTATCAATAATTTATAAAATAGCACAATTGACATAAGCAATGTAAATTACATAATAACAACGATTTACAATTTGAAAAGTCGTTTATCAAAAATATTTTAAATTCGCATCTATGAATGCAGAGAAAGAGAGATTACAGAATCCTGAATGGAAATTTTGGGGGCCTTATGTAAGCAACCGCCAATGGGGAACGGTACGCGAAGATTACAGCTCAAATGGAAATGCTTGGGGACATACCACTTACGATGATGCCATTAGCAGAGCGTACCGCTGGAGCGAAGATGGAATTGCAGGAATATGCGACAGTAAACAGCGGCTTTGTTTTGCACTATCCTTCTGGAACAAGCATGATAAAATGCTTAAAGAAAGATTTTTTGGCTTAAGCAACTATCAGGGAAATCATGGTGAGGATCTGAAGGAAATTTTTTATTATTTAGACAACACGCCTTCACACTCTTATATGAAGATGGTGTACAAATACCCCATCAATGCCTTTCCATATGACGAACTGATTATTGAAAACGAAAACCGCTCCAAGCATGATCCTGAGTATGAAATTTCTGATACGCCTATTTTCAAGGAGCAAGAGTACTTTGATATTTTTATTGAATATGCCAAAATAAACCATGATGATATTCTTGTTCGTGTGACATGCTTTAACAGAAGTAACCGTAAGGCATCACTGGTTATTTTACCAACGATTTGGTATCGCAATAACTGGAAATGGGGACACGGCACTTACGAACCTCAACTAAAATCTTCGGTAAATGGTATAATTGATATAGAGCATGATTCCATTTCGCTTAAAAAAATGTATGCACGTCATCCTAATACGGAGGTCCTTTTTTGCAACAACGAAAGCAATCCGAAAGTAATTCCCAATTGCGAGACAACTGCTCAATATTATAAGGACGGCATCAATAACTACGTAGTTCATGATGATAAAACTGCGATTAACCCAAAGAAAATGGGCACGAAAGCGAGCTTTTATATCGACGCTGAAATAGAGGCCGGTGAAAGCAATATTTTCGATTTCAGACTGAGTCCTCATGAAATGGACAATGCTTTTTACGACTTCGACGAGGTTTTTAGTTTAAGAAAAAGTGAAGCTGATGAATTCTATCATGATATTCAAAACGATGTTAAAACAGAGGACGAAAAGAACATTCAACGTCAAGCATTTGCCGGATTATTATGGAACAAGCAGTTTTATCATTATACCGTTTCAAAATGGCTGAATGGCGATCCAAAGCACGAAGTACAAAGAGATTTTTCACATTATGTGCGAAACACCGAATGGAAACACATGCAGAACAAAGATATCATCTCAATGCCCGACAAATGGGAGTATCCGTGGTTTGCCACTTGGGACCTTGCCTTTCATTGTGTGCCGTTTGCATTGATTGACCCGGGATTTGCCAAACACCAGCTTCGATTGCTTACCAAAGAATGGTACATGCATCCCAATGGGCAATTACCGGCTTATGAATGGGATTTCAGTGATGTTAATCCACCCGTTCATGCTTGGGCAACCTTTAGAGTATTTAAGATTGATGAGAAAATAAATGGAGCACCAGATTTATCCTTTCTGGAAAGTGTTTTCCAGAAATTATTACTCAATTTTACTTGGTGGGTGAATCGGAAAGACAAAAAGGGAAACAATGTTTTCGGTGGTGGATTTCTTGGATTGGACAATATTGGTGCATTCGATAGAAACATGCAATTCAAAAACGGTGACCATCTGGAACAAGCTGATGGAACGAGCTGGATGGCCATGTTTGCACTCAATATGATGAGGATATCCATGGAACTAGCACTTCATAATAAAGTGTACGAGGACATGGCGATCAAGTTTTTCGAACATTACTTACACATTGCAGCAGCGATGGAAAACCTCGGAGCCGGCACAGAGGGCCTTTGGAACGAAGAAGATGGCTTTTTCTATGATGTTCTTCAACTGAACAGTGGAAAATCTGTTTCTTTAAAACTGAGAAGTATTGTAGGTTTAATTCCGATTTTTGCAGTGGAAATCATCGAAAGCGAAATACTGGATCAATTGCCGAATTTCACCGCCAGAATGCAATGGATTTTGAAAAACCGCCCCGAACTTGCAAGTTTGGTATCACATTGGGATGTAGAAGGAAGCACAGGAAAACATTTGATGAGTATTCTCCGTAAGGCGAGACTAACAAGGGTACTGAAAAGAATGGTTGATCCGGATGAATTTCTTTCTCCATACGGAATTCGTTCCATGTCAAAAATTTATGAAGAAAATCCCTTCACTTTCAAAACTGCCGATCAGGAATTTGTGGTTAGATATATGCCAGCAGAAAGTGACAGCAGCATGTTTGGTGGAAACAGCAATTGGCGAGGACCCATCTGGTTTCCTATCAACTTTCTGATTGTGGAGAGTTTGCAGCGTTATCACTTCTATTATGGCGAAAGTTTCCAGATCGAATACCCGACAGGCAGTGGAGAAATGCGAAATCTTAGTTTTGTTTCAGATGATTTAAGCCAAAGGTTGTGCTCCATTTTTACCAGAGATAAAAACGGTGATCGTGCATTTAACGGAGGAAATGAAACCCTGAACCATGACCAATACTTTCGCGACTATATCATGTTTTACGAATATTTTAATGGTGATAATGGTAAAGGAATTGGCGCATCGCACCAATGTGGATGGACTGCTACAGTGGCTAAACTGCTACTGCCAAAATGGAAATAATAATAAAATAATTAGTTATTGTGCAAGAACAGATACACCGTTTACTACAACTTCGTATGATACCACAACTTGTGGCTCCAGTGTTTTAGTGACGGAACAATATTTTTCAAAAGAAAGTTCGGCGGCTTTTAATGCTTTTTTAGGTTCAACCTGGCCATCAATAAAAAACTTAATATGCAAGGATTTAAACGGTTTCGCTTCGTCGACCTGAACCCTTTCTCCTTCCACTTCTGCCGAAAAGCCGGTAATTTCCTGTCTTTGCTTTTTTAGGATAGATACCAAGTCGATACCGCTGCATCCGGCCGCCGCCATCAACAAAGATTCCATCGGTGAAACTCCTTTTGCACCAGGTTGAGAAGTATTATCCAACAAGATTTTGTTGCCAGCTTCATTTGTACATTCAAACAAAAAATCATCGTTGAGCCGGTTGAGTGAAATTTTCATAACTGAGGAAGTAAAGGTTTTTGTAGCAACAAGAATACGCTTAAAATTGCCTACACATTTGAGAAGCGTTTTTTTTAAGTAATTCAAATTTATGAAAAGTACAGCTATATTGGAAATATTTCATCAATGAATTTGAAAAGCAGATAAACTGCGGTAACCGTTGAAATTCGCGCTATTTTTGTATCTTTAATTAAATAAAGCAATGTTATGAAATATACTAATAATAAATCTGGCAATGGAGGAATCATTACGCTTGACAATGACCAAGAGGAAATTGGCCGATTAACCTACACGATTTTTCCCGAAGAATCCAAGCTCGTTATTTCGTTTGTTTTGGTTCACCCAGCATTTGAAGGTCGCGGAATGGGCAAGTATCTGGTAGAAGAAGCCATTCGCTTTGCTCGCAAAAACAACTGGAAGGTTTATCCACATTGTTCCTATGCAAGATCAGTGATGCGCCGAATGAAAGATGTAGAAGATATTCTTCTTCAATAAAAAAGCTCAGGATTTTCTGAGCTTTTTTATCTTTTATAATGCATCCATTAGTTCATCGGTGATATCCATGTTATGATATATATTCTGGACATCATCATCCTCTTCAAACCGCTCAAGCATTTTCATATTTGCTTTAAACTGATCAACCGATACTTCCTTGGTATTATTTGGAATTCTTTGCAGTTCTGCACTTTTCACCTCGATTCCCAATTCATCCAATTGGTGAGCGAGATGTCCAAAATCTTCAAACGCTGTGGTAATGATTACTTCTTCATCATCAGTGTCGATATCTTCTGCACCTGCATCAATCATCTGCATTTCAAAATCATCCCAGTCGATCTTGATCATTGCTTTATCAATAGCAAAAATTCCTTTTCTATCGAAAATAAAGGCAAGTTCGCCGTTCTTTCCTAGACTGCCATCAAACTTATTAAATATAGCACGAACATTGGCAACAGTTCTTGTGGGGTTATTGGTGGTACATTCTACAAAGAAAGCCACACCTCCCTGTCCGTAACCCTCATAAGTAATTTCTTCATAGTTTTCTGCATCCGCACCGCTTGCCTTTTTAATAGCTCTTTCCACATTATCCTTGGGCATGTTAGCACCTTTGGCATTCTGGATACATCTTCTAAGTGCAGGGTTGGCGTCAGGATCTGCCCCTCCAGCTTTCACTGCAAGTGCAATATCTTTACCGATTTTTGAGAATGTTTTAGCCATCTTGTCCCAGCGGGCCATTTTTGATGCTTTTCTATATTCGAATGCGCGTCCCATAGTATAAAAATTATGTGTGCAAAAATACGATATTGTTATCAAAAAAACACCCTCGAAACCGAGGGTGTTTATAATATTTAGAAAAACTTTTTAATTATTTTTTCTTTTTAGCTGGTGCTTTTTTCACCGCTTTCTTAGTAGATTTTTTTACTACTTTTTTCTCAACAACTGGAAGGTCTGATTTTTTCAAAGCTTCCCAAGCAGCACCGTTTACAGCTTCTACTACTACTTTTCTGTCTACTAATCTGTCTGCATCACTTGCAGTTGCAGGAACTTTAGCTTCTCTGCTACCTACACCTACAGATTTCAATTGATTAGCATTAACACCTCTAGCTTCAAGGGCAGCAACTACAGAAGCAGCTCTTTCTCTAGAAAGTTTTAAGTTGTATGCAGCAGCACCTTTAGCATCGGTGTGTCCTGTTAACAAGAAAGTACCATCTTTAGAATCTTTGATGATTTCTGCAGCCTGATCTAATTTAGCATTAGATTCTGGTCTCAGAGTCGCTTTATTGAAGTTGAACAAGATATCTTTAAGAGCTCCTGTTGCTTCTTCAGCGTAAGCAGATTGTGGTTTAGGACAACCGTTGTACTGAGGAAGACCTGGAACTGTAGGACAAGCATCATCTTTATCAAGGATACCGTCACCATCTGTATCTGGCCAAGGACAACCATTGTTTTCTTTAGGACCTGCAACAGTAGGACAAGCATCATCTTTGTCGATTACACCGTCTCCGTCAGTATCTGGCCAAGGACAACCGTTGTTTTCTTTAGGACCAGCCACTTCTGGACATTGATCGTCGATATCAGGAATTCCGTCTCCATCAGTATCAGGACATCCTTGGAATTCTGCTAAACCTGGGGTATCAGGACACCTATCGTCTTTATCTGGAATTCCGTCTTTATCTCTGTCGGTATTTCCAAATCTGAACAATAACGATGCAGAAGCTTGCCAGAAGTTAGCAATATCTGATTTATCAATAGGAGTAGAAACATAATCTCCTTGGATACCTAAACCGAAGTTTTTGGTTAACCAGAAGTTAGATCCCAAACCTGCAGCTACAGTAAAGTGATCTTTCTTTCTTTGAGTAGATGCCTCGTTATTAGAAAATCCTGCATACGTAATTGCATGATACGGATCAGTAACAGGGAAAGTTACACCTGAATAATCATGTCTCAAATAGTTAGCACCAACTCTTAAATACGGGTCAAACCAAGATTCTTCGTTCCAAAGTCCGTTGAATTTGAACTGCAAACCTAAACCAGTTTGAAGGAAAAACTCTTTCCCCATACCAATTCTTTTGTTGTCCATATTCCCCACTGTTGTTTGCCAGTCAAGAACGAGGTATTTGTTTAAGTTTCTTGCCACAGTCAATTTAGACAAAGGCGGCATGATGGTAAAGTTGTTCATATTATACAGACGGTTAGCGTCATCACCACCGAATGCAGCCGATCCAACTTTAAAAGCATTTCCTGAACCAACAGCTACGTGATTTACTCCATGCGCACCAACTCCGATTAACCACGGATTACTGGTGGTTTGAGCGAATACAGTAGAGGCCACTGTAAGTGCCAATGCTGAAATTCCTAATTTTAGATTTTTCATAGAATTAAATGATTAAATAATTGATAATGCAAAATAAATATAATTTTTCTTTATAAACAAAGATTTTCAGAGTTTTTTTAACTTTTCTTTAATAGTCGGTCAAGATTTCTTTTGTTTTCTCTATCTTTAATACTTTCCCTTTTATCAAAGAGTTTTTTACCTCTCGCCAAAGCGATAAGAATTTTGGCTTTGCCTTGGTCATTGATATATAACTTTAAAGGTATTATCGTATTTCCAACATCTTTAAGTTTTTTTTCAAACTTTTGCAATTCCCTTTTGTGGAGAAGCAATTTCCGTTCCCTTTTTATTTTATGATTATAAAAAGTACCCAATTTATACTCGTCCACCATCATATTAATAATAAACATCTCACCGTCGATGATTTGGCAAAATGCGTCGGTAATACTGGCCTTTGACGAACGCAGCGATTTAATTTCTGTACCTGTCAGCACCATCCCTGCCTCGATTTCTTCCAAAAGCTCATATTCGAAACGTGCTCGTTTATTAAGAATCGTAACCGATTTTTGTATCTTCATTTATGATGCTAACTTAGCATATTGATTAACTGTTAATTTTTGTAGAATTTAACTAAATTTTTCCCAAATTAGTAACATGGTGTACTCATTCAATTAAAAAAGTCCGTTGCCTGCACAACAAAAACCATACCCAAAAACCCGTTTTCTTTTCGTAATTTTGCGGCAAATTTACAAAAGTATATGTTAACAGTATCTAATTTATCCCTGCAGTTTGGTAAAAGAGTTCTTTTTGACGAAGTGAATATAATGTTTACCAAAGGAAACTGCTACGGAATTATTGGCGCAAACGGAGCTGGAAAATCAACCTTCCTTAAAATATTAACCGGTAAACAGGAAGCAACTGCCGGCAATGTGTCACTTGAGCCGGGCAAAAGAATGTCGGTGTTGGAACAAGATCACTTTGCTTACGATAACTTTACCGTTCTGGAAACCGTTTTAAGAGGAAATAAAAAACTTTTCGATATAAAAGAAGAGATGGATGCACTTTATGCAAAAGAAGACTTCTCTGACGCTGACGGAATCAAGGCAGGTGAATTAGGCGTAGTATACGATGAAATGGGAGGTTGGAACTCCGAATCGGATGCAATGACCATGCTTTCGAATGTTGGGGTGAAAGACGAAATGCACTACCAAATGATGAGCGAGCTGGAGAACAAAGACAAAGTGAAAGTTCTTTTAGCACAAGCATTATTTGGCAATCCTGATGTATTGATTTTAGATGAACCTACGAATGACCTCGACATTGAGACCATTTCCTGGCTCGAAGATTTCTTGGCCGACTACGAAAATACAGTCATTGTTGTTTCACACGACCGTCACTTCTTAGATGCTGTTTGTACACATATTGGCGATCTCGACTATTCTAAACTCAATTTATACACCGGTAACTATTCTTTCTGGTACCAAGCATCACAGTTGGCGACCCGACAAAGACAACAGCAAAACAAAAAAGCAGAAGAAAAGAAAAAAGAACTTCAGGATTTTATAGCGCGATTTTCTTCTAACGTTGCAAAAGCCAAGCAAGCAACTGCACGTAAAAAAATGATCGACAAACTCAATATTGAAGACATAAAACCAACTTCAAGAAGATATCCGGCAATCATTTTTGATACTGAGCGCGAAGCTGGAGACCAAATTTTGGAAATAAAAGGTTTAGAAAAATCAAAAGATGGAGAATTACTATTCTCCAATATAGATCTCAACCTTAAGAAAGGAGATAAAGTTGCCATTCTTTCAAAAAATACGTTGGCGATCACTGAGTTTTTTCAGATTCTTTCAGGAAACTCCACTCAGGATAAAGGCACTTTCAACTGGGGAGTAACCACCACACAATCGTATATGCCGCTTGATAATTCAGAATTTTTTAAGGAAAATATGAGTTTGGTGGATTGGCTTCGTCAGTTTACCCGGAACGACGATGAAAGACACGAAGAGTTTATCCGCGGTTTTCTTGGTAGAATGCTCTTCTCCGGTGACGAAGCTCTAAAATCCTGCACCGTACTTTCGGGAGGTGAAAAAATGAGATGCATGTTCTCTCGGATGATGCTGCAGAAGGCCAACATCCTGTTGCTTGATGAACCCACCAATCACTTGGATTTAGAGAGTATTACCACCCTCAACAATTCATTGGTGAGTTTTAAAGGAACAATTCTCCTTGCTTCGCATGACCACGAAATGTTAGAAACAGTGTGTAATAGGGTCATAGAGCTTACACCAAAAGGAATTATTGACCGCGAAATGACTTACGACCAATACCTGCAAGATCCTAAAGTAAAGGAGTTACAGCAGCAAATGTACTCGTAAGCATCAATTATTGAAATCATAACCGCTCAATAAAATGGGCGGTTTTTTATTTTCACTCACCCAAATTTTTTATTTAATTTTGTGAATTATGAATCAAAAATGGATTTTCAAACAAGAACCAGATGAAGATATTGTCGATGGGCTAAGCTCGTCACTTGGCTTTGGAACGTTTGAATCCAAAATTCTCGTCCTTCGCGGCATCGACAATTACCAAAAGGCACGAGAATTTTTTAAGCCCAATCTGGGCGACATTCACAATCCGTTTTTGATGAAAGATATGCAGCTTGCAGTAGACCGTATTGCCACAGCCATAGAAAACGGCGAAAAAATAATGGTGTATGGCGATTATGATGTTGATGGAACAACTGCTGTAGCACTCATGTATCTTTACCTTAGTAAAATTGTTGAAAAGAAATACCTCGACTTTTATATTCCAGACCGCAATTCGGAAGGATACGGAATCTCCACAGAAGGCATCGACTACGCCAAAGAAAACGGATTCTCCTTGATCATTGCCCTCGATTGTGGAATAAAAGCAACGGATAAGATAGATTATGCCAAACAAAAAAACATCGATTTTATTATTTGCGACCACCATTTGCCGGGAGATGAAATCCCTGATGCTGTTGCCGTTTTGGATCCCAAAAGAAAAGACTGCCGCTATCCGTTCAAAGAACTTTCCGGCTGCGGTGTTGGTTTCAAGCTTTGTCAGGGTTTAAATACCATCTACAAAATTCCAGATGCTGAACTCTTCGAGCTTACCGATTTGCTGGCGATTTCCATTGCTGCAGATATAGTTTCCATGACCGGAGAAAACCGGGTCTTGGCAAAACAAGGGCTAAAAATATTGAGGAAAACCAGAAACCTCGGTTTACGGCTTTTAATTCCTGAAGATAAGTTGGCCACCTTCGAAATTTCGAACATCGTTTTCGAAATCGCACCCAAAATTAATGCGGCGGGAAGAATTTCTCACGGTAAAGCTGCAGTAGAACTAATGGTTTCGGATAATTTAAAACACGCCCATCAAATCGTGAACGAAATTGTGGACCTGAACGATTCACGCCGCGAAATGGACATGAGCAGTACTACCGAAGCGTTGCTGCAAGTAGAAAGAACCGGGCAGGCAACCAACTTCACCACCGTTGTTTACGGTCCGGATTGGAACAAAGGCGTGATTGGAATAGTTGCATCGCGACTTACTGAAACTTACTACAAGCCGACATTGGTTTTTACCGATGGTAACAATGGTGAAATGGTCGCATCTGCTCGATCCGTCTCGGATTTTGACGTGCATGATGCTTTAGAAATCTGCTCAGAATTGTTCCTGAAATTTGGTGGACACCCCGCTGCAGCAGGACTTTCGATGGCTAAAGACAAGTTCGATCTCTTCAAGGAAAAATTTGAAAAAGTGGTGGCCGAAAAAATTCAGGATCATCAAAAAGAACCAAGCATCACAATCGATTCCGTAGTGAACATTGATGAACTGAACAAAGACTTCTTCAATTTCCACCGTAAACTCGCGCCTTTTGGGCCTCATAATATGAAACCCGTCCTCGTTCTGAAAGATCAAAAAGTAGCGGGATACGTCAAAACCATGGGCAAAGACGGCAGCCATCTTAAATTCTACATCAAGCAGGAATCTACAGGAAGAAACATCGAATGTGTGGGCTTCAAATTAGGTAAATTTGCCGATGATTTCAGGGAAAGAACTTTCGATATCGCCTTTACCGCTGAAGAAAATCATTGGAAGGGCAATGTTACCTATTACCTGAATATCCGTGATGTAAAGTTTAGAGATAAAAAATAAAAGTTGTTGAAGTTTAAACCGTTCAACATCGACTTTATATTTTCTATACCTAGTTAAATTGCGATTGACAATCCTTACTTTGCTGTAATAAAAAAAAGATTATAGCGCGAGCACCCTCAAAAAATCAACTACTGCATACAAAATTTTGATTTTATTAAAATAAACCGTCAAAAAAAGAAGCCCTTTCTTCAATTTTTCGTAGCTTTAGATGAAACTTTTTTGAACGTGAAAAAATCACTGGTCATTTTTGCACATCCTTATTTTGAGTATTCAACAGTCAATGTTGAATTAATTAAGATTTATGAAGATTCCGGCAAGTTCGAGTTCAAAGATTTGTACGAAGAGTATCCATCGTTTCACATCCCTGCTTTTCGTGAGCGAAAGAGAATCAGAAATTTTGACCGGCTGATTTTTCATTTCCCCCTCATTTGGTTTGGTTTACCGCCCCTATTAAAATTATGGATCGATGAGGTGTTTGACACAAGTTGGTTTAGTGAAGAAGACCATCCTTTGGTAAAAAAAGACGCCATCATCATCGTTACTACCGGTGGAAAAGCAGAAAACTATAGCAAGGAAGGGTTGTATGAAACCACAGTAGAGGATTTGTTGAAACAACTGACCTTATCGCTTAAAATGTTCAATATTGAAGTGAAAGACATCGTAGTATTGCACAATTCATCAAATTTGGAGCATACCGAACTGGAAAACATTTCAGATCATATTCGAAAAAAACTCAATACCTGATGGCAGAAAACTCACTAGCAATCACTGCACTCATCTTTTTGGGCGCTGCCATTATCATGGTGCCGCTGGTTAGGAAGCTGGGTCTTAGCTCGGTAATTGGCTATATTTTGGGAGGAATTATTATCGGTCCTTTTTGTCTCAAATTGACGGGTCGTGGTGCAGCCGACATCATGCATACTTCAGAATTCGGAGTAATTATGCTGCTTTTCTTGGTCGGATTAGAAATTGAGCCACGAAAATTCTGGGTCATCAGAAAAAAAATCTTCGGTATGGGGCTGAGCCAGGTTTTGCTTACCACGGTGGTGCTTTTCACTATTTTTTATTGGGCCAACTGGCGCATCGATCAGGCAATTACGGTGGCGCTCTGCTTTTCACTTTCTTCCACGGCTATTGTATTGCAAACGCTAAAAGAAAAAAATATCTTCCGCACTGATGCGGGCGAAGCATCATTCTCCATTCTTCTTTTTCAGGATATTTCAGTGATCCCTATTCTGGCATTATTGCCCATCATTGCCCAAAAACATGATGATCATGAAAATCAAATTTTATTTCAGTATCTCCCCGAATGGTTGCAACCTTTTTCCATTATTCTTGGCGTAGGTTTGTTGATCTTTATGGGTCGGTTTATATTTGTTCCATTTCTGCGTTTTGTTTCGCGGTCGGGGATGAATGAGTTGCTTACGGCCTCTTCGCTTTTCTTGGTGATCGGTGTTTCTGAACTGATGTACTCCGCGGGACTTAGCGCAGCACTCGGTGCATTTATCGCAGGTTTAATGCTGGCCAACAGTGAATTTCGGCACGAGCTGGAAAATCAAATTGATCCTTTCAAAGGTTTATTGCTCGCTGTTTTCTTCGTTAGCGTGGGCTCTACCATCAACTTCAATGTTATTGCTCAGGATCCAATGTTTATTTTCGCGGTGGTGGCCGTAGTTCTTTTGGTAAAATTGGGCGTACTTCTGGGTATTGGTCAATTTTTTGGGCTTAAAACCAACCAAAACCTTTTACTCGCTTTTGCTCTTTCACAAGTGGGTGAATTTGCTTTTGTGCTCATCAATTACGCCACCAATCTGTATTTGGTAAGTCCGCACCTCAACGCTCAGCTGATGGCGGTAACAGCCATTACTATGTGTATTACGCCCATTCTTTTCATCATTAATGAAAAACTCATCGAACCTCGTTTACAGCTCAAAAAAACAATTACCGAAAAGCTGGAAGGCATCACACCTCAGAAGGTGATTATCGTGGGTTTTGGTCATTTTGGAAGTACGGTGGGACGACTGCTGAAGGCCAACGGAATTCGTGCCACTGTTTTGGATAGCGATTCAGAACGGATCAATCTGCTTCGTTCGCATGGCTTTAAAGTTTATTACGGAGATGCCACTAAGCCGGGAGTTCTTCGTTCAGCGGGAGCTGAAACTGCCGATCTGCTGATCCTCTGCTTAGATAATCCCGAAAGCAATAAACTTATCCTGCATTACGCCACGCGGCACTATCCACAACTTAAAATTTTTGTACGTGCAAAAAACCGCCTCGATGCCTATGATTTTCTGAACAGCGGTGTCGACCATATATACCGTGAAACCTTGGGAACCGCGGTGCAGATGGCAGTTGACGTCCTGAAGGCAACCGGAATGCGCGCTTACGCCGCCCGACGGATGGGCGAACGATTTACACTAATCGATAAAGCAATGGTAAGAAAATTAGCAAAAGAACAGCTAAAAGACAACATCACCTTTACCATGAAAGCATCATTTGAGCGTGAAGCAGAGCTTCTTGCCGAAGACAGCCAGTCTTTCGACGAAACCCATTGGAATGATAGTGAGGATGAAGATTATTTGAATTAGAAATCAGGGCAATCCTGAACGGATATATTGTTCATGTTTAGAACTTCACCATTGAGCGTCACTTTCACCTCGGGAAAAACACCATACACACAATCGCCCGTCTGATCCCGGAATTCGCCGTCTGTGGCTTCTATTTTTATTTCTGCACCAGAGAGCGTGTAGTTGTTTTCGTTAAAATCGTAACTGTTGAGTTCCCAATCTTTCCCGTCGATTCTAATTTTGCCTTTGTTCTCATTTTGATCAAAATAAAAAACTGTTTTACCATCTTCGGTAAATACGGCTTTACCCTTGGCTGCCACAACATCCAAAGGATTAACGATAAACGGTGCAGCAAAACCGGGATTGCTTATTTCGGCAACATGGGAACTATCAGCCAACGCCGCAGAATCATTTTTTTTAACGTCAGTAACTTTATCATGGTCTTTTTTACAGCCCATCAGGATTGTCAATAGTAGTAATGGAAGTATTCTTTTCATTGTATTTTCATTCAAATTATTCTTTCAGCAGAGAAAAGATTGTGCCGCATTCAGGAAATCAAACTTAAAACAGCGAGCCGATAACCAGCTAAACCAAAGCCCGACAAAACCGCATCTGTGCAACAAGCAGTAACGGATTTCTGACGAAATGCCTCTCTTTTATAAATATTGGAAATATGAACTTCTACTTTGGGTTTGGATACATTTTTCAAGCAATCTGCAATGGCGTACGAATAATGAGTATAAGCACCTGGATTAATAATGAGTGCGTCAAAATCATCGACCTGAATACGATTGATGATTTCGCCCTCCACATTCGACTGGTAGCAAAAAATTTGGTGAGTGGAAAATTCCTTTTCTAATTGCGTTAGAAAAGTATCCATAGAAACGGAACCGTAAATTTCAGGTTCGCGGGTGCCGAGTAAATTAAGATTAGGACCGTTCAGTATAAGGATTTTCATTTGACGCAATATCAAACAAAGGTATTAAAAGTTTTCAGAAATTGGTTTATTTATCGCTTTGTACATTTCTAGCTTTTACCGCATGTTGAGAAACATGATAGAGCTTTTTAGCTATTTGCGACATCCATTGCAGATTGTTTTGGGGCTCGTGAGTCATTTCCGAAAAAATTTTCTGTAGGGTTCGAAAAAAACGCTGCCCATCGGTTCGAAACTCGGAAGGTTTCTTTAGTGTTTCCATAATATAGTCAGACCCCATTGTTCCTCCCTGCAACAGTATTTTCAGTACAAAGTCAAAAGTGAGTGCTTTAAAAGAGGGAAAAGTTCCCTCAGAAATACCTACGATAATTTCCCCAAATTGTTGATCTTCTTTTGCACGTGCTACTAAAGTTTCCACGGCTTTCATCCAAACAGGAAGTAAAGATTTATTGCGTGGAAAATGGACGATAAGGTTCGAAAATGCCAAATCATACCCCAATTGCTCGTCCAAAACTTTTTTGTAAGAGTACAGTTTTTCAGCCGAGAAGTCATCATCGCTAAAACAAGACGCCAGTATTTCGGAAGCCCAGCGAGCACTAAGCAGTGCATACTGTATTCCGTCACCACTCAAAGGGTTAATGAGACCGGCAGCTTCACCCACAAGCATCACACGATTTCCAGTGACGGTTTTTTGGGCGTCATAAAAAGTAATTGGCCAACCTTCAATTTTATCCCTCAGCGAACCGCTGTTAATACGGTCTCGAATGTCTTTGTTCTGGGCAATATGATCGGTAAGCAATTTCTTCACCTGCTGTTGCTTGTAGGGAAAAGTTTTTGAAAGTGTTGCTAAACCAACATTTGCCCCAGACTCTCCTTCCGGGAAAAACCAATAGATACCAGGGAAATTCTCTTCAGTAAAATAGACGTCCATCCTCTCTCTTGGTCCGGCTACATTATCATAGTATGCGCGCAAACCGATCAGTTGAAAGTCGTCATCAAAGGTTTCGTTGCGCAGTATTCGTCGCACTATCGATCGGCTTCCATCTGCACCAATTAAAATTTTCGATACGAGTTCAAATGGTTTTTGCCCACTTTGCAATTTAGTAACTACTTTATTAGGGAACACGGTGTAGGAAAGCACTCTTGTTTGTTCCATCACAACCGCACCCTGCTTTTTTGCATTTTCGAAAATACTGTTATCAAGTGCTAATCGCGGAATAATTCGAGCGTGATATGGCAATTCTTCAGGCAGTACCAAATCGACGATGGCGTGATCATTTTTTACAAAAAGTCCAACTTTGGTAATTTCATTTGCTTTTTTAAAAATAGCAGAACTAGTGATCCCCATCAAATGCAGTTCATTAATGGCAATAGGGCTCACTGCATCGCCACAAACTTTATCTCTGGGAAACTTCTCGGATTCGGCCACCAAAACCCTTAATCCCATTTTCGCAAGATGATAAGCAATGGCACTTCCAGCAGGACCCGCACCAGATACTAAAACATCGCAATCGAAATGTATTTTTTCAGAAATTGTCAGCATTACTTAATAATTACGATCAATCATATACAGAATCATTTGCTCTAAAAATGCTTTTTCCAATGTATCTGGCAATGCAGAAAAATGGGTATAAAACTCTTTCAGCGCGGCGCCAGCCAAATACTGACTGGTTTTTTGAGCATGTTTTACAGATTGGTATTTCTCCATTAAACCAAATATATGAGCAGCGTCGTCTTGCGACCTGTCAAGTATAGGTATCGCAAGAAAATCCCTGATGAAAGACCTTTCTTGACTGTTGCATTTTCCCATTAGATGAATCAGCATTAAGGTTCTTTTTCCTTCCATAATATCGCCACCGATTTCTTTACCATACTCTTTTTCATTGGCAACAAGATTAAGTACATCGTCCTGAATCTGAAAAGCCGCACCCATAAAATAGCCCAGCCGGTCGAACTTAGCGGGGTTAATATATCCTTTAGTTCCGATGAGTGCACCAATTCTAATGGGATGAATGCAGGTGTACCAACACGTTTTTTTAAGGATCATACGGAAATAGTCTGCCTCACGGAGATTGATGCAGTTGTCTCTTCGCCAGCCGAGCTCTAACGCTTGTCCCTCGGTAGATTCGGTTACCAAATGTTGCATTTCCAAAAAAATGGTTTGCGTTAATTTATCTCCCAGTACCATTTTATTTTTAAACAAGGGATACAGCGCCAATACATTCATCGCATCGCCGACATTGACAGCGATGGCTTTATTGGTCAACTGGTGCATACTTGGTTTGTTTCGGCGGTTAAAACTTTCATCCTCCACATCGTCATGAATTAGAAATGCATTGTGCAAAAGCTCTAGGGCAATGGCCGAAAATTTCGCTTGTTCTGTTTTTCCGCCAAAAGCATTACAAGTCGTAATGCAGAGTGCAGGACGAAAACCCTTGCCGCCACGACTGGGGTAATCGACCATTAAATCGTAAAGATATGCCTTCGGTTCTTTGGCGGGTATAAACTGCCGGATGCCAGAAAGCGTATAATCTCCATATTCTTTCAGCATATCTTTCATCAATTCTGTATTCATTTTTATGCTGCTATTTCTAAAGAAAGTATGATGAGTACCTTTGGATTATACTTATCGGTGAATGTCGCATGGTAAATACCACTGGCTGCGGTTTTTGGAATTTTTACCGTGATGGTTATTTCCGCTTTATCTTTTGGTTTTATTTGGATGGTGGCAGGTTTTACGGAAATATTTCTCAATTCTATTCTATGGATGGAATTAGAGGTAAATGCAGATTTTTGCAACGATAGCTGAGTGAGTTGTTCATCATCAGAAATCAGCAATTGAAAATGAATGACCTCCCCCGGTTTTGCAATCTTTGCAGCTTCTAAAAACACATTAGAAGTAGATTCGCTTGGGGTGTATTGCTGTTTTACAGATGCCGATCTACTTTTACTTTCCTTGGTTTTACTCTTATCCACATAGGAATTAAGCTGCTGGGTAAGCGCTGAAAATGCATCCAAAAAGAGATCCACCGCTTCATGGGTATCCCGGCGAATCCTGTTCATGAGTTCATCCTGATTGCCACGGACTTCTTCCACATCGATGAGTTTATTCTCAAGCTTCTTAGCTGCCAGAATACCGGCCGCAATTTCTTCTTCCAGCACATGTATGGCAGAACTAACGATTTTCTGCGCATTATCCACGATTCTTTCGCTTCCCTTTTTACTGCTACTTTGCTGTTCTTTTCCGGACTGTTGTTTTTTGGCTGGCATTGGTTCGGGTGTTTTTTTCGATAGTAAGAACGATGGTAAAATAGGCAGGTTCAAAACCAGTTACCTTTGCATAGCTGTAGTAAGTTCCGGGAATTGTTTGTTTGCCGGCAGTGCAAATGATAAGAATTTGAGCTGAAGCCCCCGGTTGTAACTCAAGAGACTGAGGCGAGAACAAAACCGAAATATCATTACTTTCTTGTTGGCTTGTCGCATCCAGAAAAGATGTACTTTCTAATTGACAAAGTACATTTTCGTTTTTGGTATTGTCTAAAACAAAAGACAACTCAACGGAAGATCCCGGTTGCACATTGCCCGATACCGTAAAGGACGATTCGGTAGATTCACTTTTAGATGAAGATAGCAATTGGTTGGTTACTTCAAATCCAAAATCCATTACTTTGGAGTAGTATTCCAAATTTAATTTTACCAACCCCGTAAAAATGCCGACAAGTGTGTCCTGATTGATATTGGCAATCTTATCAGTCGCAGAACTCTCCGTTAATTTTCCTATAAGACCAATACCTTTTTGGACGTATTTTTTATTAATATCCAAAACCTGTTGGGTAATATCTTCTGCACTTTGATTTATATTAGCAGCCATCACTTCTTATTTTTATTGGGATTTCTTTTAGGTTCACAATAGAAATGAGTTTTCCAGCTTTGCCATTTGAGTCGAAACTTCTTTTCATCAACCGGTATAAATACTTCACCCTGATCATCGACCACCTCCAACGTAAATAAAATATTTTGGTTAAAATCCTGTTCACGGACGACAATTTCCTGCTGGTAGGTTTTATTGCTAAAATTAGCCAAGTTGATTCCCATCAAAATCCGTGTGCTGCTGTTAGGTTCAAGCGTAAAGTTATTTTTGTTCAGAATGGGCTGGCTAGGAGCCAAATTGCCGTCCACATCTCTTAATTCACGCAAACCTATTTTGTACGTTTTGGCTTCTGAGCAGGAGTTGGCAATAGTAATGGGAACCAAAATTCTTTCCATGGCCATTGCCTTGCGGTAAATTTTGCCTATCCACTTGGGAGGACATGTATTTTCAGGAGGGCAGGTGCCGCATTCGCCATCGGATGAAAGTATCATATTTGCCTTCTCCAGACCTGCTTCTAACAGATCGGTATAGGTTTGAAATGATTTAGAAAGAAGAGTACCTAAACTTTCGGAAAGGATCTCGGGTCGATTATTAATTGTCTTCATGGCTACGTTTTTAGTTTTTAGTTTTAATTTCGGTATGCGCTTTTATAACAAAGGATAAATCAATGTTCCAAAAGCGAATATTTCCTGAATAGTCATTGGATGCATCGGCATTCTTCGGAATGGCAAAATCCAGATGAACAAGCATGCTGTTACCTGGATTTACAATTTTTCCGGCTTCTCGAACTTTTGTAGAAGCCCATTCAGTAAGATTTTTTTTGATGTCGTTGGTAATCGCATTAAGCGTTTCAGTAAAACTTACCGCTTTTTTATCGCGGAATGCAAAGCCAAAAGCGCGGCACAAATAATCCATATCTAAAGCGGCAATGTGTTTAATTTCCGGTATTTGAAAAGGTAAATTACCAACATTCGTCAGCGTAAAAACAACGGAATGTTGAGTTCCCGGCATTGTATCCTGAAGGGTAAAGCTGGTTGGGAAAATATCAACTTCAACATTGGGCTGCACCACCATGGTTACTTTCTGCTTTTTACCACCCATTTCCAGATAACGAACATATTCTCCCGGAGCAGTTTGCGGAGGAAGTGAAAAATGGAGTTGTTGCATTCTGCGTTCGCCTGGCTGTAGTTTCCAACTGATATTGAGATCAGTCTTTGTGGTTGTTGCGGCGTTGTCGGTAAGTGAAATACTTCGCAATTTCACTGTTTCATTCAGTCCGTTCCTTACCTGCATATATCCGGAAATTGCTGATGGAATTCCTGTAAGTATTACTTCCTGTTGCTCTTCAATATTGATATGTTTCAGCAATACATCATTGCTTTCCTTGATGAATAACATGGTTAAAAATTTAAAAAAATGATAGAAAAAACAGCGTTATTCCTTCGTATTCTTTTGGCTTTTCACCTCAGGAAAAGGACGTGTATCCGCATCGCAGCAATGATCTTCGCAGTTCTCGGCGGCGGTAGCAATATAGGGTTCGGTGATAATTTGGCTTTCTCCGCTCATGCAAATATTGAACAGCTCAATGCCCATTATCTTAAAACAAACCGATGAATAGTTCGGGATTCTTACCCGATTCTTCATGAGATCCTTGATGTCATCAAGGGTGAAACGTGGGAGGTTCATCAGTTCTAATTTACTGTCGGTATAAACCGGTTGCTTGGCGTCTCCTTTCAGCTGAAGGACGTTATCGGTATTAAGCTGCCCATTAAGACTGGTTTGCAATGCACCGGCATGTTTCACATCAAAACCGCCTGCGAGTTTGGATTCAAAGGAGCCACCAAGGTTGGTATCTACATCAACATCAAACGGAGCGGTGGGCTGTAACTTATGGGTATAAGTCGTGGGAATACTGGGTACACTCATGGTTAATTGTTTTTAGTTGATGTAAAATTATAAATTATTCATTACATAACGTTAAAATAATTGCATTTTTTTTATCAAAAGGAAGAATTCTTTGAAAAATACAAACAAAATATGTAAATAAAAACTTACTGGAAAAAGTAGAGAACAGCAGCAAAATTGATTATTCATGGAAGATGAGCGACATTCTCATTTCACTAGAATATTCGCTACAAAAAGAATGAAATCTTATATATAATCACATACTATTTCAAATAACCATATTGTCAAGAACATTAATGAGACCACAGGTTATAACAAAAAACCCTGTCAATCAAATGATTGACAGGGTTTAAATGTAGCCCGTAGGGGAATTATACCCTGAAAATATGAGAAAGAAAAAACAATTAAAAGCCACAAAATCAATACTTTAATATTTTGCAAATATATTAATAGTTTCCTATATTTTCCTATATTTGCATACTTTTGTTACTATAGTGTTACTGATTAACCCCCGCAAAAAACGTTTGTTTATAGGCGTTTTAAGGGCTTAAAAACATCACAAAAGTAACATTTTGTTACTCAAATATTAAATATTATGTCAGTTAAATTAAGGGAACGGGAATTAGCAGGCGGGCGAAAACGCTTTTTTCTGGATATTTGGCACAACGGCGAGCGGAATTATGAGTTTCTTTTTGTTGTAGAAGTGAACGACGATAAAAGGGAGAAACGAAAATTAGCGCAAACGATAGCAGAACAAAGAGCGTTTGAACTGCAAGCCGAAAACTCAAACTATATTCCTAAACATAAGCGTAACGTTAGACTGCATTTTTATTTTGATAATTATTTGTCAAACTATAATAAGAGGGACGGGCGCGTTTTGGCGGGAATGATAGGAAAATTAAAAGAGTTTATCCCAGATAAAAACTTTCTTGTTACGAACCTCAAAAGCGAGCAAATAAGCCGCTTTATTCACTTTCTTAACTATGACTGCAATATAGGCGGCGAAACGCCGAAAAACTATTGGAAACGCTTTAAAAAAGTCATTTTGCAGGCAAATAGGGACGGGCTAATAAAAGAAACCGTTTACCGAGATATTAAATTTTCGAGCGTTCAAGACGATAGCAGCAAAAACCTAACAAAGGAAGTTTTGACCGAAAAGGAAATTAACGCGCTTTTTGCGACGGACGCGGGAAATAGCGACGTAAAAAACGCGTTTCTTTTTTCCTGCTATTCTGGGTTAGGACTTGCAGAAATTAGAGTTTTAAAATGGTCAAATATCAAAAACGAAAGGTTAGTGATAAACCGCGAAAAAACGGGGACGGAAATAAATTTAAAATTAAGCCCGCGCGCGCTTTCCTTACTTGGTGAACGGACTAAAGCAACGGACTTAATATTTTTATTGCACTCAAACACGACTAAACGCCCGCTTTCAGATAACGGCGTAAATAAAAGTCTTAAAACGTGGGTTTCCCGCGCTAAAATCGACAAAAATATTACTTTCTATTGCGGGCGTCATACGTTTGCAACAAGACTATTAATTAAGGGGGCAAACCTTAAAACGGTTTCGGACGCGTTAGCACATAACAGCACGACAAACACCGTTAAATATTTGAATTATGTAAACGAACTTAAAGACGATGCAACCGTAAATTTAGATTAATGAAAGACGAATTAACCGCCAAAATGCACGCTGAATTTGGTGTGGACGCGCAAACTGAAATAAAACATAAAGTTTGGGACGCGATGCAGGCGCACACACAACGCGCAGAAATTGTTGCTAAACTCAAAATATTTGGAGTTGATGAAAAATATTTGAATAAATACGCTTATACATTTCCAACAGAACACCCGTTAAAGACCGAAATTAATTCAAATTTAGACGCGAAAATTAACGAGTGGATAAAAGCAAGCGGAGCGGAAAACGGCTTGGAAAAAATAGTGTTAAAAGATTTTTTTCAAAAATTCTACAATACTGAATTGGAGAAAATAAGAAGTGAGCGCGAAAAAGACAATTTTGCTAACTTATTAGAAACTGAACGAAAACTAATTAAATTATTTAGTAATCAAATTGAAATAAATCTTTACGCGCGCCCAGAACTGCAAAACATTTGGAAACTCGGAATTAAAACAATGGAAGCCCTCGAAGAAATTGTTAATATGGAATTACAGTTTTTGGAGGGTGAAAAAGCAGACGAAACCGAAACAAAAACCTTTCACTATTTAAGCAAAAAACAAAAGATTTTGATTTTTCATTATATTTTTCAATATCTCGGTATTTCAGACGAAACGGAACTAAAAGGGCAAAAAAGCAAAAATGCAGAATTTGTAATTAAGACTTTGGGGCTTAATGGTTTAGATAATTATAAAAATTCTTATGCTTACAGCGTATTAAAAAACCCGCTTAAAGAAGCAAAGCGCGAGCAACTGCAAGAAATAAGAAATCTTTTTGAAAGTGTGGGACTTAACGAAATAGCCGCAAACATTACTAAAGATTTGAAAATTTAGGAATGAAGCGCAAATATTTTTATACTAAAAGAAAATAAAGTATATCCCACAAACCACCCCCCGCGCGTTTCCCGAAATACATTTGTAGCATAAAACAATTAAAAATTTTATGCTATGTCCGAAAATATCACCCTTACAAAGGAGGTTTTGACGCTAAACGAGTTAGCGGCTTACACGGGCTTTTCTAAAAGCCACATTTACAAACTCACTCACAAAAACGAAATTCCACACTATAAACCATCTGGAAAGTGCATTTTCTTTAACCTCAAAGAAATAAACGAATGGTTAATGAGAAATAGAACCGCTGCAAACTCGGAAATAGAGCAGCAGGCGGGCGAATATTTAATGAACCGTAAAAACAAGGGGTAAAACCTTTAAAATGATAGATTGGTTTAAAATAGAATTAATGAACCGTCCCGCCGCCGAAATAAGACAGAAATTAGACTTTATAAAGCCCGTAAATATGAAAACGGGTGAAATTCTGGGAACGTTTGAAATATGTTATTTACGACGTCATAACGAACCAGAAAGCGCAATTTCTGTAAAAATATTTCCGTCTGGACGCGTTTGGGTGCAAGGTAGCATACACAAATTTTGGCACGGTCAAAATCATTCTATTTTAACTCATTCTGAAATGCAAAAGGCGTTTGCGTTTCTTTTTAAAACACTTGGAACGCGCCCCGAAAGCAGCAAATTTTTACAAATAGAATTTGCATTAAATCTATACCCCGACTTTAACCCCGACGAATTTATTAACCGTCTTATTTGCTTTAAAACAAAGCCATTTGAGGGTTTGGGAAACTTTGAAAAAATTGGTAAACGCTGCTATAATAGTGAATACGATATGAAAATTTATAACAAGGGAAAGCAGTATAAATTAAAGCAGAATGTTTTAAGAATTGAAAAAAAGGTAAAAGATAGCAGGTATTTAAAGAGGTTCGGAATTTGCGCGGTTTCCGACCTTACCGCGCTTAAAACGCGGGAACTATTATTAGACTTGTTTACGTCGATTGACGATTTATTAATTGATGACAAAAGTATAGATGAAAGCGGGATAACGGCGCGTCAAGTTTTGGCACTCGCAAAATACAGAAACCCCAATTTCTGGAGCGAAATAAGCAAGCGTGAACGGTATAAGGCAAAAGAACGTTTTCAAAACCTCATCTTAAAATTTGGAAGCGAAAAATATTTAAACACCGTCAAAAATTTAGCCCAAAAAGAAAGTAAAAATATTAGCGGGAAAGGGGACTTTTCCGAACATAATAAAAAAGTAGAAAGGGGGACTTTTCCGAAATTCAAATATGGTTCGGAAACGTCCTTTTCAGAAGCAAATAAATATTAACACTTAAACACCCGAAAAAATGGAAGCAGAAAAATTAAACACGGCAAAAGAAATGATTAAAAAAGCGTTAAACGAGCGTTTTAATTACAACGTCCCAAAACGCGTGCAAACAATGTTTGACGAAACGTTACGGATATTCCCAGAAATGAGGCAAAAGAACGCGGACACGGTTTTTATTGATTTGTCGGAACTTGAATTATTTAATTCTGAAACAAAGCGCGTTTGCGGCTTTAGCGTTCAAAGAATAATTAATGATTTGCACCGCGATTATAGCGACGGGACGTTAGAAACGCGGGTAACGCCTTTTGAGCAGCAAATTTGGAAACTTACAGAAAGCGAATACGCGAAATTGGTAACAAACGAGGAATTACCAATAGAGCAGCGTAACCAGATTGCGGACGCGTGGGAACGCCGCCCGAACCCCGAAAAAGAATTATTTGCAGCCGCTTTAAATGAAGAAACGCCGCTTTCCGACCGTCTGGAAATGTTTTATAAATACAATGACCAAACAAGCCCCGAAACCCTCGCAAAAATCGAAGCGGAGCGCAAAGCGCGAATAACAGACGCGAGCGTTAGCGTTAGCGCAAAAATCGACGAAATATTAGCCAAAACGCCGCAAAATGAACCACAAACGTAAATTATTTATTTCGGAATACTCAAAGAGTGGGAACGCGACCGACGCCGCAAAACGCGCGGGGTATTCAGCGCGAACCGCTTATAGCGCGGGGCAAAGATTGTTGAAAAATGTTGAGGTATTAAACGAAATAAAACGCGTTCAAAACGACGCAATACAAAAAGCAGAAATAACGGTTTCGGAAGTCGTGTTACTTACAAAAGATATTGCCGTTTCTGGAAAGTCAGAAAGCAACCGTTTGCGCGCGTTGGATATGCTTTTAAAGTATTTGGGCGCGTACGCAGACGATTTAAAATTAGTTTCGCGGCTTTCAGACGCCGAAATTGACGCGTTAGCGAGCCGCCTAATGAATAAAATTGAATAGTTATGAATAAGCGAGATTTTATAAAAGCAATAGCAGGCGGGAACATACGGGAAGCCCAAAAGATAAAAGCGGGCTTTAACTCGAACGAAAACGCACTAAATACGATAACGGTATTTTATCCCGAACCAATACCGAACGAACCGACAAAAGAGCAGCAAAAAGCGTTTGAGCAGTTTTGCAGGGACGCCGAAAAAGCGAACCCAAACAAAAAAATAGTTTTCGTTACGATTGCGGACAGAAAACGACCTGAATAAAAACAAATAATAGATTATTTTTTGACCGTCTTTTTTAGAAATAAATAGGGCGGTTTTTTCATTTATTTTTCAAGTCGTGTTACTATAGTGCGACTGATGAAAATAAAAACCCCCTATTAATCAATGATTACAGGGGGTTTTTGGTAGCCCGTAGGGGAATATTAATATACTTCAATAAAACACAATAAATATTCATTTCGTTGATTTTAAATAATTTACAAATATTTAAGAAACATTAAAGCGTTATAAACAATATTGAACATCCCTTGAATTTGTCCCTGATTTTTGAAGTAGGGACCAAAATCAATTCAGTTCAACCTTCTTAATTTAGTCATAATTATTTAGAACGATTTTGGAGTAATCGAACAATAAGTGAAAGACTGAAAACTTGTCTTTTGTTTCATTTGATTTTTGGTGTAGAGACCTGTAAGAACCTTCAAAGTTTGGTGCAAGAATCTCAGACTGCAAATCTTTAATAGTAGTCAAATTTTTATTAGATTTTAACTTTTTATTTATTATTGGAAAAATTGAAGAATGGGATATTTTGGGGTTTTCAATAAATCCGATTTGCCCTTCATAAGGTATTCGTCCTTTTACATAGCTTCTCTGTGAAAACTTTATAGTATCACCTATGTAAGCAATAGAATCTGTATTAGTTTTAATTCTTTTACATTCTATTGCAAAATAAGTCAACTTATCTTCTAAATCTAATTTCAAATAAGGATAATCAATTTTAATATCTATTTTATCGTCATGCATTAAACCATCCTTAGCATCATAATATGATTCAGCAGATTCCTTATTGATAAAATTCTCTATTGAATATTCATTAATGGGGCTGTCATTTAAAAGATTGATATTTTCCCTCATATAATCATCAACAAGTCCATTTCTTAAAAAATCTTCTTGCTTTATTTTCCCCCTTGTAGCATAATCATATTTCTTTCCATCCTTTAAAATAAGATGATAGCAGTCAATTACATATCTCATTATTTTCCTAACATGAGATTCTATAACCCGATTTCTATTCTTTTTAAAATTATCGGCGTTACTAATCATTGGCAGAAATGTTATTAAGACGTTTTAATTCTGCTTCTTGAATAGCCTGCTTAAATTCTGCAACATCATACCATGCCATTGCACGATGCCAACATTTATATTCATTTGGCTTTATAATATAAAAAGAATCACTTTCAAATCCTTTTATATCCTTTTGAATATATAGATTTTTTGATGGGTCGCTGGTATCTGTTATTCTTTCAATAGTCAAATTATTTGCCAGTTTCTCCAAAACATCTTTTTCATCAGTATTTTTAGGATATGATATTTTTTCTTTTGGCTTTTTGTCTGTAATAATGAAATTCATTGCAATGAAATGTCTCATTGTAAAAATCTCAACTTTTACAAACTCATCATAATATATTTCCTCAAATTCTTTTATGTAAACATCGGCATATTTCTCTAAAACTTGTTTTTGGTTACGGTGGTCAGAATCATTAAAATTAGTAACAAGATGCTGTTTGCTTTGTTGAAACTGATAACGAGAGACATTTAAAGCATAATCAATTAAATCCTTCTCGTAGTCTTTGACACCATAAGAGTCATTAATTATTTGATTATTTTTTTGGAGCAAAAAATGATTTACAGAAGGCTTTCCAAGATTAAATTTGTCATAAAAAGTGGCATAATATTCAATAATTGATTTAGCATTATTAACCAATTTTTCTAATACTGATTTATCAAAATCAAGCAATGGCATCCTTAGTAATTCTTCATCAAATCTTATAGCGGGTCTAGTTGCTACTCCCCAGGCACCAGAAATTAGAAAAAGAAAGTATTGACTTAAATCAGATTTAAGTAAAGAATATAATAATAATATAATATTTTCAGTTTTTGAAGAGATAGAAAACACCCCTTTTCTAAAAACAAAATCCTCACTTGAAAAAGAAATTAGTGGTTCTGATTCATTAAGAGCCTGTTCTTTAAATAAAACTTTATTGCCCAAAAAAATATTTTTATCTCTCCCCCTCGACAAATAAACGTCTTCTTTATTTAGAGATTTGTAATTTTTGGTATTAGTGTAGCCCTGTTCAATCTGAGAGTTTTCTAAAATTTTCATTCCAATTAATTCTGGAAAAAAATTCGGATCTTTCCCTCTTTCTATACCAGCCCCTTTATAGATAGTGTTATTATTGATAATTGACCCAATATTTTTTTGAGGTAATACTTTCAAGAAATTAAAATCCAAATAACTTCCATATAAGGCAACCTTAAACATCCAATCATTTTCTAAAAAATATTTCTGTGGTAACGCTTTTTGATCAAACCTTTCAATAACTAACATTTTGAAATATTTGATAAAACGATTAAATTTAACTGATTGATGATTAATTATATTCTTTTGGCAATCATTATCTTTTGATAGTCTAAAATAAACGATACTAGCAGGACTATTTTTCTTCTCAAAAATTAATCTTCTTACTGGGGATAAATCAAAAAACTTTTCTACACAAAATGTAGTTAAGAAATCCTTTTTAAATCCTTTAGTTTTTTGTGAAACATTATAGAAAATTGTACTAGTAACAATGAGTGCCGATTGTGTTTCATCACTCATAAAATCTTTAGCTCTCAAAAGAAATGACTGAGCAATTTCAAATCTGCCAACTGTTTTTTTATTGTCCTTTAACCATTTAACATGAACTACATCTTCTTTTTTGCTTTTCCATGGTGGATTCCCCAATATAAATTTTGGTGGATTATTTTTTATTACTTTATTAAAATCATGTGACTTATCAAAGAAATTAGCTTTGAAAAGATTAGTCCCTAAAAGATTAGGGAATGGATACTTATCAATGTCTTTTGGCTGTTGATAATCCAATAATGCTATATAAATTGAGAAACAAGTAACTTTTAGAGCCTCTTCATTTATATCAATTCCAAACAGATTATTTTTAGCAATTTCTCTAATTTTGTTACTAAATTCATTTTTATTTGAATCTCCATTAAGTTCAATTTCTTTTTCAATCATTCTTCTCAAAGATTGAACTAAGAATATTCCCGAGCCAACTGCAACCTCAAAAATTTTACATTCTGAAACATTATTTTGATTCAGATATTTATCAACAGTATCTGATAAAATATAATCAACTAAAAAAGACGGAGTATAAACTGCTGAATCTAAATCTTTAGTCTCATCATCAATCAAAGATTCATAAATACCCGATATTACTTCAACAGGAATAATTGAAAAATCAAAAATCTCAAAGAAAGAGCCTTCAAATAAAGAGCCTTGTTGCTCAAGCTCTCCTTTAAAAACATCAGCTAAATAATTTGCTTGAATTTGATTTAACTTTATATCTGTCTCTTTGAAAAGAACACCATTGAAATTATCATTAAGTCTTTCAAATAATTGATTGAGTTTTTCAGGTTCTGAAATTAAAAGAATAAAGTTTTTTCTTTTTTCATTAAGTGATTCGCCTGAAATATACGCCTCATCAATCTTGATACCTCTATCAATTAAATATCGAATAAAAATTAATCTTAGAATCAAAGAATTGGCAGATTTCTCATCAAGAAAATTTGATTTTGTTTTATCAGTTAAATAATTTCGTACATCTTTAATGTTTTGAAATAGTCTCTGATTAACCCGTGTTTGGTTTTCGTTTTTTTTAGACAAGTATTCATCTTGAAACCAAGCCCAAGTTTCCCCCGACTGCAAACTCCAAAAAGAAAATTTCTCGTCTCTTTCTTCATCAGATATTTCAACCTCTTGGAGATAACCGCCTCTACCATCTTTATTTTTGATATAATTTAAAGCATTATAGATAGAAATATCTTTGTCTTTTAATATAAAAACGATTGGGGAATTATCAAAAGACCAAACTTTTTTATGTATCTCAGATTCTTTATTTAAATCATCAGAATTGGTTAAATCAAAAAACAGTAATAAAGGTTGGTTATTGAATACATAGACTGCATCGGGAGAAATTCTTTTAATTTTATTTAGGATATCCGGATGAAAATCAAAATCATAAGAGCCATCCTGTTCATTTTTATAAAAAACAGTATTTTCCAAGTTTAACTTAATCAGAAGTTTATGTAGTTCAGAATTTTTCACCTTATTGCAAAGTTACAATAAAATATAATTCTTGCCGATTAAAAAACATTACCAAATCCCCTTGTCCCAATATTTAAATTATTAAATCAAATTTCTCCATTGCGGTTGCTTTTATTTCATCAGCAATATCTATATAGGGTTTCATGGCGCTGTAATCACTATGTCCAGTCCACTTCATTACTACTTGCGGAGGAATCCCAAGTGATAATGCATTGCAAATAAATGTTCTTCTACCGCAGTGAGTTCCAAGTAAAGAATATTTCGGTAACACTTCGTCAATTCTTTTTTTTCCCATATAATAAGTCTGCGTAATAGGTTCATCAATTTCTACTAACTCTGCCAACTCCTTTAGGTAGTCATTCATTTTTTGATTGCTAATAACGGGTAAAGCTCTATTTTGCACAAAATCTTCATCTTTGTATTTTAACAAAATTTCACGACTATGCGCATTAAGGTCGATTGTGAGATTATCAGATGTTTTTATAGAATTTATTTCAATGTGTTTTTCTTTGACGTCCGATTTCCGTAAATTAAAAACATCAGAATATCGCAGACCGGTAAAGCATTGAAATAAGAAAACGTCCCGAATTTTTTCAAGATGTTTTTTGTTTTCGGGAATTACATATTCACGAAATCTCTTCAATTCATCCTGTGAAAGAAAAATAACTTTTTTCGGAATGTTCTTTAGTTTTGGTTGAAATAGTTCGAAATAGGAATTTGTTTGATATCCTTTTCTTTTTGCCCATTTTAAAAACCACTTTAAAGACTTAAACTCTTTCAGAATAGTAGAGTTTTTATGATTTTTTGATTCCAAAAAATGTTGGAACTTGTTATAGCCCTCCTCATCCAAGTTGTCAAATTTTAAATTGGGATTAAATTCTGTTAACTTGTTTTTTAGCGTATTCATCTTCATCAAGGTTTTATCTTTCCAATATGAGTTTCTTGATTCTTCTTGAGTAAATAGGTCAAAAACATCAAAAAAAGACTTTTCTTCTACAATTTCAGTTTTCGAAGTTCTCCCAACTTCGCAATTAAAAGATTCACGGAATTGTTTTGAGCATGGAGACATTACATCAACTTCAAATTTTTGAAAAGTTCTTTGACAAGCCGATTCAAATTCTTGAATTTTCCTGTTGATAATGCTTGCGAAAATTTTCTTATCGCCGTGAGTTGTATTGGCCTTACAGCGTTGTGTTTCCTTGCTCCATTTTTGTATTTCTACTCTATATCCCAAATTGAAAGCCACAATATTGCCATCCCACTTAATGCGATATCGCAGTTTTGCAGTAGGATTGTCTTTTTCCCTGTCAAGAAGAAATTGAGCGTGATACTTTATATTCATATTAGAAAAATTGATTATCGATTTTCAATAGAACCCAATTTAAAGTCCCGTATTGACACTCCTTCTGCTTTTATAAAGTCATCTAAAGAGTATTTTAAAGTCTTTATCAGTTGGTTGTCAGCATAAATATTTATTGTTTTGGACAAGGTTGGTAAAGTTGTTTGTTCTGAACTGTTTTTATGTGTGTAGATTTTTAAAGAAAAATATAAAACAGGTTCGCGGGTTTCAAAAGATTCAATGGGCTTTAATGAGTTTGCTAATATTCCTGTTTCATTTCTATTACTTGTAAGCTCCTGGGAAATCTTCATTAAGTCAGTGAAAGATGTATAATTAAACCCTCCTGCTTCATCTTTCCAATTGTTCGTTCCCATTGTATTTGTAACAACTGAAATATCCTTATCTCTCGTATCAACAATCTGTTCTAAATTTCCATTATTCACTTTTACAATACGAAGCCATATATTTTGATTGTATTTCTCAATGTCCCCTTCGTTTATTATCTCAATTTTCAACTTTTTTTGAATTTTTATTAAATCTGCTTTTTCATCTTCTAATTTCTTATTTTCTTTTTCCTGATATTTTGAAAAAACCTTTTGTGCGATTTCTGCATCTCTACTTTTCCAATTATTCAAAGCATTTTTCTTCTGCTGAGCAATCACGATTCCCCCAAATAAAATAGCACTAATTATCAAAATCCTTTTCATAGTTATTTTTTTAAAATTTCAAGAAGTATAGTAACCTGTCTCATGCTATCCGATAGTTGCTCTTGACTGGTTTTCAATCTTTCTGTTAGTTCTTTTTGTATTTCTTGATAGCCTTTTTGAAGTTCTATCATATTAGAAAACTCGCTATGCGAAATAGTAACATTTCCACTAATATTTCCATTAATGTTGCTGTTTACATTATTTCCTGAGCCATTATTATTAATGTTTTGGTTGTTGGTTTTTAGCATTTCACCTGATTCCGAAATAAACCACTCTGGATTCAAATCGGTATAAGTGTATAGTATTTTTTCAATAGTATCTGAGTTGAGTCCCGAGTTGTTTTTTATAGCTCTGCCAATTAAACCAACAGACAAACCAGCTTCAACAGTGATTTTATTGGGGTTTAACCCTTTGTAGGTCATGTAACTTTGCAATCTTTCAGTTATAGTCATCTTTAATTTTTTTTTTGTTTTTGAGATTAAAATATAGATATATTTCAATATTTATTTTATATTTGCAATACAAATATAGTAAAATATATACAAATAAGTATTTTTTTAGAACAAATTACAATAAAAATTTCAAAATGGAAGATTATAATAGACCAATTTGGCAATTGACCATAGGTGAATTTGTGGAAATTTTAGATGCCAGAAAACAAGAATCATCAGAAAACCCCACACAAGAAAAGGTATTTAATGAAAAGTATGTTTACGGTCTTTCTGGATTAGCAAGAATATTGGGATGCTCTAAAAATCATGCAGGAAAATTGAAAAGTAAGGGAATTTTTGATGAAGCCATCATTCAAAATGGGAGAAAAATTATCATTGATTCGGAAAAAGCATTAGAACTTTTTAAAGATAACAGCTGATGGAAAACATAACCCCACAAACACCTCTTTGCAATCTGACCGTAAAAGAATTTTTAGAGATATCTAAAAATTTAAATTCTGAAAATATGTATGAATACGGTTTAAAAGGTTTGGCAAAAATTCTGGGCTGTTCCATTTCAAAAGCATCCAAGATTAAATCTTCAGGAATTTTGGATGAAGCCATCATTCAGAAAGGAAACATCATCATGATCGACAAGAAAAAGGCTATAGAACTTTTTGCAAGCAGTTAGAAATGTATTACTTGGAACTTATCGACCGATTTTGGGACTTCAATCACAAGGCAAGACTTGGCTCTTCGGCAATTTCGCTCTATCTGTACCTTTTGAAATTAGGAAAGGACAACGATAGTTATAAGGTCGTTATTTCCGATGTTGCACTCGGTAATGCATTGGGAATAACTAGAAAAACCGTAAAACCGACCAAAGATAAACTTCGCGAGTTGGGTCTTGTTGAATTTGAGTCCAAAAGTGGATTTCCTTGTAATTACAGAATTCTGTTAAATTACTTATCTGATATTCCCATACTGGAGAAAATAGAGAAGGAAAAAATCGAAAAAGTACCAAGTTTGGAAATTGTTGAAAAACATGAAACTTTAAAGAGAAGCGATTCGTCCAAGGAAGTTGTTCCCAAAATCAGTAAATCTAGTGATAAAGTTTCCATTACTGATACTTCCAAAAGCAGCAAGTCAAAAATTATTCCCGAATTGGAAGAATTTATTCAGTTTGCAACAACTTTAGAGGATTATCAGCCTCTTTTGGACTCTGTAATTGAAGAAAAATATCATTCGTGGTTAGAAAACGACTGGCGGAATAGTTCTGGAAGACCCATTTCCAACTGGAAATCCTCATTAAAAAGTATCCTGCCCTATTTGAAGAATAGTCAAAATGATGATACAGTTTCCGTCGATTCCATTCCAAATATCAAACGACCGAAAACATCATGAAATCAATAAAAAGTCGATTTCATTTCTAACAAATCGTAAAAACTTAAAACAATGAAAATATCTGACTTAAAACCTGGTCAAAAAGTAACCATCAATAAAATATCTTACGAATATCTGGGTATCCAGAAAGTGAGGATCCCCAATATAGGAGAAGCCGAAAAAAGGGTGTTCAAAGCAACTGGTGTTGATTCCTACAAACACTACAATCTCATTGATGGAGACAAAACACTGAAAAGTGAGAAAATAAAACTAGTAAAGAAAACTGTTCGAACCAAATAATTACCATCTGAAATCAGGAAATAAGAAATCAGGAACATTAAGAATAGAAAATGTCTTTATCTGAAAAAGATTTGCGCCATGTCCGAAAGAAGTTTGAGGACAAGGGAGAAAAAGTTCCCGACAAGATTCGGCTGGGAAACCATTTCGTGGACGACTTTATTTTTGATGACCAACAAGCGGCGGACATCCCAATCAATGCGCTTCGAGTCATTTTCAATATCGTTGCAATTATCGGCAATGAACAGTTTCGTCCCGAAGACCGTCCGAAGCAACTTTCCCTATTTGATGAAGAATTTGAAACAGAAAATAACATTTTCGCCTCCATCAAAATCCGGAACAGTAAAATTTCTCCGAGTGGTTCCACAAAGCAGGTTGTGGATGCCTATGAGTTTCTCGCCAAATTTAAGATGGGATGGTACAAATCGCTTAATTCAAAAGGGAAAGAAATCAAAACATTTGGCGGACTTATTTCTACGCCAACCTATGACCAAAGAGGTTTTACCACATTTCTAATTAGCAGTTACTGGCTGAAAAAATTATTGGTTATTCCCGAATATAATTATGTACTCTATCATCTGGTGTATAATATCAGAAACAACAAACACATTATTTTCTCCATCTGGCTTTCAAAAATTCCCGAATCGGGAACAATGCTGAAGCTGGGTAATTTCAATAAAAAGTTTGGGTTAAATTATAAAAATACCAAAGATTTCTGCTTCAAATTTCTAAAGCCCATCAAAATCAATCTCGACAGATACAATAGTTTTTCTTTCCAATACAGGTATGAAAAGGATTCCATATTTATTGTTCCTATCTTAACCAAAGGATTTTCTCATCCATTTGAAGAAGCAAAAAAACTTATAGAATCAAACCAAGAGAATTTTAACCAAAGTCATAAAATTAACCGAAGATTGCTCTATTTCAAAAAACGATATAGATTAGACGAAGCCGAAACAGTCCAGTTTTTCCATCAATACGAAAATATACCGCAGACAAGGGAACTGATTGAAAGAGCCTTCAAGGAATTTATTAGGAACTGCAGAATGAGAAAGATAGCATCGACCGACTTTAAAGGTCAAAAATTTCTTATTGAAATTCAGGCACACATCAAGCATTTGTATAGAAATACAAAAATGGGAGAAATATTCCCTAATGGCTATCCGATGATTGTCTGATTTCGGAATTGCACTCACCACCAATTCGGAATTGCACTCACTAAAGTTAAAGAAATGTTAAAAATGAACAAAATAACAGCATCGAATTCGGAATTGCACTCACCCGAAGATTTAGAAAACACAAAAATTGTGGATAACCTAGCTGTTTTGTGGATAACTACGGTTATCAGAATAAATGGAAAAATCGATTCGGAATTGCACTCACCCCAAAACAGGCTTTATTTCGGAATTGCACTCACCCAAATTTCGGAATTGAACTCACTAGTTTTCGGAATTGAACTCACCGAAAAACACCATTAAATCCTTTGTGGCAAAAGAAGAATGCCGTTTGCTAAAAGTAATATAAAAATAAATTAAAAGTCTTTTTTATTTAAAAGGGAAATGTGGATAAGTAATTTGCATTAAAAGAAAAAAAATGAATTGCGAAAAAGTCAAGCAAAACGTCGGAATTCGGGCGGTTTTGGAGTCGTTCGGGCTGTTTCCGGTCAAAGAAAATCCGAAAACTGCGTTTTATTTTGCGTTGGACCGGGAGGAAAAAATTCCAAGTCTGGCGGTCGATTTTGTCAAAAACAAGGCGTTCGATTTTGGAAATGGAAAAAGTTACGATGTGATTTCAATTGTCCAACAGATAAAGAAATGTTCCGTTTCAGAAGCATTGAAATGCCTTTCAACATTGGATTTTAGAGTTCAAAATGAAATAAAATATCACGAAACTACTGGTCAAACATGCAATCAGATTTTAGAAATCAAAGAAATCCAGCATCCTGCATTAATTCAGTATCTGAAGTCCCGAAGAGTTTTTGAGCAAAAGCATAGGGTTAAGGAAATTCACTACGAATTGAAAGGAAGAAAATATTTCGGAATTGGATTTCAGAATAAGTCCGGAGGTTTTGAGATTCGCAATCCACAGTCAAAAATATGTTTGGGAAAAAAGGATGTGACGTTGATTGTTAATGATAACAATCTCAAGAACGAGATTCTCATATTTGAGGGCTTTTTCGATTATCTGACCTACCGAAATTTAGACAAATCAGATAATTCAAACTGTGATTACTTGACTTTAAATTCAACTGCAATGTTTTTCAAGGTGGAAGAAAAACTGAAACAATATGAGAAAATTTCACTTTTTCTAGACAATGATAAGAATGGGAAATCGGTTAAATTAAAAATTAAAAGTCAATACAAAAATGTAGAGGATTGCTCTTTAATTTATCATAATTTTAAGGACTTGAACGAGTGGTTTTGTAATATTTGATCAGTTTAAATCATTGGAGAAACCATTTTCCAATGAATTTCCTTTAGTTTTCCATTAACAACCACGTCCATTGATTAAGTTTCCCAACTGCGGTTGGGCTTTTACGTTTGCAAATGTAGGACGGCACCACCCACACAAAAAAATCTTTTTGGGTTTCTAAAAAAATTCTTTCCACAAGCTCCAACAATTTTTCCAGACACTCCTAAATCCTTCGGACAAAAAGATTTCAAGCCCGATTCGGAATTTTCTGCCTTTATCCAGCGGAACCGAATCGGGTTTTGTATGGATGGTGCCGTCCTATGTTCATGGGCAAAGAAAAAGCCGGAACCTCAGTTGTACGAATCAAATCAACCATAGACGTTCTTTGAAATCAACGGAAAAACAATAAAAATCCAGCAAAAAATACTGTTTTCTAACTTAATATAAAAAAAGAAAAATGCCGAGTGTCCTCGATACCAAATCAATTCACTCCCAACATTTGACCTTTGACAAAACAAAAATTAACA
>MKTK01000014.1 GCA_001898255.1 Chryseobacterium sp. 39-10 | reverse complement strand
TATTAAAAGTGCTTAATTTTTGGTCAACCTATTTTAGGACGATGCACCCTGGAAAAGGAAATTGAAACGCTGACAATGTATATTCAGCTGGAAATAGCGAAACTGAACCATTGTTTTGATTACAAAATTACCCTTGATAAAAATATTGATGCTGAACTTTTGAATATTCCGCCCCTTATCATCCAGCCCTTTGTAGAAAACGCCATTTGGCATGGTCTCATCAATAAAAAGGAAAATGGGTTCGTCAAAATTGAAATAACGGAAGTAAAGGACTCTGTGCTGAGTATCAAAATTACAGATAACGGAATTGGCAGAAAAGCGTCTGCTGAACTAAAAAAAGAGCAGGTAAAACACAAATCTTACGGCATAGACATCACGAGAGAAAGAATCAAAATACTGAATATGAATAATGATATTATTATTACTGATTTGTATGATGAAAACGGCAATCCCCAAGAAACATTCGTAGAACTAAAAATTATCCTGTAGGTTCTTATGAATATAAAATTATACATTTATAGATTATAAAGTACTGAATTTCAAATCCATCAACCGAGAACTAAAAACAATCAACTTCTTATGATTAAACCAATCATCATTGATGACGAAAAGCACGGTATCATCACGCTGGAACATCTGATTTCAGAACTTCCGGAGGTAGAACTCGTGGCTTCTGCGCAAGACAGTACGGCAGCAAAAAGCCTCATAGAAAAGCACCGTCCCGATATCGTTTTTCTGGATATAGAAATGCCTGTAATGAATGGTTTTGAAGTATTGAAACAGTTTGATACGCTACCCTTTAAAGTTATTTTCACTACCGCTTATGACCAGTACGCCATCAAAGCATTAAAAATGAATGCCCTGGATTATCTCTTAAAGCCCATTTCTGCTGAAGATTTGGAAGAAAGCATCCTGAAATATAAGTCCAGCGAAATGCAGGTTTCCAGAGAGCAGATTGCACAGGTACATCAGTTCGTTAATGGCAAAATCCCGGATACACTGGCACTTTCTACACAACAGGGACAGATTTTTATTAAAACCGAAAACATCTCCTATCTTGAAGCAGACGGCTCGTACACGCACATCGTAATGAGCGACAAAACCAAGCATTTGGCAAGCAAACCTTTATCTAATTTCGAAGATATTCTTCAGGACAACGCACTGTTTTTCCGTGCGCAGAAATCCTTCATCATCAATCTGAAAAATATCCGCCAATACATCCGTGGCGAAGGCGGCGACATCATGATGGAAGACGGAAAAAACATTGCCCTCAGCCGGAACAAAAAACAGGAATTTCTGGGGTTGTTTTATAGGATTTAATAATCGTAATTAGGTTTTATTCTATAAATTTGAATCATTAACTAATGAAAACAATGGAACTTCCAAAATCAATCCGTTTCTCCTCACATATTTCCGACCCCGAAGTTTATATCAATGAGATGTTCCAGCTGCATCCGGATACAAAACATGACAATGATTCTGGTGCTATTGAAATTAAAAATGAAATTATAGACTCTTCGTTTCGTTACCTTCATTTGGAAGAATATCTTTTTCTTTTTACTTTCCGAAGTTACAGCCCTGTTGATATAGAATATGATTTTATCCCAAATCCTAAATCTGAATATTTAACGTTAGGTTTTTATTTTACAGAGAGCCGTTCAAAAAACCCTTTGTATGTGAAAATTGATGAAAAATTCTATTCCAGCGATCAGATTTCAATGTTTTTTAATGGGAATATGAATGCAGGAGTTTTTATAAAATCCAGGCAAAAAGCATTTGGAATTCGGTTGGAAATTCATAAAAATTGGTTATTAGAAAATATAAAAGAAACCGAAATAAGGAAAATAACATTACTGAAATCAATTATTAACAAAGACCAGAAAGGCATTGTTTATACAGATGCCGCAATGTTTTTGCCATTGGTGAAAAATATAATTGAGGTGATGGAAAATGAAAAAGTTGATTTCCGAAATCTGAAATTAAAAAGCCACTTCTATGAATTGATTCAGCAGTTTTTTGAATGTTATTTAAAAAACGAAATTACACCGGAAAAAAATCAAAATTCCGGCGAATTGAAATCTGCACTGAACTATTTGGAAAAAAGCATCTACAAAGACTTCCCTGGAAATGAATATCTAGCGGAACTATGTAAAATGTCAACAAGCTCTTTTGATAAAAGATTTAAAATAGCATTTCGGATAACTGCAGTACAATATTTCAGGAATTTGAAAATGAAAGAAGCTGTTCGGCTTTTGCAATTGGGAACCAACGTAAAAGAAGTTGCTTACAAAGTTGGCTACAAGGACGTTTCAGCCTTTGGACGTTCTTTCAAAAATATATATGGAACAAGTCCCGCTTCTTATGTGAAAAAGTAGGTTTTCTGCCTATTTTTATGCTGATTCTGCACAGTTATTTGTATTAGATTTACTTTTTATTAAAAATAAACTTATGACTGTAAAAACCTTACTCGTGGCGGCAACATTGCTTGCATTTTCTTCACAAGCAAACGCACAACAAAACAATCCAAAATTGCATCAACTTTTCGATGATTATTTCAAGGAAATCAATGTGATTGACCCAATTAACGCAACTTATAATGGTATTACGGGTTACAACGATTTGCTTCCTGCTGCTGATGAGCAATTTTTGAAAAAGAAGCACGACTTCTATACAAAATATGTGAACCTTTTAAAACCATTTGATACTCAAAACCTGAATAAAGAGGACAAGATATCCTTAGCTATTATGGAAAACGATATTCAGTCTGTTCTGGTTTTAGAAAAATATCATCTGGAATATTTGCCAATTAACCAGTTATTCAGTGTGCACTTGGATATGGCGCTTCTTGGATCAGGAACCTCTGCACAACCTTTCAAAACCGTAAAAGATTACGACAACTGGCTGAAACGTTGCAAAGCGTTCACAAAATGGACGGACGTTGCCATCGGAAATATGCGGAAAGGTATCACGGAAGGTTACGTTTTGCCGAAATCTTTGACCATAAAAATTATTCCGCAGTTGGAAACACTGGCAAAAAATGATGATCATTCTTCTTTGTATCAGCCCATCAAGAACTTTCCGAAAGAGTTTTCTGAGGCGGACAAAAGCCGATTGACAAAGGAATTTAAAGAGCTCATTCCGAAAACTATTTTTGCATCCAACCAAAAACTTGCAGATTTTTTCCAAAAAGAATATCTGCCAAAATCACGCTTAACATCGGGAATCAATGCACTGCCGAACGGAAAAGAAATGTATAAAGATTTCATTTTCGCCAATACCACTACCCACAAAGATCCGGAAGAAGTATATCAATTAGGCCTGTCGGAAGTGGCGAGAATTACGGCAGAAATGGAGAAAATCAAAACCCAAATCGGCTTCAAAGGAACACTTAACGAGTTGTTTGAGTTTATGAAAACCGATAAACAATTTATGCCTTTCAAAACGGATAAAGAAATAATGGATGCTTACCAAACGATTTATGCCACTATAAAACCCAATCTCCCAAAATATTTCGGAATTGCTCCCAAAACGCCTTTTGAAATCCGCAAAACCGAAGATTTTCGAGCTGTTTCATCCCCACCAGCACAGTATGTTCAGGGAGATTTGCCGAGCAACCGTCCCGGAATTTTTTACTTTACCATTCTCGATCCTACGAAAATCAATATGACCAATATGGATATGGAAGTGTTATTTGTTCACGAAGCTATTCCCGGACATCATTACCAAATAAGTTTACAATATGAAAATACTGCTGTTCCCGAATTTCGCCAAAAATCGGGTAACAGTGCTTTTGTAGAAGGTTGGGCTTTATATACAGAATCTTTGGGAAAAGATTTAGGGCTTTATACCAATCCTTATCATCAATTGGGCGCTTTGGGAGCAGAGATGCACCGAGCGATTCGCCTTGTTGTAGATGCCGGTTTACATACCGGAAAAATGACGCGTGAAGAAGCAATAAAATATATGATGGATCACGAACCACTTTCTGAGCAAGTTGCCACTGCCGAAATTGAACGCTATATGGCGATTCCTGGACAAGCGCTTTCCTACAAAATTGGTCAACTGAAAATAATTGAACTTCGGGATAAATATCGCAAACAATTGGGAAACAAATTCAGCATCAGAGATTTCCACGATGCTATTTTGAAAGGTGGTTCAATGCCGCTAACCGTTTTTGAAAATTATATGGACGATTGGGCGAATAATGTGCAGTGATAATTTTAAAACAGGCAAACCTCACAGGTTTTAAAATCTTGTGAGGTTTTAATCAAAAATAAAATTAAAAAAAATGAAAAAAATAACTACGTTCTTTGCTTTTGCAGTTCTTTTTACAGCGAATGCAACTTATGCTCAAGAAAAAACAGAAATAAGCCAAGTAAAACCTATTAATGTAGAAAAACAGATGAAAGGTTTTGACGAATATGCCAACAAACTTATCAAAGACTGGAACTGTCCAGGAATTGGTGTCGGAATTGTGTATAAAGGAAAACTCGTTTTTGCAAAAGGATACGGCTATCGGGATTATGGAAAAAAACTTCCGGTAACACCAAACACCCTTTTTCGGATTGCTTCCAACACCAAATTATTTACAGCAGTTTCTGCGGGATTGCTGGTTGATGAAGGAAAACTGACTTGGGATAAACCTATAAAAAATGATGTTCCTACTTTAAATTTTTACAATGATGAACTGAATAATACCGTGACATTGAGAGATATGCTGGGACACCGAACCGGTATTTCCCGCCACGATATGATTTGGCAAAAATCCGACATCAACAAAAAACAGATCTTTGACAAAATAAAATACCTGGAACCCGCTGCACCTTTTCGGACGAAGTTTCTCTACAATAACCTGCTGTTTTCAACCGTGGGAGAAGTCGTAGAAATAAAATCAGGAAAAACTTGGGAAGACTTTGTTAAAGAAAAAATTCTCACCCCCTTGCAAATGAAAACCTCAACGTTTGAAGAATTGGCTATGCGGAAAACTGGCGATTTTGTGGTGCCTTACAACGAGAAAAGAGACACCGATACTTTATATGAAATCCCTCTTTATTTTGATGGAGAAGGTTTGAATCCTGCAGGTGGCTTGATGTCTAATATCAACGATATTTCCCATTGGTTAACCGCTCTCATGAATGATGGAAAATACAATGGCAAACAAGTTATCCCGTCTGAGATTCTGAAGGCAACTTTAGAACCGGGGTTTTCATTTCCTAATTCATCAAAATATAACGAGCTACTCAACGAAAATTATGGTTTAGCAAGAATGTCTGCAGTTTATCGTGGGCATTTATTGTTATTTCACGGTGGAGATTTGAACGGAATTCATTCGCAGATTTCGATGATGCCAAAGGAAGAAATCGGCGTTGTGGTTTTTGTCATCGGAAACCAAAGTCAACCTTTGTACGATATTATTTCTTATGATGTTTATGAACGTTTGTTGGGACTTTCGCTTACACCTTGGAGCGAGCGAAAACTCAAAGATCATATCGAAGCCAAGAAAATAGATAAAGAAGCAAGAAGTAAAGTCAGCAACAGCCAAATTCCGAATACAAAACCTTCTCATCCGATGGCAGATTACCTCGGAGATTTCACTAATGAACCTTACGGAACAATTACTATTTCCCAAAAAGGAAAAGATTTGCAATTTAAGCTCAACAATCTTGAACTTCCAATTCATCATTACCATTACGACCGTTTTGATACGGATAATGATGAAAATCTGGGGCAATATCCTATAAACTATAGAACCAATCCACAAGGTGATATTGACGGATTTACGATTTCTTTGGATGAAGGTGAAGTATTTTTCAATAAAAAAGCAGATGCCAGTTTAACCAATCCCGAGAAACTAAAAACCTATGAAGGTAAATATGAAGATGCTGGAAGTACTATAACTGTTTCTCTTAGAAATAGCAACCAATTAATGCTATCTATTCCAGGTCAGCCAGATTACGAACTTGTTCCGTACAAAGAAAATGAATTTAAACTGAAAGAATTTTCGGACACCAAAATGGTTTTCAAGCTAGAAAATGGGAAAGTGGTTTCTATAACTCAAGTTTCCGGTAATGGCGAATATGAATCTAAAAAGAAAGATTAAATAATAATCAAGTCCAAAAAAGATTGGTAAAAATTTCCATATTTTTGAGTTCTCACGCTGGGTTTGTAGAAACATTTGTTTTCAGCCCAAACTTTGAACATCAAAATCTGAATTTTATACCCTTTCAGAGCTTCCAAAACCTATGAGGTTTGTATTAAAAAATAACTATTTACAACAATGAAAAAAATAGCTATATCTTATTTATTACTACTTTCCGTAGTTGTTTCGGCACAAATCACACCCAAACAAATCGATTCTTTAATGGAAAAATCGATGAAAGAATTTAATATCGTGGGTGCTTCTATTGCCGTTATTCAGGATGGAAAAATAGTTCTTGAAAAAGGCTACGGCGTAAAATCATTAAAAACCAATGAGCCTGTCAATCAGTTTACAAACTTCCAAATAGCTTCCAACAGCAAAGCGTTTACGACTTCTGCGCTTTCCATTTTGGTAGACGAAGGAAAAATCTCGTGGAGCGACAACGTAACCAAATACATTCCCGAATTTAAAATGTATAACGATTATGTTACCCAAAATTTCACGATAGAAGATTTGCTTTGCCACAGAAGCGGACTCGGAATGGGAGCCGGAGACTTGATGGAATTTCCATCGGGGACGGATTTTGGGATAAATGATGTGCTTACCAATCTTCAATATTTCAAACCTGTCTCGGCTTTCAGAACCAAGTGGGATTATGACAACCAGCTTTATATTGTTGCAGGCGAACTCATCAAAAGAGTTAGCGGAATGTCTTGGGAAGAATTTGTAAAAACAAGAATTTTCCAGCCATTACAGATGACCAATTCTTATCCTGCCAATGCTTATATAAAGGATTTTTCCAATGTTGCAACGCCTCATATTATCAATTTAAAAGAAAAAACCACTATTCCCCTTTACGATTTTGGAAATAAACTGAATGGTGCAGCCGGCGGAATTTTTTCCAATGCAGATGATATGGCAAAGTGGGTTCTGCTTCAGCTGAACGGCGGAAAATATGGGGAAAAACCAGACAAAACATTATTCACAAAAGACCGTCAAAACGAAATGTGGAAAATCCATACCGTGATGGATTCCCATTATGAAGAACGTTATAAAACTCATTTTTCAGGTTATGGCTTAGGGTTCGAGTTATCGGATATGAATGGAAATTTTGTTGTAGAACATACTGGAGGATTAGATGGAATGCTCTCGATTGTGCGGATGATTCCCGATAAAAAATTTGGAATAATTGTTCTTACTAACACACAAGATGGTGGAATCTATCTGGATTATGCCGTTGCAAATATATTGACGGACTATATCCTGAAGGTTCCAAAAGAAGATTGGATTACAAAATATTCTGCAAGATTCAAAAACCGATTGAACGAAGGTGATTCGGTAACGGATAAAGTTTGGAAAAGGGTTGAAGAAAACAAAAAAGTAAAAATCAAAAACGAAGATTATACCGGAATCTATGAAGACAAATGGTTCGGGAAATGCGAAGTTTTTCTGAAAGATGGACAACTATGGTTTAAGTCTTACCGCTCGCCAAAACTCAACGGACCGATGAGGTTTTATAATGCCAATACGTTTGCCATTCCTTGGGAATATCGGGGTTTTGATGCAGATGCTTTTGCGATGTTTACGCTCGATGAAGATGGAAAAGCACAATCCATAAAACTAAAAGGCATCTCTCCGAATATTGATTTCAGTTTTGATTTTCAGGATTTAGATTTGCAGAGGATTCTTGAGAAAAAATAAGAATGTCATGTCCTGAAATAGGTTGACTTTTTTTAGTTAGAATTCGAGTTTTGTTTCACGATTTAAATTTAGGATTTATTTTGTTGTGTCGGAATAAAATATGGAAAAATGATCAATTCGTTTTCGGAGGAATTTTGCCACATTTTATTGCCGTATTTATCAACAACAACATTATGCAGCTTTTTTAGAATACGATTTATAAATATGTTTATTGAATTCATCGTGAGCTTCTTGTGGTGTTTTGAGGTTTAAACTCCAATGCGTTCTTTCATTGTTATAAATTTCTACCGCTTCTTTAATCATCTTCTGAGCAATTTTTAGATTTGGAATGACATTTTTAAAACCAAATTATTCATTAGTTATTTATTTTTTTTAATGGAATTCATGAATGCTTCGCATTTCATACTTCAAAATTCCCTTAATTCTCTCTGCAACAGCGTTCTCATAAGGATCATACTTTTGTGTTGTACTCATTTTGAATCCCAATTTCCTGGTAAATTCCGTATAATCCGGACAGCAATATTGGATTCCTCTGTCGGAAATCGAAGATTCGACGAAGTCAATGATGAATGACTTCTTTTTGATTGAATTGTAGGTTTCTATATGCCATTTTTAGGGCTTTTTTCACCATTTCTACCCGCATGTTGTCTTCTAAAGCGTAGTCCATTACTTCTTGGAATAGGGATCGGTTACGAGCGAGAGATACGCATGTCCTTGATCTGTTTTGATGTAAGTAAGATGGCCTGTTCAGCGTGTTTTAATTCGGTTTCTTTCAGTAGGTTTGGAGAGGTATAATAAAAATGCTTTGAATCGGTTGTAATGTGGTAGCATTTGTTCTTTTTAATGAGCATTCCA
>MKTK01000013.1:85694-87231 GCA_001898255.1 Chryseobacterium sp. 39-10 | reverse complement strand
CCGCATCAGTGCTTCTGGCAATGTATATAGCTGTTGCCGAAAAGCAGGGTGTAACACCGGATAAATTGAGAGGAACAATCCAAAACGACATACTGAAGGAATACATAGCCAGAGGCACATACATATTCCCTACAGAGCCTTCTATGCGTTTGATAACAAATATATTTGAATATTGTTCAAAGGAAGTTCCAAAATGGAATACAATCAGTATTTCAGGCTACCACATAAGAGAAGCCGGCTCTACTGCAGCGCAGGAGGTAGGATTCACGCTGGCGGACGGTATTGCATATGTGGATGCCGCAGTTAAGGCTGGTCTGGATGTTGATACATTTGCGCCGAGACTGTCATTTTTCTTCAATGCCCACAACGATTTGCTGGAAGAAGTTGCGAAGTACAGAGCAGCTCGAAGACTTTGGGCAAAAATAATGAAAAACAGATTTGAAGCTAAAAAAGAAAGCTCCATGATGCTTAAATTTCATACTCAGACAGCAGGCTCAACATTGACTGCGCAGCAGCCGGACAACAATATCATAAGAGTTGCGATGCAGGCATTGGCAGCAGTATTGGGAGGAACCCAGTCTCTTCACACTAACTCAAGAGACGAGGCACTCGCTCTTCCTACAACAGATTCCGTAACAATAGCCCTGAGAACTCAGCAGATTCTTGCAAACGAAACAGGCGTTACAAATACTGTGGACCCATTGGCAGGCTCATACTACATTGAGGCAAGAACAAAGGAAATCGAAGAGAAGGCAATGGAGTATATCAACAAAATTGATGAACTGGGCGGAGCAACAAGAGCAATTGACTTAGGGTACATACAAAAGGAAATTTCCGATTCCGCATACAAATACCAGATGGAAATAGAATCACTTGACAGAATAGTTGTTGGAGTTAACAAATATCAGGTTAAGGAAGAAGCTCCTAAGGGACTTCTGAGAGTTGACCCTATAGTTGGTGAAATGCAGAAAAAGAAAATAGAAGATGTTAAGGCTCAGAGAAGCTCCGAAGCTGTGGCAGAAAAGCTTGAAGCTCTGAGAAATGCATGTCAGGGAACGGAAAATGTAATGCCGTATATTTTGGCAGCAGTGAAGGAATACGCCACATTAGGAGAAATATGCGGTGTTATGAGAGAAGTATTCGGAGAATATGAACAGGCAGTGTTGCTATAATATAGGAGGGATAGTATGAGACCAATAAGAGTATTAGTTGCCAAACCGGGGCTTGACGGACATGACAGAGGAGCCAAGGTTATTGCAAGAGCATTGAGAGATGCCGGAATGGAAGTTATATATACGGGATTGAGACAAACTCCTGAGCAGATAGTTGCAGCTGCCGTGCAGGAAGACGTGGATGTTGTGGGGCTCAGCATATTGTCAGGAGCTCACAATTATCTGTTTCCCAGAGTTGCGGAGCTCATGAATGAGCAGGGAGTAGATGACGTTCTTATAATCGGCGGAGGAGTTATTCCCGATGAAGATATACCGGGATTAAAAAATGCGGGAGTTGCAGAAATATTTACACCGGGAACTACAAC
>MKTK01000013.1:85208-85671 GCA_001898255.1 Chryseobacterium sp. 39-10 | reverse complement strand
AATCAAATTTAAAAATAACTACGATTCCGAGTATTTTGCTAACCAAGTGGCCATTTTGTGGTGGCGCGAAAATGGAAAAGCCAAAGAACTGAAACAAATTTATGAGCAATTAAATCTCATTATTCCGAAACTAAAAAATCCGGTTCCTGAAGGTCAAACGATAGAACAATATTTCACCGAAAATTACGAAAAAGCAGCGGCAGATCCTTATGTATATGGATATATGCAGTTCAAACAATTCAAAGAAATTTACGAAGACAAGAAACTGAAAACATTAAAAGATCTTTTAAAATCGAAGTAGTATGAAAAAAATTCTATCCATTATTATCAATATTTTATTGGTGTTGATTCCGTTTTTGCCCATAACCGAAAATTTCACTTCGAATCCTGTTGCCCCTGCAGAATTCGGTTCTTATTTGGGCATTTGCGTCGGGATCTTTGTGCTGATGATCTTTTTGCTGTT
>MKTK01000013.1:6723-85131 GCA_001898255.1 Chryseobacterium sp. 39-10 | reverse complement strand
CCACCGCGCGAAGACGAAACCCTATTTGAAGCCAGTCATGTTGAGAAAACAAGGTATGCACTTTTAATTTTGGCAGTTTTGATCTTATATTTTGCCATTTTTCTTTATTTGAAACAGTATTGGAACACGTTGAAAATAAGCGGAAAATTGATTGTACTTCCATTGATTTTGGCTTTGCCAATACTTTTGTGGGACAGCGGTGATTCCTTCTTTTTCACCGAAAAAATTAGAAATTGGGTCGATTCCGGAAAAGATTCAAAAACATTTTTTGTAGAGTATGTGGTGAAAAATGTGAACTATTATGCTGCAGGACGCATTTTGCTTTATATTTCGATTGCTTGGTTGACCATCATTTTAATGCATCATTCTTTCATCAAGAAATGGAAAGGAAATGTAATAGGATTATTTTGTGTGATCGGAATTATTTTTTGCTTTTTATTTCTGAACGGAAATCCCGATTTTTATTTTCCATTTATGGTTCCTGCAATCGTTCTGGCTCCCGCATATTGGTTGGGATTGAGTTTGTTCAGTGAAAAAAGCTAAATTCTTTTTCAAAAATAAAATATTCCCCAATCGCATAAAATGGAAAAGAAAATCTCGCTCCTTATTTGGATCCCAATGGTCATTATTGCGCTAAGTTTAGCGGGATTTTATCGATCTTATCTCAGCCATTTTCCCAAGTTTTCAAATTTCGGTGGGTTGATTCATATTCACTTCTTGGCATTTTCCGGCTGGTTTGCCCTGATGCTCGTTCAACCAATCCTTATTCGCAAAAAACAATTTGAAAAGCATAAAACGCTGGGTAAATTATCTTATCTTCTCATTCCTGTTTTAATCCTTACAATCGCTTTGCTTCGTTTAAAAAAATTGCCGGCAGAAGTTGCCGATTCTTTGCCAGATGCTTCTATGAATGCGTTTATAACATTTTTAGATATGCTTTCATTAGCTGGCTTTTACGCAATTGCAGTGATCAATTCCAAAAATTTACGATGGCACGTGGCATTTATTTTAGCAACTTCTTTAGTGATTCTCAATCCGGGATTGGCAAGGTTATTAAATCTGATCAAACCTGGTTTAGGAATGTCCGTCATTCTAATCCCGTTTATATTTACATCAATCGTTTTCTTGTATGAAAAGTTCAGATACAAAAGATCTATTCTCAAAAGTCCTTATTTTATGATTTTTATACTTTGGCTTTTGGAAATTATTTTACTGCTCATTATTCCAGGCACGCTATTTTGGCAAAAATTAATTTTGGAGCTGTCGAAAATTTCATAATTAAAAAGCACAGCTATGATAAAAACCTATCGTTTTCTACCTGTTTTTTTTGTCATTATTCTTTTGGTGACCATTGGTGGATTTTATCAGTCCTATTTTGGATTCTTTCCAGATTTTGTGGAATTACCATTTATAATGCATTTGCATGCAATTTCATTCTTAATTTGGTTTGCATTACTGATTATTCAACCGATGTTAATTCGAAAGAAAAAACTTGCTTGGCATCGTGTTTTAGGTAAATTTTCGTATGGTGTGGTGGCGGTTATTCTCTTCACAATTTTGGCAATGACAAAATTTAGTTATGACAGAGAATTAGCTTTACACAAACCTGAAGCCGAAATTTTAGCAACACTGATCAGGCCTTTTGTGGATGCTATTTATTTTGTTGGTTTTTATTTGGCGGCTGTTCTAAATGCCAAAAAACTATTTGTGCATATCAGTTTCATCATTGCAACGTCGCTCGTTATTGTAGAACCTGCCATGGGAAGGATGGTTCCGGTAATCATTGCCAGTGGAAAACTATGGATTCTGATGCTTATGTCGGTCATTTTGTATGGCATTCCTTTGGTTTTGATGGTTATTGAAAAAATTAAATTCAAACGGAAAATGCTGACGAGTCCCTATCTGTTGATTTTTGTTTTAATGATGTTTAAAGATCAAATCCTCATTCCTATTGGTGGAGAAAGTACCCTTTGGCATCAATTTGCAAAATGGATGTCAATGAATTTCTTTTAGCGGACTAAATGAAAAGAGGTAGTAAAAAATACGCTCAAAACAGCATCAAAATTCAGGAAAAGTGATTTGCTGTAGCTATAAAGAAAATCAGTAAAATTTTATACATGCTTTTAGAAACAAAAAATATTTGCTGACCAAAATTCCCTCATTTTTTATAAATTTGATGGATTTTTATTTTACAGAATGCAAAACTACCTCGACTTACTTCAGCATATTTTAGATCACGGAACCGATAAAGAAGACCGCACCGGAACGGGAACAAGAAGTGTTTTCGGCTACCAATTGCGATATGATTTATCAAAAGGTTTTCCTTTGGTTACCACCAAAAAAGTTCACCTGAAATCCATTATTTATGAATTGTTGTGGTTTATAAAAGGTGATACGAACATTAAATACTTGAACGATCACGGCGTTTCCATTTGGAATGAATGGGCCGATGAAAACGGAGATCTTGGTCCCGTTTACGGTGTACAATGGCGCAGTTGGAAAGGAGCAGATAATAAGGTGGTCGATCAGTTTTCTGAAGTGATCGAACAAATCAAAAAAAATCCAGATTCCCGACGATTAATTGTATCCGCATGGAATGCAGCAGAAATTCCAAATATGGCATTAGCGCCTTGCCATGCATTATTTCAGTTTTATGTGGCCGATGGAAAACTATCGTTGCAACTCTACCAAAGAAGTGCCGATGTATTTTTGGGCGTGCCTTTCAATATCGCAAGTTATGCGTTGTTACTGATGATGGTGGCGCAGGTTACAGGTCTTGAAGTAGGCGATTATGTTCACAGCTTTGGCGATGTCCATATTTATAATAATCATTTTGAGCAGGTTCAAAAACAGCTTTCCCGAACACCAAAAGCGCTGCCAACCATGAAACTCAATCCGGAAGTGAAAAACATTTTTGATTTTGATTTTGAGGATTTTACGCTGGAAAATTACGACCCGTATCCGGGAATCAAAGCGCCGGTGGCCATTTAAATATTCGATGATGAGAGGAATTTTTCAGGATGAAGTCTTTGATGGGGTTTCGTTTTTGGCACAAGCTGAATACGAAAACTGTTCTTTTCGGAATTTGCGTTTTTCAGAGTTTGATTTTACAGAATACCAGTTTTATAATTGTACTTTTTTGAATTGTGATTTTTCACTTTCAAAATGGAACAATACGGCACTTCGAAAGGTTCTTTTTTCGGATTGTAAATTAATTGGTAGCAATTTTGAAAATCTCAATCCTTTTGGTTTAGATATGGAATTTGTCAGTTCATTGCTCGATCATGCAGTTTTCTATAAACTGGATATTCCAAAAACAGTATTTCGGAACTGTCGGTTGGTAGAAGTAGATTTTACCGAAGCCAATCTTCACCATTCCGATTTTGAGGATTCTGATCTTAGTGGTGCAATTTTCGATAATACTAATTTGGAAAAAGCGGATTTTGTGACCGCAAGACACTTCCATGTTAATCCTCATAGGAATAAAATCAAAGGGGCAAAGTTTTCAGCAGACGGACTTATAGGGCTTTTGCAATCTTATGGTATTGTAGTGGTTTAACTTAAAGAGGTTTAGTTTTTGCTGTTTCTTCCATCAAAGAGCAATCCCCAAAAACTGCTTAACATCCTTTTTAGATGGATCAAAATGCTCATCTTTGCTGTAACAATTCGTCAAAAATCTACACTTATATTTTTTAAACCATCAACAACGATACATTCGATCTAATGAAAAAAATACTTATCGCCGCACTTTTTCTCTGTAGTTTCGGCAGTTACGGAATCGCTCTTGCGCAAACTGATACTTCTGGCAGAACAGAGATTTACAGAGCAACCTCAACAAAGTACACTGAGCTAAAGCACACTAAATTAAAGGTGAATTTCGATTTCCAAAAAGAGCAAATGAATGGTGAAGCATGGATCACGGCGTCACCTTATTTTTATAGCTCAGATTCTTTGGTGCTGGATGCAAAGGCAATGCTGATCCACGAAGTGGCGTTGGATAAAAATGGATCAAAATCACCACTTAAATTTGATTACAAAAACGAGAAACTCAAAATAAATCTTGATAAAACCTACAACAAAAATCAAGATTATACAGTTTACATCAAATATACCTCAAGACCTAACGAAGTGGCAGAAAAGGGAAGTGCTGCCATAACCGATGCAAAAGGACTTTACTTCATTAATGCACAAGGAAAAGACCCAGATAAGCCCGTTCAAATCTGGACGCAGGGCGAAACGGAAGCGAGCTCGGCTTGGTTCCCTACTATCGATAAACCCAACCAAAAAACCACTCAGGAAATTTACATGACAGTGCCGGATAAATACGTCACTTTATCGAATGGTTTAATGAAATCTTCGGTGAAAGAAGCGAATGGCATGCGCACCGATTATTGGGTGATGGACAAAAAACACGCACCTTATCTTTTCTTTATGGGGGTCGGCGATTATGCAGTAGTGAAGGACCAATGGCAAAATATTCCGGTGGACTATTATGTGGAAAAGGAATATGAGCCCTATGCCAAACAGATTTTTGGCAATACCCCCGAAATGATTGGTTTCTTTTCTAAGTTACTAAAGTACGATTATCCATGGGCCAAATATGCGCAGATGACCGCCAGAGATTACGTTTCCGGCGCGATGGAGAACACCACGGCAGTCCTTCACTCAGACAAAGCTCAACAAAAACCTGGAGATTTAATCGATGAAAACCGCTGGGAAGATGTTATTTCCCATGAACTCTTTCACCACTGGTTTGGTGATTTGGTAACGACTGAATCATGGTCGAACCTCACGGTGAATGAGTCTTTTGCCAACTATTCCGAATATCTTTGGAACGAACACAAGTACGGAAAAGATTTTGCTGATTATACTTTGATGAAAGCTCGTGAAGGGTATTTTCATGATCCGTCCAATGTTTCTAAAGATTTGGTGCGGTTCAATTATCATTCGAGAGAAGATATGTTCGATGGTGTTACCTATAACAAAGGCGGATCCATTCTGCACATGCTCCGAAATTACCTGGGCGATGATGCCTTTTTTGCAGGGTTAACAGATTACCTTAAAACCAACGAGTACGGTACTGGCGAAGCGCAGCAACTGCGTTTGGCATTAGAAAAAGTGTCAGGTAAAGATTTAAACTGGTTCTTTAATCAATGGTATTACGGCAGTGGCAATCCTAAATTGTCGTACACCACTTCTTTTGATCCAGTTAAGAAAGAATTGACGGTTTCAATTAACCAAGGTCAAACTGAATATTTCCAGTTTCCACTGGCCATTGATGTATTCGAAAACGGAAAACCGATCCGCAAAAAAGTATGGGTTAATGCCAAAGCAAATAACGATTTTACCTTCCCCGTATCTAAAACGCCAGATTTGATCAATATCAACGCAGATGGAGTTTTGTTGGCAACCATTACAGAAAATAAAACACCTGAGCAGTTTTTTACGCAATACTCCAATTCAACCGATTTCCAAAGTCGATACAATGCAGTAGCTAATGCAACGGAGAATGCATCAACTAATGCCACCTCAGTAAAAACGTTGGTAGCAGCGCTAAAAGATCAAAATTTTAGAATAAGAATGAAAGCGTTAAGCGGATTCGACTTGTCTAAATCGGATCAGCAAAAAGTCGCACTATCAGAGGTGGAAAAACTGGCAGCCAACGATCCTAAAACATTGGTGCAGGCAGCCGCAATAACCGCTTTGTCTAAAACAAAAGATAAGAAATATGCTTCGCTTTACGAAAAAGGGATAAATGCGGTTTCTAACGCAGTGAAAGGCGCATCATTAGGGGCTATTGCTATATCGGATCCGTCTCGGGTGGCAGCGCTTGCCAATCAGCTCGATTTAGAGCAAGCAGATGATGAATTGATTTCTTTGCTATTGCCCACCATTGTTAAAAATAAAGTGGAGAAACAAATGCCGGCTGTGGCATCCGTTGCAGCATTTTATCCTTTTGTGAAATTTCAAAATCCTGAGTTGGGTGCTTCTGCTGAAGAGGCGTTTAACTGGATCATGAGTTCGGACAATTTAAAGGCAACTTCCAATATTACCAGCACCTTAAAGATGGTCAAAAGTCAGATTGGTCAAAACCCGCAGGCAAAAATGATGATCGTGCAAATTCTGAAAGATGGTCTCGCCAAGAAAATGCAGGTTTTAAAAGCAAATCCAACCAGTCCTACCATTAATCAGCAAATCGATTTGCTTAACAAAACGATTGAAGAATATAAATAAGTTTCTGGAATAAAATGTCAAAAGCCATCCCATTTGAGATGGCTTTTTTGATAACCTTTAATTCGCTGAATATTATAGAAACGAAAAACCTCTTTCCAAAATAGGGAAGAGGTTTTCTACGACTTTGCTGGAAGATTTATTAATTGAAAGCTTCAATAATTTTTGCGAAATCATTTTTGTTGAGTGCTGCTCCACCAATTAAACCACCATCGATATCGGGCTGAGAGAAAATCTCAACAGCATTATCTGGTTTTACGGATCCACCATAAAGGATGGAGACTTCATCAGCAACCTCCTGGCCATATTTTCCTGCAATCAGCTGGCGAATATGCGCATGGATTTCTTGTGCTTGTTCTGGGGTTGCCGTTTCGCCAGTACCAATGGCCCAAACAGGTTCGTAAGCAATCACCACTTTTTTAATTTCTTCTGCAGATAACGTGAAAAGAGCCACTTCTGTTTGGTTTTTTACCACGTCTAAATGCTGGCCGGATTTTCTTTGTTCCAGCGTTTCACCATTGCAATAAATCGGTATTAATCCATGCTCGAGTGCTAATTTTACTTTTTTGTTGCAGTGCGAATCGGTTTCGCCATGATATTGTCTTCTTTCGCTGTGGCCGATGATGGATCCTGTTGCTTCAATAGATTCCAGCATTCCTGCAGAAATTTCTCCTGTGTAAGCGCCACTTTCATGCTCGCTCATGTCTTGCGAAAAAACACCAACTTCATCGTTTTCATAAAGGTCTTTGGCCATCATCAAATAAATTGAAGGTGGTGCAATCCATACTTCGCAGTTGGTGGTAGTGTTGTTCTTGTAATCTTTCAATTCAGCCATTAGCTGTTGTGCATCGATTACGTTTTTGTTCATCTTCCAGTTTCCTGCTACGATCTTTCTTCTCATTTTATTAAAACTTTTATAATTTATAATTGTTGCTTATCAAGCAATTTTCCAAAGGTTTTTCAGGAGCACATAAAAACGGTGTTCGTCTTCACTCACCTGGTCATCGGCTTTGATGAGACTCTTGGCAAAGCTGATGAAGTTTTTTCTTTCTTCCGCGGTAGAGTCTTCTTGGAAGCATCTTGCGTGGAACTCAAAGTGATCTTTCCAATCCTCGGGTTGCAAAGTGGCTATAACCTCCAATTCGTTGTCGAGGTTCATCCGGAACGGAAATTCTTCCGCCAGATATTCTTGGATTTTGAGTCCTTCTTCTGGTGCGAAATTTCCATCGACCGACGAAAGAATCATGAGTAAATGGTAACCAGCGATGGATTTATTAGATTTTTGCATTTGTTATTATAGTTTGGTATAATGTGTTAATTATTCGCTGACAAATTCTTTTGCCGGCAGTTTGTTGACAATCTTGCCCTTTTTCAAAATTAAAATGAAAGGATTGCTGCGTGCAATGGTTTTAATGGCGGTGCCGTCCATCACTGCATTATTAATGGTTTTAAAGGTATTCGGATTGTTAGAGATTCCTAGTATGTAAGCATCTTTTTCTGTTTTCAACTTTGCTTCTGCAGCATCCATAATGTCGCGAGGCGCATGCTGCGGATCGTAAGAGAAAATCAAAACAGCTTTGGGAGCACTAAGAATTTCATCGGTAAGATCGACGCCATCACTGGTTTCTGGTTTAAATTTTACGATCTCGGAGTCGTATCCTTTCTTCGTGATTTTTGAAGTGGTTTTTCCTTCCTCGATCTTCCAGGGAGATCCTTCTTTCCAATATTCTTCTTTGTTTACGTATTCATCTTGGTTGATGTCGATGATTTCTCCGGTTTTGGTGTTTTTTAGAACGTAGAATGTTTTATACTCGGAGGGTTGGGCTTTTATTTTGGCCTTTTCCACATTCATGTCGGTTCCTATTTTGTAATGCCGAAAGTCGATCAGTGGTTCCTTCGCCATACCATGCCAAATAACAAAAACCATAGCGATCATCAGTACCATTAAACCAGAAAATCTGGATTTGCCGTTGTTTGCTTCGGTAAAATCTTTTCGGTAAAGCATCCAAAGGATCAAAAGCGCTATCAGCAAAACAATATCTTTCCAGAAGCTTTGCCAAGGGGTAAATTTAAGTGCATCCCCAAAACAACCGCAATCGGTTACTACATTAAAGTAGGCGGAATAAAAGGTGAGAAATGCAAAGAAAACACATAGGGCGATCAGCACCACTAAGGTTTGCTTCAAACGGATCCTCAGCAACAGCATAAAGCCAAATACCAACTCGATCAATACGACCAATACGGCAAGTGGTAATGCTTGCTTTTCAAAGAAAGGCATATTGAAAACACCTGGCGCAAAATACTCTTCTAACTTAAAAGAAAAACCTACAGGATCGACGGCTTTTACAAATCCGGATGCGATGAAAATCAGGGCGACTATAATTCGTAAAATTCGTTTCATATGGGGCAATTTCTATAATTAAGGGTGAGTAGAAATGGTTCTCTCTAAATAAATTGTATAGGAGGTGTTTCTTTTTGCTCGGTTAATTTTATCAGGCAAAAAACCGAATAATTCAGCATGTCGTAGAAGTTAGCATCCAACCCTTCGGAGGCAAGTGTCACTTCGCGGTTGCGCAAAATCATTTTCATGCGAAGAATCTTCTGGTAAATCATATCAGTAATCGAAGGGATTTCCATATCTCGCCAAGCTTCTCCGTAATCGTGGTTTTTTCTTTCCATCAGGGCTTTGGCTTCAGCAGTAAAACGATCGTACAGCATCATCATTTCTTCTCGGGTTCCATCAAAATCGTCGGCAACGCCTTTTGTAATTTGGATGAGCCCAATGACCGAGTAATTCACGATCGCTACGAAATTTTCCTCTTCGCTTTCGCCGACTTTAGAAACGCCTGTAATTTGGTAATTCCTTACACTTTTTACCTTAATCAGTATTTGGTCAATAACCGAAAGCGTTCGTAAGATCCTGAACGACGCACCGTAATCCGTCTGTTTTTTTTGAAATAGTTCACGGCATTGCGCTATAATTTCATCGAACTGTAGAGCTGTTGTGGTCATCATATTCAATAAGGATCAAAGGTAGTAAAAAATGAGCTAAAACGGAAGCGTAAGCAACAGAATCCTGATTTTTCAGCATGCAATATTTTGCTACATTCGCAGGATGAAAGATGCTTTCCCTTATCAACCACAGCAATCCATCAACTGTCGTGGAACCCTGCTCGACCTCCGCACGCCTCAAGTGATGGGAATCCTGAATCTTACCCCTGATTCGTTCTCGGATGGGGCTCAGTTCAACAATGAAAAATCGGCGCTGCAACATGCAGAAAAAATGGTGAGCGAAGGAGCAAGCATTATCGATATTGGTGCCCAATCAACAAGGCCAAAGGCAGAGCGATTGCCCGCCACAGTAGAGATCGAACGCATCGGTAACACCATTGCACTGCTGAAAAAGGAATTTCCAGCTACGCTTATTTCGCTCGATACTTTTTATGCCGACGTGGTGCGTTTTGGTTACGATGAGGGAATTGATTTGGTGAACGACATTTCGGGCGGATATTACGATTCTGAAATGTTAGCCACGGTAGCATCCACCGGGTTGCCTTATGTATTGATGCATGTGAACAACACCTACGAATCGATGCATAATAAAACGATGGAGGGCGATGTATTACTAACCCTCAACCATTATTTCTCTGCTAAGGTCGCGGAACTACGCAACTTGGGGATAAAAGACATTATCCTGGATCCGGGCTTTGGCTTTGGCAAAACTGTTGAGCAAAATCATCAGTTGTTGCAGGAATTATCTTTTGTTGGTTTTGGCCAACTACCGGTATTGGTGGGTATTTCTCGAAAATCTTTTATCTATAAACCCTTAGGTAAATCGCCTTTAGATATCGTTGAAGAAACCCGCCAACTTCATCGATTGGCTTTGAAAAACGGTGCCAAAATTCTTCGGGTACACGATGTGGCAGAGGCGGTAAAGGTGGTAAACGAACTGTTTTAATTAATTCATCCCCGAAAGTTTGTCGGCATACTCGGCGGCAAATTTCTCGCGGTCGCTGTTCAATTGTTCTAATGTTTTGGGCAGTATGTAGTTGAACAGCACTTTGTCTTCGTTGTCCAGAAAGATGATTTCTTTTTCTTCGCCATCAATCATTTGCGAGAAAATTTCCCACATCGAGGTGTCTGCGTTTTTCAAAAGGTCAAAAAAAGCGGTGGCTCTTATCTGTATATTTTTCATGTTTAAAATCCTAAAAATTTAAGCTTGAGCTGGATGGCGAAATTTTCGCCGAAACGGTTGGTGGCATATTGGCCCACGCGGTAGAAGAAGCCAAGGTTGAAGGAAGTTCCCAGGAAATTATTATACTCTAACCCTACCTCCTGATACAATTTATCGAGGGTGCTGAATTGGAACTGATGGTGTTGCGGATTGCGCATATTGCCAATTTCACCTTTGTACACCAAATCAAAACTGGAAACGGTTTTACCAATAGTTCGGAAGTACCACGGGATGCGGTGGGTAAAATAATAGCCCACGAATTTATCATTATAATAAGCCCCGCCTTTCATTGTTGCAAAACCAAGGTAAGAGGTAAGGTTGAAGTTAAGCGCATCTTTGCCATCGCCTAAACCATTAGACACAAACTGATGCCAGATAGGTACATCGCCCACCGTTAAGCCCGCATATACCCTAAACCCAGTAACCCCAATCTTCGTGCGGAAGCGGTGTTGCGCCAGAAAATCGAAGCGGCTGTATTGCAGCTCACCGCCTAAACTGCGTAGGCCTTGCTCGTAATTCAAGAAAAAATCGGGGTAGTTTTGTTCGTAGGTGAATTTGCCGGAAGGCGTCATGATATTTTTAGATCGTGGCGAATAGTGCAGCGTAAGTTGCGTGGCAAAGTTCTCAAAACGGTTGCCGCGATCCATAAAATTGTAGTTGAACAACGCCTCTTCACGATCTCGCTTTGCCGAAATTTTAAACGTGAGGGCATTGGTTAAATCGTGCTGAAAAGAAATTTTACCACCCTGGTATTGGTAGAAGTTCGCATTGTTCAGGTCGACACCCGAGTTCATGATGCGCATAATGATGTTCCACAAATCCTGGTTATATCGACCTGCTGCATCTACATCATGGTAAAACTCGGCCCGGAAGAAAGATACTTTTTTAAGTGTTGTCTTTACATCGATTCCAGCGCCATACTTCCATGCACGATCTTTAAAAGCATACGCTACATACGCATCGGGCGACAGGTAGCGACTCAGTTTTTCATTGCCCTTAAAGGTAAGCCCCAGGCGCACGCCCTCATAATTATTATACTCCACCAAATCGGTGGCATCCAGGTTAAACTTACCTAAACGGATGTCGCCATACAGCAAGCCACGCAAAACGTTCAGTTTTTGATCCAGCTTGTATTTTTGCCCCACGCTGTCGATTTTGGTATAGGTCATTTTTTCGCGCTGCGAAAGCGAATCGGTACGGTATTGCTGAATGGTGCTGCCATCAGTGCGGATCACCGACATTGAGTAGCCGGAGAAATCTTTCTTGGTGAGTTCAACCGGGGTTTTGAAATCAAAATAATCGGCAATCATGTACACGTAATTGCCAAAACCGCGGCGATCTTTGTTTTCTATCTTTTCGCCGGTGGTTTCGTCTTTCTTCATTTTATCGTCCACGTAGGTCATCCCCATTTTTATTTTGAGGTTTTCCTTAGACAGGAACCACTTGTCGGCAATGGGGATCCATACGCTGGTGATGCTGCCTTCGCTCTTTTTGTGGCTGTTGCTTTCAATCTTTTTCAGGCCGTAAGTTTGGGCATCCACATAGATAAAGCCATTGTATTTTCTTCGTTGCACTGCGGTTTTAATGCCTGCATCCCGAAAGCGAATCACGTAGTTTTTTCTTCCATCAATATCGATGCTATCGGTTAAGAAATAACGGTACAGCGATCGGTTTTCTTTGCGGATCTCTCTGGGAATTCGGTTGCGGTTGCTGCGTAGCGAGAGCATTTCGTAAATAGGTTGTTGCAAACCAGACACACGATTATCGAGCACATTGATCTTCTCTCCCAGTTTTTTAGAGTATAAAAACTCCGAGGCGCGCTCCCAGAGAAAAAGCTTGCTCCCCGTCATCAGGTGCATCATATTCAGCGATTCGGTGGAATCTTTTTTCTCTTTTTTGGTTTGTTTTTTTTCGGGAAGGGTTTTCAGCGAGTCGATTTTTTCGTTCATATCGCGGGTGTAGGCCGCAATGCTGTCTTCATCAAGATCGTAGGATATTTTTTCGTAGGATTTAAACTGGTAAGAATCCAAGCTCTCTGGCGAATTATTTTTAAAACGATCGTTCACTTTATCTAAAATGGCCAGTGCCAGCGGGTCGCTTTTATCGTTGATAAGGACGGCCTCTATGGAATGGGTTTTGGCATCGGCTTTCAGCAATGGCGCTTCCATTACTTTATCGACCACCACATCGTAATCATAAAAACCAGGCGCTTTCACCTCTACTTTTCGGCATTTGCTGCGAAATTCCAACTGCCCCTGTGCATTGGTTTTGCCCACCAATTTGTTCTTGCAGAGGATGGATGCATCGCCAATGGGCGCGCCGCTTTCCGCATTTTTGACTACAATTTTCGACTGGCCAAAAACAGCCGTCATCCACACGATAAAAAACAGTTGAGTTAATCTTTTCATTGCCACAAAAATATTTAAAATAAATGATTGACAATGGAATTGAAAAAAATAATAATAGGCCATATTCACCCACTTCTCTGCATATCATGTTGATGAGTCAACCAAAAATCCTGATCGATCCATAGCTGGCTTTATTGGTGTAATCATTCTTTGGCGGCAAAGCGGAGTTTTTGAAATCCTTTTTGTTGCGGCTTCCGATCACTTCCATCCCATTTTACATTCGCGTATCTGAGGAGATCCGCCATTTTACTCTTCCATTGGGGTCTTTTAGTCCGTCCGCGGGGTTTGGAACCTCAACGACGGGGTCCGGAACGTATATTTTTAGGTTATACAACCCCAAATTTTAGGTCTGGAACCTCAACGACGGGGTTCGGAACGTATATTTTTAGGTTATGCAACCCCAAATTTTAGGTTCGGAACCCCAATGAAGAGGTTGTAGAGCGGTTTCTTGGACCAAACGACCCGAATTGACCAAAAAAAATAGCCCACCTTTCGGCGAGCTATCTCCTGATCATAGGTAAATCAGCCCTCTTTTGGAGGTTCTTTTTTTGTAGTTCGTGTAAAGAATTGTTTCAATTCGTTGTACTTGGTTTCGTAGCCATCGGCGCCTGTGCTGGCGCGGTAGCCGGTGTATGCATAATCGTCTAACGCTGCCTGGTAATTGTCATAGTCGTGCAGTGTTTTGGCATTTTTCAGTTTGGTGGCCACCGCATCGATGCGGTTCAGCAGGTTCTCGATGTTGGCACGGCTGGTATGGTCTTTCTCGAACTCTGCCCAATCCACATCGGTTACCGAGAGGGTAGGGTTGTTTCGCCGATAGTCGACTACTTTGTTCACAAAGAGTTTGTTTTGCTCGTTGATGCTCCCGTATTGTTGTCGCTCTTCGGGGGTAAGGGAGATGGTAAGGGTGGCCAGTGCAGTTTCCAGTGCAGTAATGGCGTCGTTGGCTGCGGTAATCTCTGCCGCGCTCAGGTGTGTGTTGTTTAAATTAGTGATTGGCATTGTAATAAAGTTTTGGTTATTAATGGAATAAATGTAGCCAATTATTTAATACAATAACCATAAAAAGCACATTTTGTGCATTTTAACTCCATCTAAAGGGCTCGAAGTTATCTTGAAACAGGCATGGGGACTAGGAAATTTGCCCCCACTTATTTTTCCCCCGGTATTGTTGAATATAATATTGGCGCAGCGACTGGTGATCAGCATGTTGCAGGGTAGGATCGAGTTGTATAAGCTGCTCTACGGTGGTTTGTGCCACTTTGATGATGTGGGCATCGGTAAGCAGGTCGAGTTTCTTAAAATCGATCACCCCACTTTGTTGCGTCCCCAAAAGGTCGCCCGGCCCGCGCAGTTGCATATCAACCTCCGAAATGCGGAAGCCATCGTTGGTTTCCGTCATCGTCTTGATGCGGGTTCGGCTATCGCGACTCAGTTGATCGCTGGTGAGCAAAATACAGTAGCTTTGTTCGGCACCGCGACCTACCCGGCCACGCAGCTGGTGCAGCTGCGAGAGGCCGAAGCGCTCGGCACTCTCGATCACCATCACCGATGCGTTGGGCACATTAACCCCCACCTCAATAACGGTGGTTGCCACCATAATCTGCGCTTTTCCCGATGCAAAATACGCCATGTTTTTCTCCTTTTCATCGGGTTTCATTCGGCCATGCAGCATGGTTACGTTGCAGTCGGAAAAAAACTCGGTGATGTGTTCCAGATTTTCCATCAGGTTCTTATAATCCATGGTTTCGGATTCCTCGATGAGTGGGTAAACAAAGTAGGCCTGCCGCCCTTTCAAAATTTCATCCTGCACAAACCGGAAAACCGACAAGCGGTCTTTCTCCCTTCGGTGCGCGGTGATGATGGCTTTGCGACCCACCGGCAATTCGTCGATAACCGACACATCAAGATCCGAATAAAAACTCATCGCCAATGTTCTGGGGATGGGCGTGGCCGTCATCACCAAAATATGAGGCGGTATCTTGTTCTTTGCCCACAGACGTGCGCGTTGTGCCACCCCAAAACGATGTTGCTCGTCGATAATGGCCAGCCCAAGGTTTTGGAATTGCACCACTTCTTCCAACACCGCATGGGTGCCGATGAGGATGGAGAGTTCGCCACTCAATAATTCCTGATGAATGATTTTTCGGTCTGCAGTTTTGGTAGAGCCGGTAAGGAGCCGAACGGTGACATTGCTGCCTTTCAGCAATTCGCTGATGCCGTTGTAATGCTGCTGTGCAAGAATTTCCGTAGGAGCCATGAGGCAACTTTGGAAACCATTGTCGAGCGCCATCAGCATGGATAATAAGGCGACCATGGTTTTGCCCGAACCCACATCGCCTTGTAGCAGGCGGTTCATCTGTACCGGTTTTTTCAGGTCGTTTCGAATTTCTTTTAATACTTTTTTTTGTGCGCCCGTCAGTTCAAAAGGGATATGGTGATCGTAGAACTCGGTGAAGTATTTCCCGATGATGGGGAAGGGGTTGCCCACCATGGATGTTTTGTGATGATGTTTTTTTAAGGCATAACCCAACTGAAAGAAGAATGCTTCCTCAAATTTCAGCCGGCGGTTGGCCTGTTCGAAGTGGGCAAGATCTTGCGGAAAGTGGATGTTGGCATAGGCCTGCAGGCGGTTCATTAGCTTTAAATTCCGCAGGAGGGAATTGGGCAGGTTCTCCTGAATTAATGCAGGCAAGTTCCTCAGAATTTCGGCGACAACATTTTGAAAAAACTTATTGTTGATGCCTCTTTTTGAGAGTTTCTCGCTGGAGGAGTAAATGGGGAGCAAAGTTCCTGACAGGGCTTTCTTTTCGTCGGTCTCGATCTCCGGGTGCGACATCGAGAAAACGCCATTAAACAGATTAATCTTCCCAAAAATGAAGATTTCCCGATGAATGGGGATTTGCTCTTTCATCCATTTAGAATAACGAAACCAAACCAACTCGATGGTTCCGGTGGCATCTCTGAACTTAGCGGTGAGGCGTTTCTGTCCTTTTCCATACGTTAGTTCTTGCACATCGGTAATTTTACCTTTCAGCTGGATCTCGGCAGAGGTTTCTTCGGTAAGGTCGGCAACGTTGACAATTTTGCTCTTGTCGATGTAGCGAATGGGGAAGAAGGTAAGGAAATCTTCCACAGTGGATATACCCAAAACCGCACGAATGATTTTGGCTTTTTCAGGACCGATTCCTTTTAAAAATTCTATGGACGAATCGAGCATCAAAGGTGAACAATGCGAGGCGATGCTAAAAAGTGGCGCCGGCAAGTGAGCGAATTTCGGGAAAAAATCAGGGACATCCAAACAAAATATGAGCGGTGCAATTTCCCCGGTAGATTCTGTAGGGCGAAGTCATTGGTTTTCCGCCTATCGTACATATTTAAATAATCACTTAAATCAATCGAAAATCAATTGGTAAGCGATTGGTGAAAGTTCCTTTATTCTTTGATGTCCGATTTCATTTTACGCTGATAATTTTCCCACTCTTCCCGCGACCTGAATTTTTTGTAGTTGTTGCTGGATATAATCTTGAGGTAGGGGTCCAGTTCTTTGGCGCTCAAATATCCTTGCACAATGGTGATGGGTACACTTTTTTCATCCAGAAAAACCAGAGACGGAATGGAGTTTACATTCATAAACTTGGAGAAATCGTGCAGCGGTTTCCTTTTGCTACCGGCAGATATGCCGCTATTCTCAAACGTTCTTCCGAAGATATGCACGGTATCGCCTCCCTCGGCATCAAATTTTACGGGATAGTAATTTTCATTGATATACTGGGCGATTTTAGGATGGCTGAAGGTGGACTGATCCATCAGTTTACAGGGCGCACACCAGTCTGCAAAAAAGTTGATGAGTATCTTTTTCGGATGTTGTTGCTGTGCGGTGGCGGCCTCATCCAAACTCATCCATCGAACTTGCGAAAACGAAAGCGAAAAAACTGTAACGAGTAATACTGTAAAAAATCTTATCATGACGTTTAGATTTTATTTTATGGACCGTGTTAAATATTTTACCTCTCCATTACCTTACTTCTTGCATTAATTTCTTAACCAATGGGGAAATCACGATCAGCAGAACCCCCGCGATCAAAGCATAGATTCCTAATTGTTTATAACCATCGGTATAGGCCATCAGCGCATCCACGTTGGAGGCACCTTCTTTGGCCGTTGCCATATTGGCTCCTATAATTCCTGCCACATATTGTCCGTAAGCCGATGCCAAAAACCACATTCCCATCATCATTCCCTGTAATTTCTCGGTGGAGAGCTTGGTCATGATTGATAATCCGATAGGCGATAAACACAACTCCCCAAAAGTGATGACGAGAAGCGCGATGGTAAAGATATTCAACGAAGTAACCCCTTGAAGATCGGCAAAAAAACGAGTGGCAAAAAGGATGTAATAGCCCAGACCTAAAAAGATAAATCCAAGCCCGAATTTAATAATGGTATTGGGTTCTAATTTTCTTTTGCTGAGCCAAATCCACAGCAAACCAAGAAGTGGTGCAAGAAAAATAATAAAAAATGCTCCCCCGGAATTATTCACTCCGTTGGCATCTAGCCCCAACAGATCCTGATTAAGGTTTTTCGCAGCAAAGATGCTAAGCGAACCCCCGGATTGCTCGTAAATTCCCCAAAACAGAATAGAAAAAATAATGAAGACCAATGCTGCCCAAAGTTTTTTTCGTTCCGGCGTCGTTACTTTCGACATTTCATAAAACAGATAGATCAGGGTGAGTGGCCCTACCGTCCACATGAAATAATCGGTGTATTGCGGCACCGAAACCATCACCATAATAAGAGGGATAAAAATGATAGACAGTACATAAACGCCATATTCTTTCCATTTCTCGAGGGCTACTTTGGTACCGTCGGCCAATATTTTCTGAGGTTGCAAACCAATAGGTCCCATCCTTCTCTGCGTAAAAATAAAGTTGATGAGTGAAACCAACATCACGATGGCTGCCAAACCAAAAGCAACATTCCATCTTTTGTGTTCGGGCACTATGGAAGTCAGCATTTCGCCTTTACCAATGGCAATACAGAAGTACCCACCAAGTAATGCCCCCAAATTAATTCCGGCATAAAATAGGGAGAAGCCACCATCTCTGCGCGAATCGTCGGGTTTGTAAAGCCGGCCAACCATTGTGGAAATGTTGGGTTTAAAGAAACCGGTACCTACCACAGTAAATGCAATGCCTAAAAAGAAATATTGATGGGGCTCGAAAGCAAGGATTAAGCTGCCGACAATCATCAGCAACCCACCCCAAAATAACGATTTACGGAATCCTAAAATTTTATCGGCAAAAATACCGCCTACAAAGGTGAAGGCGTATACAAACGCCTGCGTTGCGCCGTACTGAAGATTGGCCTGCTTATCGCCAAAATGCAGCTCGGAGATCATGAAGAAAACCAACATGCCGCGCATTCCGTAGAAGCAGAACCGTTCCCACATTTCGGAGAAAAAAAGTGACCAGATTTGTCGTGGATATTTACCTTTAAAGTCTTGTATTTGTTCGAGCGTTAAATTCATTTTTTTAAATAAGATTAAATGAGGATGCAGTCTATGCAAACAGGTTTGTTATTTCTTCCATTACCGCCTGCTCCTGCAGGTATTAATGATGAGTACTCATCTTTATTGCAAAAAATCACCACGAAAATAGAAAAAACCACCGGATAAACAGTGGCTTTTTATAGTTTGTTTATAGCGAGATGAATAATTTTGGGTTTACAGGCGTGTTGTTTTTGTGCACTTCATAATGCAAATGCGGCCCTGTTGATCTTCCTGTATTTCCGGATTTGGCAATAATGTCGTTTACTTTTACCGCGTCGTTTTCCTTAACAAGCAGTTGTGAGAGGTGCCCATAAAGAGTCGCTAATCCATTACCATGCGAAATAATGATGCAGTTGCCATAGCCACCTTTTTGCCCAGAAAATATAACGGTGCCACTCGCGGCGCAGCGAACATCGGAGCCGTAAGGAACCGCAATGTCCAATCCTTTATGAAACTGAATTTGATCGGCTTCTGCAGGAGTGTTGTTTAGTTCCGGCTTATTGTTCACTACCGCATTTGTAGCTGCTCCCAAACTATCTTGCCCAGCGGGTGCTGCGGTTTTTACTTCTTTTGGAGACGGCTTTACGGAGGCAAGTAAAACATTCCTTACCGGAATAGGATTAATTCTTTTTCCAAAGTTGGAGGAAATGTAACCTTCGGTCGGTATACCAAGAGGAACCTGTTGTAGTTTTTTCTCGAGATCAACAAGATATTGGCTGTATCTATTGCTTTGTTTGGCAAGGTATACGGCGTTGGTTAAGCTGTCTTGCGAAAGGGCTTCTATTTTTTCGTTGCTAATGTTCTTATCGGCCAGAAAACTGTTCAGCTGGCGCACTGTGCGGTCTACCAAAATAAGGTCGTTTTTCATCTCAAGGTAGTCGATGCTGTCTTTCTGTGTGTTTATTTTCACCAAATTAACTTCGTAATTCTTGTTGTTTTTCTCCGAGTAAAGTTTCCCGATAAAAAGAGCTTGTCCAAAAATCACCATAAGGAGTGCTGTCATCAGCAAACCCGAATTTCTCTTAGAACTTAAGAAGTTTTTCATTGACTGTGTTAAATATCTTTTTTGAGCTTGCAAATTTAAAAATTATTTTCAGAGATGAATAGCTTAATGTTTCGTTTTCTGATCATTAATAAAGCCCGTCATGTTAAAGTTTTCATAATTATCTTAAATAACGAATTAAGGCGGTTTTATTGCCATTCCTTTAATATCTTTGTATTTCCCGAATTCAGAAAAAAAACAGAGAGATCATCATGGCAAAAAAGAAATCAGATCCCAAACCGGCAATTGTGCAACCAACGGTAGGTGTGGTAGGCAGTGGAAGTTTCGCAACGGCAATTGTGAAAATGCTGGTCGAAAACTGTAAAACCGTTCATTGGTGTGTGCGCAACGAATTTGTGAAGGGCGCAATTGAGCTGCGAGGGCATAACCCAACCTATCTTACTTCAGTTAGCTTTTTGCCTAAATCTATTGCGCTTACCACTGACATTAATGAATTGGTGGGCGCCTGCGATGTTATCGTTTTAGCAACGCCTTCCATTTACCTTTCCGATGCTATCGAGAAAATGAACTGCAACTATGAAGGGAAAATCTTCATCTCGGCCATTAAAGGAATTGTGCCCAAAGTGAACGATGTGGTTGCCCATTATTTGCGCGACGAGTTTAAAATTGGTTTCCGCAACCAGGCGGTTATTGCAGGACCTTGTCATGCGGAAGAAGTGGCCATGGAGCGACTTTCTTATCTCACCATCGCCACAGTGGAAGATGAGGTTTCTGCCAAGTTGGATGCGCTTTTTTCCTCAGATTTCATCAATGTACATTCCAGCAAAGATATATTGGGAAATGAGTACAGCGCTATTTTGAAGAATATTTATGCCATTGGTGCAGGTATTGCCAGCGGACTCGGTTACGGCGATAACTTCACGGCAGTTTTCGTTTCCAATGCCATCCGCGAAATGGAAATTTTTTTGGAAGCTATTTACGAAGCGCCGCGTGATGTTAATGAAAGTGCTTATCTGGGTGATTTACTGGTAACAGCTTATTCGCTTTTTTCCAGAAACCGGAGTTTAGGAAACCTGATAGGGAAGGGCTATACCGTGAAATCGGCTATTCAGTCGATGAACATGATTGCCGAAGGATATTATGCTGCAGATTCCATTTACCAAACGGCTAAGGAAAAAAACATGAAAACGCCTATTATCGATGCCATATATGCCATTCTGTACGAAGAAAAAAATGCAGAAAAACAATTTAAAAAACTGACCACAAAACTGAACTGATGTCTCAGAATACTGCCAAATATATCGTCCATTCTTATTCCGACCGTGAGGAGAAAATCAACGTGATTTCTCATTTCGTGGGCTTGTTGATGAGTGTTGTGGGTTTGGTATTGCTCATTGTCAAAGCGATACATCTTAATGATATTTGGGTATGGGTCAGTTTTCCTGTGTTTGGCCTCAGCATGATCACGTTGTATCTTGCTTCTACGCTTTACCACCATTCTACAAATCCTAAAATTAGATATCGTCTCAATATTTTCGATCATGCGTCTATTTATGTTTTGATAGCCGGAAGCTACACGCCATTCGTGCTTATTACACTGAAAGGTACAGAGGGCTGGACGATTTTTTCAATTGTGTGGTCGGTTGCTTTGATAGGCATTATCTTTAAGATCTTTTTTACAGGCCGATTTAATTATCTTTCCACTATTTTATATGTAGCGATGGGTTGGCTCATAGTTTTCAGCTTCGGAAGCTTAGTGAAAAATCTTGATTTTGGTGGTTTAGTTTGGCTGTTTGCTGGTGGAATTGCCTACACGGTGGGAGCGATCTTTTTTTCCATTGATCAATTGAAATTCAACCACGCTATTTTTCATTTCTTTGTTTTGGCAGGAACTTTTTGCCATTTTGTATCAGTCTATTTTTATGTGGCGCCAGCTTCGATACTAAGTTGATTCATTGATTGATAAAGCGTTTGCTTCATCTTCATCCATTTATATAGTGAATTCTTTTGTGTGCTTTAGCGCAAACCGTATTGGTTTAAAGTTTCTATCTTTACCTGCATTTGCAAAATAATTCCGAAATTCGTGCATTAAAATTACACCATTATGTCGGAGATTTTATCTCAAAAAACCCCAAAACCGCATTACGACGTTGCCTTAATTGGTGGCGGAATCATGAGTACCACTTTAGCCACACTGCTCCATGAATTGCAGCCCGATCTTAAAATTGCCATTTTTGAGCGACTCGGTCGGTTTGCCAGAGAAAGTTCTGCTGCGTGGAACAATGCAGGAACGGGGCATTCCGCATTTTGCGAACTAAACTATACCCCGCAAGATGACCACGGAAATATCAATATTACCAAAGCGGAAAAAATTGCTGAGCAGTTCGAGGTATCAAAACAATTTTGGAGTTATCTCATCGACAAAGGCATCATTACAAATCCAAAAGATTTCATCAATTCATGTCCGCACATGAGTTTGGTTTTCGGCCAAAATGATGCAGACTTTCTTCGGAAAAGGCATGAGGAAATGACCAAATCTTCCTTGTTCAAAGGAATGGAATTTACCGATGATCATGATCAGCTTCGCCGTTGGATACCGTTGGTAATGAGCAAAAGAAAAGAAAACGAAATTCTTGCGGCAACCAAAATGGATTTGGGGACCGATGTCAATTTTGGGGTGCTTACCAGAAAAATGGGGCGCTATCTTTCGGAAGATTCGCACGTTGAAATTTTTCTTTACCATGAAGCTAAGGATTTGGAATTACGTGATGATGGAAAGTGGTCGATTCATGTGAAAGATCGACTCCACAATCATCGGCAAGAAGTGGTAGCTGATTTTGTCTTCATTGGTGCAGGCGGATATGCATTGCCGCTTTTGGAGAGTTCCGACATTCCGGAAAGTGAAGGATATGGTGGATTTCCCGTTTCCGGAGAATGGCTGGTTTCTCATAACCCAGAACTAATTGAGCAGCATCAGGCGAAAGTTTATACGCAGGCAACCGTAGATGCACCTCCGATGAGCGTTCCTCATTTGGATTTACGAATTATTGATGGCAAAAAGGCATTGCTTTTCGGTCCGTTTGCGGGGTTTTCTACCAAGTTTCTTAAAGAAGGAAGCTACCTCGATCTTCCCGAAAGTGTCAACTTAAAAAACATTCGTTCGCTGTTTGGCGCTTGGTGGCATAATTTACCATTAACCCAGTATTTGGTGCGACAGGTAGCCATGACGAAATCTCAACGGATACAGCATTTAAGGGAGTTTATAAAGGATGCGAAAGAAGAAGACTGGGAACTGAAAATTGCCGGCCAGCGCGTTCAAATTATTAAAAAAGACAAAGAACAAGGAGGCAAATTGGAGTTTGGAACCGAAGTCGTGGTCAATAAAAATGGCACCATTGCATCGCTACTTGGCGCTTCTCCCGGCGCTTCTACTGCAGTTTATGCCATGATTCAGGTGCTTGAGAAATGCTTTGCCGAAAAAGTACAGAACGAATGGAAAGAGAAACTGAAAGAAATAATCCCAAGTTATGGGCAGAAACTCTCCGAAAACCCGGCGCTTACAGAAGCTGTTCGCCATTACACCAAAGAAAAACTGGAGCTGGAGTATTGATTTATTATCCTCAATCTTAAAATAGAAACATATGAAAACGGTTGTTTTTTACGATCATCATCCTGAAAAAACCATGGACGATTTCATGAAGTTTTTTCCTCAGCACCAGCAGAACGAAGATCATTTTGTGCAAGCCGGTAAAGTTTTGGGAATTGGCGCTTTCTCCATTCCTGGCGAAGGGGCAATGGCTATTTTTACCGATCGCGAATCTGCAGAAGCATTTGTTGAAAACGATCCTTTTGTGCAAGAAGGTTTGGTTTCAGTCACGATTAAAGATTGGCAAGACGAATTGGCTGAATGAAATTCCTGATTATTATTCCCGCCCATAACGAAGAGCAAAATATCTTCTATACGTTATCATCTTTAAAAAGCCAGACATTTAAGGATTATAAGATCATCGTGGTGAACGATGGCTCCACCGATAAAACCCAAGAGATCGTAGCTGAATTCGTAAAAACAAACGCTGCTTTTGAGATGATTAATCTGGAAAAATCTGGGCATGAACCCGGTGCAAAAGTGGTCGGAACGTTCAATAAAGGGATAAACAGTATAGATTTGACGCCGTTTGAAATCATCTGTAAATTCGATGCTGATATTATTTTTCCCAAGAATTATCTGGAAAAGGTCAATCAGGTGTACGAGCAGAATCCGAAGGCAGGAATGGTATCTGGATTAGTTCGCGTAAAAAAAAATGTTTTGGATTATGCCAAAGCTTTCGATTTTTCAAATAGCGATCACCAATGGATTTTTGAAAGCATATCTTCCAAAAATCACATTCGGGGTCCTATCAAATCGTATCGCAAAACATGTTTCGAGCAAATGAAAGGGTTGAGACCTGTTTTGGGTTGGGACAATATTGACGTCATGCTTGCCAAAAAAAATGGCTGGGAAACGTGTACAATTAAAGACCTTTGGGTAAAACATCTGCGCCCCACTGCCTACAAATATAAGAAGCAGAAGGCCGAAAAACTCGGCGAGTATTTCTACAATATTGGTTTAAATTTCCCGCTGGCAATGCTTTCTTCTGCAAAGTCGGCATGGCGAAATAAATCGCTTTCCGAATGGTTCGTCACGATGAAATCTTTCTTAAAGCAAAACGGAAAAAGGGCCTTATCCAAAGACGAAATTCAATACATCCGTAACCTCAGATGGAAGGCCATGTTTCTTTCCAAATAGTATTTTTTCGGTTTTTGTTTTTAAATGAATGATAACCGGCTTTACTTCATCAATTATTTTATTTTAAATGAATATCAACTTTCCAAAATTTACTCCTTTATTTTTAAATTCTCGCACGGCGTTTCAGGCGTCGATGAGTTTAATTTTACTACTGTTATTCAATATTTGCGCTGCACAGAAGAATGTGGATTTAATTATTCATAATGCAAAAATTTATACCGTTAATCAACATTTTGATGTTGCTGAATCCATGGCGATTTCGGAAGGCAAAATTGTGGGTGTAGGTAAAAGCTCAGTGATGCTGAAAAAGTTCAAATCAAAAAACATTCAGAACCTGAAGGGAAGAGCTGTTTTTCCTGGGCTAATCGACGCGCATTGTCATTTCACGGGTTATGCGACAGACCAATGGAAATGTGAACTTTGGGGCACGAAATCCTGGGATGAAATTCTTACCAAGCTTGTCGAATATTCTAAAAATGCGCCCATGGAATGGCTGTATGGAAGAAGTTGGGATCAAAACGATTGGGTGAGTAAAGAGTTTCCAAACAAAGAAAAGCTCGATCAGCTTTTTCCAAACCGGCCGGTTTATTTGAAGAGAATAGATGGACATGCCGCAGTGGCCAATCAAAAAGCCCTTGATATTGCCGGAGTTACCCTCGATACTAAAGTTTCGGGTGGAGAAATTGAACAGAAGAACGGAAAACTCAGCGGTATTTTGGTTGATAATGCCATGCTTTTAGTAGAGAAGTTTATTCCTGCAATCAGCGATGAAATGGCGGTGAATTATTTTGGTCAGTTGCAAAAAGAATGTTTTTCATATGGTCTTACATCCCTCCACGATTGCGGAATTACCGAACATACGCTCTCACTGTTGGAAAAAGCACAGGCCGATAATATCCTGAAAATGAAAATTTTTGCGCTGCTTGAAGATCGTCCAGATTATTACGAAAAATGGATAAAGAAAGGAAGGTACACCAACGGTTTGGTTACTGTAGGTGGTTTTAAAGTGTATTCCGATGGGGCACTCGGTTCGCGAGGGGCATGTTTAATCCACGACTATTCCGATAAAAAAAACTGGAGAGGTTTTCTGCTGAGTGACGAAGAGCACTTTGCCACTTTAGCCCGAAAATTGAAAAATACCGATTTGCAAATGTGTACCCATGCCATCGGAGATTCCGCAAACCGGACGATTCTTAAAATTTACGGTGAGGTTTTGGGGGGTAAAAATGACCGCAGGTGGAGAATTGAACACGCGCAGATCGTGAATCCAAAAGACTTTTCACTGTTTGGAAAATATTCTGTTATTCCATCGGTACAGCCCACTCATGCCACTTCCGATATGTATTGGGCAGAAGAACGCCTCGGAAAAAACCGACTGAAATTTTCTTATGCCTACGAAGATTTACTGAAGCAAAATGGTTGGCTTCCCTTGGGGACCGATTTTCCGGTGGAGGAAATCAGTCCGTTCAAAACTTTCTTTGCAGCCGTGGTTCGAAAAGATGCTCATTTTTTCCCGACCAACGGATTTCAGAAAGAGAACGCATTAACCCGTGAACAAGCGATTCGTGGCATGACGATTTGGGCAGCTAAAGCGGCGTTTCAGGAAAAAGAGATCGGGAGTTTGGAGGTGGGAAAATCAGCTGATTTTGTGATCCTCAACCAAAATCTGATGACTGTACCCGAAACAGAAATATTAAATACAAAAGTGCTGGAAACGTTTTCTAATGGTGTTTCGGTGTTTAAACGGTAATAATTTTTTTATTTTTGAATACATTATTTTGATGTTTAAATCACTGAGGTCATGAAGAAAATAGCTTATGTAGAACTCGATACGCATGCCGAGATTGCAGCCAACTTTATGGAGCTAATGGATGATTCTCAGGAATTTGAGGTAGATTATTTTTTTTCTGAAAGAATTCATAAGCAAATTGATAAAAGCAATTCCTCCATTTCTTTGTCTAGTTTTGCGACGATTGATCGGCAGCTTCAGCTACGCCCATACGATTTGTTGATCATCGGGACGGTTCATCGTAATTTTGCTGTATTTAATAAAATATGTTGTCGCACCAATGCAGTGATTATCGTGCATAATCTTAACTTTTTGAAACTTTCGAAATGGCAGTTGCTGCAAAGCGTTTTTAAAAAAGACTTTCAGTACCGCCTAAAGTTATTGTTGAAAGAAGGTTTGCTGCTTGCGCCAAGGGTCTTCCGAAATGCGCATCATCTCGCTGTTTTGGATCCATATTTGGCGAATAGGCAGTTTGTATTTCTTCCGGTTTTTTTTAATCATTCGAACGAAAGTGATACTACTGAACATTTTACAATCGTAATTCCCGGAACGGTTTCCCAGCAGAGGCGCGATTATTTTTCAGTGATCCAACGTTTAAAGAAGGCAGATAACGATTTGAAATCAGGCCATTCAACCATGGAAAACCGGAACTTTCAAATTGTGTTTCTCGGCAAGGCAAAAGGGGAAGAATTAGTATGGTTGAAGGATTTGCGCAGCGAATTAAAATTTTTCGACATCGTTTTTTTTGAAGAGAAAGTTCCTCAGAATCAATATGAGGAGTGGATGAAGGAAGCACATGTTTTATGGTGTCCTGTTCAGCTTCGGACGGAATTTTTCAACCATTCCGAAAGCTATGGTTCCACGAAAATGTCGGGCAACATCGGTGATGCCATCCGGTATGGCAAAATGGCTTTTTTCCCGCAAGGTATTTCTACCGGATATCCTTTTGTTATCAATGATCAGGACGATGATGTTTTCTATTTTAAAAATGAAAGTAGATACGATTTTCAGCAAGAATTTAATAAAGAAAACGTTAGGAAAAAGCTTGAAAACGTGTTGAAAAGTTTGCTTTAAAATTTGAATAAACTTCTGAAAAATTTACGGTTAAGATAGTCTTCTACGGGAAAAATCTTCATGAAGTAGTTTCCGGTAAAAATAATCAACAGAACCAGCGTTGGTTTAAACAGTAAATTCATCCAACTGCTTTTGAAATCTGGCAAAATCACAGCTAAGGTGATAGCCACTGTCGAGATAATCGCGGCATAAATCATCTCAATACTCAGCGGTGAAACTTTGAATTTTACATAATTAAAAAGGATTTTAATGACGTTGAACAACGTCAGCGAAATCGCCGTGGCCATTGCAATTCCTATAATCCCGAGATGGGTTTTGGTGAGGAAAATCCAGTTGAGACTAATGGTGGTAAACGCCAGAAAAAGCATCACCACTATGTTAAAGCGATAATACTTGGAGAGCGAAATGATGTGCCCGTTGAAGCCGGTTGCCAGGTCGAAAAGCATGGCAAAACCCAAAATCCAGACCACAGGTTCTGCCTGTCGAAGTTGTTCACCATTTTTGATATAGTCGCACAAATAGGGGAAACCGACCAAAATACAGGCAAACAGGAGTGAGCCGAGGAAAAACAAGCTGAGTGAAGTTTTTTTGTGAAACCGATCAAGCTCCTCAAAATCTCCTTCTGCAATGGTTTTATTGATGATGGGCGCCGAAATGTTAGAAAGTCCCATTTGAGGAATCATGATGAATGAAAGTATCGAAAGTATAATGCTGTAGACCCCATTTTCTTCAAAGTTGAGGAATTCACCAATCATAAAATTGTCTACCCGAAAAGCAATGTAATTCCCAATATTTCCGAGGAATCCGAAGAAGCTGTAGCTCAATACCTCTTTCCAGAGCTGATCTTTTTTTAGATAATCGGTATTGAAGTCGGGCTTGAGTTTTTCCAGTCGGTTGGCATAAAAAATATAGCCCAAGAACGAAATTACAAAAACGCCGAAGAAAAAAGCAAAAGATCCTTTCTCGGAGACACCCAAGAAGAAAAACAGGCAAAAGGCACCTAAATTGGCGATTTTCGGGAAAAGATTTTCGAAGATATTGGGAACGACGATCCGCTTGTAATTTGAAATGTATTTGTTAAAGACTGCAGAAAGCGCCAAAATTAAGATCAATGGAAGGATTAACCGCTTCATCTTCCATATTTCCAGGGTTTTAAATTGTGGAAAAAGGGTGAAAAATAAAATGAAAATTGCGGTGAAGAGCACAAAATTAACTGTTACGCCGAGCAATGATAAACTCAGGAAATTCTGGTTTTTATTGTCCTTTTGGGTTTGATGAAAAAACTTGACGTTCGAAAATGACAGCCCAAAAACCACAATGGGCAGCAGCATTTCCGCAGTGGGCATAATATAGCGAAGTTTTCCATAGAACTCCATGTCGCGCGGGAAAATGAAAATCGCCGAAAAGGTTCCGAGCAGAAAGCCGAAATAACCGATTAGTGAATATTTGAATCCTTGTCGCGCTACTACACTCATTATCCGTTCGTTTTCTTGGGATGAGGAATAAAGATGATGTTATTGATATACTGTTGTTTATCGGTCATTGTGTTTTTGTTTTGGTTTTCGAGCAAGTGGTTGTTTACGGGTTGCAACTGCATCGTTTCACGATGGAGGAAATGCGCAGCATATCCCCAGCTTTCAACTTCTGAAACCAGCTCATACAGAGGTTTTTCGTGATGTCGCTGTTCCATTTCCACCATCAGTACGGGCGAAAATTTGGCAATGACTTTTTTTGCACCACGCAGCGTCTGCATCTCGTTTCCTTCCACATCAATTTTGATAAAATCAATTCTGTCTGTACTTTCAAGGCCTGCCCAGTCGTCCAGTTTCATCACTTTTACCTTTTGGGTCAGCTGTTTGCTTTCTCCTTCTTCCAGAAAACCGACTTGCAGCGTACCTCTGGAATGATAGCGCTTACCGTTAATGACAGGGATTTTAAATTCTGCCATTGTGTTTTCATCAGAAATTGCAAGTGGATAAATGTTGATTAAGGGAAAAATCCTTTTGAGTCGTTGGTAGAGGTCTTTGTTCGGTTCAAAAGCGACGATATGCTGAGGTTTTAACTTCTTTTCGAGCTGAAATAGATAAGCGCCCACATTGGCACCAATGTCGAAAAAAACAGCGTCATCGCTCAAAAAATCCTTGATCCAGAAAAGTTCAGGTTCTGTGTTTTTTTGCTTAAAGCCCTGTGATAAGGGTTTTCTAAGGGATTTGAAAAATCGTTCCTTATAAAATTCTGGTGCAATGTACTGTAGTTTTTCGGCAATGATTTGATAAATTGACATCAACGATTTTATTTTCGAACGACAAAGATAGAAAATTATGTTAAAATAATGTTAAAACCAAAAGGAATTACGAAATGACTATTTTTTAGCCAGTTTTACAGGAATTAATGATATGTATAACGTCGATTAAAGAAATGGTGCATTCAAAAAATTATTCAGTGGTTGCATCGCATGATAGATTTTTGCGAAAATTTTGCATACATGCGGTTCCGCCAAATCTGCATCAGCAACAGGATGGATGACGATAAAGTTTTTCAGTTTCAGAAATTCTGCCATGGGATCGTCTTTTTCAAAGCCGTTAGGTACGCGCTTTAGTTTTCCTTCTACACTCAACCCGCGAAAGTTGTTTCTAAAGCTTTTTGCATCCAGTATTTTTAAAAACTCCTTACTATTCATCGATATTTCTTTTCGGATTTCTTTCAATACAGAAGATTCGGGCATGTAAATTCCTCCTGCCAAAAAGGATTTTCCCGGTTCAATATGCAGATAATAGCCGGCCTTTTGGCTGCCTTTCCCGATGCCTAAACTGCTTCCGAAGTTGGTTTTATAAGGATCTTTGTTGTGCGAAAAACGAGCGTCACGATAAATGCGGAAGAGGGATTTTTTAGCATCTAATTTTAAGATTTCTTCATCGAATTTTCCCATTTCAAGAATTAAATCTTCCACAAAAGAAAGTACATTGATTTGTGCATCGGTATAACGTTCTTTGTTTTGGTTAAACCATTCCCGGTTATTGTTTTTCTCGATGTCTCTAAGAAACTGTAGCGTTGTATTTTTAATGGTGGTGTGCATTTTTTAATCTTTTAATCAAAGTTAGCAAAAACAATACGTGCAGAAGTATCGAATTTTCTGCTTTAACAAAAAATTAATAAAAAGCTCATTTTTTTATCAAAAATAAAAAACGTATCTTTGCCGACGAATTATAGACGATCATTTACATGAATTTATTTACGGAGACCAGCTTAAGTCCTGAAATTTTGAAGGCAGTTGGCGAACTGGGCTTTGTGAGCCCAACAGAAATCCAAAAACAGACTATTCCTTTTATCTCTACAGATATTCGCGATCTCATCGCACTTGCGCAAACAGGAACAGGCAAAACAGCAGCATTTTCGCTTCCGATTTTGGATATGATTGACGACGGGAGTCGCAAAATCCAATTATTGGTGCTGTGCCCAACAAGAGAACTTTGTTTGCAGATTACCAAAGACATTAAAAATTATTCGAAATACCTACCCAACATCAAAACCACTGCGGTTTATGGTGGCAGCAGTATTACCGACCAAATTCGCTCACTGCGCGAGAAACCTCAAATTATTGTGGGTACGCCGGGTCGTGTTATCGATTTGATCAACAGAAAAGCATTGGATTTTTCAGAAATTCATTGGTTGGTTTTGGATGAAGCTGATGAAATGCTTTCCATGGGTTTCAAGGATGATTTAGAAACAATTTTGCGCGAAACACCCGATACGAAACAAACTTTTCTTTTCTCGGCTACGATGAACAAGGAGGTGGAACGTATTTCCAGAAATTACCTTACCAACCCTCACCGAATTTCTGTAGGTTCTATTAACGAGGTGAAGAAGAATATTAAACACGAGTATTACGTCGTTGGTTATCGCCAGAAAAAAGAAGCGCTAAAACGTTTGATCGATGATAATCCTAATCAATATTCCATCATTTTCTGCAGAACCAGAATGGAAACTCAAGAAGTGGCCGATTTTCTGATGCAGAATGGTTATGCAGCGGACGCTTTACACGGAGATTTAAGCCAAGCGCAACGCGATACCGTGATGAAGAAATTCAGGTTAAAGAATATTGATATCTTAGTAGCAACCGATGTGGCTGCAAGAGGTTTGGATGTAAATTCCTTAACCCACGTTATTCATTTTTCGCTACCCGACGATCCTGAAGTTTTTGTACACCGCAGCGGAAGAACCGGACGTGCTGGGAAGGATGGAATTTCGATGGCACTTATTAAACCTGAAGAATCCAGAAAGCTTAAACAGATTAAGCTTGCCACAAAGATTGATATCAATGAAAAGAAAATTCCGACCGGGCAAGAAATCATTAAAGCACAAGTAGGTGGCGTTTTTGAAAAATTATTGACCGAACATGAAGACTTCTTCGAGTTTGATAATAAACTGATTCCAGATCTTTCAGCGTTTAGCAAAGAAGAATTGGTACACAAGCTATTGCAATTTCAATTGAGGGATTTGGCGCTTTATTACAAAGACAAAAACGATTTGGCAGAGCAAAAGTTTAACAATGACGAAGGTCGAGAAAGCCGAAGAGATAGGAGAGATCGTGATCGTGACGGCAGACGCGGTGATCGCCGTGAAAGAGACGGTGGACGCGAGAGAAAACCACGTCGTAACAGCGAAGATATGGTGAGATTCTTCTTTAATCTTGGTAAAAGAGATCAGCTGAAAAAAGTGGATATGCTCGACATCATCAATAAAGCAACTTCTAAATCGAAATCGAAGAAACGTCCGGATATCGGCGAAATCGAAATCATGGAGAAATTTTCATTTTTTGAGGTGGAAAAATCATTTAAAGACGACGTTTTGAGAGGGTTACCAAGCATCAAATTCAAAGGAAAAGAAATGCGGGCAGAAGTGGCCAATTAATCCACTTTGAAAGCATAAAAAATAACGATCAGCACTACTATTGTGGGGCTGATTTTTTTGTCGATAACTGGTAGCAATGTTAACAAAACTTAATATATAATCGAAAATTTTAGGAGGAGTTTTTCGGAAATTTGCAGCACTAATTTTTAAAGAAAATATCATGGGAATCGGAAATATTTTTAAAGCATTCCAGCCAAAGGACAAAGTGTTTTTTGTATTGTTTGAAAAAGTTGCACAATCTTTAACCGCGATGTCGAAAGAGTTTCACGAGGCTTTAATGGATTTTGACATCAACGACGATACGATGCTGAAAGATATGAGCGATTATGAACACAAACTCGACGATTTAACCCATGAAATATTCGTGCAGTTAGGTGAAAATTTCATTACTCCGTTCGATAGAGAAGATATCAGTTACTTGGCAAGTGGGTTGGATGATATTGCGGACTACATGTACGCTTCTGCCAAATACATTTATCTTTACAAAGCACCGGTGAATCCTGCGTACACCGAGTTTACCCTGCTTATTTACAAGTCTTGTGTTGAAATTGAAAACGCAATTGCCAACATGAAAGATTTTAAAAATCCTAAAGAAGTAAAAGAATCTTGCATCAAGATTAACTCTTACGAAAATATTGCAGATGATGTGCTGAGCCAGGCCATTGTGAAACTTTTCGAAACCGAGGATGCTATCAATATCATTAAAATAAAATCTGTACTTGAATATCTTGAAACGGTAACGGATAAAGCTGAAGATGTGGCCAACACGATTGAAAACATCGTTATAAAATACGCTTAATCTATTCATCATCAATAAATATTAAAGAATGGATCTTCCTATATTGTTGGTCGTTATTATTGTTTTAGCATTAATATTCGATTATATCAACGGGTTTCATGATGCTGCGAACTCAATTGCGACTATTGTTTCCACCAAAGTGTTAACCCCTTTTCAGGCAGTTCTTTGGGCTGCATTGTGGAATTTTGCCGCGTTTTTCCTCGCTGCGTTTGTCATTGGGGAATTTAAAATTGGTAATACGATTGCCAAATCGGTGAACGAGAATTTTATTAACTTAGAGGTTATTCTTGCCGGTTTAATTGCCGCTATTGGCTGGAATCTTCTCACCTGGTGGTTTGGGATTCCCTCTTCATCCTCACACACCTTAATTGGTGGGTTTTTGGGTGCAGCACTGATGTATGCATTGGTTTCCGACTATCATGCCGTCGCTTTGGCACAACCCGATTTGGGTATTTATGATAAAGTTCATCTTGCCATAAAACAGCTACTAACGCAGGATGTGGTGAAGTATGATAAGGTGATTCCCATTTTCCTCTTCATCTTCCTCGCGCCCATCATCGGGATGATTATTTCGGTGATCATTACTTTGTTGATCGTGTATATTGCCCGTAAATCGAACCCCAGAAAAGCAGATCACGCATTCAAAAGATTGCAGCTGGTTTCTTCTGCACTGTTCAGCTTGGGGCATGGGACCAACGATGCACAAAAAGTAATGGGTATTATCGGTGCAGCTGTTATTTTCTATCATGTGGAAATGTTGCATGATCCTGTTTATTTGGCAATGGATGGTACGCACCAGTTCACTTATTTTGTAGAACATTACTACTGGGTGCCCTTTACCTCTTTCTTAATGATTGCTTTGGGAACCATGAGTGGGGGTTGGAAAATCGTGAAAACCATGGGTACCAGAATTACCAAAGTAACGCCACTGGAAGGCGTAAGTGCAGAAACAGCAGGTGCCATTACACTATTTTTAACCGAACATTTCGGGATTCCGGTTTCTACCACCCATACCATTACTGGTGCTATAATTGGGGTAGGGTTAACCAAAAGGATTTCAGCAGTGCGTTGGGGAATTACCGTCAGCTTATTGTGGGCGTGGGTACTTACCATTCCTATTTCTGCCATTGTTGCAGGAATTACCTACTTGCTTGTAATTATGGTAAAATAACTAAGGACCGTTCAACGTGGGACACCATGAAAAATACAATGAAACCATTTCGAAAGAAATGGTTTTTTGTTGCAGAGGTTTTGCCTTAAAAAATGATTAATATTGTACTTTTGTATAAATAAGAAATGATATGCAGTTTTTAGACGAATACCAACAAATTGTTGCCGAAGCAATTGAAAAATATACCTTCAAAGACAAGCCCTCAGAACTTTATGAACCCATGAATTATATTATTTCGCACGGTGGAAAAAGACTTCGGCCTATCATGGTTTTAATGGCCAATGATCTTTTTGGTGGCGACATCAAAACTGCATTGAAGCCGGCGTTGGCCATCGAATTTTTTCACAATTTTACCCTCATCCATGATGATATTATGGATGAAGCACCACTGCGACGTAACAAACCCACGATTCATACTCTCCACGGCGTTAATGCAGGGATTCTTTCCGGAGATGCCTTGCTCTTCAAAGCGTATAAATTTTTTGAGGACTTGGAACCCCAGCTTTTCAAAGCTTGCATGCGCGTTTTCAGCCATACCGGACTTTTACTTTGTGAAGGACAGCAATACGACATTAATTTTGAAACTCAGGAAAATGTTTCCTACAACGATTATATCCGGATGATTACCTATAAAACAGGTCTTCTGAGCGCCTCGTCCTTCGAGATTGGTGCCCTCATTGCCGGTGCCGGTTTCCGAGATGCGAAAGCCATTTTCAATTTCGGGAAACATGTGGGTATCGCCTTTCAGATCATGGATGATTACTTGGATGTTTTCGGAAATCAGGAACATTTTGGAAAAAAACATGCCGGTGATATTTTCGAAAATAAAAAAACGGTGCTCTACCTGCTGGCGAAAGAAAATGCAACGGAAGCCGAACGAAAGGAACTCGACTTTTGGTACACGCGCAAAACCGAAAATATCGACAAAATATACAGTGTAGAAAAAATATTTCGCCGCACCAAAGTGGACGAAAAAGCACTTCTCGAGATTCAGAAGCACAACGAAATTGCACAGCATTACCTGAACCGAATCGATGTGCCGGCAGAAAAGAAAAAACCATTCGTGGAGCTGGCCAATTATCTGCTCAAAAGGCAATCTTAATCGCTGTTTAAACCTATTGCTAATAATTTTTTCTATTGTAATAGAAGAAGCATTACCCTTATTTCATGAAGTTCCGCACCGAAGTTATCATTCAGAATTCCATTCAAAAAATAGGCATCGAAGATCGCATCTTTTCCATTGGATCGTGCTTTTCTACCGAAATTTCCAACCTCCTAAAAACAGGGCAGTTGCAGACTTTGAACAACCCTTTTGGTACCATTTTTAATCCTTATTCGTTGAACACTGCCATTCAAAAACTTCACGATTCGCAGTTTTATCAGGAAGAGGATTTAATAGGGTATGATGATCAGGTGATTTCTCTGGATCATCATACGAGTTTCAATGCTCGCTTTGCCCACCAAACACTGGAGAAAATAAATACGCAGATTGAACATGGCAATCTTTTTCTTCAGCAGACGGATTGGGTTGTCATCACCTATGGAACCTCGTTTATTCATGAATTTTTGCCCAAGAAAAAATGGGTGGCCAACTGTCATAAAATTCCCGGAAAATATTTTGAAAAACACTTGATTTCTCAAGATAATATTCAATCAGCCATTAGGCAAACCATTTTGAACCTGACCGATATCGGCAAAGAGAACATACAGCTTTTGTTCACAGTTTCCCCCGTTCGTCACATCAAAGACGGATTGGTAGAAAACCAGCTTAGCAAAGCCAAACTCATTGCCGCCATCCATGAAGTATTGCCAGAATTTCAAAATTGCCGCTATTTGCCGGTTTATGAAATGATGATGGATGATTTGCGCGACTACCGTTTTTATAAAGAAGATATGATTCATCCCACTTCGCAGGCAGTGTCATATATTTTCGAGCAGTTTGGCAATGCATTTTTTTCTGACGAAACCATGGATTTTATTGAAGAAAATTTTAAAATTTCCAGAGCGCTTGAGCATCAGACCAGCGACGAAAACCACCCGAAATATCAGGGGTTTTTACAAAAAATAAATGAACGAATTGCCGCTCAGCAAAAAAAAGTAAAACATAAAATTTTTCTCTAAAATGATTGATACCCATACCCATCTCTATTCCGAAGAATTTGATCAGGACCGGTCCGAAACCATTCAACGGGCGATCGATCAAGGTATTTCTACGTTTTATTTGCCGGCTATTGATTCGGAAACGCATCAAAAAATGTTGGATTTGGAAGCGCAATACCCCGCGCAAATTCACGCAATGATGGGGCTTCATCCCTGTTATGTGAAACCCGAAACCTGGGAAAAAGAACTGCAGATTGTGGAGAAATTTTTAGCAAAAAGAAATTTTCCTGCGATCGGTGAAATCGGGATCGATTTGTATTGGGACCAGTCAACGCTTGATATTCAGATTAAAGCATTCGAGAGGCAAATCGAGTGGGCGATCGATAAAGACCTGCCCATTGTGATCCATACCCGCAATAGTTTTGATGAAGTTTTTGAAGTTTTAGAACGGAAAAAGCATCCTGATTTGAGAGGTATTTTTCATTGTTTTTCTGGAGATCTAGAACAGGCACAACATGCTATCGATCTACAGTTTTTATTGGGAATTGGCGGTGTTGTTACCTTTAAAAATGGGAAAATAGATCAGTTTCTGCACGAGATTCCTTTAGATAAAATTGTTCTTGAAACCGATTCGCCTTATCTTGCTCCGGTTCCGCACCGAGGCAAAAGAAACGAAAGTGCCTACCTGAATTTAGTGGCTGGTAAACTGGTGAATATTTATGGGAAAGATTTTGCCGAAATCGATCATGTGACCACTGAAAATGCCGAAAGAATCTTCCGGCATGTTTAAATTTTAAACAGGTTCTTGATTTTATTTTTTTCTAAAGAAATTCTTGTTTCGCACTTTTTTAAATCCCACATCCTCTTTTGGTTTTGCGGTAGGTTTTGGAGCGAAAGGTTTGTTGTTGGAATCTCTTTTCTGTACCACCAAATCATCAGTATGAAAAGGATGATCCCTTTCCACCGGAATTTTTTTGCCGATTAGTTTTTCGGTATTTTTCAGGTTGATAAGATCCAGTCCGTCCACAAAGGAAATCGATTTTCCTTCGGCACCGGCTCTTCCGGTCCGTCCAATGCGGTGTACGTAAGTTTCTGAAACATCCGAAAGTTCAAAATTCACTACATATTTCAGCTCGTCGATGTCGATGCCTCTTGCAGCAATATCAGTGGCAACAAGGATTCTCGTTTTTCCTGATTTAAAATTGGTCAGTGCATTTTGTCGTTGATTTTGAGATTTGTTACCATGAATGGCTTCTGCCGAAATTTTACTTTTCTGCAGTTTTCTTGCAATTTTATCGGCGCCATGTTTGGTTCGCGAAAAAACCAGAACCGACTCCGAAATGTCGTTTTGAAGAATATGGGTCAGCAAATCAAGTTTGTTGTCTTTCTCCACAAAATATACTTTCTGTTGAATGGTATCGGCGGTTGCAGAAACCGGTGCTACTTCCACACGAACGGGATGCGTAAGCATCGAGTTGGCCAGGTTGCTGATCTCTTCCGGGAAGGTTGCCGAGAAGAAAAGGGTTTGTCTTTTGGGCGGCAAAAGTTTAATGATTCTTTTTACATCGTGCACAAAACCCATATCGAGCATCCGGTCGGCTTCATCCAACACAAATATTTCTAAATTTTTCAGGGAGATGATGCCTTGTGAAATAAAATCCAGCAATCGCCCGGGAGTAGCCACCAGAATATCGACACCTTTTTTTAGGGCAGCTTCTTGTGCGCCTTGTTTTACTCCGCCGAAAATCACCAAATTACGCAGCTTTAGATGTCTGCCGTAGGCATTAAAACTTTCTTCAATTTGGATGGCGAGTTCACGAGTTGGCGTAAGAATAAGTGCTTTTATTTGATTGTTTCTGCTATTTTTCTCGGTGAGGTTTTGCAGAATTGGGATGGCAAACGCAGCTGTTTTTCCGGTTCCGGTTTGTGCAGTTCCCAGTAAATCGCGTCCTTCCAAAATAGAAGGGATGGATTTCTGCTGAATGGGTGTTGGTTGTACATATCCCTCCTCCTGCAAAGCTTTTGCAATGGGTTCTATTAAGTGTAAATCGGTAAAATTCAAATGAAATAATTTAAGTTAAAAAATGAATGTTTGTCATTCTTAAGGATGCAACGAGCGAATGAAATGAATTCATTCCGAATGACAACGTTCCATAAAAACGCTCCTGTTGAAGAGTTTTTGCGGTGCAAAGATAGTGTAATTTTTTTTGGATGAATTAAAGAATCTTAATGCTTTTACGCAGTACCTCGTGGATTTCTTCATTTCGGGTAACCATCAAATTTTGAAAAGCCAGTAAAGAAATCTTGGCACATACTTCTGCATCGGCGCCTGCACGGTGATGGTTAAAGGTAATGTGATGTTGGTCGGCTAAGCTTTTTAATCCGTATCTCGGTAGATTTTTCCAAGATTTTTTGGCTAAAGAAATTGAACATAAGTATTGGAGCTTTGGTTTAAAGAAACCATAATAATCCAGACAACCCCGCAAAACAGAAGCATCAAATGAAGCATTATGAGCGATCATCAGGTTGCCATACATCATTTCCTCGGCTTCGTGCCAAATGTCTTCAAAGGAGGGTGCGTGCTGTACTTCTTGTGGCGTGATGCCGTGTACCTCGATGTTTCGAGGATGAAAATAGGGAAAACTAGGTGGTTTAATGAGCCACGTTTTGGTATTGACGATTTCGCCGTTCTCCACCACGCAGATTCCCATTTCACAGGCAGAGTTTCTTTCGTGGGTGGCAGTTTCAAAATCGATGGCACAGAAGTCAAGCATTGGGTATAAAGGTTGAAATTGAGAAGAGTCTGTTATATTAAAATAGCGTTGAGTTCGGTGTTAAACGCTTCGAATTTGATGAGATCATCGTGGGTTCCACCATGGATTTCGATGAATTTTTTTTGGATTTTTGGGCATGCTTTTTCGAAGATACTAAAGAGTTTCTTTCCGGATGTTAATGGAACAGTGAAATCTTTTGTCCCATGAAAATGATAGAGCGGGACTTGTATGCGCACAATATTTTCGTACGACAGAAAATGGTACGTCATTTTCGGAGAAACCCGATCGGTCACTTTTTCGGGAAGCCAACGGTTGACAATATCCTGAATGCTATAGAAAGTGGCTTCCAGAATCACCATTTTCGGTCGGTTGTTGGCAGCTACTTTGGTGGCAAAGGTACCACCCAAACTTCTTCCGTATACCACGATTTTTTCTTCGGGATATTTTTCTTTGGCAAAATCATAGAAAAATTGTGCGTCTGAGTAAAGAAATTTCTCGTTCCTTGGGCCTGAACTTTTTCCATATCCGCGATAATCCATCACCAAAACATCGTAACCGAATTTTGTAAATTCTAATGCAATTTTGCCCCATCGGTTCAGGTTGTCGGCATTTCCGTGGAAGTAAAGAATCACCCCTTTCGGTTGGGGAATCTTAAAATGCAATACATTGATTTTTCCTTCAAAAGGAGTTTCCAGAAAATGTTCATCAAATTTTTCATCAAAATCGAAAAGGTGGTCAGTGGGCAAAACCACCGGCAAAAAAACCACTTTCTCCTGAAAATATTTAATGAGTTCCGACATGGTGCAAATTTACGGATTTGTCGGGATTTTGGTATGTAAATTTGATGGGTGCTTACGATTTCTGTTCATTGTGCAGCATCATTCCCGCTGCTCTTCCTACGGCATTGCTGCCGAAACGGTTTTTGATATGGTCCATCGATTGGTACAGGTTCATCAATTCTTCGGTGTCTTCAAAAAGGTTCATTTGGTAGGTGCCATGTACAAGTCCTGTTAACCTTAAACCTACTAAACGGAGCCGCATTCTTCTGGTGTACAGTTTATCGAAAAGCTCCAGTGCCACCCTGGAAATTGTATGATCAATAGAGGTGTAGGTTATTTTGGCCTGTTTGGTTTCGGTATCAAAATTAGAATAGCGAATTTTAAGCACCACCGTAGAAGTGAGCCATTTTTCTTTCCGGAGTTGGTAGCCAAGCTTTTCGGCCATTGCAGTAATGATTCGTTTTAGCGCAGCAATGTCGGTAGTGTCGTTCGTAAATGTGGTTTCGGTGGAAATGGATTTTCGTTCAGAATAGGGGATAACCGGGGCTTCATCAATGCCGTTGGCTTTTTGCCAGAGTTCGGTTCCGTTTTTTCCCATCATTTGTTGCAGCACATTCAGTGGCATTTCCGATAGCGTCTGTATTTTTCGGATGCCGATTCTGGAAAGCATCTGGAATGTCGAATTCCCTACCATTGGTATTTTCCTGATGGATAAAGGGTTGAGGAAGGGTTGAACCAAATTTTCGCTTATTTCTAACCGTCCCGTTGGTTTGGATTCTCCGGTGCCTATTTTGGAAACCGTTTTGTTGGTGGAAAGAGCGAAGCTTATCGGTAAACCTGTATTTTTAGTTACTGATTCTGCAATCTCTTTTGTCCAGCGGAAACACCCGAAAAACTGATCCATTCCCGATAAATCGATATAAAACTCGTCAATGCTGGCTTTTTCCAGTACAGGGACTTTTTCCTGAATGATCTCGGTAACGTCTTTGGAAAGCCGAGAATAATTTTCATAATCGCCTCTGATGATTTTAGCTTGTGGGCAAAGCCGCGTTGCCATTTTAATGGGCATGGCAGAACGCACGCCGAAATACCGCGCTTCGTAGGAACAGGATGCTACCACACCACGGTCTCCACCGCCTATAATGACGGGCATGCCGATCAGTTTGGCGTTGTGAAGCCGCTCGCACGATACAAAAAAAGTATCCAGATCCATGTGTACAATAGCTCGTTTCATATGACAAAATTATTATGATTTATAACTTTTTTAATTAACTTTGCTGTTATAATTTATAACAATGTCAATTTTATCCGACAACATGCGGGTTCTGAGAAGCCGGATGGAATACTCTCAACAAAAAACCGCCGACACACTCAAAATTACAAGAGGTCGTTACGTGAAATATGAAGACGGAAGCTCCGAACCACCCATTGATATTTTGGTGCGCATTTCCCGGTTTTTCAAAGTAAGTATCGATTTGCTGGTTACGGTAGACATCCGGAAATATCCTTTGGATAATTTAATGGAATTGCCCAACAACCGCACAATTCTGCCAATTGCAGTGGATGGAAAAGGAGAAAACAAAATTGAAATTGTCCCGCAAAAAGCGCAAATGGGTTATCTGAAAGGATACACCGACCCCGATTATATTGAAAGTTTGCAGACGATTTCGCTCCCTTTTTTAAGAAACGGAAAATTCCGTGCCTTCCCCGCAGATGGCGATTCTATGCCACCTTACAACGACGGAACTTTTATTGTAGGGAAATACCTGGAAAGTAAAGACCAGCTGAAAGCCGGCAGAACTTATCTCTTCATCACACGAAACGATGGTATTGTGTATAAACGATACGCCAAACAGAATAAATCGGGTACGTTGGTGAGTTCCGATAATACTTTTTACGAACCCTACGAAATTTCGTGGAGTGATGTGATGGAAATTTGGGAATTTGCGTGCAGTATCAACACCAAAGAAATTTCCCCGGAAAGTGTAGATTATCATACCATAAAGGAAATGTTCCTGAATTTGAAAAAGGAAATCGGCTCGCTGAAAAATCAATGATTTCGGTTAGATTCTTTCCAACTCATCCGCTGAAATCTGTGTTTTGAAAGTTCCGTAATTCACCGTTACTTTTCCATTTTTCAGGATTTCACTAATAGTTCCTACCGAGGTGGAGCCGGCAATTCTTACCCTTTGCCCAACTTTTATCCAAACGGCTCTTTCTTTTTGGCGGCGGTCTTCAAGTTTTTCGTTGGTTTCGGCAATTTTTTCCTGTACGTTTTCTTTCTTCAATTGCTGGGTGATTTTCCGTTTGATGACTTGCAGCTTCTTGGTTTCATCCTTATCGGATCCTAATTTTCTGAATTTCTCCTGCTCCAGAATTTTCACAAAATCGCGTACCACTTCTTTTCGTGATTTCCCTTTTACATAAGAGTCGATAAAGCCCTCAATTTTGTTGCCGAACTGAAGTTTCCGGTGTTCTTCTTCATACAACTTTTGGAAATTGAAGAGTTTCTGCTGAAGTTGCTCATTAAGTTTTTCAAGGTTTTCTCTTTTGTTCTGAGTGGATTCTTTCTGCTCCGTAAGATTCGATTTTAGCTTTTCTACTTCAAATTTTTCCTGCTGAAGTTTCACAATCGTCTTGTCGAGGTTCACGATGTCGTGTTCCACCTTTTTCTTGGCAGTGTTGATGATGAATCTGGGTATTTTGTTTTTCTCCGCCACTTCAAAAGTAAAGGAACTTCCCGCTTGTCCCACTTCTAATTTATACAGCGGTTCCAGCGAATATTCATCAAAAAGCATGGCTGCATTTTCAGCATTCGGAAGCTGCTCCACCACAAGTTTAATATTGGTATAATGTGTGGTGATGATGGCAAACGATTTTTTGTCGTAGAAAAATTCCAGGAAACTTTCGGCAAGAGCGCCTCCTAATTCCGGATCCGATCCGGTGCCGAATTCATCAATCAGCAAAAGGGTTTCAGCATCGGCTTCACGAATGATTTTAGACATTTTTTTTAATCGTGAAGAGTAGGTCGAGAGATGGTTTTCGATCGACTGGTTATCGCCAATATCGGTCATCAGTTTTCCAAAGAAAAACATTTCGGATTTGGGATGTACAGGAACTAAAATTCCGCTCTGGATCATCAGTTGCAATAATCCTACGGTTTTCAGGGTGATGGATTTTCCACCGGCGTTGGGTCCTGAAATACACAAAATGCGATTGTGTTCAGTTAAGGTTAAAGTCTGCGGAAAAATTTGTTTGTTTTCCTCGCGGTTACGAACCAGCAGCAAAGGATGAAAGGCATCTTTCAGTCGCAATGTCTTGTGGCGGTTGATTTTGGGCAAAACGCCGCCAATTTTTTCAGCAAATTTGGCTTTGGCTCTGGTTAAATCTAAATCAAAAATATACGTTTGATAAGTAGAAAGCTGAGGTTGGAATTCTGCAATTTCGGCAGTGAGTTTACGAAGAATACGATCGGTTTCCTTTTTTTCTTCTTCCAGATTTTCGCGGAGCTTAAACTGATGTTTAACTACTGATTCTGGCTGAATATAAGTGATGGAGCCCGTTTTTGAAACACCTAAAACCCGTCCAGCCACTCTTTTTTTGTATGCAGACTTCACCGCTAAAACCCTTTGGTCGTCGATAATGCTTTCGCGAATATCATCCAAAAAATCGGTGGAAGAAAGTGAAGCAAGCGTGCGGTTAAAATTTTCCTGAATGGCTTTTCTGGCGTGCTGAATTTCGGTTCTTAAGATTTTCAAATCTGGGGAAGCTTCGCTTTTCACTTCGCCAAAACGGTTGAAAACGCGGTCGATCTTGTCGATGATTTCTTTCCGGAATTCCAGATCTTTTACGTCATTGTTCAACTCTAGAAAAAGATCTTCGTAAACGGGATAAAATTTCTGCAGTTTCCCGATTTGTTGAGTGATATTCTTGATCCTAATAAACGCATTATTCTCTAACCGAAAATTCTCGATCAGCATGAGTTTCAATTCGGATTCTATATCATCGTATTCATCAAAAGGAATAGCATTATCGCTCTCGAAACTCGACAAATATTCTGCGACTTTTTTCAATGAAAGTTCGGCTACATCCACTTCCATGGGTTGCAGTGTTTCAATTTTTTCCGCAGTTTTCGAAGAAAAAGCAAAAGGGGAAATTTCCGCCAACAACGCGGGAAATTCAAGTTCGTTTAAATCGTCCTGTAAAATGTGCACATGCAAATTTAGTGAGATATTTTGGGAATGCAGGTATGAGGTATTGGTTAAGCTGATATTTACGGAACTAATAACGTTTTTCATTGGAATGAGATAAAGCTACTGCAGCAAGAAAGCCCTCATTCATTTCATAATTCCTAATTTTGCTGTATTAAAAATTCATAAAACAATGACTTGGACCGAAGTTTTGGCGCCCATTAAAAATTCCGATTATTTTGAAACGCTTTGGCAAAAAGTGAAGCATGAATATGCACAGCAACAGTGTTTTCCTCCAAGAAATCAGATTTTTCGTGCACTGGAACTTACTCCTTTTGATGAGGTGAAAGTGGTTATCATTGGTCAGGATCCCTATCATGGCGATAAGCAGGCCAATGGATTGTGTTTTTCTGTTTCGGAATCTGTTGCGGCACCGCCTTCTCTCAAAAATATTTTTACGGAACTGAAGGATGATATCCATATTGACCGATCGAAGAAAGAACTTGATGATTGGGCTCAGCAAGGGGTTTTATTGCTGAATGCAACGTTAACTGTAAAAGCACATTCACCTAATTCGCATAAGGATTTGGGTTGGGAAGAGTTTACCAATTTCATCATCAAAGAAATTTCTGCAAGAAGGGAAAATGTGGTTTTCGTGCTTTGGGGTGCTTTTGCGCAAAAAAAAGAGGAATTCATCGATTCCTCTAAACATTTTATTATTAAATCGGCTCATCCGTCGCCATTTTCAGTCCATCGTGGTTTTTACGGAAGCAAACCTTTTTCCAGAATTAATCAATTGCTAGAAGATCATAACCATAAACCTATTTCGTGGTAGGATTTTGCGCTGAGGAACGTGAGAATTTTAATCCTATTTTGTATTTTCCTCTTAACTGTTCAAAACCTTTTGAAGAAGTTGTTCCAGGAGTTACAGAAACAAGGGTAATGCTATAACCGTTGAAGGATTGAGCTTTTTCGTATCCTTTATTAGCGTCCTGCATTGTGCTAAGTTTCAGAACCATTGGCCTTGTCGCAGTTCCCATCACTTCTACTTCTGCAGAGGCAACGCCTTCCCAAATACAATCCACACCTGCAGGACATCGGCTGTCTTCGGTTATTCCCCTGAAGGAAACATTCATTTGGTATTGTTGTAGGAATTTACTCTCTCCCTCGTTCAAATAAACAACTCCTTGTTGGTTTGCTGCAGCGTTTTTTGTTTCTTTTTCTGCTTGTTTTACGGCTTCCTGATCTGGTGGCAGTCCGGGCGCCATTTCGGGTTCTGCTTTAGCAGGACTAGAATTTGGAGTATTTGTTGCCATCGTTTCTTTGGGTTGAGGATCTGTTTGGTTTGCCGTTTGGTTTTTACAGGTGACCATCGTTATTAGTGCGACGCCCGCCAAAATCATTCTGTACTCCATTATTTAATTTTTAAACATATCTAAAAGCACCACCAAAAACATTGCCAAAGCAACGATAAAGCTAAATCCTGTGCTGTACAAAAAACCGATCATTGCACCTTTTGTAGAGTTCCATGCTTTCTTTTTATCGGAAGCATCGTGCAGCAATTCGCCCACAAATACCCCCAAAAACATTCCGATTAGAAACCCAAACGGAACGGGAATAAATAGCATCCCGAGTATTGTACCCACCACAGATCCGACGCTTCCCCAACGGGTACCGCCATATTTTCGATTGGTTCGTGCAGGGATGACGTAGTTTAAAATAGCTGAAATACCCGTGAGCGCTGCGAAAATCCACACATACGCAATGGAAAGTGGCGCGTCTGTTCCGAATTTATAGAGAAGAAGCCCGCAAATACTCAACAATAAACCAGGTAAAACGGGGATGAAAGTTCCTAATATTCCTACAATTAACAGTAGTAAACTAATCAGATAAATAAGGGATTGATCCATTTATTTTTTTGTTAAAAATAGCTAATAATCAGGGAATGACAAACAGTTTTCTTATTTTTGTGCCGATGAACGATGAACTGAAAGATACCAAAGATTTCCTGCAGGACATGAGCGATCGCATTCATTTTTTTGTGAGCGATATGCTTCCTGAACGTTGGATTTTGCTGGTACAGATTATGTTTAAGTTCGCCTTTTTAACAGCATTAGTCTATCTTGTCGATTTTGTACTCAAGTTTATCCTCAACAGTATTTTCCGCGCTTTTTTTAATAAAGATCAATATCCTGTTTTGAAATCGGTTTACCAATCGCGTATTACCAACTCTTTGTCGCATCTCATTGCATTACTTTTCGGAAGTTTTGCCCTGCTTTCAGTTTTTTACAGGCATCCGAAAAGCTTCACTTTCTTAGAAAGGATGGTGGGTTTGGCTCTTGTTATTGTGGTAGCAGGAATGCTCTATCGTGCCCTGAGTGCTTTCCGCAATTATTTCATTATTAAAAAGGATTATTACAAAATTATTGCGCTGAATGCGGTTTCGCAAACCCTGAAAATAATGGGGAGTTTTGTATGTACCGTGGTAGCAATATGTGTAATTTTTGGCATCAGCAGCTCTGCAATTGTAGGTAGTTTGGGTGCTATTACTGCGGTTTTGGTGCTGATCTTTCGCGATACTATTCTTGGTTTTGTTACCGGATTGCATGTGGCAACCTCCAAAAACCTGAAAGTGGGCGACTGGATCGGAATCCCGAAGTATAATCTTGAGGGAAATATTCAGGACATTAATCTGCTAACCACCAAAATTCAAAATTTCGATAAAACGATTTCTACCATTCCAACCTACGATTTGCTCTCGACCGAAATAAAAAACATCCAGGTCATGTCGGAAAGCAATACCAGAAGGATCAAGCGCTCGATTATTTTTAACATTAATTCCTTTAAATTTTTAAATATAGAAAACATCGACCATCTGGCTCGCATTAACCTGATTTCCAGATATCTTTTGGAAAAGAAATCAGAAATCGTTAGTCAGCGCGAAAGAATAGACAACGCAGAGATGCTAATTAACGGGCGACAACTCACCAATATTGGTGTTTTTCGGGAATATGTGATAAAGTATCTGGAAAACAATACTTTTATCGATCAGAAAGAAACCATAATTGTGCGACAGCTCGAAAACACGCCGCAAGGTTTACCTTTAGAAATATACTGTTTTACCAATGATTCCCAATGGTCGAATTATGAGGATATCCAGGCCGATATATTTGATCATTTACTGGTGGCCTCCAAAGAATTTGATCTGCAGATTATGCAGTTTGCCAAAAATATATGAACATGACAAAATTAAGTGTAAACATCAATAAAATTGCCACCATTAGAAATGCAAGAGGAAGTGATTTGCCCAGCGTTACCGATGCCGCTATAAAGCTGCAAGAGTTTGGAGCACAGGGAATTACTATTCATCCGAGACCCGACGAAAGGCACATTACAAGAAAAGATGTATATGACCTTAAACCGCTGGTGTACACGGAATTTAACATTGAAGGAAACCCGCACAGACCTTTTGTAGATATGGTTTTGGATGTGAAGCCTGAGCAGGTAACATTGGTTCCTGATGCTGATAATGCCATTACATCCAACGCTGGCTGGGATTGCGAAAAACATATGGATTTTCTGAAATCCGTCATCGCCGAGTTTAAAAATGCAGGAATTCGAACTTCGATTTTTCTAGATCCCAATCCTCAGATGGTGAAATTTGCTGCTGAAACGGGTGCGGATCGTATTGAACTTTACACCGAGGCCTATGCTAAGCAATATGTTTCAAATCCTGAAAACGCAATTAAGCCATATGTGGCAACTGCAGAAGAAGCCGTGAAATATGGGTTAGGAATCAATGCCGGACATGATTTGAGTTTGGATAATCTGAAATATTTTGCCGATCGTATTCCCAATCTGTTGGAGGTTTCCATTGGTCATGCGCTTATTTCTGAAGCTCTTTACATGGGTTTAGAAAATACCGTTCAGCTTTATTTGAAGAGGTTGGCAAAGTGGTAAAATGAGGCGTAGAAATTTTCACAACATAATCATTTTATCTGGTCTTTTGGGCTTCTTGTGGAGTTGTCAGGTTAATTATCCCTTGTTGCAGCCATGGAGAAATTCGGTAACTGATAGGTCATTTTCTTGGCGTGAAGGTCAGGATTCCATTAAACTGAATGTTTTAGGTGATGATTTGCGGCCTGTTTTCTTCAAAAATAACGACACGCTTAAAAATAAGTATAATATCAAAAGTGTTTATTTCGATACTTCCTCTGGGCGAAAGATCAACGGATGGCTATTATCGCCGAAAGAATCCCAAGCGCACATTGCTGTTTTTGCTCTTCATGGTAATTCAGGTAATTTGATTTCGCAGTTTCGTAATTTTGCGCCACTTACCGAATATGGCTATAGCGTTTTTCTATTCGATTATGCCGGGTTTGGTTATTCTGAAGGTGAAGCAACCCGCAAGAATGCGCAGGAAGATTCATTTGCCGCATTCGATTATTTTAGTAAAATGAAAGAATTCGTTGGAGTAAAGAAAATTATTTATGGGCAGTCGATGGGTGGCAATTTTGCAATTCCGGTTGCTGAGAAATACCAGAGTCAAATTGAAGGACTTGTGTTGGAAGGGACGATGCTTAATGCAGATGATATTGCTGCTCATTACCTTCCTGTCGCAGGCAAAATCTTGGTAAAAAATAATGTCAACAATCAAGAATTGCTGAAAAAATTTCATAAGCCCGTTTTGGTGATTCACAGTTCCGACGATCGGGTAGTGCCCTTTAAATTAGGGAAAAAACTTTTTGAAAAGGTGAATGCTCCTAAATTGTTTCTAACCATTAAGAAAAGTCACCTTTTGGGACCTCAGTTGTTTAGTAAAGAAATTACAGATCAAATTAATACTTTATTTTTGGCGCAATAAATAGGCGCATTTTTTATGGAGATATTACATTCAAAAATTTACGGAGAAGAAAAATCGGGAATTCCCTTGTTGGTTTTCCATGGGCTTTTTGGGATGCTCGATAACTGGGGGAGTTTTGGCAAAGAAATGAGCGAATATTTTCCGGTCCATTTGATTGATTTAAGAAATCACGGCAAAAGTTTTCATGCCGAAGAAATGTCATTCGATGATTTGGCGCACGACATTACCCATTACATGGATTTTTATGGCATTACGAAAGCCAATTTGCTCGGCCATTCATTGGGTGGTAAAGCAGTGATGCAGTTTGCCATCAAATACCCCTTAAAAGTAGAGAAACTTATCGTGGTCGATATAGGTCCGAAAGCGTATCCTCCCCATCATCAGGGAATTCTTAAAGCGTTGAGCAGTGTAGATTTTAGCCAGGTAAACACACGACATGACGTGGAAGAAGTGCTCCATCAGTTTATCCCGGAAAAGGCGGTGATTCAGTTTCTTGCCAAAAATCTCTATTGGAAGGAAGATAAAAAACTAGCGTGGCGTTTCAACCTGAAAACCCTGTCCGAGAAGTACAGTGAGTTTATTTCGAGTCCGGTGAAGTTTGGGGTTTTCAGCGGCAGAACCTTATTTATTGCGGGTGCGAACTCCAATTATATCCTTCCGCAGGACGAGTTTCAGATCAAGCAGCAATTCCCCAATTCGTCCATCGTGAAGGTGCAAAATGCTTCCCATTGGGTGCAGGCAGATAATCCGACAGATTTTAATAGGGCTGTGAAGGATTTTCTCGTGTAAATGGTAGTATACAAAGATTTTTGTGCACCAAACAGTACTTATTATCGCTTTTTTTTAAATGGCAATTCCGTATCTTTACCTCCGTTTTTAAACATTCTTTAAAACGTTAGAAACAGGTTTTTGTAAAAACCACACACGATATAAAATGATTTTAGTTACCGGAGCCACAGGAATTTTAGGAAGAGTCATTGTGCTTGAGCTTTTGAAAAAAGGGAAAAAAGTTCGTGCAGCAAAACGCAAAAGCAGTAATCTGGAAGAAGTGAAGCAATCATTTTCCTTTTATACTGATAACTCCGATGAAGCATTTGCCAACATTGAATGGGTTGATGTTGATTTTGATGAAATCAGCTCGTTGACTGAAGCTTTAAAAGGAGTAGAAGAGGTTTATCATTGTGCCGCCAAAGTTAGTTTTCATCCCGATGAAAGAAAGGAAATCTACCACACCAACATCAACGGAACTAAGAATTTACTCTTCGCCTGCGAAGGTTCTTCCGTTAAAAAATTCTGTTTTGTAAGTTCAATTGCTGTATTGGATGGACTGAATGAAAAAGGTGAAATGGATGAAGACTCCAATTACAACTCCAAAATCGATCATTCGGCGTATTCCAAATCCAAGCATTTTTCAGAGATGGAAGTGTGGCGTGCCTCCGCCGAAGGTTTGCAGACGGTAATCGTTAATCCGGGAATGATCATTGGCAGCGGCAACTGGAACCAGAGCAGTGGAGAATTATTCTCCACCCTCAAGAAAAATAATTTTACAGGAAAAGGAGGAACATCTTATGTGGATGTGAGGGATGTTGCCAAGATCGCAATAGCACTCATGGATCAAAACGTTTTTGGTGAAAGGTTTATCCTCATTTCCGAGAATATGAGCTATAAAGCTTTTGGGAAAATGGTTCGTCAATATTTTGGTTTAAAGGGACAGCGCATTTTCCCTGATTGGCTTTTAACAGCTGGCCGTGCACTTAGTTTCCTTTTCGGATGGCTTATTCCGTCGCTGAAAATGGCCAATAAAGTCAATATTGAGGCGATCTCCAATTTTAATAAAATTTCAAATGAAAAAATAAAGCAGCAACTGGGATATACCTTTATTCCCGTGGAAGAAAGCGTAGATTTTCATGTGAAAAACTATATCAATTCAAAAAAGTAATTAATGCATACCGGGAACGGTTCTGTTTTCGGTTTTAAAACAATGAATCTCACACAATTTCTCAATACCAATAACGAAAGATTTCCTCACCAACCAGCCATTGGTTTTAAAAAGAAGGAAGTATGGAAAGACATCAACTGGAAAGAATTCCGACGCATGGTTTTTAAAACGGCAAATGCCCTGAAAAGTTCGGGGATTTCCGAAAACGATAAAGTCGCTATTTATGCCGACAACTCTGCCGAGTGGATTGTTTTCGATCTTGCCGTGTTATCTTTGGGCGCCATCACCGTTCCCATTTATTCTACCAATAACTTGGAGCAAGCTGCCTATATACTGAACGATTCCGAATCCAAAATGATTCTGGTTGGCAATCAACAACAGTACGATGCGGCTTTCGAGATTGCTGCAAATTCGCCTTTTCTGCAGGAAATTATCGTTGCCAAAAAAGCAGTCTGGACGAAGAAAGAGCGAACCCATTACTTAGAAGATTTTGTAAAGAATGCCGACGATAATTTTAGTATTGTCGAGAAAAATGGTGACGATTTGGCAACCATCATATACACTTCCGGTACCACCGGAGTTCCGAAAGGAGTGATGCTTACCCACCGAAATTTCACCGAATGCTTTCAAGCGCATTTCGATTTTTTTAAATTTAAGAATTTCGAGAAAGAACATTCACTTGCCTTTTTACCCTTAACCCATGTTTTCGAACGAAGCTGGACGCTACTGTGTTTGACAGGTGGGGCAAAAGTGTCTTTCCTTGAGAACACAAAACTTATTGCTACTGCACTTACCGAGGTGAAGCCCACCATGATGTGCTCGGTTCCCAGGTTCTATCAAAAAATCTATGCCGGCGTCAACGAGATGGTTGCTAACGGCTCGTCATTAAAAAAGAAAATTTTCAATTTTGCTTTGAATGCTGGAAGTCAGGTCTCTGAATTTAAACGTCTTGAAAAGCGAGTTCCGGCCGGCTTGGCCGTGAAAAATAAGATCGCCCATTTACTGGTTTTCAAGAAAATTAAAAATAAAATGGGAGGTCAGTTGTGGTTTATGCCATGCGGAGGCGCATCCATTTCGCCTGAAGTGACCCGGTTTTTTGATGCAATGGGCATTCACATCACCGTGGGTTACGGATTAACTGAAACTACCGCTACTTTGACGGCTTTTCCTTTTAAACATTACGTACACGGATCCGCGGGAATACCGTTAGGAGATACTCAACTGCGATTGGGCGAGAACGATGAAATTCTTGCAAAAGGAAGCGGAATCATGAAAGGGTATTATAAAAAACCAAATGAAACAGCTGACGTTTTTACCCAAGACGGCTGGTTCAAAACCGGTGATGCAGGAAAATTTGATGCATCCGGAAATCTTTTTATCACCGACCGGATTAAGGATCTGATGAAAACTTCTAACGGAAAATACATCACTCCGCAACCTATTGAAAACTTATTGTCGAACGATAATTTCATCAACCAGGCAATGGTGGTGGCAGAAGGTCGGCCATATGTTACGGCACTTATTATACCCAATTTTGAAGCATTGAAAGACTATTTGCCTAAGCTCAATATTGATTTTACCAATTGGGATGAAGTGGTGAATATGGATAAAGTGAAGGAGTTTTATCATCAAAAAATTGAGCAAATTCAGCGGCAACTGTCAGGTTTTGAGAAGGTGAAGAAATTTATACTGATGCCTGCGGAATTCGAAATCGGAAGCGGAGAAATTACACCCACACTTAAAGTAAAAAGAAATGTGGTGCAGCAGAAATATGCCGAAATGATCGGAAGAATGTATCAATAGAAAAAATCTAAAAAAAGACAAAATGACTGACGAGTTTCTGGGAAATGCAAATTTTTTAACTTCTGACCAAACGGTTTCAGCAAGTTGCCCGTCCAATATAGCACTCATTAAATACTGGGGAAAATATGACCAGCAAATTCCGGCAAATCCCAGCATTAGTTATACTTTAAACCATTGCAGAACCAATACTACGATAGCATTTTATGCAGGAGATGCTTTTGGGGTGCAAACTTTTTTGTCTGGCAAAGAAGAATTTAAGTTCGCCGAAAAAATTGGAAAATATTTCAAAACGATCAGTGAGTATTTGCCTTGGATTCTCACAGGTCGATACGTTATTTCCACTGAGAATACTTTTCCTCACAGCTCCGGAATTGCGAGTTCGGCATCTGGTTTTGGTGCTATCGCAAAATGTTTAATGCTTTTGGATGAGCAGTTTTCAGGTAAAACGGACCATCATTTTTTGCAAAAGAAGGCAAGTTTCCTCGCGAGGTTAGGGAGCGGTAGCGCGTGCCGCAGTTTGTATGAAGGATTGGTGGTGTGGGGCAAAACCCCGGAAGTGGAAGGCAGTTTTGATGCGTATGCTATTCCTTATCCCAATGATGAAATTCATTCAGTTTTTAAAAATTTTAATGACTGGGTTTTGCTTATTCATGAAGGTGAAAAGTCGGTGAGTTCCACAGTGGGTCATGGATTGATGAAGACCAATCCTTATGCGGAAAGACGATTTCTGGAAGCGCAAGAAAATTTTGTATTGCTGAAAGAAATTCTGAAGACAGGCGACATGAAAAGGTTTATCCAGTTGGTAGAGCATGAGGCACTCACGCTGCATGCCATGATGATGATGAGTGAACCCGCATTTATACTGATGAAGACAGGTACCCTCGAAGTCATCAATAAGATTTGGAATTTCCGCAAAGAGACCGGTTTAGATTTGTTTTTTACGCTGGATGCCGGCGCCAACGTGCATTTGCTGTTTCCCGAAAATTCGGATGCTGATGAAATCAAGGCGTTTGTGGTAAAGGAATTACTTACGCACACCCAAAATAACGGGTTGGTGAAAGATGTGATGAGGTTTTGAAATGAACTTCAGCCGACGACATGCTATACAAAAATTAAGAAGCCGAAGACAAAGGTATTTCCGGGTTGATCGGGAGATTCCTTCACGCATTTTTTTCAGAAACAGCAATCGTTTTTTCTGGCAAATACTTTTTTTAGGTGTTCTGTTTTCGCTTCTTTACTGGGAATTAATATCGTCTGGAAGGTCTATTTCGCTCATCATGACCATGTTTGTTTTGTCCGTTTTTCTGTTTGGTTTCACCTTAAAATTTTTGCTGAGTATTATTTTCCCGGAAGTCACTTTGGATGAAAAAGGTATTAAATTAAGAGGAATCAGAAAAATTGGATGGGCAGAAATTAAAGCACTGAAAATTGATCCAACTTTTGATCTTTATGCGGATATTAAACTAAAAAATGGTACTCTTATTCACCACCGGATTGAGTTTTCGAATGCGGAAAAGCTACGGATGCAGGTAAGGTCGTTCTTTCGGAAATATCGGCAGCAATAAGAACTTAATGTTTTGTTGCTAACTTGCTCATATAATGCAACACTAAAAGGATGATGATTCCTAAAATAGCAGCCGAAATTGACAGGATGAATTTAGCATTTTCTTCATCCCAAAAACCTAGATCCCATTCCATTACGTACAAATTGAATCCGATGAAAATAATAAAAAGTGCCAAAAAAATCTTATAAAATAATTGCATGGAGGTGGGGTTTTAAAATTTTACGTAGGTTGAAAACAACTGCGCAAAGTTAGCGGTAAATAATTTAATTGCGATGGCTAAAAGGATGATTCCAAAAACTTTTTGCAACACTTGCAGTGTTCCGTCTCCCAATTTACGCTCGATCCAGTTGGCTGATTTCAGCACCAAATAAACAAACAGTGTGTTCAGCACGATTCCGCAGATGATGTTGATGTCATGATATTCTGCACGCAGCGAGAGGGTGGTAGTTAATGTTCCGGCGCCTGCAATCAGTGGAAACGCGATGGGAACGATAGAAGCAGATTTGGCTTCGGTGTTTTTATTGATTTCGATGCCCAAAATCATCTCTAATGCAATGATGAAAATAACCACTGCACCGGCGATAGCGAAGGAATTTACATCAACACCGATCAGTTTTAAGATCTTGTTTCCGATAAAAAGGAAAGCAATCATCAGAAGACCGGAAACCAGGGAAGCCCGCTCTGCATCAATTTTTCCGAATTTTTTCTTTAAGCCCACAATGATGGGTACGGAGCCAACAATATCGATGACTGCGAATAAAACCATAGAAGCGGTGAGTGTTTCCTTTAAAGAAAAATGTTCAAACATAGCTGAAATTATTAATTTCGCAAAAATATAAAATTAATTTGATTATTTTTTAATCTGAGAAAATAGAGCCGTAATGGAGCTGAACAATTCATCAACTCTTTCGATGCTGTTTTCTGGGGCATACTTTTCGAATTGAATTTGCTCGCTGAGTACTCTGTATTGGTCTGCAAAAGCTGCCCCTTTTTTCTCTTCCAGAAATTTTCGAAAGGCGGATTCGTCGATGATGGAGTTCTGCTTTTTTACCTCTTCTTTCATGCTTTCATAAGCCGAAAAAAATGTTGAGAAATCCTGATTATCTTTCAGTTTTTTTAGATAAATGATATTATCTTCAAAACTATTTTCCCAATCTTTCCTTATCAATTCTTCGGTTTCGGCAATTGTGGTGGTAGGTATTATTAGGGGGCGTGGTTTCACGCGTTGTTTCTGTTTGCGTTTTGTAACGGCAAAAAGTAAACCCACCAATGCTGAAAGCAGTACTAAATTTCCGGCAACAACGGGCCAGTTGATTTTTTTCTTGTCTTTTATTTTAAGGTTGTGCGTTTGTAAAACAGGTGTGTTTACCGTTTCTAAAACATTATTGGTGATGTCGTTCACTCTTTCCAGCGTCGATTTCTCGGCGTTGATCTGATCGGGTGTTTTTACATTCAACGCAACGCTTTTAGAACCCAAATCTACATAATGATCAGCACTGGGATCGAAATAAGAAAATTCTTCAAAAGCCACTGCCACCAATCCCGGTTTTTTAGGAACCACAACATATTCAGCTACCACATCACCTGTAAGATTGGCATGATGAGGAGTCGTGTTGGCCATGATTTTTGGCGGATAAGCGATATAATTGGGCGAAGGCAAAATTTTAGGTAAATAAAGCGTACCGAAATTACCTGCCCCTGAAAGTTTTAGGGCAACATTGACCGGTTTTTCAATTTCAGAAACTTCATTGGGACGAAGATTGGCGACGGTTACTTCAAAATGACCCACTGCATTTTTGTAATGTTCAGGCATTCCTGGAGGTAGTTTCCGAACAGTGAGTTTTGCCCGGTTCGATACAATTTTATCTTCGGAGGCAGAGTTCACCACTGATGCCGAAACGGGATTAAGCTCGATATGTCCACTCTCTGAAGGCGAAATCATGTACACCGCAATAACCTGCGAATTCATGCCACCCGACGATTCAATTTCTGATTTTGCGAAACTCACCGGTTTGATGCTCACATTTCTTTGGTTAGAGAATTGAATGTTTTTCAGCTTTCTGAAATTAGCATAATTTCTGCTGTATGCGCGCAAAAATGCAAGCGTAGCTTCGTTTTTATAAACCTCCCGATCTTGAATTTCCAAGTTAAGGTACAAATCATTGGTCTCAGAATTGGCGGCAACACTCGCTTTTTTCTCAGTGTCGCGCACATTGATTTCGAAAGGTTCGGTTTTGTAGATTTTACCGTTGACAGTAACCAGTACCGATCCGAATTTTACTTTTCCGCTCTGTTTCGGGGTAAGTACCAATTGGTAAATCATTTGATTCACCACATCCCCCTTTTTAGCATCCAGCACCACTGTGTTCTGTTCTGAAGCTGTGCCGATAATGTCGAATTTGGATAAATCAGGCATCCTGAGCGGGGTTTCCTGCTCCATATTTTCACCACTTATTTCCAATACAACCGTGAGGTTAAAGCGCTGGTTAAGCTTGGCATCTTTTACATCAGAAACCGCTAAAGTGACCTGGCTGTGCGCAAACAGTGTGGAAAAGAGAAATAATATGTATGGAATTTTTTGCTTCATTACCAATCCTTCTCATTGCTTTGAGGCATTGAATAGGAGTTTTTATTCAGAATTCTTTTTGCGGTTTCGCGTTCTTTATTTTCAACGCGGTTAAGAATTGCATTTTCGAGATCTTTCGGCATTTGATCTTCGCTGTTATCATTATTTTTATTGGGGTCATTCCCTTTTCCCTGCCCCTTATTTTGCTCCCCATTTCCCTGCTCTTGTTTGGGGAGGTTTCCTTTTTCATCTCCTTTTTTCTGATCTTTTTGATCATGATCACCACCGTTGCCCGATTTGTTTTTTTGCTGTTGCTGTTGTTTTTCCTTTTCTTTCAGCTTTGCAATTTCATAATTTTTTCGGATAACTTCGTTGTAAGGATCCTGTTTAAGTGCCTGTTTATAGAGTTGAGATGCTTTTTCGGTATCTCGCAATTGCATATGGGCATTGCCTAAGTTATACAGCGCCGCAGATTTATCGGGAAGGGTTTGTGAAAGTTTTTCGGCCTTTTCAAATTCTGCTTTCGCCTCATCATACTTGCCATTTTTATACAACGCATTTCCAAGATTATAATGCGCCGTGAAATCTTTTTCGTTCACTTTTGCGGCTTCTGCATATCGAGAAGAAGCAGCATCGTAATTTTTTTTATCAAAATTCTGGTTACCTTTGTAAATCAATGTTTTATAACTCTCCTGTCCGGACAGTAAACAGGTCCCCAAAACCATTAAAACTACCGATAAAAAAGCATTCGTGTTCATTACTGCAAAATTATCCCTTTAATTGTTAAGGTTGCTCTTTAAAATTGTTAAATTTCGGTTAAAATACATTTAAAAACCTGATTTTGATGAGTTTTACAATCGGCAATCAATACATTTTAAGACATGAAGGTGTAAGTCTTTAGCGATCCGGGCACGAACTGAAGAAAATTGAAAATCTTTTGAGGAAATAATTTTGGACCTACGCAACAACAACGGTCTGCACCATAGAAAATTCCGTAACTTGCACCAAGCTAATTCCCTAATCATGAAAAAAATGTACTTTTTATGCTGTTTAATGCTTTCGGTGTCAGCATTTGCACAGTGTTTTATCAAAGGAAGCTCTACCCTGAAAATGCAGGAAACGGAAACTTACACGGTGGATAAAGATATTGCGCAGTGCAGCGATTGCCATCTCTGGACAACCAATGGAGGCGATGTTTCACTGATCGGTAATCCGAAAGATGCAAGTGTTAAACTAAAAGCAAACGGTGGCGGTAGAACCATTATTTCGCTGGTGATGCTTTCACCGCAAGGAGTGGTGCAGTGCAGCAAAATGGTAGATGTTCAGCAGGACCTTACTGCGGGTTTGAAAAGCGGTGACCCCAACTGTGATATTGTCCTTACAAATTTTTTAGAAGCCAAGTCTTCCGATGGGACGGTTTCTTTCCGAACCGAAAGTGCAAGCAGCAATTTGACGTATGAATGGATCTCCTCTTATGCGGATGGCACAACACAAAATTCTACCAATCCTCAACCCAAATTCAGCAATCCGGAAGGGAATACCATCACTGCTATTGAGGTGAAAGTAAAATCCAAATACTGCATTAAAAGTTTAAAAAAAACGTACAGTACCGATTATTGGAAGTCTTATTAGCCAAAGATGTCAATAATAGAATGAAATTCTGATTCGTTTTTGTTCACCGATTTAATTCCTGCATCCTTATGAAAAGGTAGGTTTCATAATTTGAATTTTCTTTTTTTAAGTATTGAAATGATTGCCAATAAGCTATCCTATTCAATTTTTGTTGTGCTCATTTGAAATTCCTGGACTTTAAACGGTTTTCGAGAACATGTAATATTGATGACGTTTTTTATCCAATTTTTACGCTGGTCATGCTTAAGCTTCCGCCAATGAGTTCGTCATTAAATAAAACCATTTCATCACTCGGACTTTTCAGGGCAAGCGCATAAACGAGTGGAGCAAAATGATCAGGCGTGGGTACCGCTTTTTGCAACGCAGTTCCATGCTGGTGATAATTCACAATGTTGCGGAAATCACCATCCATTATCCATTGGTTTGTTTTTTCACGGGCTTCAATGGCCCAGTCCCAACCGGAGCCAACGGTATTGATATTTTGCCAGTCAATCATGCTTAAATTGTGAACAATATTGCCGCTGCCTATGATCAGAATTCCTTTTTCGCGAAGTTTCTGCAAGCGTTGCGCCAGTTCAAAATGATATTGCATCGGTTTGCTATAGTCTATGCTCAGCTGGATTACTGGTATATCGGCATGAGGGTAAAGATGCCGAATAACACTCCAGGCGCCATGATCTAATCCCCAGCTGTAGTCTTCTTCCACTAATGCGGGAAGCAAGAGTTCGGTTGTTTCTTTAGCCAATTCAGGACTCCCCGGAGCCGGATATTGTACGTCAAAAAGTGCTTTTGGAAAACCGTAAAAATCATGAATGGTTTTGGGCAGATCCATTGCCGTTACAAAACTTCCATTGGTGAGCCAATGTGCCGAGACGCATAGAATAGCATTTGGTTTGGGGATTTGCTTTGAAACATTTCTAAAACCCTGCACAAAAATGTTTTCCTCAATGGCATTCATCGGCGAACCGTGACCTAAGAAAAGGACAGGCATTTTTGGGGTTTTGGAGAAGCCATCAGAAAGTGTATTCAATTGATGTAAAGTCATGATTTTTGAGGTTAAAAAAATTCACCACAGAGAAGCTCCGGGTGAATTTTGTTTGTTGTAAGTGAAGTGAATTATGCTTTTACAAACTGCAGGTCTCCTGCAATTTTTACTTCATCAGAAACTAAAACACCACCTTTTTCAAGTGCCGCATTCCAATTCAAACCAAAATCGCTTCTTTTGATTTTTCCTTCAAAAGAGAAACCAGCTTTGGTTTGTCCCCAAGGATCAACGTTTTCTCCACCAAAATCAACTTCTAGTGCAATTGGTTTGGTAACACCATTGATGGTAATGTTTCCGGTCACTTCACCGTTCAGTGAGTTGGCGTCAAAAATAATTTGTGGAAATGCAGTGGTATTGAAAAATTCTGGAGATTTCAAGTGGTTGTCTCGATCGGTATTATTGGTATTCACCGAATCGGTATCAACTGTTGCGTGCACTTTTACATTGGTAAACTGCTCGTCTTCGCTTTCTAATGTTGCATTAAATTTGGTGAATTCCCCTTTAACGTTAGAAATCATCATGTGTTTTACTTTAAAAGTAATTTCGCTGTGTGCGGGGTCTAGGTTCCATTGAGTTGCCATACTGTATTTTTTTGATTGATTAATGATTCATTTGATGATGCAAAATTAAAACCAATTCATCAAAAGTTCGTTGATGTATGGTAATAAATAGCGGATGTACGATTGTGCCGTGTTTTATCTTAAAAAGTTAATTGTTTACATTTGCCCAAATCTAAAATTCATGAAAAAATGGCTTGGGGCTTTGATGCTGTTCTTTTGTTGTATTTCCGCCAATGCTCAGCCAATAGACAGTATAGCAGTTGCAGACCGCCGATTTTCTTTTCGTTATCAAAAAACATATCTTCCTGCAGGTTTAATGGCGGCGGGCATTTTGTTGAAAAGTCAGGATAAAAATGAAGCCAAAAATAATGTAGTTGAGGCGGAAAGTAAAGGCCTTCTCGGATTCAAAAATCATGTCAGCGATTATGCGCAGTTCTTGCCCTATGTGGGGATTTACGCCTTTGAATGGCTCGGAATGAAACCCAAAACCGACTGGAAAAATCGGACAGCAATTTTAGCTAAAGGTCAGCTTCTGAATTTGGGATTGGTTTATTTGCTGAAGAAAACAACCAATCAAACCCGTCCAGACGGCACTTCTTTTTCCTTTCCAAGTGGTCATACCGCCAACGCCTTTGCGGGGGCAACCATGCTTTCCATCGAGTATGGCGAGCATCACAAGTGGGTTCCTTATGCCGCATACGGTGTTGCAACGGGAGTAGGAGTGATGCGGGTCGCTACGGATAAACACTATTTTTCTGATGTTCTTTTCGGGGCGGGTTTAGGTATTCTTTCGATGAAAATTGCCTATTGGACGCACCAATATCAATGGAACAAAAGTAATTCTGAAACGGATCCTTTTTTGGGAAGCATTTACTGAATGATTTTTTTGTCATCTGCAAGATTGAATGTTGAACCGGCTGCTTCAAATCCTTATTTTAACACTATTTAACATCTCGATTAAATTTGCTACATTTATCCACTTAATTTAATAGGCGATGAAATTATCAAAAATTACTTTGTTGTTCGTTGTTTCGGGCGGTTTTCTTTTTGCTCAGCATCAAAAATATACCATTGCAGAAGCGGTGAACGGATTAAGAAGTAATCTTGCTGTGAGCAATGTTTCGCAGTTTTCTTGGAGCCAAGATCATAAATCGTATTACCAAAGTGTGAAGAATGGTTATCTGGAAACTGAGGTTCAAACCTTAAAACAAGATACGCTCATTTCTCTGAACCAGCTCAACAAAAATCGTTCGGCAGGAACTCGTTTTAAATCTTTTCCGAAAATAACGTTTATCAATAAAGACAAAGGATATTTTGTTCAGGATTCCCAATATTACTGGGTGGAAAAGGCAGGTGCTGATTGGAAGGTTCGCAACTGGACTTCCCTGGATGAAAACGCTTCAAATACCGAATTGTTGAACGATAAAAGTGGCTTTGTGTACACTCTCAAAAATAATCTGTACCTCAGCAAAGACGGTAAAGTGACGGCGATAACCAATGATCAGGATGAAAACATTGTGAATGGACAGTCGGTTCATCAGAATGAATTTGGTATCAATAAAGGGATTTTTATTGCGCCCGACAATTCCAAAATAGCATTCTATCGGATGGATCAAACGATGGTTACCGATTATCCCATTATTGATTGGAGTGTAACGCCTGCGGTTAACAAAAATATCAAATATCCTATGGCGGGAACGCCGTCTCACCATGTCACATTGGGGTGCTATGACGTGAAAACCGGTAAAACCATTTTTATTAAAACACAAGGCGATCCCGAACAATACCTTACCGCCATCACTTGGAGTCCGGATTCCAAAAGTGTTTTCATTGGTGTGCTGAACCGCGATCAGAACGACCTTCAGCTCAATCAGTATGATGCTACAACTGGAGATTTTTTGCGGACCGTTTTAGAAGAAAAATCTGATAAATATGTGGAACCGCAGAATCCACTGATTTTCTTTCCGAATTCTTCCACCGATTTTATTTGGCAAAGCCAGCGTACTGGCTTTAATCATCTTTTTCATTATAATTTGGAGCGTGGTTTGGTGGCGCAAATCACGAAGGGAGATTGGCTGGTCACCGATTTTCTGGGGTTCAATGAGAAGAGAAAAGAAATTTTTTACACCTCTACTCAAGAGTCACCGTTAGAAAGGCATTTGTATATGGTGAACTGGGCCACTTTTAAGACCGAAAAACTCAGTCAGGAACCAGGAGTGCATTCTGGAATTTTAAGTAAAGATGGTAGTTTTATTTATGATTCTTATTCTAATGCCCATACGCCGCGGGTGGTGAATGCGGTCAATACGAATACCTTAAAATCGAAGAATATTCTCACAGCAGAAAATCCATTAAAGAATTATGAGCGCCCAGAAATTAAGAACATTATCCTGAAAGCCGACGACGGAACGCCTCTTTACGGAAAAATTATTCTTCCCACCGATTTTGATGCCAATAAAAAATATCCCGCCATTGTTTATTTGTACAACGGTCCGCATCTGCAGTTGGTAACCAATTCTTTTCCTGCCTCGGGAAACCTTTGGTACGAGTTTATGGCGCAGCGTGGCTATATTGTTTTCACTATGGATGGCAGAGGTTCTTCTAATCGAGGGTTGAAATTTGAACAGGCCGTTTTTCGAAATCTTGGTGAAACCGAAATGAACGATCAGCTGAAAGGGGTCGCTTACCTGAAATCGCTACCTTATGTAAATGCGGATCAATTGGGAATTCACGGTTGGAGTTTTGGTGGTTTTATGACGACGAGTTTCATGCTGAAACATCCAGAGGTTTTTAAAGTGGGTATTGCAGGAGGACCGGTAATCGACTGGAATATGTACGAAATAATGTACACAGAACGCTACATGGATTCGCCACAGAAAAATCCGGAAGGGTATAAACGTGCTAATCTTTTAGATAAGGTTCAGAATTTGAAAGGACATTTGCTTATGATTCATGGAGCGCAGGACAATGTTGTGGTATGGCAACATTCGATAAAGTTTCTGAAAGCTGCCGTGGACAATGGTGTGCAGATGGATTATTTTGTTTATCCCGGTCATCAGCATAATGTATTGGGAAAAGACCGTGTGCATCTGATGCAAAAAGTCACTGATTATTTTGATGAATACTTGAAGAAATAAACGAAAAAATTCCGAGAACAATCTCGGAATTTTTTTTATGTACATTGGCTCTGCTACTTCAGTTCTGCGGTAATGACTGCATTGTTCATGGCTGGTGCAATTGCTTGCGTCTTGGCAGCCATTTTCTTTGCCGGATCAATCCAGAGTTCCACTTTTTCTTTGGCATCGTCTGCGTTAGTTTGTGTTACTTTCCATACATCGTTTCCGTTGAGTTTTTCTTTACCAACTACTTTTAGTATCCATTTTTTGGGTTTCATTGTCGCAGCATCTACGCTGTAGAAACTGGTGGTAAATCCCTCTTTCAGTGGCATTCTGGCGATAATCATATCCGCTCCTGCACCTTCAGTAAGGTAGGCACCGTCAATTGCAGCCGAAAGATCTTTTCCCATTGCATTGATTTTAATTTCATTGCCAGCATTCGTAAAGGAAATATTCGCAGGTCCCTGAACTACTGTTCGGGTTTTGAATGCCAATTGGTCTTTAGAAAAAACGGCAGTATCCGACATTTCACCCAGCATACTTTTCGACGTTTCTGCAACCACCCAGTTGTTGCCGTCTTTTTTTACTGTTCTGGTCATGTCCATTTTAATGTTTTGTCCACCAACCTCAATGTTTACTGCGTAATTGTAGACTCCTTCCACAAAATCACCGCTTAATGGAGGAAGTGCAGAAGGAATTTTTGCATCTACTTTCTCTGCCAATTTTACGGTATTGATGTCCACAGTAATTTCCTTGAGCCGTTTTGCTACATCTTCAGGCATATCCGCTTGGTAGCGTGTTCCGGTATATTGGGACAGAAATTTTTCTGAGGCGGCCAACATCGCCATATTGTTGACCGGTTTTGCAAAGCCATGGCCTTCGTCGTTGGCAAGGATGTATTGTACATCTCTCTTCAAATCCCTCAAAGCAATGACGATCTGGTCGCTTTCTGCCTGTTTTACACGAGGGTCATTGGCTCCCTGAATAATCATCAGTGGTGATTTAATCTTATTGGCCGAAAAAAGCGGACTGGCTTCGGTAAGAATTTTCTTTCCTTCCGGTGTATTTTCGTCACCCATTCTCAGTGTAAACTGTTTTCTGCCTGCTTCCCAATAGGGCGGAATGCTAGAGAGCAATGTAAAAAGATTGCTTGGTCCCACAATATCAACACCGGCCGCATAAAGATCGGGTGTAAAGGTTAACCCTGCTAAAGTTGCGTAACCACCGTAACTTCCTCCCATAATGGCGACACGTTTAGGGTCTACAATACCTTTATTAACCAGGTCTTTTACACCCCAGGTAATGTCATCCTGCATCAACTTGCCCCATTGCAGGTTGCCTGCATCCAAGAATTTCTTTCCATATCCAGTGCTGCCCCGAAAATTAGGATCAAGTACCGCAAATCCACGGTTGGCAAATAACTGTGCATAAGAATTGAATCCCCAGTAGCTTCTTGCCCAAGGACCGCCGTGTGGAAAAACTAGTAAAGGAAGATTTTTAGCTTCTTTATTTTTGGGTAAAGTGAGGTAAGCCGGTATCTCTAGTCCGTCACTACTTTTGTAACTAATGGGCTGCATGGAACTTAAGAATTCTTCGTATTTCTTAAGTTTCGGACGTGGAGTATATTGCTCGGTAATTTTTTGGGTATCGCGATCATAAAGATAAACAGTCGATACTTTTGTGTCTCCCGATACGCTGAACAACCATTTTCTTTCATCCTTGGTTTGGCTTGCGATACCAATTTCTGTACCTGGAAATTTTGATTTCAGGTGGTTGTAATCGGCTTCGTACTTTTTGTCTTTAAAATACAGCCGAAGTTTTTCATCAAAGTAAGAGGTATATGTCAACTCTCTGGTCAAATCGCTGAAGGCCGCGTTTTGCAAATCTACTTTTTTCAATGGATCCTGTTCGTACGCTGTTGTTGCTCCGGTTTCAGGGTTCATCAGTACCAGTTTAGTCAGGTTGGTATCATCACCTTTGTTGGTTTCCACATACACTTTGCCATTGTCTTTGGTGAAAGCAACGGGACTAGCGCTTTCTAATGCGGTGACACTGTATATTTTATTGAATTTACCATTTTTACCGACAGAAAGAAATTCAGTAGATCCGTCTTCCGGATTTCTCATCGCAAGGCGGGGTTTTTCGTCCCAGTCAAAGACCCAATTTGAAATACGGTCATTATTTTCATTTAATTTGGTCAGTTTTCCGGAACTGATTTCTAACTGGTACAGGTCATGCCATTTAGGATCGCGGTTGTTGAGCCCAATCATCAACTTATTGGGATCTTTTTTGCTTACCATATAAATCGCCACGCGTGCATCTTCGTAAGGGGTCAGGTTTCGGCTTTCAGGAATACCTGTTTTTGAATCTGCCGATGCAGTAGGCGAAACGGAATACACATTGAAATTTTCGTTACCTCCTTTATCTTTTACATAAAGAATGTATCGGCCGTCATCAGTCCATAGATAGCCGCCGCTAGGGCGTTCAAGATTGGTTAGTCTTCTTGCCTTTTCAAAGGGTTCGTCTATCTTTTTTACCCAAATGTTCATGGTGCCGTTATACGCTTTCATAAAAGAAATGAATTTTCCGTCTGGACTCAGCTGACCGCCAGAAATCTCAGGATTGCCGAAGAAAATGCTGCGGTCAATCAGTGGAATTTCCCCATTAGTTGCTTTGCCGGAAATGTCTTGAGAAAAAGCACCTGCCGAGAAACAAGTCATCGCACAAAATAAAAATAGTCGTCTCATTGTTTTTTGTTGTAAATTGGTTAATGTTTTAGTGATGAAATAAACAATTGAATGTCATTTGTACAAAGATAGCAAGGAAAATCAGAATAAACATTCAGAATAAACAGAATAATGATGCAAAATCTAAGCGAAATTCAGATTTTCTCGTTTTTTTATTTTGCCGAAATTTTATCTAAAAAACTACCTATTCTCTTATCACTTTAATTCTGCCGTCATTCCAAATGCGGATGATTGATGAACCTTCATAAGCCGACACCTCGTCCTGCTGTTGTTCTGCAACAAAATCAACCTGATTGATAATGGAGGGGGAAATATCAGAAAAACTAAGTGGAGACGGATCACCACTCAAGTTGGCCGATGTGGAAACCAATGGCTGATTGAGTCCTGAAATCAATTTTTTAAGAAATTTATTTTTCACCAGACGGATGCCAATGCTACCGTCTTCAGCCAGCAGTATCTTTGGTAAACCTCGGGGTTGGTCGTAAATGATGGTCACCGGTTTGTCGGAAAGATCCATGATTTCCCATGCCATTTCAGGGACATCAACCAGGTCTTGCAAACGTTTCTCGGATTCTACAAGAATGATCAATGATTTAGAGGGCTCGCGCTTTTTGATGTCATAAATCTTTTGTATGGCATCAACATTGGTCGCATCGCACCCAATTCCCCAAATGGTATCGGTAGGATAGAGGATTGTTCCGCCCGATTTCAGAATTTGAATTACTTCTTCCATATCATTTATTTTTCCTTCAAATAACGTTCTCTGATTACGCTGAGGTGATGCAAATGATGACCGGTGATCAGATGGCCTATGGTTTCCACCGATATTTCGTTCGCATTGGCTATTCCTTTTCGGGCAAGAATTTCGGGGCTGAGGTTTTTAAAGAAAAGCAAAGATGTTTTTCTTACGGCTTCAAATTCTTCAATGAGATCGTTGAGCGGAATGAAAGAAACGTTGTTGTTTGCACCATATTGCTCTTCGTCCCAACCGGCAAGTTCTGTATCATCATTTCTTGAAAAACGCAGGGCACGGTAAGCAAAAATCTTCTCTGCATCAATAAGGTGTTGCAGTAAAATCTTCAAACTCCATTTTCCTTCAGCGTACGCAAAATTGGCTTGTTCTTCGGTTAAATGCCTATATATTTCCGAAGTGGCATTACCTGCTAATTCCATTTCTTGGAGCCAGTTTTGGGAGGGAATGATGTTCAGATACCGTTGGATGTACTGTTCGAAATCGGTCATTATTAAAGATGAAAAAATGGAGGTCAATTCATTAACTCAATGCTTTTTCTAAATCGGCAATCAAATCCTGATGATCTTCAATGCCCACACTTAAGCGTACCAAGTCATCGGTAATGCCTAGCTCTGCGCGCTTTTCCGCTGGAATTGAGGCATGCGTCATCGTTGCGGGATGATTGGCAAGCGATTCCACACCGCCCAGACTTTCGGCTAAGGTGAAGACTTTCAGTTTCTCCAAAAATTTCACGGCATCATCTTTCTTTCCAGATTTAAACTTAAAAGAAACCATTCCTCCGTTGTCTATCATTTGCCGCTTTGCCAGTTCGAACTGGGGATGCGATGGAAGACCTGGATAAAAAACCTCATCAATTGCAGGGTGGTTTTCAAGGTATTGCGCTATTAAAAGTCCGTTTTCTGAGTGGCGCTGCATCCTTAAAGATAAAGTTTTTATCCCTCGAAGAACCAAGTAAGAATCGAGCGGTCCCAAAATTCCACCACTGGCAAATTGAATAAAGTGAAGCTGCTCACCAAGCTCAGGTGTTTTCGCGATCAACGCGCCTGCAACCACATCGGAGTGGCCTCCCAAATATTTCGTGGCAGAATGCATCACAATGTCAGCACCCAAATCCAACGGTCTTTGCAGATAAGGTGTCGCAAAAGTATTATCTACCGCTACTAAAATATTTTTTCCTTTCACCAAATCGGTAACGTGCTTAATGTCCACCAATTTCATTAATGGATTGGTTGGGGTTTCTAACCAAATAAGTTTTGTTTTTTCGTTAATTAATGCTGCTATTTTTGAAACATCATCGAAATTAACAAAAGTAAATTTCAGCTGGTACTTTTCGAAAAGCCGAGTAAACATTCGATAGGTTCCACCGTAAAGATCGTCCACAGCAATCACTTCATCACCGGGATTCAATAGTTTTAGCACCGCGTCTATTGCGGCCAATCCTGAACCAAAAGCCAAACCTCTGGCGCCGTTTTCGATAGATGCCAAACCGTCTTCCAACGCTTGTCTTGTAGGGTTTGCCGCTCTTGAGTATTCGTATCCGGAATGGATTCCAGGGGATTTTTGTGCAAAGGTGGACGTAAGAAAAACAGGAACGTTGACCGACCCAGTTGCAGATTCGTGGTGTTGACCACCGTGAATTACTTTTGTATTGAATTTCATCGCTGAATTGATTAAAATGTTATCACTGCAAATATAATTGATTAATCATATAGTCTGCGGTTTCTTTGGAAATCTTATCAGGATTACTGCCCAAGCCACGTATTCGTTTTATATCCTGCGCCAAATTTTTTACCTTTGCGAAATGGACTATCCGAGTAAAGTTTTGGCAAAAGCAGTTGAGGAAATTTCCGGGCTCCCCGGAATCGGAAAAAAATCGGCTTTGCGACTTGCTCTGCATCTGCTGAAACAACCCGAAAGCCAGGCCATCTCTTTGGGGAATGCTTTGGTAAAACTGGTGACAGATATGCATTATTGTGCCGAATGCCATAATTTTTCCGATACGGATGTTTGCGAGATATGCAGCAACCCCAAAAGAAGTGATGAGGTGCTTTGCATTGTGGAAGATGTACGTGATGTAATGGCCATAGAAAATACCCATAAATTCAATGGAAAGTATTTGGTTTTGGGAGGTAAAATTTCGCCTATGGAAGGAATAGGCCCGCATCAACTGAACATTTCGTCCATCGAGAAAAAACTTAAAGAAGGTACTGTTAAAGAGCTTATTTTCGCATTGAGTGCCACCATGGAGGGTGATACCACGGCCTATTATCTTTATAAAAAATTCAAAACTTTTCCGGTCGTTTTTTCGACGATTGCTCGTGGAATCTCGGTGGGCGATGAACTGGAATATGCCGATGAAATATCTTTGGGCAGATCGATTCAGAACAGGATGCCTTATAACGAAGCCGTTTAATGATGAAGAAAAGTATTGCGGTCATTATACCTGTTTATAATTCGGAAACCACGGTGATCAATACGCTGGAAAGTGTTCGCCTGCAAACTTACGGTGCCGCAAACTTCCAGATTATTTTGGTGAATGACGGTTCTACCGATCAAAGTTTACTGCTAATTGAAGAGTATATTAAGGATCATCCTGAGCTTCAATTTTTGCTGTTCAGCCAAGAAAATGGGGGTGTTTCTAATGCCAGAAATACTGCCCTTAGATCTGCTGATGCGGATTATATTGCTTTGCTGGATGCCGACGATCAATGGCTGCCCGAAAAAATAGAAAGGCAAATGAAGTATCTGGAGAATCCGGCTTTTGGAATCGATTTTCTGGCTTGTAAAAGGACGCATCAACAATTGCTTTTTCCGTATAAGGCGGATAAAAATCATCTTGCAGCAATCACTTTTCGGCGACTGATGATCAGGAATGAAGCCCAACCTTCCTCTGTTGTTTTCAAGCGAAAAGTGCTGAAGAATACTGGTTTTTTCAGTATCAACCAACGTTATGCGGAAGATATTAATTATTGGCTAAAGGTTTCATTAAACAATAAAATGTTTATTTTAGACGAAGAATTAATTTTTGCAGGCGGAGGCAAACGAACTTTCGGAATTTCGGGCTTATCGGCCAATTTAAAAGAAATGGAAAAAGGATTCCAGAAAAACCTGAGAGATATGCTGTTGTTGAAAAGAATAGGATGGTTAGAGTATCGCTTGTACTCCGGTTTTTATACCGTGAAATATGGATTCCGGTTATTGAGGAACAACTATTTGAAATTGCTGGGAAAATAATTAAAGATGAACAACGACTTGAAAAATATACTGATTACCGGTGGAGCCGGCTTCATTGGCAGTCATCTGGCTTTGAAACTGAAAACTCGCGGTTATGAGGTAACGGTGCTCGATAATCTTTCACCGCAAATTCACGGCGAAAATCCTGAGCAAGATTCACCGCTTTATCAAAGCATTGTTGGGGAGGTTCTGTTTATAAAAGGTGATGTAACCAACAGAAAAGATGTGGAAAAAGCCATCGCCAATCAGGATGCTATTATTCATCTGGCAGCAGAAACAGGAACTGGTCAGTCGATGTATGAAATCGATCGGTACAGCAGGGTCAATACGTCTGGTACCGCTTTGATACTGGATGTGCTGGTTAATCATAAAAACGCGGTGCGCCAATTTATTTTGGCATCTTCCCGCGCGGTTTATGGAGAAGGAAAGTACCGCAATTCACGATCCGAGATCGTTTTCCCCAAGCAGCGAAGTCCCAGAAAGATGAAGGAAGGAGTTTTTGAAATGACGGACGCGGCAGGCGAAATATTGCAGCCACTCCCCACGGATGAAAATTCTAAGTTGCATCCTACTTCTTTTTACGGCATCACAAAACTGCAGCAGGAACAAATGGTGCAACTGGTGTGCGATTCCGTAGGAATTAATTTTGTGATCCTGCGCTATCAGAACGTTTATGGAGCTGGTCAGTCGCTGGTTAATCCTTACACAGGGATTTTATCTATTTTTTCTTCGCAAATACTGGCTGGTAAAAGCATCAATGTTTTCGAAGACGGTTTGCCGACAAGAGATTTTATCAATATTGAAGACACCGTGGAAGCAACTGTACGCAGTTTAGAAATGGAAACTGCGCATCAAAAGATTATTAACGTTGGAACCGGCGTGGCTAATACGGTATTTTCGGTTGCCAAACTTTTGATCCAAAAATACAATAAAGATGTTTTTCTGAATGTTTCGGGTGACTTTCGAGTAGGTGACATTCGGCATAATTTTGCCGACTTGTCGGTCATGAAATCAGTACTCGGTTTTACACCAGCCGTTACTTTTGATCAGGGGATTGCCCAATTTACGCAGTGGGTGTTGCAACAGCCGTTGCGCGACAATCATTTCAGCCGTTCTCTGGAGGAAATGAAAGCCAAAGGTTTTATGAAATCATAATGCTTACCAACAAAAAAATACTGTTCATTTCGGCTCATTTTTTCGGCTACGAAAAAGCGATCATTGATAAAATGAAGACGTTGGGTGCGGAAGTGGATTTTTATAATGAGAGACCATCGGATTCTGTTCTGTCAAAAGGAATTATCCGTGTCAATCGTGCGCTTTATCAAAAGCGGATCAATCGCTATTACCGGCAAATTCTTGCCCAAACTGAGGGGCGAGATTACGATTTTTTTCTTTTGATTAAAGGCGAAAGTATTCCCCATTTTTTTTTGGAGGCATTGAAAGTGCAACATCCAGCGATTTGTACAGTTTTTTATTCTTATGATGCGGTTGCGGAATATCCAAAGTTTAAACAGCTGTATCCTTATTTTGATAAGAATTTTACTTTTGAACCTGCTGACGCGAAAAACTACCAGCTGCATTTTCGGCCCTTGTTTTTTTTGGATGAATATAGCGGCATACCGAAAAAAAAGCATCTGCAATATGATTTGGTTTTCATAGGAAGTGCGCATACCGACCGTTATCTCATTGGTGAAAAAGTGCGGCATTTAGCAGACAATTTAAAATTAAACACGTTTTTTTATTACTATGCACCAGGAAGGATCGCTTTTCTGCTGAAAAAGCTATTTGATAAAAATTTGCAACAATTCAACCTTAAAAAGCTGAGTTTTAAAAAACTCAACCATTCCGAAATTGCAGCAATTTATGATGACTCTTTTTCGGTGCTTGACATCAATAAACCCTTTCAGCATGGATTAACGATGCGAACCTTTGAGGCGCTTGCCTCAGGGAAAAAACTGCTGACCACCAATACAGATGTTCAAAATTATCCTTTTTTCTGCGCACAGAATATTCAGATGCTATATCGGGGAAACATCACGCTGGATGCTGATTTCTTCAGCACGCCATTTCGTAAACTGGACGATAGTGTTTTGGAGAAAATGTCGCTGGAAAGCTGGTTACACTGCTTGTTTGTTCAGCATCAGGATGATTATTGGTCGGGTTTTCGTCAACAGTAATAAGATTTTAAATACCATAACAAAAAAATCGGCTTAGGATTTCTAAACCGATTGTATATAGTGCCGTACTAATTATTATTTACCTGCTGGTGCCGGAGTAGCCGGAACTGTTGTTTTATTGTTGGTTGCAGGCGCTGTCTGCGGAGCCGGAGCTTCCTTCTTAGCGGGTGTTGTTTGGAAATTCTGCACGGGCTTACCGGTAAGAATTACACTTAAAAGGATAAGTGCGATGATAATTGCTCCCAATGTCCATGTTGCTTTTTCCATGAAATCGTTGGTACGCTGTACCCCAAACTGGGCTGAAGACGTGCCTCCAAAAGTTCCGGAAAGACCGCCTCCTTTTGGGTTTTGTGCCATAATAATGATAATCAGCAGCACACACGCAATCATGATAAGAACCATGAATAATGTAAATATTGTACTCATTGTTTTTTCTAAAATTTAGGTTGCAAATATAGGTTATTTTTAGTATTTAAACTATCGTTTTGTCTAAAATTGTGAGCTGAGGAGGAGATGGACGAAATAATGGTGGAAAACAAACAAAGCCGCAAAGGATTTCTTTCTCAAAATTTTGGGCTACACTTTTTTTTTTGACTGCTTATTTTTATTTTTGATGGCTGAAAAAAACCATTTCACCACTTTATCATCTATAATCAATCGATATTTATTTGCTTAATGAAAATTTTTAAGTTTGGAGGGGCGTCAGTAAAAGATGCCGAGAGTGTAAAAAATGTAGCCCGTGTTTTGGGTTTGCAGGGATTCGAGCAATGCCTCATCGTAGTTTCTGCCATGGGAAAAACGACCAATGCACTTGAAAAGGTGGTGAAGGTGTATTTTGATAAAGGCAATTTCGAAGATGAAATTCAGAAAGTGAAGCTGGATCATTTAGAAATATCCAACGGTCTTTTCCCCGAAAAGCATCCTGTTTTTTCAGAAATATCGATTTTTTTTGATGATATAGAATCTTTTCTTCGACGAAATAAATCTCCCAATTATAACTTTGTATATGATCAGGTGGTGAGTTGCGGCGAAATGATTTCTTCTAAAATCTTAAGTGAATACCTGAACGATATTCAATTTTCCAACCGGTGGATTGATGCGCGGGATTATATTAAAACCGACTACAGTTACCGAGAAGGAAATGTGAATTGGGAAGAAACGGAGCGTAAAATCAAAACCCTTGACGTGAAAAACTCCTATGTAACGCAGGGTTTCATTGGTTCTGACGATAATAATTTTACGGTAACATTGGGTCGTGAAGGATCGGATTATTCGGCGGCAATTTTTGCATTTTGCATGAATGCTGAAGCCATGACGATATGGAAAGATGTTCCGGGCGTAATGACGGGGGATCCCAGGAAATTTGATCATGTAACGCTGCTTACTGAAATTTCGTATGAAGAAGCGATCGAGATGGCCTATTATGGGGCATCGGTTATTCACCCGAAAACACTTCAGCCGTTGAAGCAGAAGAATATCCCATTCTACGTAAAATCTTTTTTAGAGCCCGAAAAACCGGGAACTAAGATTGATGGTTCCGCCCATCTACCCAAACATGAATCGTATATTTTGAAAGAGAACCAACTTTATGTACGGATATCGACCCGGGACTTTTCTTTCATTGCCGAAGAACATTTGAGCCAAATTTTTGCCATGATGGCGAAGTACAAAATCAAAATTTCACTGATGCAGAACACGGCGATCTCGCTGGAATTATGCTTGGAGGATAAATACGGTGCAATAGATCAGTTCATTGATGAGCTGCAGTTGGAGTTTAAAACCGAACTTTTTAAAGACGTTTCGCTTTATACGGTGAGAAATGCTAACTTAGACGGCAGTAATAAAATATACAAAAACAAAAATATCCTCTTGGAACAAAGTTCAAACAGAACGGTTCAAGTGGTTACAAACTGATCATCAATGAGTCTTATTTCTAAAAATGATCTGATTATGGCAGCCGGTTTAAATAAGATCGGGATACTGAAGGGGCCCGTTGCTTCTGCCATTATGGGATTAACCAAGATCAACGAAGTTAATAAACTATACGATGTATTAAAGGATAAATCAGGAAAAGCATTCTTTGATTCCTTTGTACGCGAAAGAGATTTGAAATACATTGTATTTGAAGAGGATTTGGCCAAGATTCCCAAAACCGGGCCATTTATTGTGGTATCCAATCATCCATTGGGTGCCATAGACGGTATTTTGATGGCGAAGATTTTCTCGGAAATTCGACCTGATTTCAAAATCATGGGTAATTTCCTTTTGGAAAAAATAGTACCGATGCAGCCCTACGTAATTTCGGTAAACCCCTTTGAGAATCGAAAAGAAGTACGAAACAGCGCCACAGGCATGCGAGAAACCCTGAAGCACCTTCAGAGTGGCGGTTGCGTTGGGATTTTTCCGGCAGGAGAGGTGTCGAACAAGAACAACGAGTTTGGTGAAATACTGGATAAAAAATGGGAAAATGCTGCGCTGAAACTCATTAAGATGGCAAAAGTTCCAGTGATTCCGATGTACTTTCATGCCAAGAACAGCAGGATGTTTTATCAGTTGGCCAAGGTTCATCCAGATTTGCAAACCTTGCTGTTGCCTTCAGAGATGATGAATAAAAGGGAAAAGCCCATCCGAATAAGAATTGGTAAACCAATCGCAGTAAAGGTAATGGAAGAATACGATACAGAAGAGTTGGGCGAAATGTTGCAGAATCGGGTGTATATGCTGAAATCGTATTATGAAAAGCGGAAGAGTTTGGCAGAACGGCTCAACCTTCCCAACCTTAAGATTAATTTTCCGCTGGCAAAAGAGGGAAATGTGGTGCAGAACATCATCGATGAAACACCACAGGAAGATATTTTGCAAGATATTGAAAACTTGTATAAGGCGGACAAGATGCTGTTTAGAAACGCCAATTATGAAGTTTTTTTTGCCTCCTACGGCGAGATGCCTTCCATTATGCGAGAAATCGGTAGACAGCGCGAATTGACCTTTCGAAAGATTGGTGAAGGCAGCAACCTTCCGTTTGATTTGGACGAATATGACCAGCATTACCATCATTTGTTTTTATGGGACAACAATGGAAAAAAACTGGTAGGTGCATACCGCATGGCTTTAGGTGCAGAAGTGATGAAAAAATACGGTATAGAAGGGTTTTATACCAGTTCGCTCTTTGAATTTGATCCTGAATTGAGGCCGTTTTTTAGGAAGGTGATTGAGATGGGTCGCGCTTACATATCAACCGAATATCAGCAGAAGCCACTGCCTCTTTTTCTTTTGTGGCGTGGTATCGTGCATGTTTGCTTAAGGAATCCCGGGCACAAATTTCTTATGGGAGGTGTAAGTATTTCGAACAAGTTTTCGGAGTTTTCTAAATCTTTGATGATTGAGTTTATGCGTTCTAATTATTACGATTCTGCGGTGGCTCAATACATTCATCCCAAAAATGAATTCAAAATCAAATTAAAAGACCGCGACAAAAATCTTTTCTTCGATCAGGTAGAATCTGATTTAAATAAACTTGATAAAATTATTGATGATTTGGAGCCCGAGATGCGTTTGCCGGTACTGATCAAGAAATACATCAAGCAAAATGCAAAAGTGATATCCTTTAACGTAGATCCTAATTTTAATGATGCTATTGACGGATTGATGTACATCCGCATCAGTGAGCTCCCCGAAAGTACCATAAAACCAGTGCTGGAAGAAATGAGTGAACAGATGAGAAAGGAAGAAGAAGAATAAAAAGACGGTATTTTGTCATCGTTTTTGAAAATACACTGTCAAAGGTCGAAATTAATTCAACTGAAAATCAATGTGTTTTTTGAGTTTTGATTATTTTTAAAAGAAAAAGATCAGAAAAGTTTGTGAGACCGCAATAAAGTTCCTATTTTTGCACCACTCAATTACCAAACAAGGTTTCTTAGCTCAGTTGGTAGAGCAACGGACTGAAAATCCGTGTGTCCCTGGTTCGATCCCTGGAGAAACCACGAGTAAAATAAGGACTTCACAAAGATGTGAAGTCCTTTTGCTTTTTCGACGATGTATTTGGCAACGTCTGGTTCCATTGCAAGATTGGTATAGATGCGTTTAAGCATTTCATTTTCTTCTTCAAGTTCTTTAACACAGCCGCTTAAGTTCGGTGACGTCCATTCTGTCGCCACGTGTAAAGTGTTGCTGGACTCATCCTGTTCTTTCTGGCCAGTTTATTAGCGCTGCATCCACCCGAAAAACTCCTTCAAAACTTCTGCTCTATCTGCTTAGAACTGAATGTGCTCTTTTTTATAATATTTATTACGTTTTAAAGTTATTTCCATTTTATATTTATTAAAGGTATTGTTTTCGGGGAGTTTACATACAAATCTTTGCAAGAGCGGTTTACGGGCAAAGGCAAGAGCGGAAAAGTAGCAATAATGGCGGATTGTAATAAGCTGCTCAAACAATCGTTCGGAATCCTGAAATCCAAGAAACCGTATTGTGAAAATTTTTCGCTTATTCTGCATAGAAAATTTGGTGGTTGCCATAGTTCTATGTTAGGCAATTTTTTTTTTAATTTATTATGACTTTTTGAGAATATTTCTCTTGACCCATTTTTATTGTGAGAATATATGTTCCTTTTGAAAATTCTGATATTAGTATTTTAACATTTGGTGTATTTAATAATTTTTTGGAATAAACTTGTTTTCCAGTCATATCGTTAAGGGTAATATCAAAAGTTTGATTCATCAATCTTTGTAGTGAAATGTTGATTTCCTTATTTGTGGGATTTGGATAAATTTTAAATTGGAATAAATTCTCTTCTTTTGTCTTCATAGATTGGTTGAGACCATTGGTGTTCTTCCATATTAATCCCTTTATTTTTGTACCATCCCATTTACTGCCAACAATATAACCTGTGTTCTCATTTGCAAAATGTATTTTTTTCAAATTGTATCCATGTTCTTTATGAGGAAACATATAGCTTGTATATTCTCCATTAGCTGTTGCTTTTAATATTCCACGGACAGGGTTTGCATAATCTAATGTTTGCCAGTAAAAAATACCCCAAATTGTATTTTCATTCAAAATCATTATATCTGATAAAGCAGGATAAGACAGAGATGAAACTAAATCGAATTGATTTCCTTCATTCATGGTTTTATAAAGTCCATTAAAATAAAAGAAACCAATATTTTCGTTTGAGAAACCGAATGGAGAAGTTGCTTTTATTTCTTGCCAAGTCTGGCCACCATCAATTGTTTTTGCTAAATCATTTTCAAATTCATAATTCATCCAAGTTGATGAACGACTAACAAAACCTATATTATCATTAATGAATTTTATATTTTCATAAAAAGGACTTGGGCTTAATTCAATCCAACTTTCTCCTCCATCTTCGCTTTTAATAACACCATTATTTGTAGAAATGAAAATTAAATTTTCGTTCACACAAGATATATCGTAAAATCCAGATGAATGATTTGTTGTAAGACTTTTCCATGTTTCACCACCGTCATTTGTTTTTAAAAGAATGTTATTCCCTCCAATTATATATCCCACATTTGCTGTTGGAAATTCAAGTCTTTTTAAGTCATAATTAATTCCTGAAGTTTTTAATTGCCAAGTTTCACCACCATCATTCGTTTTGACTATTGTTCCGTTTGAGCCAATTACTATTGCAATTTCAGATGTAATTGCTTTAACATCATTAAATTGTGAAATTTCTATTCCGTGATTTACTTCTTTCCATTGTGCCAAACATGAAAATGTAAACGAATAAAATAATAAGATAGTAAATTTGTATTTCATAGCATATTTTTTTGAAAAAAAAAGCGTAGTTTTTGTCTTATCCTAAAACAGGTTGACTCTTTTTGTTTAATATTTAGGTTTCGTTTCACTAATTAAAAATAGGAATTTTTGTTTTTAGTTTCAGAATAAAATATGGAAAAAATTCCAACTGTAAGCTCCCCATTTTCAGTACGCTTCAAAAGTAGAATTTTTTTGGATAAATTGTTATTGTTGTTGTCATTTAAAGTGGAAAAGTGGTCAGGAACAGCGAGGGGTAATTTGGTGGCTTGCTGTCCACTTTTCCACATCACGGGCGATAATCCTCCTAAAGCATCATGTGGTCTATGATGGTTGTAGTCGTGTACCCATTCGTTGGTAACTTCGCTTACTTCTTCTAAATGGTCAAACAGATAGGCATCCAAAATGTTTCGCCGGTAAGTATTGTTGAATCTTTCTATGTAAGCGTTCTGCGTAGGTTTCCCTGGCTCTATGAAGGCAAACTGTATATCATTGACCATAATCCATACTTCTGCGATATGAGCGATAAACTCCGGACCATTCTCCATGCGTATTTTCTTGTGCTTCCCATAACGACCAATCAAATGGTTCAGAATCCATACTCCGCGCGAACTTTTGATACTGTAGTCTGCTTCTATATGCAAAACTTCACGATTAAAATCATCAATAACATTAAAGCTTCTGAACTTTCTACCGCTGGAGAGTGCATCACTCATAAAATCAATACTCCAGGTGTGGGTGAAGTGCTTCGGCACCTCTAAAGGTTGTTTTACTCTGGTGGGAAGGCGTTTCTTCACTTTGCGTCTTAGCGGTAGCTTCATCGCT
>MKTK01000013.1:0-6673 GCA_001898255.1 Chryseobacterium sp. 39-10 | reverse complement strand
AATTGCTGCAAATAGCCAATCATTGTGGAGTCATCTTTCAGTGACTTACAATGAAGACTGCTCCTGCTTAGCCTCAGTAGGTGTAATGCCTTGCCGGAACCTTTTGGACGGACTGACCTGATCTCAGTGTCAGTGACAATCTCCCGCTTCTGACAAGGCCTTAGAACTTTTTTTCGATAATGTATTTGGCAACGTCCAGTTCCATTGCAACATTGGCGTACATGCGCTTAAGGATTTCATTTTCTTCTTTAAGTTCTTTAACAAAGCCGCTTAAGTTCGGTAACTTCCATTCTGTCGCCACGTGTAAAGTGTTGCTGGACTAATCCTGTTCTTTCTGGCCAGTTTATAGCGCTGCATCCACCCGAAAAACTCCTTCAAAACTTCTGCTATCTGCCTAGAACTGAATGTGCTCTTTTTCATACTATTTATTACGTTTTAAAGTTAATCATATTTTATACTTACTTATAAAACGTACTGTTTTTGGGGGAGCTTACAAACGTTGATTATTTTTTAAGAATTTTATAATTTTTAATATTAGATTCTGTTTTTACACGAACAACGTATAATCCTTGGGAAAGTAAATGAACATCTAATTTGTAAATTCTACTTTTTACTTTTTCTGCTCTAATTAATTGCCCCGCCTCATTTAAAATCTCTATACTTTCGATAACTTTCTTTGAGAAAATATTTAACTCATCAATTACAGGATTTGGTGCAATAGATATGGTCGAGTCTGAAACCTCAGTAGTTGACATAGCCGCACAAGCATCTTTTACATCTTGCTCAGTAAAACATGCTCCAGAATTACCTGAAATTTCTCGTATATGTGTATCTGTAGGGTGAGAGAGATAATTGCAGAAATTGGGTAAATTACAAATAGAAACATTTGGGTTATCTTTAATTGTTAAAGCAATTCCGTTATCTTCTGTAATTGTGTTTTCACTAATGTTTTTCAGTCCGGAAATATCATTGATGGAACTGTTGTTTTCAACTCTTAAAAACCCACCAATTGAAGTAAGTTTACTCAAGCCATTCAAATTGAGGAGTTGTGGGTTTTTTCTGAAATTTAGAAAGCCAGTAATACTTGTGAGATTTTTAAGACCATCAACATTTTCTAAAGAATTATTCTCAAAAACACTTAATATTCCACCAATATTATTTAATCCCTCCAGTCCATTTAAATTTGTCAAAGAGTTGTTTTTATAGAAAATAAGGCCTGTTCCAATTGTAGTTAACTTTTTAAGTGAGCTTATATCATTTAATAGCTCATTATTTTCAAAACGAACGTATGCTGTAACATTTGAAAGATTATTTAAACCATTTAAATTTTGTAATATAGAATTATCCCTAACTTCCAAAGCAGACCCTATTGAAGTTAATGCATTTAAGCCATTTAAACTTATTAGTGATTTGTTATCATATATCGAAAGCCAACCACCAATTGAGCTCAAATTATTAAGTCCATTAAAATCTTGTGTTGCATTATTTGATACGAAATGAAAATCCTTTCCTATTTGGGTTAAATTGTGTAATCCTGCAACATTGGAAAGAGATTCATTTGAATATAAATGTAAATTTCCATTAATATTTGTAAGATTTTCGAATCCGTTTAGATTTGCAAGCAGCGGATTTGCAATAAACTCGATATCCTGTTCAACTGATGTAACATTACTAAGTCCATCAATATTTTTCAATGAATTATTAGAATGAATATATAACCCAAGAAGACTCGCGGTCTTTGAAAGATCATCAATGTTCTCAAGTAAGTTATTAGAAAATATTCTTATCCATTTTAAATCTGCAATATTTTGTAATCCATATAAATTCTGAAGTAAAATGTTTCCAGAAATTGTTAGTCCATAAAGTGAAGTAACAGAGCTAAAACCTTGTAAATTTTGCAGCTCAGAATTATATTCAATATCTATTGATCCTCCAAATGGTCTTGATGCACCAATTGATACAATGCTATTTAATGGATCAACATTATTTACTTTAGTATTTCTGATTGTTAACGATCCTCCTATTTTTTCTAAGTTTCTTAAACCTTGCAAGTTTGTGATTTGGTCTCCGTTGATTTCAACATCTCCTACAATTTGCTTACAATTTGGATGGTTAATTATAAATTGATCGATACTAGATTGTGAGCCGAAATACAAACTTGCAATATTTGGACATTGTGCCTTAAGATTAATGCTGAAATTTGTAAATATGCTTATAAATATGAATAAACTTAAAAACACATTTTTTTTAATATTGTGTGTAAAATTATTTTCCATTAATATTTAAAATTTTTCCAAAAATACAGTATTTTTATGGAAGTATTGTTAGTTTCACCGCTAACGGAAAAAGTATTGGCGAAGTGGCGGGTAAATTGGACGGAAAGTTCAATTTAGATGGAACGTAGACGATGTGTTTTCACAATCGCTAATTTACATTTTTTGCCGCCGAATGTGAAACACATTCGGCGGCAAAAAATGCAGAAACTTTCAATTTTGCACTTAACCCGCCATTTTGCCAATGCGATGTTAGGCGATCGCTGTCTTATTTTATTAAAAGAGGCAGGATTTTATCAGCATTATTTTTTGATTTAATCCTTGCAAAATATTTCCCGCTAGGAATATTTGCAATATTATATTTTTCATTTTCTCTGAAATTTTTAACCACTTTACCAGACAAATCTATTATGTCAACAGACAAAATTGTAGAGTTTTTAGAATGAATAATTTTAAAATATTCAGAGGAAGGATTTGGATAAATTATAAACGTCATATCTGATAATGCCTCATTAGCACTTAGAATACTAGAATTAGCTTTAATAGAACAGTTTTCCTGACTAATCATAACACTATAATTTAAATAATTATTACCATTTTCAACATCAAAGAAATATGTATTAGCATTTGGAATTAAGATATTATTATAATACCATTGGTAAGAATATTCTGGGTTGTTAGTTACAGAAAGCCTAGGAGAATTATACTGTAAATCAATGTTATTAATATTTAAATCAGATTTCCTTATATAAACAACTCTCGCCCAACTTTCTATGTTATTGATTGTTTGTGTTACATAAACTTTTGTATCATTAATATAATCTAAATTAAAAGAATTACCAGAACCTATCAGATTATTTAATTCTGGATCAGAATACCATTGGATATTTTCTCCAACCGCTGAAAGGTTTAATGTATTTTCATTAATACATAATAATTTATTACCATTAACAACAGGTTTTTTAATCTTGTTAAAAGTAGATGAATTAGTGTTAAATTGACCGATTCCTGCTGAAAGTGTAGAATATGCATTGGGATTGATATAATTTTCGAAATAATTATACCCTGTATGATATAAATTCCCAAAATTATCAATATCTAAAGCCTTACTATAACTTTGTTTATTATTATATCTCCAAAGAGGAACGCCGTCTTTATTATATTTTTCTACATAAGTACTATAACCATAGTAATCATTATATCCATAAAAAGCTCCTGTTACATAGATATTTCCATCAAAATCAATTTTTGAATCTACAATTTTATCACCTTCTCTTTGAATTGAGCTTAAACTTCCATTTTTTAACCAAATTAAATTACCATTAATATTGAATTTTGAAAGAAAGCTTTCATTCCATTTATTGGAATAACCTGCCTCGATTGTTTCATTTTCTATTTCCAGATTATAACGATAACTACCTGTGATAATTATTTCATTTTGTCTTGTTAATGATAATTTGGGAGCTTCATCTACAGTTCCTTGGAAATTCTTTGCCCAAATAAAATTTCCATTTGTATCCATTTTGCCAAATAAACACCAACGATATTTTGAGGATGTATTTGTCAATGTAATTTGATCATCTAACTTCAATTCTCCAATTGCAAAATATCCTGTAAAGTATATATTTCCAAAGCGATCAACTTCAATATCCGAAATTGAAATAGCATCAGAATAGTTATACCAATTCGATTTTTTCCATATTGTTTGTCCCATTTTGTCAAGTTTCGCTATGAAAAAAGACCATCCTGAACCACCAGCAACATAAATATTATCTTCTTGATCAAAGCTTATTGATGTAGCACCTGTAGTGTCATTATTAGACCAAACTTTATTTCCATCGGAATCGTATTTCACTATTCCATAGTGATTATCTGCAGAACCAGTAAGGAAAATATTTCCATCATCATCAGTTTTAAGAGCAATTACATTACCATAGTTATGATTGGCCTCTATATTCTTAAGCCAAACAACCTCTTTATTAGAATTAATTTTTGCTAAATAGATATCCCTATAATAATCATCTATAGAAGAAATAGAAAAATTTCCAAGACTGAAATTTAATCTATAATATCCTGCAAGAACCATATTCCCATCACCATCTACATTTAAGTCAATTGCATTATAGTTTTGGGATGTTCCAGTAGCTTTAATTCCCCATGTCCATGTTTGAGAGTATAATATTCCAAAAAATGAAAATAAAAAAAGAAGTATAAATTTTTTCATAAGTAATTTAATTTACAATAAGTCAATACGATGTTAATTCAGTGTCGCCTAACGGAAAAAGTATTGGCGAAGTGCGGGCTTAAGTTGAACGAATGTTCAAGTTCAGACCAAATGGAGCCGATGCTTTTTCAGATTGTCTAAATTAAGAAAAAAAACAATATGAAAAGCAGCGGCGTGTAAATATTACAAAATGTTCTATTATACACTTCACCCCGCATTTTGCCAATGCAACTTAAGTTTGCATAAAAATAATAGAGATTAAAAATATTAACTAAAATATTCAATTGAAAGAAAAAAGAGAGAGGATAAAGATTACCCAATACACAGAAGCATTAGACTTCGCTAACATTGAAAATCCCCTCTCTCTTTCTATCAAACGGCGTATAGTTCTGTGAGCCCTGGAGCTCGTTTCAAGTTGTTGCCTGGTTGATAGAACCTTTTCTTTCTTGATTCAAGTTGTTATGGACAAAAATAGTAAAATTGCAGGAATTGACATCAGTAAATCAAGCTTTGATGTGTACAGCGAAACAGAAGGTCACCAGAAGTTTGAGAATACAACCTCGGGCTTTAAAAAATTAGTGAAAACGTATGGTAAAGACACCCATTACGTGATGGAAAGCACCGGTTGCTATCATGTTCTATTAGCTTTGTATCTGAGTGGTGAAGGTATTTTAGTAAGCATTGAAAACCCTCTAAAAATCAAACGATTTATCCAGATGCAACTGCTGAAAGTAAAGACCGATAAGGCCGATGCCCGCATGATTTGTAAGTACGCAATAAGTCAGGATCTTAAGATCTGGAAATCACCGGATAGCTTTCAACGCCGGAGTGAGAGTTTGTTCAGTTTGCTTCAGTTTTATGAGAAGCAGCGCACCTCGATAAAGAATAAACTTCATCGGGAGAAAAGGTGGTCTCAAATTGCTAGTGCAACTTTTTTGTTTTGTAAAAGTATTATTTTTTTGGATGATTTTAATAAAATATGGATAACTTTTTTAGCCTTTTGAGGGCAAAAAGTTACCCACATTTTATTTCCACCGACAACAACAGCATTTTTCATTGTAATTGATTTAAAATTAGACTATTAAATACATCTTTTGGGGTTTGATAATCCAAAATTTTTCTTGGTCTTTCATTAAGCTGTTCTTGAACCTCTTTTATGCGCTTTTTAGGGATGGTATTGAAGTCAGTTCCTTTTGGAAAATAATCTCTAACCAAACCATTCGAGTTTTCATTGGTAGGGCGTTCCCATGGAGAATAGGGATGTGTAAAATACACCTGAACCTTTGTTTTCTTGGTAAATAATTTATGTTCAGACATCTCCGTTCCATTATCGTAAGTAAGCGTTTTTCGCATCGTCTTAGGAAGCTTTAAAAACTCTTTCTCAAAGGCTTTTCTAACCGTTTCTGCTAGTTTATTCTTCAAAGGAACAAGTATAATTGTTCTTGTTGTTCTTTCTACCAATGTTCCAAGACAAGATTTGTGTTCTTTTCCGATAATTAAATCTCCTTCCCAATGTCCAGGAATCTCCCTGCCCAAAACTTCTTCTGGACGCTCATCTATCGAAACTCTATCCTTGATTTTAGGCTCCAATACAGCTCTGGTTTTGAAGTTCCCTCTACTCTTGCGTTCTTGTCTAAGCTGGGAAATAAGCTCCTTTTTCAATCCGTTTTTCGAATGAAGATAGATGTATAAGTAAATGGTTTCGTGAGATACGTTCATACTTTTATTGTTTGGGTAAAGTCGTTTCAAAGTAACTGATATTTGGTCGGGTGACCAACGCAATCCCAACTTTTCATGTACAAAATCTCGAAGTTCTTTATGCGTATTGATTTTATCCTTCCACCATTTTCTATCTGATGATCGAATTAAAGCATGACGATTGGCTACATCTGCGTAATAATCATTGTGTGCATACCTGTTTCTCTTGAGTTCTCGAGTAATAGTAGACTTACTTCTCGCTAGTTTTTCGGCAATTTTTGAAGGTGAATATTTAAGTTCCCGAAACTCTTGAATTTTTATCCTTTCAATTAAGGATAATCTCTTGTATTTTTTCATGCTAACAAACGTATAAAATTGTGTTAATTTTTTTAACATTTGTTGCACTAGATTTCTGAACCGGCGAATCAATTGCAGCTAACGTAAAAAGTATTGGCGAAGTGCGGGCTAAAATGAACTG
>MKTK01000012.1 GCA_001898255.1 Chryseobacterium sp. 39-10 | reverse complement strand
CCATATCACATAACGGAAAAAGTATTGGCGAAGTGCGGGCTAAAATGAACTGAAAGTTCAATTTCGACCAAGCGGAGCCGATGCTTTTTCAGATTGTCTAAATTAAGAAAAAAAACAATATGAAAAGCAGCGGCGGCTAAAAATTACAAAAAGTTCAACTTGGACTTTCCCCCGCATTTTGCCAATACAATGTTAGCAGAAGTGCTTTTATAAAATCTTATTTTTCACTTTAGTTTTTATAATTTCAATAAGTTCTTTTTGATAATATTTATATTTGTCAGGTATGTTTAGGATTTCAATTTTTTGTGTGTAATCATTTCCGAATAGTTTGTTGATTTCATTTTTGTGTTTACTTTCCATTACGAAAATCAAGTCAGCATTTTCCAATACTTTTTTTGTTAATGGATTCGTTCCTGCTTTTTCACAAAGTTTTAAGTTAGTTCCCGCAGAATAAAACTCAAATTCAGAAAAATTTTCACTAAAATAATCTTCTGCAGTTTTTGAGCGTTGTTTATTTGCAGAACAAACAAATAATATCTTTTTCACCGATTCAAAAATTCTTTAAATTTTGGACTTGTAAATAATTTATAAATCAATAAAATTATTCCAATAGTTTCAAAAATTGAACCGATTGTAAGTATTATATTTCCAGAAATTGGTCCAAAATTCCAATGCGTAATTTTAAAAAGCGCTCCAATAATACTTATTAAAAGTCCAATTATAAAAATTATTATGGCATGTTTTATTTTCATTTTTTCGCGTTATGAATTTTTACGCAATGTTGGTTTAGCATTTCTGCTAACGGAAAAAGTATTTGCGAAGGGCGGGCTAAATTTAACTGTAAGTTCAATTTAGACGAACCGAAGCGAATGCTTTTTCCACGAAACTAAATTACAAAAAAAATGTGAAGTGGAAAAGCAGGCGCGACTAAATGCAACTGGTAATTCTATTATATATTCAACCCCGCCTTTTGCAAATACAATGTTAGCAGAAGTTTTTTTATATTAGAATGTAGAGCAATCAATATTATAATTCAGTTCATTTACATCATCCATCGTTGTGTGATATAAAATAGTTTTTTGGTGTAATATCGGAGTAGGATTTGTTCCTGTATAATACCAAAAAATGATTTTTATATCACTGTCAGGTCTAGATCGAAGATTATAGGTTTTTGATATGTTTTGCTCATAAATGTTTTCGGTATTCAAAAAAGATTGGTTGTTATTTCCAATTTCATTTCTAACATGCAGTGGTGCAGAAATATTATTCGAAATATTAAGATTGAGTTTTAAAGCAATAGGTTTCCAAGCATTAATATTCAATATGTTTGTTTGTCCAGCAATAATTCCATTATTCATTGTAGTTGGTAAATATTCAGGATAGTAAGGAGTACCATAATATTGTTCTTCTAATCCATAAGATTCACCTTCTTTCAGTTTGTAATTGAAAGTAATAGAATAATTACCATTACTGTCGGTATAAGTTGTGGCAACTTCTTCAGACGCGATTCCGCACATCCAATTACTGCAACTACTCCAACTTTTTACTAGTTTAATTTTATATCCACTTATTTTGATTCCGCGAATATTATCAGATACATTTCCTTTTAGTTCTGTTTGTATACCTATATTGTCTTCAATATCATCATTCGAACTTGAACAATATGTAATACATTGAATTACTAATAGAATATAAAATATTTTGCGAATGTTTTTCATTGTTTAAAATTTTATTTTAGTAAAACTACATATTAGAAAACTTAAAAAAAATGATTTCAATCAAGATTTTTATAAAGTCAAATTTTTCAAAATTAAATTCATATCATTTAGAAGCATAATTTTCAAAATTTCTGCTAACGGTTTTCGGCTTTGCGAGGGAACGGATTACTTGCACTAACACTCAATCGAAGCACCAAAGTTCAAATTTAGCAAAATTGTTGATACGAAGCACTTCACCCGTTCTCTTGCAAAACCGATGTTATAGCCAGTGGTTCTTGTCCGATGCCCCTGCAAACCATTGTCAATACTACTCTTTTCCGCCTTTGTCGTGTCGGCTTGTGTGGTTGCGTATTTTTTATTTTCAGAAGGGAAGGAAATTTTTTTTATTCAATTTTGTCAGCGTGGGAAAGGTGAAAGCTCTTTTGCAAGCTTTGGTCTGAGCTTGGACTTGTGCAGCTTGCAAATGTGCTTTCATCCGTGCTTGGCTCACATATAAATCACTTTCACTTTAATTTCTTTGTCTTGAAACAAATCAAAACTTGCTTTTTTAAAATTTGGACGATTGGTTAATCCTATAGATGAATAGTTTGAAAAGCCAATTCCTTCTTTGGGTAAAATTAAACCTTTGTCAATCTTGCTGTTGTTATTTTCATCGTGTAAAATGTTTACAGCATATTTTCCTTTTGGCAGGTTTTTAAAAGTAATTTCAGACTTACCATTTACAATTTTCGCTTTCTCTAATTGGTAATATTTTTTGTAATCTTCATCGGGGATTGAATTGTCTTTTTTATAGAGGGCGAATTGAACAACACCCTTTGAATTTCGTAAATTTTCTACCTTAACAGTCAAGGTGTTGGTTTTTGCCTGATTTTCCGAAAATGAACAGAAAAAAAAACATAACCCAACTGTTAGTATAATAAAAATTGTTGCTTTCATTTATTATTGTTTTTTATTTGAACCCAATTTTTCTTTCATTCTATCTACTCCGTAGTAAACCATTGGCACTAAATAAACCGTCAATGCTAATGAAGAAAGCAAACCACCAATGATTACCCACGCCAAACCGTTTTTCCATTCGGCTGCTGTTCCGCTGGCTAACGCTATGGGCAACATTCCTATTGCCATTGATAAAGTGGTCATCAAAATAGGTCGCATACGCTCTTTCCCTGCGGTAATCAATGCTTCCTGATAATGTTTTCCTTCTGCTTTCAAATGGTTGGTAAAGTCCACAATCAAGATGGAATTTTTTGTTACCAATCCCATTAGCATAATCAAGCCGAGCAAAGCAAATAAGCTCAAATTGCTTAACGATAAATTCAAGGCTAAAAATGCTCCGATAGCGGCAACAGGTATGGCAAACAGGGCAACAAAAGGATAAATGTAACTGTCGTATAAGGCTACCATAATCAAATAAATCAGTAAAAATGAAATCAGCAATACTGAACCCAAAGCCCCGAAGCTGTCGTTTTGCCGTTTAATATCGCTTCCCCAAGTCATCTGTATGCCGTTGGGTAAGGGATTGTTTTTGAGATATGCCACTACATCGTCTGCTACTGTTCCCGAAGGTCTGCCGAGTGCATCGGAAGTTAATGTAACGGCAGGTTGTCGGTCTTTTCGTTCTAAAAGCGAAGGCGAATTATCTCTTTCAATAGTTGCAAACTGCGAAACTTCAATTGGCACACCCATTGGATTGACAATATTCAAATTATTAATATCATCATAATTTTGACGGCTGAACTTATCTAACCAAATCCGTACAGGATATTCTGTTCCGTTTTCCGTTAAAGTGGCATCGTTATTTCCTGTAAAAGCGGTACGCAAATTCATTCCCACATAAGCCGTATTCAATCCTAAACGCTGCATTTTATCTTTGTCGGGAATTACTTTTAATTCAGGGCTTCCTGCTTCTACCGAAAGTCGCACATTATCAGCTCCGGGTATTTTTTCTATTACTGATTTTAAATCAGTACCTGTCTGCATTACCTGGTTTAAGTCGCTTCCGCTAAATGTAATTTCTATCGGTGCAGAACGTGGAATTAAGCCCAACGCTATCATTGAAAAATTGATACCTGAATATTCCTTTTGTAAATCAGCTCGCAATTTCTGCATAAAAACTTCGGTAGAAAGATTATTTGTTTCTTTCCTGGATTTTAGCTGAATGGTAAATTCGGTTTTATTGGCAGAACCCACTCCTAAACTTCCGATACCTGTGCTTGGTCCGCCTACATTGCTGAAAACAGTTGAAACTTCGGGTTGCTTCAAAATATAGTTTTCTATTTTTTCTGAAACCAAATTGTTTTGCTGAATGGAAGTGCTTTTATCAAACTCTAATGCCAAACGGAATTTTCCCTGGTCGCCTGTTGAGATGAGTTCTTTCCCAATAATTCCCTGCTTCATCATTACTATGGTTCCTACGAAGAGAAGCAAAACAAAACCAGTGAAAATGAGCTTGTGATGTAAAACCCAATTCAGCGTTTTACCATACCAACTGATGAATTGGTCTAACTGATGTTCAAACCAAAGCAAGAAACGATTGAAGAAATTAGTCGGTTGCAAATCTTCTTTTTTCCCGATGCGTGAAGCTAACCAAGGCGTTAAAGTAAACCCGACCAATAAACTTGTCAACGTAGAAGTGATGACTACTACCGAAAACTGTTTGAGCATATCGGCAACAAAAACCTGTAAAAATAAAATTGGTAAGAATACAACCACATCAACCAATGTAATAGACAATGCCGAAAAACCGATTTCCATTCTTCCGTCCATAGCTGCCGTTCTTTTTTCTTTACCCATATCCAAATGACGTTGGATATTTTCTAAAACTACGGTAGCATCGTCCACCAAAATACCGATGATTAAAGACATTGCAAGCAAAGTCATCAGGTTGAGCGTATAACCCAAAAGCCACATCACGGCAAAAGCGGTAATTAAGGAAGTAGGAATGGCAACCAAAACAATCAATGAGTTTCTGAAACTTCTCAGGAAAAGTAACATTACCAACGACACTAAAATAACGGCTAAAATCAAATCAAACACAACCGAATTAACGGCTGCAATAGTGTTATCAGTGCTGTCATCCGTAACTACAAATTTTACATCTGCATTGGCATTTTGTTTTTCAATGGACTGAAATTTTTCCCTAATCAGTTTGGAAACATCAACGGCATTGGCATCGCCTTGTTTCTTAATCATTAAGCCAATACCGTTTTTACCGTTGTAACGGCTATACGAAGTAATTTCTTTAACACCGTCCGTTACTTCCGCAATATCTTTCACATAAACAGGACTGTTTGGAAAAGTCATTGCGACCTGAACATTCTGAATATCATTGATCGTATTGAATTTGCCAACTAACCTTACCGAATTATTTTCTGTATCGGTCTGTAATTTTCCCGCAGGTAAATCAATTCCTGAACGATTGACAGCTTCCACTACCTGATACAAAGAAATTTTATAGAGCTTCAATTTTTCTTTATCTACCTTGATTTGAATTTCCCTTTCTTCCCCACCTAAAATGGTTATCTCTGCAACTCCTTTTAGCTGTTGGATTTGTGGCAGATAATCGTCTTTCATTTTTTGGTAAAAGTCAGTCGGCTCTAAATTGCTTGTTGCACTTACCGACATTATCGGCAAATCATTAGGCGACACTTTGCTCATTACAGGGTTTTGAATATCGTTAGGCAAGTCCTTTCGGATATTGTCAATGTAGCGTTGAGCGTCCTGCATTGTTTTGTCCAAATCCGTACCATATTTTAGATTGGCGATGATGATTGAAGCATTGGGTAATGATTTGGTAAGCAAATAATCTACGCCCTCCAAATTGGAAAGTGCATCTTCAATTTTTCGGGAAACGGAAGTTTCCACTTCGTTGGGTTCTGCACCGGGATAAACGGTTCTGATAACCACAACCGGCTGATTAAAATCGGGCATCAGTTCATAGCTCAAATTCTTATAGCCGATAATTCCCAACAGAGCAAATACGCTAAAAAGTACGATAATCAGCGAGGGACGTTTGATTGATATTTCTGTAATATTCATTTTCGCTGATTTTATTTAATCGTAATATTCGCTCCGTCAAACAGGTTGATAAAGCCATTCGTTACCACAATATCGCCTGTTGCCAATCCGGCTGATACAACCGTTCTATTGCCGATATTTCCTGATATGGTTATGGTTTTCAAAATAGCTTTTCCGTTTTTTATGAGATATACCCTTGCTATTCCGTTTTCTTCCATAATGGCTGATGTTGGGATAAGAATACCTTGCTCTTGTTTACTTTCAGAAAGACTTACTTTGCCAAACATCCCCGATTTTATGGTTAAGTTATTGGTGTTAGCAACCTGAAACTGTACAGGGAAACTATTGCCGGGATTGGCTTTACTTCCTGTCATTATCATTTTTCCTAAAAGAGAAAGATTGGGATAAACATCAGCATTGATTTTGTAGGTTTGATTGTTTTGGAATTGCACCAAATCATTTTCGGGAACATTAACCGTAAAACGTAAAGTGCTTATGTCTGTAATTTGAAGTAACGGAATACCTGGTGCTGCAAAACCGCCCTCCTCATTGAGTTTTGCTGTTACCACACCGTTGAAAGGTGCTTTTATCGTGGTTTTACTGATTTGCTCCAATAATATAGATTTCTGAACTTCTGCAGATTTCAATCCCAATTTTGCCTTTTCTAATTGCACGCCTTGAGCTGCATCAGCTTTCGTTAAAATCATATAGCGTTTTACATCATCTTCCAAACCCTCAATCTGCACTTGAACCGTTTTCAGTTGTAATTTCAATAACGAATTATCCAACTGAATGAGTGCCTGTCCCTTACTTACACTACTTCCCACATCTACCAAAACTGTATTAATTTTTCCTTGTATATCCGCACTGATTTTTGTTTCCTTATTCGGCTCAAAAGTACCTGTATAAGTATTTGCATCATCAATAGTCTGCAAACGAATGGTGTCAGCACTTACAGTAATGGGTTTTTCTTTATCGTACCTATATACCTTGCTTTCTGTAATTTTTTTGTTGCTTACCAGTTTAAAAATCATTAAACCAACAACCACAATTCCTGCTATTATCCAGAATATTTTTTTCATTTCCTCAATTTTTAATTGACATAATTGTACCTGTCAGTTTTTTAATTTCTAAATCAGCTTTAAGATAATCTATCACTGCCGACAGATAATTTTGCTGTGCTTCACGAAGTGAATTATCAGCCAATAAAATATCGGTAAGTGTTGCTGTACCTTGCTTTTGTTGTAAAATGGTTTGCTCATAAATAGATTGAGCCAAAGTGATTTGATTTTCGGTATTGATGACTGTTTGGTTTGCAATTGTTCTTCGCCTTAAAGCATTTTCAGTTTCCATTTTGTTTTTATCACCAATCAATTGAGCCTGTAATTCGTTATTGCTGATTTCCAGTTTTTTTTGATTGATTTTTCGCTGTGTAACTGTTCCGTTGAAGAGCGGATAAGTCAGCTGCAATCCTGCAAAACCTATAGGATAGAATTTCAGAAAGTTATTTGGTGTTTTATCATATCCAAAACCTGTTGTTCCGTAGGAAGCAATCAAATTAAGGGAGGGCAGAAATCTTGATTTGTTTAACGTACTCAATTCGCTGTTCAATAGTTTGTTTTGTGTCTGAATAATTTTCAAATCCAATATATTTTCTACATTATTTTCCGTCAAGATTTGCCGTTCGATTTCAGAAACAACGGTCATATTTCGCTCCAATGAGATACCAATATTCAGTTTTAGTGCATTTAGAACTGAAATGTATTTATTGTGAACGTTTTCCCTTTGGGTATTTAACTGCTCGGCTTGCAATTTCACTTTACTCACATCTGTTCCCTTTGCCAAAAGTTGTTCTTTCAAAAGTTCCATATTCTTTAATAGCTTTTGGGTGTTGAGCATATTGCTTTCCAAAAAATCCAATTGATGTTTCAATATTTGAGCGTTGTAATAAAGCATAGTGATGTCGTATAAAACCTGTTCTTCCGATTTTTGAAATTGAAGCAGTGTCAGTTCTTTGGCAATTTTTGTATTCTCAATCACTCCATAAACCTGCGGATTATACAACGGCATTGCCAACTGCACATTTGCATTGATGTTGTGCGGAACACCAAATTGCAAATCTCTGAATTGCCCTTCGGGTGCTTGCGGATTGAGTGCATTCATCGGCATGAGCTGTGTAGGCAATTCCATAAAATATTTGTAATCGGCATTAGCAGTAACTTTCGGAATGAGATTGGCTTTTGCTTCTTTTTCCCGTTGTTCACTAATGGATATGTTATTACGATTTATTTGCAAAGTCTTGTTATGGACATGTGCCGTATCAATACATTGTTTCAGTGTCCAAACCTCTTGAGCTTGGGCTATATTCCAACCTGATAAAACTATCAAGCTAAGTATGAGTTTGCGAGTATTCACTAACATAATGAGATAAATTTTTTTATTTCTTTTTATTGATTGAAAAATAGGCAA
>MKTK01000011.1:85095-120137 GCA_001898255.1 Chryseobacterium sp. 39-10 | reverse complement strand
GGTGGCAATACTGCGTGAAATCCGTCATCTGCTTTGTTACTGTCTCTGCATCCTAATAACAGCAATGCGGTGAGAATAAGAATAAGGTGTTTCATAATTCTTTGGTTTATAATGATATAAAAGTAGAAAAAATAAATCCACAATGATGTTTATGTGATAAACTGATTTTTACCATAATTTCAGATAGTATCACTTTTTATGACAGGTGAGGCACGAAAGTATTGGCATCGTCGAATCTTAGATTTCGTAAGACAGCGCGTTTTGTGTTATAAGAGTTGAGGAGAAACCCATTTTGTAATCTCTACGATTGCAGATTGGATGGGTATTGCTTAAAACCGGGAGACTTTGCCAGCGGGGCTATAAGGCGTAATATTGATCATAAGAATCCGGAGGATTCACATTTTTACAGCACAAAACTTTCGTTGAATGGGGCGACTCCGAAGGAGTCGAACAATAATCAAAAGATCAATTTGAAAATAAGTGGCTACCCCACCGCTATTTGGCCCTTCTATATGGAAATTTAAAACAAATGAGGGCTAAATTTTTAGTAACTGTCTGAAAATTTTATTTTTTTTGATTTTGGAGGGACTTAGAACCTGTTTCAAATTTTACCGATTTTTTTATATAGCTTCAGCAAATCATCTTTGCTCAATTTTAATGCTCTTTTGAGCGTATTTTCTACTTCCTATTTTTGATTTAGCCCGCCAAATCTGCAAACATGAAGCAAAAAATCCATCTCAAAATACCTATAAAAATTTTTAGCAATAAAATTTATCACAGGATCTTAATATTGAAAGACCCTCTCATCTGCCAACCGATCTATTTTTTACTGCTCATGTAAAACACAATTTCGCCGCCGTTTGCGATGTCGGCATGCTTCAAGATATGATTTTTAATTTCTTTGCCATTCACCACAACTTTTTCTACATATACATTTTTTTCGGATTGATTCCGGGTTGTAATCGCTAACGTTTTTCCGTTTTCCAAATTTATTTTTGCAGATTTAATTAAAGGAGAACCCAACTGGTACTCGTCGGAACCCGGCAAAACAGGATAGAAGCCCAACGCCGAGAAGATATACCAAGCGGACATTTGCCCGGCATCGTCATTACCGCAAAGTCCGTCTTCACCCTCATGGTACATTTTGCGCATAATCATGCGAACTCTTTCCTGGGTTTTCCATGGATCGTTGGTAAAATTGTACAGGTACGGAATATGATGGCCGGGTTCGTTGCCGTGCACATAGTTTCCGATGATACCATCGCGGGTGATGTCTTCGTTTTTCTCGATGTATTTCTCTGCAATTTCCGTGGTGAAGATGGCATCGAGGTGCTTGGAGAATTTATTTTTGCCGCCCATCATTTTAATCATATCGGGAACATTTTGCGGTACATAAAGTCCATAATTAAAGGCGTTTCCTTCAATAAATCCCTGCCCGTGCGTATCCATAGGATCAAATTCTTTTTTAAAACTGCCGTCGGAAAGCCGGGGCTGCATAAATCCGGAAGCGGCGTTATAGACGTTGCGGTAATTCTCGCTTCGCTTCAGGTAATTGGTTTTGGCTTTTTCGTTGCCGGCTTTTGAGGCGATCTGCGCAATACACCAATCGTCATAGGCATACTCCAACGTTTTGGAAACAGAAGAACTGTTTTTGTCTTCCGGCACGTAGTTGTATTTCAGGTAATCACCGATTCCATCATAATAGGTAAGGTTCGAACTGGTGATGGCAGCGTTGAGCATGGTAGCTAAATCTGCATTGGTTGTATTTTTGGCAAGTGCATCTGCAAGCACAGAAACTGCGTGATAACCAATCATACACCAGTTTTCGTTGGCATAATGGGACCAAATGGGTAGTGCCTTATGTACACTGTATTTGGCATGCGACAACATGGAATGAATGAAATCATTGTTTCTTTTGGGCTGAATAATGTTGTAGAGCGGATGAAGCGCACGGTAAGTATCCCAGAGGGAAAAAATGGTATAATTGGTGAAGCCGTCCGCCTGATGAATATTCTGGTCGATATCGAGGTATTTCCCATCCACATCCTGATAGAGAACCGGCGACATCATCGTGTGATACATGGCGGTGTAAAAAGTGGTTTTATCATTTTGTGTCAAGGTTTCTACCTCGATTTTTGAGAGTTCTTTTTCCCATTTGGCTTCGGTTTCCTGACGGGTTTTGCTAAAATCCCAATGAGGAATTTCCTGCTCCAGATTTTTGATTGCTCCTGCTGTGGAAGTGGGAGAAAGCGCAAACTTCACCAAAATTTCTTCATTGTCCCGGGTGTCGAAATCGAAATAGGCACGGATCTGCCGTCCTGCAGATTCGGGGAAGTTTTCTTTTTCGTTGAATTTACGATAGAAACCGTTGTAGTCGGTTTTTTCGTATCGCTTCATGCCGTATTTCCTGAATGGTTTAGAAAACTTCATGGCAAAAAACACTTTTCGGGTTCTTGCCCAGCCGGTTGTTTCGCGATAGCCGGTAACGGTTTGATCGTCTTCTACGCGAACAAAAGTCCAAACATTTTTCGTGTCGTAATTGTAAATATTCGACATTAAATCTAAAATAATATGTGACTCAGCAGATTTTGGAAAAGTATACCGATGGAAGCCCACTCTTTCGGAAGCTGTAAGTTCGGCTTTAATGCCATAATCATCAAGCATTACCTGATAAAATCCCGGACTGGCCTTTTCTGTATTTTTGGCAAATTGTGAATGGTACCCACTTTTCGGCTGACTGGCAAGCCCCGGCTCAAGATTGAGTTTACCATTGGTAGGCATGATGAGGAAATCGCCCAAATCGGAGTGGCCAACGCCACTGAAATGAGTATGCGAAAAACCAAAAATGGTGCGATCATCAAACTGATAGCCGGAACAATAACGATAGGTTTCGGGATTGTATTTACCGTTCAGCGCATACGGAACCTGGTTGGTTTCGGGTGAAAGCTGCACCATTCCGAAAGGTGCAGTGGCCCCAGGAAAAGTGTGCCCCATGTTTTTGGTGCCTACAAAAGGATTGACGTATGTGGTGAGGTTTTGAGCATTTGCCATTAGAAAAAAGGATAAAGAAAATAGTGAAAAAATGGTTTTCATCGACGAGTTTTAAATGGTAATAAATGTAAGAAAATTTTTCTTTTTTGATGATGATTATTGATGTGAAAACGCCTTTCAAAAAACAATAAGTTTCGTTTTATCAGAAAGATAAAAATGAGCGATTGCACCTACTGCACTTTCATGGCTTTATGCATCTCTGACGTCGCATTTTCAATAGCATCAGCTAATTCTTTCACTGCCTTGTGTGGCGAAAAAATAGTATTCTTACCTTTGGATTCGTCGGCAATATTGGATAAAATAACCACCGAAGTTTGTGATTGTGGATAGTAAATATTCAGTGAAGGGGAACCTTTCACGTACCCGGTATGAAAATAAGAAACCGGTTTTCCTGCGTTCATCATGATGCCCAGTCCATAATCCACTTTTCCTAAAATAGCGTGCTGGGTTTGGGATGAAGGGATCAGCATTTTCTTCAGGGAACCTTTGCCCAAAATCTGACCATTATACAATGCGAAATTCCAGCGGTGAAGATCTGACAGTGAGGACAGAACCCCGCCTGCAGCCACAGAAATATCCTGTGAAGCAAGACGCTTCGGCATATTTTGAACCTGCTGAAAAACTGTTGGCGTCCCAAGATAAGCACTTGCAAAATGACCGTTTGAAAACAAATTAGCGGTAGAAGAATGGATCATTTTTACTTTCTTAAAAAGTGTCTGGAGATTTTGGTCAAATGACTGTCCGGAGACTTTGGCAACGATTTCACCCAAAAAACGATACCCTTTGTTGGAATAATTGAATTTTGTGCCGGGTAATGATAGCAGACCGTTTCCTGCATCGCTGATACCGGAAGTGTGATTCAGCAGTTGGGCAATGGTTATTTCCTGGAAAGGTTTAGATTGGAAATCTGATAGATATTTCGAAACCTTGTCATCTATCGAGAGTTTACCGGCTTCTTCTTGCAACAAAACTAAAACCGCAGTAAATTGTTTACTGATCGAGCCAATCGCAAAAACTGAATTACTGTCTATTTTTGATTTTGTCTTAAAATCCTCAAAGCCGTTGAACTTTTCCTTAATTATCCTGCCTTGTTTTGCAACTGATATACCGCCGTTCAATCGGGATTTGCTGAAGATCGTGTCTAATTGCTGCTGAAATAATAATTGCTGAAAAGCCATCACCGTGCTATCGACAATTTCCATTCTTCTCGCAGCTTCATTAACATTTTCTTGTTTTTCCGATTGGCAAGAAAACGCCACGAATGCAATAAAAACTGAAAATAGTATTTTTAAGAAATGCTTCACCCTGCAAATTTGTATAAAAATAGGCAATTCAGTGCTAATAAAAAACCGCATCCCATTTTAGAATGAAAGTGCGGTTGTTTCAAATTGAGTTTTTACCTGACTGCTACATGTTTCGTCTGTACCTTCCACCGACTTCAAAAAGGGCGGTGGTAATTTGGCCCAGTGAGCAATACTTCCCTGCTTCCATCATCACTTCGAAGAGATTTTGCTGATTAATGGCAGCATTCTGAAGCGTTGCAAGCATTTCTCCCGATCGATCGGCGTGCGCCTTCTGGAAATTTTCCAAATTTGAGATCTGCAGTTGCTTTTCTTCTTCAGTAGAGCGGATGACTTCTCGTGGCAAAATCGTGGGCGAGCCATCTTTACCTAAGAAAGTATTGACCCCGATGATGGGATATTCGCCGGTATGTTTTAACCATTCATAATGCATGGATTCTTCCTGAATTTTTGAACGTTGGTACATAGTTTCCATTGCGCCCAAAACACCACCCCGTTCGGTGATTCTGTCGAATTCGGCGTAAACCGCCTCTTCTACCAAATCGGTCAGCTCTTCAATAATAAAAGAACCTTGCAGCGGGTTTTCATTTTTCGCCAATCCTAATTCTTTATTGATGATGAGCTGAATTGCCATTGCCCTTCTCACCGATTCCTCAGTTGGTGTGGTAATCGCTTCGTCATACGCGTTGGTGTGCAGCGAATTGCAGTTATCATAAATCGCATACAATGCCTGCAAGGTGGTTCGAATATCATTAAAATCAATTTCCTGTGCGTGGAGTGACCGCCCCGATGTTTGGATATGGTATTTTAGCATCTGGCTTCTTTCGTCGGCGCCATACTTCAGTTTCATGGCTTTTGCCCAAATTCTCCTGGCAACACGCCCAATGACAGCGTATTCAGGATCGATACCATTCGAAAAGAAGAACGAGAGATTGGGTGCAAATGCATTAATATCCATCCCTCTCGACAGGTAATACTCCACATAGGTAAATCCGTTGGCCAAAGTAAATGCCAACTGTGAGATAGGATTTGCTCCCGCTTCAGCAATATGATATCCGGATATAGAAACCGAATAGAAATTGCGCACTTTCTGCTGAATGAAATATTCCTGCACATCGCCCATCAGCCGCAAAGCAAATTCTGTAGAGAAAATGCAGGTATTTTGCGCCTGATCTTCTTTCAGTATATCTGCCTGCACGGTTCCGCGCACGGTTGCAATGGTTTCAGCTTTAATCTTTTGATACACCTCTGCATCCAAAATTTCATCGCCTGATATCCCCAACAATTTTAGTCCCAAACCATTGTTAGACGGAGGAAGTTCACCATGGTAAGTTGGTCGTTGCAAACCTTTATCATCGTACTTTTCTTTGAGTTTGATATCTACCCGATCCCAAAGTTGATGCTCTTCAATGTATTTCTCGCAGTTTTGGTCTATAGCGGCATTCATAAAGAAGGCGAGCAACATTGGCGCAGGACCATTTATCGTCATTGAGACGGAGGTTAAAGCATTCACCAAATCAAATCCGGAATACAGCTTTTTGGCATCGTCTAACGTTGCAATTGAAACACCTGCATTACCAATTTTTCCGTAAATATCAGGTGGCAATGCCGGATCTTGCCCATAAAGTGTTACCGAATCAAAAGCAGTAGATAATCTTTTGGCGGGCATTTCTGCGGAAACGTAGTGAAATCTTCGGTTGGTTCTTTCCGGTCCGCCTTCACCGGCAAACATTCTGGTGGGATCTTCTCCGGTTCTTTTAAAAGGATAGATCCCCGCCGTGTAAGGAAACTGTCCTGGCACGTTTTCTTGGGCTTTCCACCGAATCAGGTCACCCCAATCCTGAAATTTTGGTAAAGCAATTTTCGGAATCTTCAAATGGGAAAGCGATTCAGATTTAGTTTCTACCTTAATTTCTTTACCTCGAACAAAGTAAGAGTAAGAGTCGCCGCTCATCTCTTCTTTAAACTGATGCCACCCTTTAAGAAATGAAGTATTTTCCTCAGAAAGATCTTTTTTGGTTTTCAGAAATACTTTTTCCAGCTTTTCCTGTGTATGCAAATCATCAGTGATCAGCGCTTTTGCGCCGTCAACAAGGTACATTTTTTTGGCAATGAGCGCCTGATTCTCAACCTCGTTATCATACTGATGGTTATTCTCTACAATCTCGGAAAGGTAGCGGACTCTTTTGGGTGGAATGATGGTGGAGTCCTGTGTTACGTTATGTTCTTCGTACTCGTGCAATTTAAGATCCGGAAACTGAGCATTCACTTTCCTGATCAGCTCATTGTAAACTTCGGTGGTTCCCCAATCGTTGAACTGGCTAGCTTTTGTGGAATACACCGGCATTTTGTCAAGCGACTGATCAAACAGGGTGTGATTTCTTTGGTACTGTTTTCTCACAGCTTGCAGGGCATCCAAAGCACCGCGCTTATCAGATTTATTGAGCGCAATAAGATCGGCATAATCGAGCATATCAATTTTTTCTAACTGGGTAGATGCGCCGTATTCCGGCGTCATTACATACATTGAAACATCAGCAATTTCAGTGATTTCTGAACCACTCTGTCCGATGCCTGAAGTTTCAAGAATGATAATATCTGGTCCAGCGATTTTCAGGATATCCAAAGCGGTATGAATGTAGGGGGAAACCGACACATTATTTTCACGGGTCGCCATAGAGCGCATATAAACCCTAGGATCATTGATGGAATTCATCCTGATTCTATCGCCCAACAATGCCCCACCTGTTTTCTTCTTGGAAGGATCCACAGAGATGATGGCAATTCTTTTATCAGGATTGGATCGCAAGAATCTCCGAACCAGCTCGTCGGTTAAGGATGATTTACCTGCACCACCAGTACCTGTAATGCCGATGATAGGAATCTTTGCCGCAACGTGCTCAGCCAGCGAAGAATCCTCCTGGATTTCGGAAGCAGCACGATGTATATCAGCATCTCCGATAGATACCAACTGTTTCTTCCCATGTAAAACTGATGGAGATGACGCTCTCTTTTTTAGCTCAGCAACAAGTTCCGGTTTCTCCTCCGAAAAATTCTCGACCGCCGAAATGACTTTAGCAATCGACTTAGGGTCTTCAAAAGAGATTTGGTCTACATCAGCAACAGTCACTTCCGCACCTGTAGGAAAATCGGATTTCTGAACCAGGTCATCAATCATCCCCTGCAAGCCAAGCTCGCGACCATCATCAGGAGAGTAAATACGCGTAACACCGTAATTCATTAAGTCTTTTATTTCTTCGGGTAGGATAACGCCACCACCACCGCCAAAAATCTTGATTTGCGGAGCGCCTTTTTCCTTTAAAAGATCATAGATATACTTGAAGTATTCGTTGTGACCGCCTTGATAGGAAGTGAGCGCAATTGCATTGGCATCTTCCTGAATCGCAGTGTTGACCACCTCTTCTGCAGACTTGTCATGTCCCAAGTGAATCACTTCGCAACCCGTACTTTGAATTACACGTCGCATGATATTAATCGAAGCATCATGACCATCAAAAAGGGATGCTGCGGTCACGATTCTGATTTTGTTTTTTGGGGAATATTTTTCGGTTTTCATAAAAGCAAATTCGTTCTCCTCCAAATATAAGTTATTTTTAAAAATTTGAGAAACGAACGAGATAACAATGATAAAAAACTAATAATCAATATATTACTTTCGAAAAGATCCTCATTAAGCTCGAAATGTTCATTTCGATGAGGTATGAAAACTAACCAAAACTGATCGAGACGTCCATGTTTAAAATAAGCGCCTATAAAATCCTAAAACAGTACTTTTGCAAAAAATTATTGATGAAAAGAGCCGCAACTTATTTTGTAATGGGAACTGGAATTAGTTTTTTTCTCAACTATTATCTGCTGGGCAGCCAAGGTTGGGAGCTTGATCTTTACTACGGAGTTTCTTTTGGTTTAGCATGGTCGGTTGCATACTTTCTTGATGATGAGAGATTTAAGCTAGCTCATAAGTTTCTGTTATCTTTTACGGCGATGATTCTCCTCATGGTCTCAGGTAGCATTATTTTCAATCTTGAAAAAGCGATACCTTCTGTCATTAAGTTTTCAACTGTTTTCGTTGCTTACTATTTAATTGCAAGTTTTCGAACTTCGAAATCGCTAAGAAAATAGTTTCAAGATCAAAAAAAAATCCGCCTCTTTACCGAGGCGGATTCATTTTATTTCCTGTGGAGTGAATTATTTTGCTTCAAAATAAACTCTACGGTTGGCTCTGTTTTTCCATTCAGGGCATTTTGTAGCAGGTTCACATTCTGGATACTTAAGGTCTTTTTTACCTCTTCCAATAGCGTCCAATTTGCCAGAAGTAACTCCGTTTTTAATCAAATAGTCTTTTACGTTGTTAGCTCTTCTTTCGGAAAGTTTCTGGTTGTAAGCATCGGAAGCTCTTGTATCTGTACCACCGATCACATTGTATGAACCACTTGTACCGTTGATGTAGCTAACGGCGTTATTCAAAATAGGTGTGTTTGATGGTAGGATCTTGTCTGAATTCAAATCGAACTCTATTCCTTCCAATACTCTGGTATTATCCGAAACAACACTTGAACTTGTTGTAGGGCAACCATTGTTTTCTACTGGTCCAGGAACGGTTACACACTTGTCATAAAGGTCAATTACTCCATCAAGGTCAGTATCTAATGCTACCCCTGCACCATCCACTCTTGCACCTGCAGGCGTATCAAGTTGTCGATCCCAATCGTCGCAAACACCGTCATTATCGGCATCACCTTTTTTACATACTTCAACATCTTGGTTTTTATCAGCCAACACATCAAGTTTGTAATAAATCTCCTGTAAAGGATCGTGCCAGAACAAGTGAGATTCGTGCTTACCTAAGTTTAGGGTTGCTCCAAGTGTTACGTTGATCAAGTTATCGGATGGGTTATCATTAACTTTACCGTTGTAAGATGTTCCGCCAGCACCATCAAAGGTATCATCTCCGGAAACAACGTACATCATTCTACCTTCTAAATCCAAAGATTTGGTTGCACGGTATTTCAACCCGGCACCAGCTTGTGCAAATAAACTACCTAACTTAAAAGGTTTAACCTCGGTAATTAATGATTGGTTATAAACAGGACCCGCGTCTTGTCTGTACGCACGGTAAGCCAAAGAACCTACCCCTGCATAACCATGCAAAGCCCATCTGAAAGGAGAGTGATTATCAACTCTTCTCAAAAGATTAGAGAAATTGATGTCTCCTAAAATTGAGATCGCATCGTATTGTGTTCTTGCACCCGCTCCCTCTGTCGTCGCTACATGATCTTTGGTATTTACAAAACCTTGTCTTGTTTCACCTTTATCGTATTGCAGTTTTAAACCGAATGCGTGGGTAATTGCTTTATCAACACTTAAATATGCTGACCAACCATACAGGTTTTTACCTGCTCCAAATCCTTTTATTGAAGTAAGATCTGAGGATTGCATAAGCGGAACACCTGCTCCGGCAGAAATCGCCCAGTCGTTGAATCTTTTTGATGCTTGTGTAAATGGGGAAACATTTGCAGACCCCGAACTATATGCGTTAGGGTACTTTCCTGATGTCTCTTGCACAGAATCCTGCGCAAAAACAGCAGTGGGTAATATCATTGCAAGTGCAATAGAGGTTAAATTAAGTTTCATAATTTGTCTTCTTATTTAGTTAATAATGATGTTTTTTTATTTTTGTTGAAAGTAAACTCTACGGTTTGCTTCGTTTTTCCATTCCGGACATTTGGTTGCCGGATCACATTCCGGATATTTCAAATCTGTTTTACCACGACCTTCAGCAGAAAGCGTACCTGCATTTACTCCTTTTGAAACCAAATAACGAACCACAGCATCTGCTCTTCGCTGGCTCAATTTTTTATTAAGCTCTGCAGAACCTCTCGCATCAGTAGCTCCTACAACTATAAATTGACTCTTGGCATCTAAAGTTTTAATAATATCTGCTGCTTGGTTAAGTTTATCGTTGGAAGTAGCACGGATTTTATCACTATTAAGTTCAAATTCGATTCCTTCAAAAAACTTATTCACTTCTGACACACCTGGTGTAGCTACGGGCGCAACTGCAGTTACAGGGCAACCGTTATTCTCTACTGGTCCTGGTACGGTTACACATTTATCATAAAGATCAATTACGCCGTCCAAATCCATATCTAAGGCAACACCTGCGCCATCAACTCTTGCTCCTGCAGGCGTATCAAGCTGGCGATCCCAATCATCACAAACACCGTCATTATCCTGGTCTCCTTTTTCGCAGACAACAAAATCCGGTTCCTTCGTTTCTAAAACATTTGTTCTGTAATACGCAGCTTGCAATGGATCGTACCATGTAAGGTGGGTCAGCTTATTACCCAGTTTGAAAGATACGCCTAAGTTAGCGGTAAACATGTTATCGGAATGGCCAGAGGTAATTGCGTTGTATTCAGGTCTTGCATAAGAACCCCATCCACCGCCGTCAAAAGAATCATCACCTGTAATAATATACATTACACGAGCTTCAATATCGATCAACTTGGATGCATTATACTTTAAACCAGTACCCACCTGATAGAAGAAACTATCAAGTGCTAATTTTTGCTCAATTTCAATAGGAATTCTTTTTGGCGTTGTACTCCATCGTGACATATCATTGTCTAAGAGCAAGGTGTTGTACCCCTGAAAACCAATCCCTGCATAGCCATGAAGTGCCCATCGGTATGGAGAATGATTATCGACACGTCGCATCAGGTTCGAAAAATTAATATCACCGAGCAATGAAATCTGGTGATATTTTGTCCATGCGGTAGCAACGCCTGCTGCCACTCCTGCAGCGCCTGGTAGAAGGGCCTTCTGATTGGTTTTACCCATTTGGTACTGCACACTCATTCCGAAGGTATGGGAAATTTGTTTGTCTAAACTTACATACCCATTCCATCCGAAATCAACCTTTCCGTCGTAAAACGAATTTACATCTGCTGCCTGAAGAAATGCACCACCGCCTCCGAAGGAAACCGACCAGTCGCGAAATAAACGCGACGAATTGTCGAAAGAATGCACATTGGCAGAACCTGAAGAATACGCATTAGGGTAATCTCCAGTATTAGCATTAGAGGAAGCACTTTGAGCGTAAAAGGCCATCGGCAATGCTAATGCTAACAATAAATTTAATTTCATATTATAGTTTTTAATATTGTGTCATCAACAACAATTTCCTTGAAAACTCACGATGATTTAAATGTTTATCATGCGGAATTTGCAAAAAATTACAATAAAAAACAATATCATCAAACAGAACAATATCAATATCAATTATCCTGTCTGTATATCGTTTCGAACTCACTGTATCTTCTATTCTTCCCATTTCCTGCTCTATCCTTTTTATCGATTTTAACAGTGTAACAGGAGAAAATTGTGTTTTTATTATAAGTGCAATATTACAAAAAATATTATTACTGACAAATTCTACCGGTTTTGTTTTAATGATTTCTGTTTTTTGCACCAATTCGCCAATACCCGCTTCAATGCGTTCTACGGCGATCTCCAAATTCTTTTCAGAATTTCCTAAATTGCTACCCAGTAACAATGTGACCAAATGTTGCGACATATTCTAAAATTTATAAAAATATGAAAAAATTTTTCAGTAACGTATTGGCAAATATAGTGGCAATCATGATTATTGCAGCCATTTTCTTTGCATTTATACTGATGATGATCGTCACGAGTGCATTGGGTGACAATAAACCTTATATCAAGAAAAACTCAGTTCTAACTTTAGATTTCAAGACGAATATTATCGACAGTCCCTCCGAGGACAATCAGCAGTTTTCTTTTCCATCGGGAGAGAGTGAGAAGAATGTTCTCCTATACGATATGCTTGAGGCCATTAAAAAAGCAAAAACAGACGATAAAATTAAAGGAATAAGCATAGAGACCGACGGGTTGAAGGGCGGAATTTCCCATTTGGATGACGTGCGCGCAGCGTTGGAAGATTTCCGAAAAAGCGGAAAATTTGTTTATGCCTATGGAAATTCGGTTTCTCAAGGGGCATATTATCTGGGCTCTGTTGCCGATCAGTATTACCTTAATCCTGCGGGTGGGATCGATTTAAAAGGACTTTCTGCTGAAGTGGCTTTCTTTAAAAACTTTACCGAGAAATATGGAATTGGCACCGAAATCATTCGTCACGGAAAGTTTAAAGCTGCTGTGGAACCTTATATGAGAAACGAAATTTCCCCCGAAAACAAAGAACAGCTTTCAACACTGCTCAATGATATTTGGAAAAACACTTCATCACGTATTGCCACGTCCAGAAAAATAGATTCAGCACAGTTTCGAACCGTGGTTGACAGCTTATATGGCATTATCCCTGAGCTGAGTTTGCAACATAAGCTGGTGGATAAACTGATGCAGAAGTCAGAATACGACGACCTTTTGAAAGCTAAGTTGCACCTTGCAGATGATGATAAACTGAACAAAGTTTCATTTAGCAAATACATCAGCTCTTTCAAGGAAGACCAAACAGGAAAAAACAACCAGATCGCCGTGCTTTACGCTTCAGGAACGATTTATAACGGTGAAGGTTATGATGCAATATATGCTCAAAACTTCATTAAAAACATTAAGGAGCTTACCGAAAACGATGATATAAAGGCAGTCGTTTTCCGTATCAATTCACCTGGTGGCAGCGCCAATGCCTCTGACGAAATTCTTTTCGAACTGCAACAACTTAAAAAGAAGAAGCCGCTAATAATTTCATTTGGCGACTACGCGGCTTCCGGCGGGTATTACATTGCGATGGGGGCTGATAAAATTTACTCAGAACCTAACACGATTACCGGATCAATCGGCGTGTTCGGCGTTTTTCCTTATTTGAAAGAACTGGCTGCGAAAAATGGTATCCGCGCTGATGCTGTTACCACCAACGCCAACTCCAATATGTTCTCCATGATTAATGGAGTAACCCCAGGCGGCGTTTCTATGATGACTAAAAGTGTGGAGCAGACCTATAAAAGATTTGTCCATTTTGTAACTGTCAACAGAAAAAAATCTTTCGATCAGATAGATGAAGTGGGCGGCGGAAGAGTATGGAGCGGAACGAGAGCTAAACAGATTGGTCTCGTTGATGAATTGGGAACGTTAAACGATGCTATTACCTATGCAGCACAAAAAGCCAATATGAGCACTTATAATGTATCTTCCTTTCCTAAAAAGATGTCGGCTTTCGAACAATTTTTCAAAGGAATGGATGAAGATCAAATCAGTACAAGAATCATTAAACATAAGATTGGAAGCGAGAATTACAAAATTTTTGAACAACTCAAAAACCCAGATCTTAAGGGAGGAGTAATGATGGAAATGCCCTACGAAGTAAAATTCTAAAACCTTCTTCCCCGAATTAAATCAAGGTTAAAAAAATCCCGAATCAGTAATTCTGATTCGGGATTTTGTTTTGTGATAGATTCAAAATAATTTATCCTCGTTTTGTTGCCATGCCAACCAGCCACAAGACAATAAGGGCACCGATTACGGCAAGAAACATTCCTTTCAGGTTGAAATCTTCCACTGTTCCCCAACCAATCATACTACCGACCCATCCACCAACGAATGCGCCTACAATTCCTAAGATTATCGTCATCAGCCAACCCATTCCTTGGTTGCCGGGCATAATCATTTTAGCGATTGCACCTGCGATAAGACCAAAAATGATCCAAGTTAAAATACCCATAGTTTTAAAATTTAAAGTTAATATTAAGTAAATATGTTTCTATTCCTTTAACAAACTTAAGACCAAAAGAGAAATATTTTCACTAAAGGTAATTAAATTTTAACAAATCAACTATTGGTGAATTTAAATAAAAGTATTCAGAAAACCTCAAATTCTGCCAATTCAGCTGCGTCTTTTGAAAAAAGAATTCACAAATTCCGAACCGTTGAATAATTGCAAATCAGTCATTTTTTCGCCTACTCCAATATATTTTACCGGAATCTGAAACTGATCAGAAATACCAATGACCACACCGCCTTTCGCCGTACCATCCAGTTTTGTTACTGCCAAAGCGTTCACTTCGGTAGCTGCTGTAAATTGTTTGGCCTGTTCAAAAGCATTTTGACCTGTGCTCCCATCCAGTACCAAAAGAACTTCGTGAGGCGCATCAGGAATCACTTTTTGCATCACTCTCTTAATTTTCGAGAGTTCGTTCATTAAATTGACTTTGTTATGCAAACGACCCGCAGTATCAATTATCACAACATCTGCATTATTAGCTACCGCACTTTGCACCGTATCAAAAGCAACGGAAGCAGGATCGCTGCCCATATTCTGCTTTACAATTGGCACCCCTACTCTTTGACTCCAGATAACGAGCTGATCTACCGCTGCAGCGCGAAAAGTATCTGCAGCACCCAAAACAACCGATTTACCTTCTGATTTAAATTGATGGGCCAACTTACCAATGGTTGTGGTTTTGCCCACACCATTAACACCAACCACCATTATAACGTAGGGTTTTTTAGTGTCGTCAATGTTTCCTGTAGTGGCATGTGGATTTTCAAGCAAGAGCCCACTGATTTCTTCACGTAGAATCTTGTCGAGCTCTTCAGTATTAACGAATTTGTCTCGCGCTACGCGGTCTTCGATTCTTTCGATGATTTTAATGGTGGTTGATGCGCCCACGTCGGAAGCGATAAGTACTTCTTCCAAATCATCCAGCACCTCATCATCCACTTTAGATTTGCCGGCTACTGCCTTGGAAATTTTTTCGAAAAAACCTTGGCTCGATTTCTGCAAGCCCTGATCCAGCGATTCTTTCTCTTCTTTACTGAATATTTTTTTGAACCAACTCATTTTTAATGCTAATTATTATATGGTGTACCTCACTATGGTTTTGTCAATGCTTTTAGGTGAAGTGCCCCGCAATTTTTTACAAATTACGGTTATTTAATTGAAGTTAGCAAAATGCCCAACAAACAAAAAAACTACCCGAAATTCGGATAGTTTTATATACTCGCACGATTTGAAATTACTTTTTCAAGAAATTATCAACATCGTCTGCGTTCATTACTTTTTCTTCAAAAACGTAAGCACCAGATTTAGGCGACTTCACCATTTTGATTACTTTGGTCATTTTTTTAGAAGACCCGTCTTTTAGGGACGCTACTACTTTCTTTGCCATTTTTTATTGCTTTAAAAAATTACTTGATTTCTTTGTGAACGGTGTACTTCTTAAGAACCGGATTGTACTTTTTAAGCTCCAGTCTTTCTGTAGTGTTCTTCTTATTTTTGGTAGTGATGTATCTTGACATTCCTGCTACACCGGTTTCTTTGTGCTCTGTGCACTCCAAGATAACCTGAACTCTATTACCTTTTTTTGCCATGACTTCTTATTTAATAAATCCGTTTCTTGTTGCTCTTTCCAACGCTTCTTCAATCCCAATTCTATTGATGATTCTCAATCCGTGCGCAGAAACTTTCAAAGTAACAGACTTCTCCTGCTCCGGAAGGTAAAATTTCTTTTCCAATAGGTTAATTTCAAAACGACGCTTCGTTTTGTTATTTGCGTGAGAAACATTGTTTCCAACCATTGCACGCTTTCCTGTTATTTGGCAAATTCTTGACATATCCCGATGTTCTATATTACTACTAAATATTTGAGAGTGCAAAAGTAGATAGAAATTTTCAGATAGACAAATATTTATGAAAATTTATTTCTGAAATTTACTGAAACTTTACCTACTTAATTCCTTTGAACGGCTTTCTGCATTCAGTATTCCCTTTTGTAAAATCTCTTTCAGATGTTCATCATCAAAAGTGCGCAATGCCGCCTCTGTGGTTCCGCCTTTGGATGCTACATCTTTAATAAGAGCTTCCAGACTCTTATCCGAATTATTGATCAGATGGTACGCTCCCAACATCGTCTGCTTTACAAAAAGCTTCGACAAATTTTCGTCAATACCCATCTTTATGCCTGCTTTTATCATGGCATCTACAATATAATAAAAATAAGCAGGTCCGCTTCCGGAAAGTGCCGTAACGCCATCCAGCAGATTCTCATCTTCCAGATAAACGGATCTGCCCGTGGAATTGAGTAATCTTTCGATACTCATCAATTCATTAAAAGAGATGCCTTCTGCTGCAGTGTAGCCGGTAATACCCATCCCCAATAATGTAGGAGAATTTGGCATGGCACGAACTACTTTTTGGTGGTGAAGCAGTTGCTGAATTTGTTCTATTTTAATGCCTGCCATAATAGACAACAGCATTTGATTTTCCTGAAAACGTAGCGTTGTATCCGACGCTAAATTCGCAAAATCCTGTGGCTTAACCGCTATAATAACCAAATCGGCCTGCTCAATTTCTGATTCGTCGAATGCAGAAACCAAAGCACCTGGAAACATCGCTGATACCTCCTCCACTTTACTCCTGTTTCTGGTGATGAGCTGGAGATTTCCCGGCTTCACCAATTCGTACTTCAAAAAAGATTGAGAAAAAGACATCCCCATCTTTCCTGCTCCCAAAACGGCTACTTTCATCAATTAATTTTTGTGTGTTTCAAATTAAATAATATTCACTTCCCGCTCCAGCTCGATCCCAAATTGATCTTTTACCGACTCAATAATCTTGGTTGAGAATTCGAATATTTCTTTCCCCGTTGCCTGCCCCGTTTTATTAATAATCACCAACGCCTGCATTTCGTGGGTGGCCACATTACCGATTTGTTTCCCCTTCCAGCCGCACTGTTCAATGAGCCATCCGGCAGGAATTTTAACCAAATCTCCGCTTGGGTAATGAGGAATTTCGGGATGAAGTGCTTGCACGCTTGCAAATTGCTCAGTGCTTATGGTTGGATTCTTGAAAAAACTCCCGGCGTTTCCAATAAGTTTAGGATCAGGCAGTTTACTTTCTCTAATGTGAACAACAGCTGCAGAAATATCTTGAATAGAAGCGTTTGTTACGCCCATCTTTTGCAGTTCGTGCTGGATCGCTCCATATTCTGTTTTGACGATATGATTCCTCGTACTCAATTTAAACGTCACTTCTAAGATCACCGCTTTACCTTTCAGTTCTTGTTTAAAAATAGAATCGCGATAACCAAACCGACATTGTGCATTGTTGTATTCATCCACCGTCAGCGTCTGTAAATTAAGGACTTTACAGCTCACAAAGTGATCTTTTATTTCGACACCATAAGCCCCGATATTCTGCATTGGTGACGTGCCCACATTGCCGGGAATAAGTGATAGGTTCTCTAAGCCCCCATAATTCTTACGTAAGGTGTACTGAACAAATTCATGCCAGTTTTCGCCTGCTTTTGCAGTAACTAAAACTTCATCATCATTCAATTTCTCTTCGGAAATTCCTTTTAAACTAAGTTGTATCACCAAACCTTCAAAATCTTGAGTCAGCAACAAATTGCTGCCACCTCCTAAAAATAGTAAGGGTAAATGCGACGGCAAATGTTCTTTAGCATAGGTCAACAATTCTTTCAATTCTTCAATGGAAGTTACTTCTGCAAAATAAGCAGCGAGGGCATCAACACCGAAAGTATTGTGCTTTTTTAATGAGTATTGTTGATGGATATTCATTATTTGAGAATAAAGCGCAAATGTATTAATTTTAAAATGATAGCATGGATTTACATGGTGATTTCATTCAAAAAAAAGTGGACAAATGCCCACTTTTATTCTTACTAAATGTCTAATTTTTTACCGACAAGAGTTAAAAATCTTGGACAGTTACCTATAAATCGAATTCTATTTTGTACTTCTGTAGTGCATCATTAAGAAGTTCCACACTTCGTCTTAAATCTTCTTCTTTCAAAACATAGGCAATTCTCACCTGTTTTTTACCGAGTTCCGGATTGCTGTAGAAACCGCTCATTGGCGCCACCATAATGGTTTCGTTGTTGTAAGAATACTTTTCGAGCAGCCATTGTGCAAATTTATCGGAGTCGTCAATCGGCAATTCTACACCGCAATAAAAAGCCCCTTTTGGTTTAGGGCAAACAACCCCGGGAATTCCATTGAGTAAATCCACCAGTAGATTTCGCCGTTTGGTATATTCCTCCCGTACTTTCATGATATAAGCCGAATCATTGTGGTGTGCTGCAGCTGCTGCAATTTGCCCCAATAAAACAGGACTCAATCTCGCTTGTGCAAACAGCATGGCCGCATCATGAATTTTCTTGGAGCGCGTTATTAAACAACCTATTCTTGCGCCACACATCGAGTATCTTTTCGATTCGGAATCGATCACAATGCAATGGTCTTTCAAATCTTTAAACTCAAACATAGAGATCTGCTGCTTTCCATCATAAACATATTCTCGGTAAACTTCATCAGAAATAATAACGATATCGTGTTTTAATGCAATCTGTGCTAACTGCTCTAGCTCTTCTCTTGTGTACAAGTAACCAGTAGGATTTCCGGGATTACAAATAATAATCGCGCGGGTGCGGCTGGTTATTTTCTTTTCGAATTCATCCATCGATGGCAATGCAAAACCCGTATCAATGGAAGATGGAACTGCCACTACGTTCACGTTGAAAGTACTGGCAAAACCGTTGTAATTTGCGTAATAAGGTTCTGGAATAATCACCTCGTCCCCGTCATCGCACAATGTGGAAATTGCAAAATTGAGTGCTTCGGAACCGCCATTGGTCACAATGAAATCATTGGTCGTAAGATCTGTAAATCCTAAACGATGATAATAATCCTGCAGGGCTTGGCGATACTCTAAATTACCTTCAGAAAGAGCGTATTCGTATATCTTGAGATGATTCTCTTTTACAGCATCCAGTGCAGTTTGAGGTGTTTCAATATCGGGCTGGCCAATATTTAGATGATACACTTTGATCCCTCTTTGTTTGGCCTGAAGCGCGTATGGAACAAGTTTTCGCACCGGCGAAGCTGGCATATTCTGAGCACGTTGAGATATTTTTGGCATTGATGATTAAATTTTCACAAATTTAGGAAAATTTTTAGTGCTGTTTTTTAGTGCCCCGGAAATTTATGAACTTTACTTTTTAATGAATTTATGCGCTTTTTCATCTAAAATTAAATAATAAGTTCCCGGTTGCAATTTTCGCACATCAACTTTATTGTCTTTAAAACTCCCCGACAAAACCTTGTTTCCGATGACGTCAATAACTAAATAATTTTTGCTTTTTGCACCAGATATGGTAACAAAGTCCGAAGTTGGATTTGGATAGGCCAGCACGATCGGGTCTTTATCTGATTCTGATGTTGAAAGAAAAACTTCCTCACTCAACTGCACAAAAATTTTATCTCCAAGTGCATTACAGCATGATGGATCTGTAATCAAACTTTTGTAGGTAGGGTCTGCTGAATAACCAAAATTTTGGTTGTAACTTGTACCAACAGGATACATGGATGCATAACTCCCTGTTGATTCCGCAATTGTTCCCTGACCGGCAGTGTCGTAGCTGATTTTATAGTGACCATCAACAGGGTAACTATAGGGTTGTCCGTCATTAAATCCGGGACCAAATAAACAGCAGTCCCAATCGTAAACGGTCGCGTAATGGAAATAACGGGATGAACCATCCAGCGCTTGAATTCCTTGTCCGAAAATTGCACCGGAAGCAATACAAGCGAACAGGGAAATGGCAATTTTTTTCATGGCAAATTTTTTATCAAAACTAAAAAATTTGTTCCGTCACATCTACCGTGAAAACACCCTAATTTATTCATCATGACCAGAAATTTATGCCTGATTTCAACTGGAAAGATGCGATTATATACTGTTTTTTCAGCGGGATTCAAAACCAGACATCAGGATAGAAATGATCATTCCCAATCAAAAAAATGGAATAAAAAAAACAAGCCAGCAAAATATATTTATTTAATAAACCCTTTATCTCGCAACAATGGTTTTAAATCCGGTGCGCTTCCTGTAAAATCTTTAAAGGCCTGATTCAAATCCACTGAATTGCCAACGGATAAAATGTATTTTCTAAAGCGATCTCCATTCTCACGAGTCATTCCCCCATGTTTGGTAATGTAATCCCAAGCCGAAGAATTCAGCATATCACTCCACATATAAGCATAATAACCTGCAGAATAACCGCCGCCCCAAATATGTGCAAAATAGGGTGTATGGTATCTTGGTGGCACCGCACTTAACGTGAATCCATACTTGTTAAGTACGTCTTTTTCAAAATCTAAAGCTGGCCTGAACTGAGACGCATCCGTCACCGAATGCCAGTTCATATCCAATGTTGCAGCAGAAACCAACTCTGTGGTAGAATACCCTTGATTAAAAGTTCCTGCTTTTTTGATCTTATCGACCAATGATTGTGGCATTGGCTCCTTGGTTTGATAATGCAGCGCATAGTTCTTCAAGACTGCAGGTTCTAATGCAAAAAATTCATTAATCTGAGAGGGAAACTCCACAAAATCACGAGGCGTATTGGTACCCGAAATCGATACGTATTTTTGATCTGCAAAAAGCCCGTGCAACGTATGCCCAAATTCGTGGAACATGGTAGTTACATCATCATAAGAAATAAGGGACGGTTTTCCTTCTGCCGGTTTCTGATAGTTAAAAACATTCACAATCACAGGTTTTTGGTTGAGTAAGTGTGACTGATCCACCAAGTTGTTCATCCACGCACCACCACTCTTATTATTTCGGGTATAAAAATCCAGGTAATAAATTGCCAGTGATTTGCCGTCTCTGTCAAACACTTCGTAAGTCACTACATCCGGGTGATACACCGGCAAGTCTTTTCTTTCTTTAAAGGTGATACCATAAAATTTTTCGGCAGCAAAGAAAACCCCTCTCTCCAAAACAGTTTTCACTTCAAAGTAAGGTTTGATCTGATTTTCATCCAAATCGTATTTCGCTTTTCTCACCTGTTCAGCATAGAAATTCCAATCCCACGGTTCCACCGTAAACCCTCCTTTTTGCTGATCGATAAGTTGCTGAATCTCATCGCGTTCTTTGGTTGCCGCTTCTACCCCTGGTTTAGCAAGCTGAGCCAAAAGATTCATTGCATTTTCAGGTGTTTTTGCCATCTGATCTTGAAGCTTCCATTCGGCAAAAGACTTTTTACCCAGCAAATGCCCTTTTTCCATGCGTAACTTCGCTTGCCTTTCTAAGATAGTTCGGGTGTCATCTGCATTTCCTTTTTCGGCTCTGTACCAAGAAGCTTTAAACAATTTCTCGCGGGTAGCACGGTTTTTCAGGTTTTGCAAAAGTGGTTGCTGCGTAGTATTTTGCAATGCCAAGAGAAATTTTCCCGGGTGACCTGCTTTTACGGCATCGGCTGATGCTGCTGCAATTTCGTCAGCAGAAAGCCCTTCCAACTCCTTCACATCATCGAGGATGAGTGCTCCATTCTTTCTGGCTTCCAGTAATTTATTAGAAAACTGAGTAGCCAATGTTGCCAATTCTTCATTCACTTTCTTCACCTTTACTTTATCGGCTTCCGGAAGATTGGCGCCCGCAATTTCGAATTTTTGAAGATAATATTCAGTTAAACGGCGATCTTCACCTTTCAAGCTATTCAAATTAATGGCTTTGAAACGTTGATACAGCCGGTCATTAAGAAAAATTTTATCTTCCTGCGCCGCAAAAATTGGCGCATATTCTTCTTCCAGTTTTTGTAATGTTGGGTTGGTATTTGAACTGGTTAAATTAAAGAAAACGGTTTGCGCTCTTTTCAGAACCTCGCCACTTTTTTCCAAGGCAAGTACAGTATTTTCAAAAATGGGTACCGAACGTACATTGACAATATGATTAATTTCTGCCAATTGCTGCTTTAAGCCATAATCGAATGCAGGTTTAAAGTGTTCATCTTTGATTTTATCGAACTCAGGAACTTGATATTGCAGTGAACTTTTCTGCATAAAAGGATTTCCTGCCAATGCCGGATCATTGCCCGAAACCTTTGCGTTGGAATTTTGCGCTTTTGTCATAATGGTGCAGCCGGAACTTATCGCCAGCGAAGAAATTAATAATAGAGAGGTAATATTTTTCATTATTGAATTGTTATTGATGTAAAGGTATTAAATTTAACCAAAATAAAAATCGACTCTTATGAAAACATTAGCCATTCTCGCCCTGTCGAGCATCACTCTATTTTCCTGCAACATTAAAACAGACGGCGGTTTCCCGATCAACATCGGAACAAAAGAAGGCAAAGGCCCAATTACCCAAAAAGAATACAAAATGAATTTTGACGGCATTAAAGTGGTGCAATCCATCGATGCAGAGGTGATAAAAGCTAACGAGGAAAAAGTAGTTATTTCTGCACCTTCCGATCTTATGGATGATATTTTGGTTGAAACCTCGGGTGGTACGCTTTATATCCATTTTAAGCCGAACAGAAATATATCAACGCGCCACATTTCCGCAAAGATTTATGCAAAAGATTTCAATTTCTTAAAGGCCAGTTCTTCGGCAAGCATTACATTAAAAGATAAATTCACGCAAGATAAAACCGATATTGAGGTATCAAGTTCGGGCACCATCAAAGGTGAGCTGGAAGCCAATGATATTTCCATTGATATATCGAGTTCCGGAACTTTCTCCGGCAAAATATGGGCGGTGAATCTCAATTCGGGTGTGAGCTCTTCCGGTGACGTTATTGTTTCGGGAAAAGCGAAAAATGCAACATTGCGTGCTTCTTCTTCCGGCACATTTAAAGCACAAAACTTGGTTGTTGAAAATGCAAATATCCAGGCATCAAGCAGTGGGGATGTTAGCGTATCAGTCTCCAACAGTTTAAATGCTTCGGCAAGCTCATCGGGTGACATTGTTATCACGCGAAAAGGTGCCGTGAATGTATTAAACAAAAGCGAAAGTAGTGGTGGATCAGTAAGCATTCAGTAAAAAAAGGAAAGGCAGGGATTGTAGAATTCCTGCCTTTTTTATTCTTGGATCAACGAATTACCATCCGCCAGATGCGCCACCGCCGCCAAAACTGCCGCCGCCGCCAAATCCACCGAAACCTCCACCGCCGCCTCCAAAGCTGCCTCCACCGCTGCCAAATCCGCCACCACCGAAACTTCCGGGGAATGGAAAAAATCCACCAGGATAGGTTCTTCGCCCTCTTCTGGAAAGCATTTCATCGTCATCATCATTATTATTGCCGCCGCCACCTCTGTTTCGAAAGATGAAACTCAAGATAATAAAGACAATAAAGCAGATCACCAGAATTTCTAGTGGACTTAAACCATCATCACGCGAGGTGTTTTTAGCAATGGGTTTAAATTTTCCTTGCACAGCTTCCATCAGTGCAGTTGTTCCACGATTAATGCCTTCGTACCATAAACCTTGTTTAAAATTGGGCGTCACAATGTAATCCATAATTTGTCCTGCTACAGAAGCGGTAAGATACTGCTCAACAGCTCTACCCTGTTGAATCGACATTGTGTGATCTTCAGTTGCGATTAAGAAAACAATTCCGTTATCGACTCCTTTTTGCCCAATTCCCCATTTTTCACCATACAATGTGGCGAGGTAGTTTACATCTTCACCACCGGTGGTGGGAATAATGATGACTTCAATTTCCGTGGAAGTTGAGTCGGAGAATTTGATTAATTTCTGATTGAGTTCATCTTTTTCTGCTGACGTTAGCAGGCCCACTTGGTCGTAAACCGGATAAAGAATCGCCGGTTTTTCCGGAATCTTCTGTGCAAAAATTAAAACACTCAGCCCCAGAAATAAAACAGCAAGGAAGGATTTAAGAGAAGGTAATCTCATTGGGCAATTCGTTTGGATTTTCTCCCGTTACAGGAAAATATTTTTTGAGTTCGATACCGGTTTGCAACACGGCATTCCTAAGGCCTAAAAAGTAATTTTTCCTGACAAACTCGGCTGTAATCTGATCATGCATCCGATCCCAGAAATCTTGATTCACTTTTTCATGAATGCCTTCGTCACCAATAATGGTGAGGTAATGTCTCTCGAAATTGACATGAAAAAGCACAGCATTCTTTTCAGCAGTTTGATCTTTGCAGAGTGTTTTGAAAATATCAAACGCCATCTCTGCGTTGTTCCCTTCGGTATTGGAGTCGATGTGAATTCGAATCTCGCCAGTGGAGCTTTCTTCTGCTGTTTTAATGGCTTCCACAAGGGAAGCCATTTCAGTATCTGTAAGGAAAGTATTCATTAATTAGTAAAAACATCGGGTGCTTTTTGTGCCCCTGCATCAGCTTTAAAATACGGTTTTTCTTTAAAGTTGGTAAAATTCGCCAAAATATTATTCGGGAAAGTTTTAATGGAGGTGTTGTAATCCTGTGCTGCCTCGTTATAATACACCGTTTCGCTCCTTATACTGTTCTCAATCGCAGTATATTCTCTCTGGAAATTGGTGTACTGTTGATCTGCTTTCAAATTAGGATATTGCTCTACCACCGCCATCAACCGGCTAAGTGCTCCACTTAGTTCCCCTTGTGCTGCCTGGAATTTAGCCATATCCGCTTCCGTCATATTGGTAGGATCAATGGTAATTGAAGTAGCTTTTGACCGGGCTTCTATTACTTTGGTTAATGTTTCCTGCTCGAACTGCGCATAAGATTTTACAGTTCTCTCGAGGTTAGGAATAAGGTTTGCACGCTTCTGATAAACAGTCTCCACATTGGACCATTTGGTGTTTACCGTCTGCTCTTTGGTTACAAAACTGTTATACCCGTTCTTACCCCAGAAAAATAAAATAGCGGCAATAACAAGGAGAGCAATACCAATTGTTCCGGCGCTCATGCATCCTTTGTTTCTCATAGTTTGTATTTTTTAATGTTTATAAAATCAATATCCAAATATACAAATTAAGTTCTAAATTTGTAAAAATTTAATAAAAATGATCACATTAGTAGTGGCAATGGGGGTGAATAGGGAAATCGGTGTCAACAATCAGTTACCGTGGCATCTACCAAAGGATCTTAAACATTTTAAAGAATTAACCACAGGTCATCCGGTGGTGATGGGAAGAAAAACCTACGAAAGCATAGGAAAACCTTTACCGAACCGCACCAACATAGTGATCTCCCGAAAAACCGATTGGTTTGAGGAAGGCATCCTGATTGTAAGCAGCATTAAGGAGGCGCTTAAATTTGCCCAAAAGATTGACCAAGACCTCTTCGTCATTGGCGGCGGCAACATCTTTGAACAAACCCTTTCAATGGCTGACCGTTTGGAAGTAACCGAAATTAAAACCACGCTAGAAGCGGATACTTTTTTCCCTGCAATCAACCCTCAAGTTTGGAAGAAAACCAACGAAGTATGCCACGAAAGAGACGAAAAAAACAATTTCGATTTTTGTTTTCAAACCTTTGAAAAAATAGTTTAAAAGCAGTAATTCATCATTTTTTGCTGCATCAACCGCCCATTGATTTAGTTTCCATTTTCGTCACAAATCGTTACCTTTGCCCCACTAATTTTTAAGCATGAACAAATACATAAAATTCGTCATCGCGGCAATCCTGATTGTTGCAGGAATATACCTGATGTTTAACCGTAATGTCGGATACGGCATATTGCTTGTGGTTTTATCGGCTGTTCCTATTTTTCTATTTTTCAAGAACGAGTATATCCTGATGGCTTTTTGGTTTTTAAGAAAGCAAAATATGCCAAAAGCAGCTTTATGGCTGAGTAAAATTACCAATTTCCAATCTCAACTTCACAAGTCTCAATATGGCTATTTTCACTATCTGCAGGGACTGACCTTGGCACAGGAACACCCGCAAAAAGTAGAACCATTGATGAGAAAAGCGCTGGAATACGGGCTCAACATGAAACATGACCAAGCTATGGCTACCTTGAATATTGCCGCTGGTGCAATGCAAAAAGGAAGAAAACAAGAAGCTCAAAAACTTTTGGAAGAAGCAAAACGACTCGATACAGCCGGCATGATGACCGACCAAATAAAGATGATGAAGGATCAGCTGAAAATGCCTTCCATGCAGAAGCATATGCATAATCCTAACATGCGGCAACGCGGGAAGTTTCACTAAAAAAAACTGATGATTCTACGATTGAATTTTTACAAACTCGGTCGTTGAATCATCAGTTAAAGTTTTCACTTCTGTTGTGGCATAAAGTACCGACTTTTAATTACATTCAAAAACCTTTACCTTTCGGTTGGGGAATTTTTTGCAAATCAGTAAACACTTTTAGCTTCAACGCGATTTTTTGTTTCATGTTTGTCCTCAGCTTTTGGATTAACCATTGGTTACTTCTTGTGCCGAATCTCCAAACGTTTTGTTTCCAATCTCTGTTCCAACTTTTAAATCTTCACTTTCTTCATTTTTTGCTGATTTCACCTTTCGGATTACCTCTTCAAACAATGCTGAAAGTTTTGATGTTAGTCTGTGCATTTTTAAGCCGATCTGTTTTTCTTCTCTTATTTTTCTCCACTTCAATCTTCTCCTTTCGAATAGGACTGTCATTTTGAAATCCTTCAGGTCAGAATCAGGGTCTGCTTTTATTTGAGTTGAAACCTTTCACCTTTCGATTGCCGGTTCTTTCCTCTGCAACTTTGACTTGATTGTTTGGTAAAGATAGCAGCCGGAAACCGAAAAAAGCAAATAAAAAACCCTTTAGTTATCCACTATGTTTCAGCACGTTATCCACTAGTATTTGTGAATAAAAGTATATTGATTATTAAAGCGCCAACAACTCTATCAACAATTTAAGACAAAAGTGGATAAAATATTATGCACTTTTTGCCTACTCAGCGTTCGCATTTAACGATGCTAAAAAAGAATCAAATAGACGAGTTCTTAAGTTCAGCAAGAAAAACGACCTGTGTTTTGAGTTGAATTTTACGCTTCCGAATAATTCTTAATCACACCTTTTACGATTTTAATCACGTTAGGCATGGCTTTATTGGCAGCTTGCAAAACCTCATCGTGAGAAACGGTAAATGCAATTTCTGGCCCACCAAGGTCAGTTATAATAGAGATTCCGAAACAATTCATTCCCTGATGTCGGGCCACAATCACTTCGGGCACCGTGCTCATTCCCACAGCGTCACCGCCTATTGCTCGAATCATTCCATATTCAGCCGGTGTTTCAAAAGTGGGCCCCTGCAATGCCACATACACCCCTTTATGTACTGGGATATTATTTTCGTAGGCGACATTTTCTGCCACTTCGATCATTTTCTTGCTGTACGCTTCACTCATATCTACAAATCGAGGCCCCAACTCATCAAGGTTTCTTCCACGAAGCGGATGCTCCGGCATCATATTGATATGATCCGAAATCAGCATTACATCGGCCACCCTGAAATTAGGGTTTACTCCTCCGCAAGCATTAGAAACGATAAGATTCTTAATTCCTAGTAAATGAAAAACACGAAACGGGAAAACCACCGTTTCTATGTCGTGCCCTTCGTAGTAATGAAACCGCCCACTCATCATGAGCACTTTTTTCCCTTCCAAGATACCATAAATGAGCTTTCCGCCATGTCCTACAACCGTTGTTTGAGGGAAGTTCGGAATCTCAGCATAATCCAAAACATGAATGGGCTCCACTTCATCTTTCAGCTGCCCAAGCCCGGAACCTAAAACCACCGCAAAATCTGGAGCTTCCAGAATAATATTGTTGATGAAAGCTGCTGTTTCTTTAATTTTTTCTAACATAATCAAGAATGATTTGGTTAAACTCTTCTTTTTTATCAATGATAACATTAATAGGCCAGTAATACACGAGATCCCGAAGATAATCAAAAGTTTTGAGCCGCACATAATCTTTCTCGGTAGTCAATATCATTTTGTACTCGCCCATTTTCCGGTATTCGGCCTGAATATTTTTAATGTCCTGATCGGTGAAATTATGATGGTCCTTAAACTTTAAATGCTTTACGCGTTGTGAAAAGCGAGCAAGATGCTGAAGCAGCGGTTGCGGATTTGCTATTCCTGTGATAAGCAGAATATCATAGTAAGCCAGATTGTTATCTGGAATCGACTTGTCGTGAGAATAAACATGCTCATCATACGAAATGCTTGAGAAAAAAACACGCTGACCATGCTGCGGTTTTATTCGGGAAATATAGTATTGCTTTTTTTCATCGGTGAGCTGATCGGGGCACTTGGAAACCATAATAACCTGCGCCCTGTTTTTACCGGAACGGCTTTCCCGCAAATCGCCTGCAGGAAGCAAAAAATCCTTAAAATAAGGATCATTATAATCCGTCATCATGATAGTAAAGCCCGCTTTAATCGCCCGGTGCTGGTAAGCATCATCCAGAATAAGAACACCTAAATCCATGTCTTTAATAATCTTTTTGGCACCGGCCACTCGGTCTTCGGAAACACCAATAACGAAGCGATTTTTGAAACGCTCGAAAAGCTGCATTGCCTCATCGCCCACTGTCTTGTAATTGCTTTCGTAATTGGTAATACCATACCCTTTTGTCATTCTTCCATACCCTCGGGAAAGGACGCCGGTTCTGTAATTTTTCGACAGCAAATCTGCCAAATACATCACCATTGGCGATTTTCCGCTTCCGCCCACAGAAAGATTACCGACATTGATGACGGGCGTTTTAAAGGCAGTCGATTTAAAAATTCCCCAGTCATAAAAAGTGTTTCTGATAGCTGTTACCAAATGATAACCAAGGGAAAAAGGATAGAGATACCATCTTTTCATACGCTTGCAAAAATACGGCTTTTTGTTTTGATAAGAAAACACGGAAATCCCTACTTTTCCACAATGCTATTTTTGATGAAATATTGCAAGTTTCCCATTATTTTGCAGCCCGAAAACCTTAGTTCTAAACAATTTGTTTAAATTTGCCCGATTAGTTTAAACAACATGGACAAGAAAAATGTAGCCGTTGTGATGGGTGGTTATTCTGATGAATACAAAGTTTCCCTCAAAAGTGGTCAGCTGATTTATGATTCACTGGATCGTGATTTGTACAATGTTTATAAAGTGGTGATCCTGAAAGACGAATGGTATTTTATTGATGACCGCGGAAACAAAGCACCGGTAAACAAAGCAGATTTTTCAGTAAACCTCAACAGCGGATTCAATGTGCAGTTTGATGTATGTTTTAACATTATCCACGGTAAACCGGGCGAAAACGGCGAGTTGCAGGCTTATTGGGATACCATTGGACAGAAATACACCGGTTGCGGTTTTTATCAGAGCGCGCTTACTTTTAACAAGAAAGACACTTTGGCGGTCTTGTCCAAATATGGTATTCCCTCCGCCAAAAGCATTTACCTTAGAAATGGTGAAGCTATTGATGAAGACAAAGTAATCGAAGAATTGGGATTACCTTTATTCGTAAAGCCCAACCAAAGCGGTTCTTCATTAGGCATAACCAAAGTGAAAGAAAAAACCGAACTCCCGAAGGCACTTGATTTTGCATTTGCAGAAGATGACGAGGTACTGATCGAAAGTTTCCTCAACGGAATGGAGGTATCCGTAGGTGTACTCGATTATCAGGGAGAAACCATTGTTTTAGGCATTACCGAAATTGTGCCACATAAAGAGTTTTTTGATTATGAAGCGAAGTATGAAGGCGCCTCAGAAGAAATTACTCCCGCCAGGATAGATGACGAAACCAGAAAAAAGGTGGAAGACATTGCCAAAAGAGCTTACGACTCATTAGGGATGAGCGGATTTTCTAGAAGCGAGTTCATCATTATGAACGGTACACCCTACATGCTCGAGATGAATACCAACCCCGGATTTTCGCCAGCGTCCATTTTGCCACAGCAGGCAAAACATTACGGTATCTCCATCAAAGATCTGTGCGGAAATGAAGTAGAAAAAGCACTGAAAAAATAATAGAAATTTTTCATGATTCCTAACACGTTGACGGAACCCTGAAAGTCAAAATACACATTGCATGAGAGTTGCCGTTTTTCCGGGTTCATTTGATCCCATTACGCTTGGCCACTATGATATTGTAGAAAGAGCATACCCTCTTTTCGATAAAATCATTATCGCCATTGGTCAGAATTCGCAAAAAAAATATATGTTCTCACTGGAAGAACGGATGGATTTTATTAAAAAAACCTTTGCCCAATTTCCAAATATTGAAGTGGATCATTTTGAAGGATTAACAGTGGATTACTGCCGCAGCAAAGAGGTCAACTTTATTTTAAGAGGGCTAAGAAATCCCGCCGACTTCGAGTTCGAAAAAGCGATTGCGCAAACCAACCGTATATTGACCAAAAACAACAAAATAGAAACCATATTTCTACTTACCTCTTCCGGTAAATCATTTATCAGCAGCAGTATTGTGCGCGAAATCATCTCATTTAAAGGGCATTACGAACTGATGGTTCCCGACGCTGTGCGGGTTCGGTGATTGTTCTTTAGTTAAAGTATACCCATCACCGAAATCAGCATTTCGGAAGATTTTTCATGAACATCTCCCATTACTTTTAAATCATTTATTGTGCAGCTACACGAAAATTTCAACTTCATTATCGAGATATTGGGAACAATATCGTTCTCAATGTCGGGCAGTTTTGCGGCAATGCAAAAGCGGTTTGATCCTTTTGGTGTGCTCATCATCGCATTTGTAACTTCAGTGGGTGGCGGTACTGTGCGCGATTTACTGTTGGACGTTCCTGTTTTTTGGATGCACGATTTGGTGATGTGCAACCTAATTTTTGGAACCTGTGTGTTGGCCATGATCTTTAAATCGGTAGAGAAAAAGTTTAAAGTAACGCTTTTTCTTTTCGATAGTTTTGGCTTGGGACTCTTCACCATAGTGGGTATCCAGAAAGGATTGAACGCCGATCTTCATCCGCTGATATGTGTAACATTGGGCACCATTACCGGCTGCTTCGGAGGTATCCTCCGTGATATTTTGCTGAACCGAATTCCGCTTATTTTCCGCAAAGAAATTTATGCTACCGCTTGTATTGTGGGCGGAAGTGTTTTTCTCCTTTTGGTGAAATATACCCCATTATCGTACACGTTTGTCCAAGTCTCCACTATTTTACTCATCGTGGCCATCCGAACTTTAGCAGTGAAATTCCATTGGCAGATGCCGAAGTTTTATGGGAACGACAATGCTTCGGAGATGTAAGCCGCAGTGCATTTTGTTTGTTTTATCTCACCAACCCAATCATCGCTACAGCAAGCAGCGTCCTCTCTCGATTTCTCGTTGAAACTCACGATATAATGTTAGGCGCCAATTGTGTAATTTTACAAGGTGCAAAATCCTCATCATGAACGAAAAATAATTCACATCGATATGGATGCGTTTTACGCTTCCGTGGAGCAGCACGACCGTCCGGAGCTTCGAGGGAAACCCGTATGTGTAGGCGGAGGAAAGTACGGCGTTGTGGCCGCAGCAAGTTACGAAGCCCGAAAATTCGGAATCCGATCTGCAATGCCCGGAAAAATAGCACTGGAAAAGTGCCCACAATTATTGGTGGTAAAACCCCGATTTCAGCGATACAAAGAAATATCCCTCCAAATCCGAAATATTTTCTATCAATATACGGATTTGGTAGAGCCCCTCTCGCTGGATGAGGCGTACCTGGATGTTACTGAAAACAAAATGAAAATCGAATCTGCCAATCAAATTGCGCGGGACATACGCAGGAAAATTTTTGAACAAACCGGACTTACCGCTTCCGCAGGCATTTCGGTGAACAAATTTCTCGCAAAAGTGGCCTCAGATTACAACAAACCGAACGGACAAAAAACCATTCACCCCACACAAATCATCCAATTTATGGAGGAACTGCCAATTGAAAAATTCTACGGCATTGGAAAAGTGACGGCCAACAGAATGCACGAACTGCACATTTTTAACGGAGCGGATCTGAAGAAAAAATCAATCGAGGAGCTGACACATCATTTCGGAAAATCAGGTGGTTACTATTATCAAGTGGTTCGCGGCATCCACCACAGTGAAGTAAAACCCCACCGCATTCAAAAAAGTGTAGCCGTAGAAGAAACCTATTTCGAAAACTTGGTAGATGATGAAGCGGTGGCCCAACAACTTCTCTCCATCAGTGAAGATCTGGAAAACCGACTGCGCCAAAAAGACATTAAAGGAAAATCTTTAACACTGAAAATAAAATACCAGGATTTCTCCATGTTTACCAGAAGCCGAACCCAGGAAATATACTACGAAAATGCACAGGAATTTTACAAGACCGCACAACAACTCTGGGAACTTCGCCCTTACAATAAACCAGTACGGCTGCTGGGATTATCGCTTTCAAACCTCAACACGGCAGAAACAAAACAGGTTTCGGTGCAATTGAAAATTCCGTTTGAGGAGTATGAATGACCTATTATTTCTTTGATAAGTCGCCCCTTCGGGGCTCACTCCCACCTTAGCTACTGAATTCGTTTCGCCTTTGTCCCTGATCCATTTATTTCTTGATGTACATCAATCCCATCATTAAAAATAAACATCTATTTTTGCCCCAAGTTATTAACAATAAGTTTTAAAAAAAATGAAAAAATTATCAGTCCTTGCGCTTTCAGCAGCATTGTTCGCGGTATCTTGTAAAGAATCCAAAACCGACACCGCTTCCACTGGAGCAGAGCAAACTGCAGCGCCCCAAACCGATACCAACTTCCAGGTAAATACCGACAGCAGCACTGTAAAATGGACAGCTTACCATAAAGGCGGACTTAACCCACGATTTGGAACCACCAAAACCACCGGTACATTGTCCGTTGATAAAGGAAATTTGGTTTCAGGAAGCTTGGTTTCTGACCTCAATACATTAACCACTGATCCATCTGCTGTTGATCCTAAAATGAGCGATGGCAAAACATCCGTGGATTTAGATGCCCACCTGAAAAATGCTGACTTCTTCGATGTAGCAAAGTATCCTAACGTAAAATTTGACATCACCAAAGTGGAAGAACTGCCTGCAGGTACAGAAAGTAAAGTAGAGGGCGCTAACAAATTAGTGAGCGGAAACCTTACCATTAAAGGAAAAACCGTTAATGTGAGCTTCCCTGCCAAAGTAGAAGTTGCCGAAAATGGAGTAAATCTGGTTTCAAAATTCACCATCAACCGACAAGATTGGGGCCTTACCTACGGTGCAGAGGGCGATCCTAAAGATTGGATGATCTCTCAGGAAGTTGATCTTGATCTCAACATTCACGCAACAAAATAACGCAGCCAGCGTTATTTAACACAGCATAATGGGCCATGCCGGAAAAAATCCGAGCATGGCCTTTTGCTTTTTTTCCGTCACCGCGTTTTCCATTGCAATATTTTTGTTTTCGCCCGGCTTGCTCCTAAGCAAAAAACAAAAATGATTTTCATTACACCCGCTTGTCCGAACTGATTGCTTTTTCCTTACATTTGGATATGGAAAACTCACCAGCAATTCTTTTCCGAGCAGCCATCATTACTGATTGCGATGCCATTTGGAAAATCCTTCAGCATGCCATTCTGCGCCGCAAAAACGACGGATCCATGCAATGGCAAGACGGCTATCCCAATCTGGAAACCGTACAAAACGACATCGAAAAAAAAATCGGCTACGTCCTTACCGAGGACGAAAAAGTAGTGGCATATTGCGCCATCCTGCTGAATGATGAGCCGGCTTACCAGCACATAGAAGGACAATGGCTCACCAGCGGAGATTTCTATGTGGTGCACCGCATTGCCGTTTCCGATGAAGTGGCGGGAAAAGGATATGCGATGAAAATTTTTGCAGCCATCGAAAACTTTGCCCTTCAACATCATATTTTCAGCATTAAGATGGATACCAATTTCGACAACGCTGCCATGCTGCACATCCTTAAAAAATACGGTTACACCTATTGTGGAAAAGTGCACCTTCGAAAATCGGAAAGACTGGGTTACGAAAAACTTTTAAAGTAACTGATTTTCATCACACTTAGCACCGCAGAGCGCCATCAACTTTTTTTTCGCAGAACAAAGGATCTGCGGGGTAGAAACGCGATTTGCCAGCTCGCCATTCATAAAGTATCAACCGAATGTTAATATTTTTTAAGATTTATCTATAAAATATTACATTTGCAAATAATTCTATTCTATATCGTGAAAAAACTTCTACTTTTATTATTTTCGTTATTCTCCCTTATCTCCTTCGCCCAGCTCGACCGTGAACACTGGTTTGCACCGATGTATGATGGACAAAGTAACGGAGGACCGGAACAATTCCTTCATCTTTCGACCAACGAAACAACACCTTTTCAGGTGTATGTTTACAGTAATAATGTATTAATTTATCAGCGGCTCATTAGCAAAGGGAATCCTGGTGTTATTGATTTGAATAGAGATTTTATCATCACTGATACCACCGGTGATTTACACAAAGTGATCAACAAGGGACTTTATGTAAAAGCAGATAAACCCTGTTTTGCCAACCTGCGTTTTGGGGTAACCAATCACACGGAAATTATCACTTCCAAAGGCACAGCGGGTATTGGTACAGATTTCTACGCCGTAGTGGCACCCAACCTGCCCAGTAGTTCAAACTTAGGTTTTAGTGCAAGTTTTCTGGCGACAGAAGACGGAACCACAGTAACGGTCGATAACTTTAAGAAAACTTTATATTTTAATGGTATTGGCACAAGAAGCAGTTTTACGTTTACTTTAAACAAAGGACAATCCTATATTATTGATGGTCGAGCGACTTATACCAATAACAGCGATGGTTTTATCGGTGCAAAAGTAACCGCCAGCAAGCCCATCTCCATGTCCAATGGTAACTTTAATGGTCAACATGCAACATTTGACTCAGGTTCTGGTT
>MKTK01000011.1:0-85008 GCA_001898255.1 Chryseobacterium sp. 39-10 | reverse complement strand
AGCCAATACGCCAATTTATTTGAATGACTCGCCTACCGCTGTCACTACACTCGCTAACCCGGGTGACTACTACCGCGTGCCAGAAAGTAGTTTTGTACTCCGAGGCAATAATCATTACAATTTGCATATCCGCACGGCAAGCGGAAAAAAAGTATATGTATTTCAGCTTTTGGGAGGGGTGGAATTCGGATCAGCACCTCTTGCAACAGGAGGTATGAATTATATACCGCCGCTGAACTGCTACCTACCGAGGAAGATTGACGAGATAAGCTATATTAACTATCTATCAAATGTACCTCACAGTCCGACATTTACAACCAAGCTCAACATTATTACCGAAAAAGGAGCAGCCGTAACTGTTAATGGTAATACACCTGCTTTAACTTATGGTCCTTATGATATTTCGACCATTCCGGCAGAACAAAAATGGGTAACATATTCCATTCCTAATGTAACCGGAAATATTACCGTACAATCCACAAAAGCTGTAACAGCCGGTATTGCAAGTGGCAATGCGGCATTCGGTTACGGCGGCTACTTCGCTGGTTTTTCAGCTATTCCGTTAATCCTAAAAGTGAGCGGCGATTGTTTACCGGGTGTTAAATTGGCGGTAACTGAAGGATTCGACAGCTATCAATGGCTTATAAAAAATCCAGACGGCACTTATAGTACTGCTCCAGGCGCAACAGGAACTAATACCTACGAACCACCACAAGCAGGAATTTATGCTGTTAGAATTCAGCAGGGCTCTTGTTCGCAGATTCAAACACAGGATTATAAATTCTATAACTGTACCACCTATACCAATAACAATATTAACAGTTGTGGAATTAACGAAATTATTACGCCTGCATTTGCACTTAGTTCACAGGCCGTCAATCCTGCCACAGTAACCATTGTAACTGCTCCTTCAAAAGGTACTGTGGTGGTGAATCCAAACGGAACCATTACCTACAATGCTAATCCTGGTGCGTCGGGTACCGATCAATTCAAATTTTCTTTCTGTGGAATGGGTGCTATTCCGGATTGCGAAACAGTACAAACTACCGTTCACATGATTGAAAAGCGTGACGATGCTGTATTGCAGCAATGTTCTACCAATGGAGTTGCCACCTACGACCTTTCCACTGCGAATGTATCACCCGATGGAACACTCACCAAAACTTACTTCACCACTCAAAACGGTGCACAAAATAACATTGCTGCCAATCAGATTCTTAATTTCACCAATTATACTTCGGCGGATGGTTTCATCTATGTACGATTAGTCAATTCAATGAATTGTGTTTCCGTTGCAAAAGTGGAACTCAAATCGAAATTAGCACCGGAAGTGAAGGAAACCCTTTACACCAAGCTTCATTGCGATGAGGATATCGACGGAAAAATTGACGGCGTTTACAAAGTAGATCTCAGTACCATAACGCCTATTGTTTTGGTGCAGCCCTCCAATTTTGTGGTGAAATATTATGCCACTTCGGCTTTTGCAACAGCGAACGGAACCAATAATTTAACTGGAATTTTCAGCTTTACAGCCGACACTTCGGTATGGATTCGTGTGGATGCACCCAATGGCTGCCCCACCACCATCAAAGAAATTCAGCTAAAAACAGGAACCAAATTCACTGTCGCAACTCCACAATCCAAAATAGTGTGCGACAATGACCACAATAATACTGAAAATGTTGACCTGTCCACCATGACCTCTTTGTTTACAACAGATGCTGCCGCAACGGTTAAATATTTCGCGACGTTGCAGGCCGCGCAGAATAATACACCCAGCATTGCACCAACCCAAACCATTACCGGAGATAAAACCTTCTATTACCGTTTCACCAAAGCCGGTTTCTGCGACGAGATTGGGGTATTGAATCTTCAGTTCAAGCAAGGAACACCAACGGCTCTACATGACTCATACACCGTTTGTCAGGGAAGCACGATTACACTCAATGCGGAGACGACCTATACTTCATGGTTATGGCAAAGTGGAAGTACTACTGTTTCTACAAGCAATACTGCGACCTTAGGGTTAGGTGTTTACAAGGTTTCGTTTACAGATGGAGACGGATGTATTTTCACCAAGAATATCACCATTGTGGAATCGCCGAAACCGATCTGGAATTTGGCAGCATTCAATGGCGCACTGTGTGATAGTAATTTTGATGGCATTATTAATGTAAACCTGAATCAGGTGACACCGGTGATTCTCGGCAATCCAACGCTGTTTACCGTTCGTTATTACCTCAATCCTGGAGATGCAGCAGTAGGAAACAACAACTATATTCAAAATCCGGCAACATGGTCTTATACTGCCAATACCAAGGTTTATGTGTATGCAGTTTCGCAGTATTGCCCTGCAGAAGTGAAACAGATCGAGTTTAAGTTCGGAACCGACCTGCCTTTGATCGACCACACCGTAAATCCGACCGTTTGTGACAATAATATTGACGGCACCGAAAATATCAACCTCGGTAATTACCGATCATTGTTTACCGCCGATACTTCGGTAACAGTTCGCTATTTCGCAACGCTCCAAAATGCACAAAACAACACCGGAGCGATTACCGCAGCACAAACCATTACAGCAGACAAGACCTTCTACTATCGCTTTACCAAAGCCGGTTTCTGCGACGTGATTGGCACACTGAACCTTGTATTTAAAGCTGCTACACCCACAGCATTACGCGATTCCTATACCGTTTGTGCAGGAAGCACCACTACACTGAATGCGGAAACGACCTATACCGCATGGTTATGGAAAAAAGGAAGTACGGTGGTTTCCACGACCAATACCGCAACCTTAAGTGCCGGAGTTTATACCGTTTCCTTCACCAATTCATCGGGATGTATATTTACCAAAACGATTACCATCGTTGATTCTCCAAAACCAATCTGGAATCTCACCGCGTACAACTCTACGCTTTGTGATGAGAATTTCGACGGTATCATTCCCGTGAATCTCAATAACGTTACACCGATTATCATTACCAATCACACGCTGTTTACGGTTCACTATTATCTGAATCCAACTGATGCGAATTTAGGTAACGGAAACTTTATTCAAAATCCTGCAGGTTGGTCATATTCTGGCAATATTAAGATTTGGGTAAGAGCAGAATCGCAGTATTGCCCGGGTGAAGTCTTCCCGATTGAGTTTAAATTCGGAACCGATTTATCTTTAATCTCAAACTCCGAAACTACTACCGTTTGTGATAATGATTTGAACGGAACGGAAAACATTAACCTTGCCAATTATAGAAATCTGTTTAGTACAGATCCTGCTGTAATTGCTTCAGCAAAATATTATACTACTTTGGCAAATGCACAAAACGGTACTCCTACAATTGGTGCTAATCAACCGATTACTGCAAATACAACGTTCTACTACCGTTTCAAAAAAGCAGGTTTCTGTGATGCCATTGGTGAGTTGAAAGTATTGTTCAAACAATCTACTCCTACTGCACTGCTCGATACTTACACGATTTGTCAAGGAAGTACTATCACGCTAAACGCGGAAACGACCTATACCGCGTGGCTATGGAAAAAAGGAAGCACGGTGGTTTCCACGACCAATACCGCAACATTAGGGGTTGGTGTTTATACGGTTTCCTTCACCAACGCTTCAACATGTGTTTTCACCAAAACGATTACCATTGTAGAATCTCCAAAACCGATATGGAAACTCACCAATTATGCAGGAACCCTTTGTGATGATGATTTTGATGGTTCCATTCCGGTGAATCTGGATAACATTACCAATTCCATCATCGGTAATGCATCGCTGTTCACGGTTCGTTATTACCTCAATCCTGGAGATGCAGCAGTAGGAAACAACAACTATATTCAAAATCCGGCAACATGGTCTTATACTGCCAATACCAAGGTTTATGTGTATGCAGTTTCGCAGTATTGTCCGGCGGATGTGAAACAAATCGAGTTTAAGTTCGGTAATAATATTCCGCTGCTTTCAAACAATGAAACCGTAACGGTATGTGACAATGACCGCAACGGAACCGAAAACATCACGCTTAACACTTACAAATCACGATTTACCAATGATAACGCGGTGTCCTTAAAATATTACATGAGCCAACATGATGCAGAAAACAATATTGGCCCGGTATCTTCGGCACAAACGGTCACGGGTGATCAGGTCTTTTACATCAGGTTCTCTAAAACAGGATTCTGCGATGTTATCGGCAAGCTGAATGTTTCTTTCCAGGTACCGAGAAAATCTGACCTTTTGATAGATAAACCAATATGCCCCGGAACTACGACAACCTTGGATGCAGGTGGAGGATTCGACGGATACCTATGGAGTACGGGCGCAACCTCACAAACAGTGACTGTTCCGGTGGGTGATTATTGGGTAGAGCTGAAAACAGGAACCTGTGTGTACAAGCAGCATGTATCGGTAACCGCTTTTGATTTACCTGTAATTACTTCTGTAGAAATACAGGGAACAACCGTTACGGTGCAGGTAAGCGGTGGAAACCCACCATACCAATACGCGATGGACAACAATAATTATCAATCATCGAATGTGTTCACCAACGTTCGTGGTGGCGATCATACGATCTATGTAATTTCGGCCGACAATTGCGCACCGGTTTCTACCAACATTAACGTCATTGAACTTTACAATGTGATTACCCCGAATGGTGACGGCGTAAACGATATACTGGATTATTCAGGATTACTGAAGAAAGAGGATTCATTCATGCAGATTTTCGATCGCTATGGCAAGCTCCTCTTTACTGGTAACAAGAGCAATAATTACATCTGGGACGGAAGAGCTTTTGGAAAAGAACTTTCAACAGGAAGTTACTGGTATGTTATGAAATGGCGAGAGCCGGGTACACCAACTGTCAATCAATACAGTGGCTGGATCCTGGTGAAAAACCGAGAATAAAATGAAATCATAAAGAAAACCTGAACTCGTCTGAAGTTCAGGTTTTTTATTAATCGCTAAATATGGTTTATTCTATTTCGGAAAGCAGCTTTTGGATAATGGTTTCTGTTTGCAGCATCAGTTCTTGCATGCCGTCATTATTAAAAATAACAAAGTCGGCCTTCCTCACTTTCTCCTTTTCGGGCATTTGCTTGTCCATGATCTTTTCTACTTCACGGTACGTTTTGCCATCGCGTTGCATCACCCTTTTCAGCCGCAAATTATCATCTGCGGTGATGAGAATGGATTTGTAGCAGTGCTGATTCAGCCGAAGCTCAAACAACAATGCAGTTTCTTTGAAAAGCAATTTACCTTGTTGGTGCTGAATCCACTTTTCGAAATCATATTTCACCGCCGGATGAATCATCCCGTTCAGCTCTTGCAACAAATCATTGTTATTAAATACCAGTTCGGCAACATACTTCCGGTTGTAAATACCGTTTTCATCATATGCATTTTCACCAAGCAACTGGATAATTCTTTCCTTGAGAAGATCATCATCATTCACAATATCTTTGGCACGCTCATCAGAATAATACACGGGAAAACCCAGTTCCTCAATAAACTTTGCCACGGTAGTTTTACCCGAACCAATACCGCCGGTTAATCCTATAATTTTTTTACCAAAATACTCCTGTTCTATTTCCATCCTGCTTTTCGGGTATTAATATCCAAAAACATCATTCATTGAAAATGTTTCATCGAGCCGTACGCCGCGCTCGGTCATTTTCAAGCTCGCCAGTTCATGGTGTGCATCATGCTCGAAGAAAAGCAGGTATTCATTATCCACGCACTGTTTTAGGAATTTTCCTTTTTCTTCCATTGTCAGCAGCGGTCGCGTGTCGTATCCCATCACATAAACCTGAGGAATATGGCCTACCGTAGGAATAAGATCAGCAGCAAAAACGATTGTTTTTTCCTGATACTGAATCACGGGAAGCATTTGCTTCTCGGTATGTCCATCCACAAAAATTACGTCCATTTTCAAATCGGGTGCAAAACCATAGTTTCCATTCTGTGGTATCGGGAGAAAATTAAGCTGGCCACTTTCCTGCAAGGGCAAAATATTTTCTTTTAGGAAACTGGCTTTCTCTCGCGGATTGGGCTCTGTAGCCCATTTCCAATGATTTTCATTGCTCCAGAAATGTGCGTTTTTGAACGCCGGTCGGTAACCCGTTTTATCATCGTTCCACTCTATCGCTCCACCACAATGGTCGAAATGCAAATGGGTAAGAAATACATCCGTAATATCATCCCTTACAAATCCATATTTTTTCAGGTTATTGTCCAACGAATCATCACCCCACAGCGAGTAGTGACCAAAGAATTTTTCGTCTTGTTTATGGCCAAGTCCGCAATCGATCAGGATTAATTTTTTACCATCCTCTACCAATAGAGAACGGGTTCCGAGTTCGATGAGGTTATTTTCATCTGCAGGATTGGTCTTCTGCCATAATGTTTTGGGCACCACGCCAAACATGGCACCACCGTCCAATTTAAATTTTCCGCATTGAATTGGGTATAGCTTCATAGTATTTATTTCTTTATTTTTTGAGGATCTTGTAAGGTGTCGAAGATTTTAAGAATATGAATAATATTTTCATTATCCTGTTTATAAACGATTTTATAATGGCTCACAAACATTCTGCGATAAGGAGTTCCTAAAGTCTCATCTGTTTGATATTGTTCGGGGAAGATAATCCGTTTCGATTTTTTTATAATCTTTGTTCTGATTCTTTCGGATGTTTCTTCTGAGTCGGACATTTCCAATATCCAGTCGCAAATTATTTTTAAGTCCGAAATCGCACTTTCAGACCAGATTATCTGAAGCGGTTTAAGGATCATTTTACCAGTTTTTTACTTCTTTTTCCAAATCGGAAACTGTTTTGAAACGTCCCTCTTCAATATCTTTCTCCGCTTCTTTTATTTGCTGAATGTACTGCGCTTTGGTCACCGGTTCGCCGGAAACACTGAAAGCCACAATATCATTTTCTTCGGATTGAGTTGCCAAAAGCGATTCGAACAACTCAATACGATCATCATTAATGCTGTTGATGAATTTTTCGATGAACCTGTATTTTCTGGTTGCTATATCCATAATTGATGATTTTATGTAAAAATACAAATTTTAAAATTTATTAATCCTCTTCATTTTTTTCGCAATCTCCCTTTCGTTTTCATCACCGTTTTCGAGTTGGGAAATGATGTTTTTAAAATCTTCTTCTTTTCTGTTTTGCGAAAGTTTTTGGACAATGAACATCTCAGTCGGAATAATCATTAAACCAAAAGCACCTTTCATTTCCTCTCTCACAAACTCATCGCCCATATTCTCCATAAACACCGGGCATTTCTGAATTTTTTCATATTTGAAAGTCAGTTTCCGAAGATGCTCGTAAAGTTCTTCATCAGTCATCAATTCTACCGTTCCGCGAATCTGAACGGCTTCATAATTCCATGTAGATACATTTTCATGATCATACCATGACGAAGAAATATAGGCATGTGCACCCAGAAAATCGCACAAAACTTCATCGCCATTCTGTAATACTTTGGCTTGAAAATTCCCTTTCGAAATATGGGTTTCCAGATAAAAACCGTTTTCATTTTCGTTCAGCAAAAACATCGAATGGGTTGCAGATAGCTTCTCTTTTCCAGTAATTAAAAGAGCAAAACCATTCTCGCTGATGATTTTCTTCATCAGTTCACTATCTTCACTTTTATAGATTTTAGGGATGTACATTTTTAAAACAATTCACCCAGATTTTTTGGTTTCGAAATTTTCAGATGCTGGTATGCTTTCTCCGTCACTTCTCTTCCACGTGGTGTTCGGATGATGAATCCTTCCTGAATCAGAAACGGCTCATACACCTCTTCCAGTGTTTCCGGATTTTCCCCAATGGAGGTTGCCAATGCCGAAATACCTACCGGTTTTCCACGAAAGTTTTCAATCATGACCCGCATAATTTTATTGTCCATGTCATCCAGCCCGAATTCGTCAACATTTAGCGAATTGAGTGCAAATTGGGTAATACCGATTTCGACGTCACCATTGCCTTTAATCTCTGCAAAATCGCGCACTCGCCTCAGCAACGCGTTGGCAATTCTGGGAGTTCCACGGCTTCTTCTGGCAATTTCTAATGCTGCATCTTCATGAATCTTAACCCCTAAAACCCTTGCACTCCGTTCGATAATCATCCCTAAAAGCTCGACGGTATAATATTCCAGCCGCGCCTGAATGCCAAATCTGGCAAGCATCGGTTTGGTCAGCATTCCGCTTCGCGTGGTGGCACCTACTAAAGTGAAGGGATTCAAACCAATCTGAACGCTCCTTGCATTCGGGCCAGTTTCCAGCATAATATCAATTTTGTAATCTTCCATCGCTGAATAGAGATATTCCTCTACCACTGGTGAAAGCCGATGAATTTCATCGATGAAAAGCACATCGTTTTCTTCAAGATTGGTCAAGAGTCCTGCTAAACTTCCTGGTTTATCAAGCACCGGTCCCGAGGTAATTTTGCAATTCACCCCCAATTCGTTTGCAATAATATGAGACAATGTTGTTTTACCCAATCCTGGTGGACCATGTAAAAGGACATGATCTAAAGCCCCGCCACGCTTTTTGGCAGCGGCAACAAAAACTTCCAAGTTGTCCAGCGTCTTTCGCTGGCCGGCAAAATCCTGAAAACTCTGCGGCCGAATTTTCTCTTCCTGCACCAGCTCATCATCGGAAAAATTCTCCTTATCGGGATGTAAAAAATCGGGCATTTTATGTATCAATTTCGTTCAAAGATAATGATTTTCGCACGAAATTCTGGCTGAAGAAAAGTGGTAAACAGATTTAAAATACCCAGATAGAAAGCCGCCATCATTATTATACAGTCTTATGAAAACAAATTTCACCACTTGCAATAAATCGCTATTTTTACAAGTATGAAATTAACCGGTCCTTTTAAACAAATCGTTACCTTAGCCCATCTTCCATTGCGTGGTAAAATTTCCGACGATCAACTCGAAATTGTAGAAAACGGAGGAATTATCACCGACAATGGAAAAATCGTCGATATTGGCACTTTCGAAACATTACTTTCAGCAATTGAAAAAAACGCTACACCATGTGCCATTGAATTTATCGAGGATGAACAAATCTGTCTTCCTGCATTTACCGATTCGCACACGCATATTTGTTTCGGCGGAAATCGGGCGAAAGATTTTGCAATGCGTAATGCCGGAAAAACCTACCTCGAAATTGCAGAAAGCGGCGGCGGCATCTGGAGTTCGGTGCAACATACGAGAAACGCCTCCGAAGATGAACTCTTAGCAACACTTTTAGAACGTATTCAATTTTTGCTCAATTTGGGCATTACAACCATTGAAATAAAATCCGGCTACGGCTTGGATGTAGAGAATGAACTTAAAATGCTTCGTGCCATTAAAAAAGCGCAAACAAAAACCCCGGCTACACTGGTACCCACTTGTCTTTCTGCGCATTTGAAACCGAAAGATTTCTACGGAACGAATAGAGAATATTTAGATTTTATCGTCAATGAAATTCTTCCGAAAGTAAAAGAAGAAAACCTCGCCAATCGTGTTGATATCTTTATCGAAAAGTCTGCATTTCAGCCAGAAGAAAGCAAAGAATTTCTGCTAAAAGCGAAAGATTTAGGGTTTGAAATCACGGTTCATGCCGATCAGTTTACACCGGGAAGTTCCAGAATTGCCGTTGAAGTTGGAGCGAAATCTGCAGACCACCTCGAAGCAACAATTGATGAAGATATTGCCTTTATAGCGCATTCAGATACTGTGGCCACTGCACTTCCCGGCGCCAGTTTGGGCTTAGGCGAGAAGTTTACACCAGCACGAAAAATATTGGATGCAGGAGGAATTCTTGCCATTGCTAGCGACTGGAATCCAGGTTCTGCACCCATGGGAAATCTCATTACCCAATGTGCGGTTTTGGCGACTTACCAAAAATTATCTACTGCAGAAGTGCTTGCAGGGATTACTTTTCGGGCGGCTTTCGCTTTAGGATTAGAAGACAGGGGAAAGCTGGAGAAAGGAATGAAGGCGGACTTTGTGACCTTTGCCACCGATGATTTCCAAAATATCTTGTATCATCAGGGAAGTCTTAAAGCGTCACACACCTTCATTAACGGCCAAAAAATATAAAAATATTCTTATATTTAAACGATAAATTTTGTACGAATGAGCAACTTAGAAATGTGGGAAGTTTTCATACAAACCAAACCCGGATTATCTCATAAACACGCCGGAACAGTGCAGGCGGCGACTGCTGAAATGGCATTGCAAAACGCAAGAGATGTGTACACCAGAAGAAAGGAAGGCACCTCAATTTGGGTGGTTCCCAGTCGCTATTTGGTAAGTTCGGAAGGAGTAGATCAGGCGGCTTTTTTTGATCCTGCCGATGACAAACTTTACCGTCATCCCACTTTTTATGAAATTCCGAACGACGTGAAAAACATGTAACGGACTGAATAACTGTTTAATTATGATCTTTTATTAAAACAAGCAATGAATCCACTATTCAACTACCTCCTGAAACTTGCCGACGATGCCCTGATTTTTGGGCAACGTCTTGGAGAGCTTTGCGGCAAAGGTCCGTACCTGGAAGAAGATATTGCGCTTACCAATATTGCGCTGGATTATCTGGGGCAGTCCAGTTATTTATTCAAATATGCAGCGCAGGTGCAGCAGCTGGGAAAAACTGAAGATGACCTGGCTTTTCTAAGGGTGGAAAAAGATTATCTAAACTGCCATTTGTCCGAATTGCCCAACGGAGATTATGCGCAAACCATCCTAAAAGTTTACTTTTTTTCAGTGTATTTACAACTGCTTTATCAAGGATTAATGAGCAGCACCGACACGCATCTTGCAGCGATTGCAGAAAAATCACTAAAAGAGGTCAGATATCATTATACCCATGCTTCGACGTGGATTAAAATGTTTGCAACAGGAACTGAGGAAAGCAACCAACGGCTGAAAAATGCGGTAGAAAATCTTTGGGAATATACCGCCGGAATTTTTGCAGAAACCGAAGGAGAACAGGATTTGGTAAGGTTTGACATCGTTCCCGATGCCAAAGTATTGTATGAGAAGTGGAAAACTTTAGTGACCAACGATTTCCTCGAGTTCGGAATTGAAATCCCCGAGAACAGTTTTATGCAGAAACGTTCCAGAACAGGATATCATACCGAATATTTTGGGTTTATACTTTGTGAACTTCAATATATGCAACGCACCTACCCCGACTGTGTTTGGTGATAAAAATACCATGAATTCATCATCAATGCTCTTTGAATGACCGAAATTTTAAAACAATCGCAGCCCATCTAAACCAATGCTAAATGCCATCGACTTACTTAAAACAATTCCCGATCCTGAAATTCCGGTGATCAATATCGTGGAACTCGGCATGGTAAGAGACGTCAAAATGATTGCCGACAGCGAGGTAGAAATTGTCATTACGCCTACCTATTCAGCTTGCCCAGCAATGTTTACCATTGAACAAGACATCATCAACATCTTTCATAAACATGGCATTATTGCAAAAGTTACCACACAAATAGCACCAGTTTGGACCACCGACTGGATCACTGATGAAGCGCGCGAAAAATTGCATGCATATGGAATTGCTCCACCTGAAAAAGGTGCCAATAAAACGCATCTGGAAGTTCCAAAAAAATGCCCGAGATGCGGGTCAGAAAACACCAAGCAGATCAGTCGCTTTGGATCAACGCTTTGCAAGGCAAGTTATCAGTGCAACGATTGCCTTGAACCGTTTGATTATTTTAAATGCCACTGAATCAACAATATAAAACCAAAAAAAATAATACTAAATTACTGAATCGAAAAATCCTTAAAAAATGAATTATACCCAACTCGAAATAGAAACACATCTGGATGGTAAATTGGTCATTGCATTCCTGAACCAACCGGACAGTTTCAACAGTCTCAACAAAACAATGCTTTCGGAACTGAAGAATTTCGTGCACGAATGCAACGCAATGGCAGAAGTTCGGTGCATCGGTATTTCTGGCCGAGGTAAAGCGTTTTGTTCGGGCCAAAATTTGAAAGATGCCTTATCGATGGGTAACCCGAAGGAAGATCTTGTTATTCAGCGCATGGTGATCGAGTATTACAATCCTTTGGTAAATGAAATTTACCGAAGCAAAAAACCTGTGATTTCATTGGTAAATGGTCCTGCAGTAGGAGCCGGATCAATGCTGGCATTGATCTGCGATATTGCGCTGGCCACCGAATCTTCCTACTTTTCCCAAGCGTTTGTCAACATCGGTTTGATTCCTGATACCGGCGGAACGTTCTGGTTGCCAAAACTTTTAGGCCGTCAACTAGCAAACTACCTTGCTTTTACGGGCAAAAAAATATCGGCTGCCGAAGCCAAAGAATTAGGACTCATTGCTGATGTTTTCGAAGATGAGAATTTCGCCGTAAACACGATGGCAATTCTGGAACAAATCGCCAACCAACCCACGAAAGCCATTGCATTAACCAAACGCGCCTTCAACGAATCTTACGATAACAACCTTTCTCAACAGCTGGATCTGGAAGGGATTTTGCAACAGCAAGCCGCCGAAACCGAAGATTTCATGGAGGGAATTTCTGCATTTATTGAGAAAAGAAAACCTACGTATAAAGGAAGATAACATTCCCCAAGATCATCATCTACAGCAGTAGAACTATCATTACATTCAATGAAAAATATAGGAATTATTGGCGCTGGAACCATGGGAATTGGAATTGCGCAAGTTGCAGCTTCCGCAGGATGCAAGGTTTATTTGTATGACACGAAACCTGAACAGATCCAAAAATCACTTGTTGATTTGAAACAAACCTTGGATCGTCTCGTTGAAAAACTAAAGCTTTCGGTGGAAGAATGCAATGCTATTATTTCCAGTATTCATCCCTGTACAACGCTTTCTGAGTTTACACCTTGCGACCTCGTTATTGAAGCCATTGTGGAAAACAAAGAGGTTAAAACGAAGGTTTACGTTGAAATCGAAAGTGTAGTGTCGGACAGGTGCATTATTTCCAGCAACACATCTTCTATATCCATCACTTCGCTTTCGGCCGAACTGAAAAATCCGGAGCGTTTTATTGGTATTCATTTTTTTAATCCCGCGCCAGTGATGGCTTTGGTAGAAATTATCCCTGGGCTTTTAACCGGCCAAAAGCTGGCTACAGAAATTGAAATGATCATGAAAAGTTGGGGTAAAATCCCGGTGATCGCAAAAGATGTTCCTGGATTTATTGTGAACCGAATCGCGCGTCCTTTCTATGGTGAAGCATTGCGAATTGTTGAAGAAAATCTGGCTACACACGAACAAGTTGATGATGCCATGCGCACATTGGGAAACTTCCGAATGGGCCCCTTTGAACTGATGGACCTCATCGGAATTGATGTGAATTTTGCCGTTACCAAAACCGTTTATACCGATTACTTCTTTGACGCAAAATACAAACCATCGCTTTTGCAGCAGCGCATGAGCGAAGCAAGGTTGTGGGGAAGAAAAACCGGAAAAGGATTTTACAACTACTCTGAAAATGCCGCAAAACCTCAACCACAACAGAACGATGAGCTGTACACAATGATTTTTAATCGTATTATTTCGATGCTGATCAATGAAGCAGTAGAAGCCAAGCGCTTGGGTATCGCCGATGACAATGCCATAGAATTGGCTGTTCAAAAAGCGTTAAATTACCCCAAAGGTTTATTGGCATGGGGACAGGAAATCGGCTACCAGCAAATTAGTGAAACATTGCAACTGCTTTACAACGATTACCAAGAAGAACGTTACCGACAAAGCCCCCTACTCCGAAAACTTTAAAATACTTAAATTTTCCAAATGACGCCACACGAACTTGCACAATACATGCTTAATCAGGATGAGTTTTCAAAATGGATGAATATTCAACTCATCGAAGTCCGCGAAAAATATTGTCTTATTAAAATGCCCATTAAAAAAGAAATGATCAATGGGCTGAAAACCGTGCACGGCGGCGTTACCTTTTCTCTTGCCGACTCGGCGCTTGCTTTTTCGAGCAACAACACAAACGACGCTTCAGTCGCACTTCATTGCATTATTAATTTCACTAAGGCCGTGAAATTAGGTGATACACTGACCGCCGAAAGCAAATTGATTGCCGACACGCGCAAAACCGGCATCTACGATATTACCATCACCAACCAGAACAAGGATTTGGTAGCCACCTTTCGAGGAACTGTTTATAAAATAGACAGAAAAGTGACCGATCTGTAGATATTTCTAGTCGATCACGATTTCGGACTGCTCTTCATTGGGTTTAAAAAATGAAAAACTTACGTTACCATATTTGCGGGTATCCATCAGGTTAGAATGTGTCAACTTATTGCGGCTCTGATGCTCCAAAATAAAAATACCGTTGGGTTTCAGAAATTTATTATTCAAAACCAGAGCAATCAGTTCGTTATATTTTTTTTCTTCTGTATCGAACGGAGGATCTGCCATTACCAGATCATATTGCTGATGGTTGCGGTTTTTCTTCAGATACTCATAGACGTCGGCACGCTGCACATTCACCTGCAATGCCATTTCCAATTGGGCGGCGGTAGCGCTAATGAATGCGGCATGTTTGGCATTCATCTCCACCGAAGTCACATGTTGACAACCTCGAGAGGCAAACTCCAGCGTTACAGAACCGATGCCCGCAAAAAGGTCGAGTACGGAAATAAATTCTGCGTCCATGTGAAAACGGTTTTCTATAATGCTGAAGAGCGCCTCTTTTGCAAAATCGGTTGTGGGGCGCACATCAAAATTTTTGGGTGCGGAAATCCGTTTAGATTTCCAGCGGCCACTGATGATTCTGTACATAATTGCGGTTTGCTGCTTTAATTAAGGATAAAATTTTTATTCGGAATATTGTCGAACACTATTTTCAGGTTCTTCACAAATTTCCTTAGCTCAGAGATAAATGTCTCGTTTCGGGTGGTTTCACCATACACGAAAAACTGAGTTTCGGCGGTTCCAAAACCAATCTTACTCAATGTAAACATGATGAAATAAAGGAAATCTACTTCCGAATTAACATCGAGATTATTGTAGAGCACCACTTTTTTCTGATCAAAACAAAAAAACTCACATTGGTGATGGTACAAATTAATATGGATTTCTTTCTGATTTTTCACATTAATACTGCTCAGGAATTTTTCCCCAGAAAAATTAAACCGCGTAGTTTTGCTGGCTTCCTTAATCTTTAGGTATAAATGATTGGGCATTGTATAATAAAACTGCACAGCAAATTTTTTGTTCACCGCCAACATCAACTCTTCATTATTCCGGTCGGCATCGGCATTAAAGCCAATCAAATCGAAACCGGCATCATGCTGTGAAAAACCTTCCGGCATCATCGTAAAATGATTAAGCGCAGAAATGACATTAATCTCTGAAAACTGCTTCTGCAAAAGTATTTCCGTGAGTTTCGAAAAAATAAAATCTTGGGGAGTTTCATCGCTCACGAAAAAATCCTGTTCCTCCAAAACTGTTTTGTTTTTCGTGAGGAGGTACTGAAGCCCATCGTGGGTAAAAAGTAGAAAGAGTTTCTGCATGATGATCTGTGCGCACAAATTTAACTAAAAAAATAAGAAACTGCCGATTGGCGGTCAACTGAAAATCGGAACGAAAAAAAATGATAAAAAAAACACTGAACAAAGCTCATCAGAGAAGTTTCATCTCCACTTCAACAGCTTTACCAAAAAATTTCTTCGAAATTTTCTCAAAATTCTTGGTCTTATCCGAAAGATAAAAACGATAAGTGGGTTTTGAATTATTTTCGCGAAGCAAATGGTGTTTATCTAAAATCATTTGCAGCTGGTTTACCACAATATTGGGCGAATCGATGACGCGAACACGGTTCCCATAGTATTGCTTAATCTCGTCGATAAGCAAGGGATAATGTGTGCACCCAAGAATAAGCGTTTCTATATTTTTTAATTTGCTATTGCTAAGGTAGTTATAAACAATTGCATGCGTAATGGGATGATTTTTAAAGCCCTCTTCAATAGCCGGAACCAACAGAGGTGTAGCCAATTCATCCACCTTAATGAACTTATTGTGCTTTCGTATAGATTTTTTATAAAGCCCAGAATTTACCGTTGCTTTGGTGGCAATAACACCCACATTGTTGTGAATCTCATACGCAACTTTTTCAGCAACCGGGTTGATAACATCAATCACCGGAACATGACCTGCAACCCAATCCTGCACTTCTTTAAGTGCATTAGCCGTTGCCGAATTGCAAGCGATGACGATGGCTTTACAATTCTTAGACAGTAAAAAATCGGCAATTTGGGTAGAATAACCCACAATAGCTTCCTTCGATTTTTCGCCATACGGAAGATGTTTGGTGTCACCAAAATAAATAAAATCTTCATTGGGCAACAGCCGCTTTATCTCCTTTGCTACGGTAAGCCCGCCTGCTCCCGAATCGAAAATTCCAATGGGCTGATTGGGTGAAAGGTGGCTGAAATCGGGTTTTTTATTTTTCAACTGAAAATATATTTATACAAAAATAGCTATTTTGCAAAGAATAGTCATCAGTAAGGAAAGCTGTAGTAACAATAACTATTCGAAGAAGAAAAAGAACCTATACCATAAACAGATCCGAGGCAATTCCATCGGCCAAAAACCAATGTTTTTCAGGAATTTTCAAATGTCCATCTTCAATTACTAGAATACCTTCTTGTAATTTGGGCTGAATTTCGTCGTTCAAAAAACCAAAAAATTCGGGGCTAAATTTTCTTTTTAGCGCATCCAGATCCACTCCCCATGAGGTCCTTAAACCAATCATTAGCATTTCATTGAATTGATCTTTTTCTAACAGGATTTCTGTTTCATTGGCCAGCTTGTTTTGTTGAAGAAGATCGATGTATTTTTTATTATTGGCGAGATTCCAGCTGCGTTGGTTTTTACCATTATAGGAATGAGCGGAAGGGCCAACTCCCAAATATTCCTGATACTTCCAATAGCCGGAATTGTGCTGAGAATAAAACCCCGGTTTCCCAAAGTTAGAGATTTCATAATGATCAAAACCATGCTCTTTCAAAAATCCGGATAGGTAATAAAACTCTCTATTTTGCTCGGATTCTTCGGGTGCTGCAATTTTCTTTTGCGCAATCCATTGGTTGAGAGCGGTTTTAGGTTCCACCGTCAACGCATAGGACGAAACATGAGGCACCTGCAGCTCGATAGTTTTGCGCAGGTTACTTTTCCAACCCTCAAAGTTGGAAGTAGGGGAACCATAAATGAGATCGATGCTGATGTTTTCGAAACCAAAATCCTGCGCTCTCTTGATGGAACTTTCCGCTTCTGAAGCATTATGGGCACGGTTCATCATCTTCAGATCTTCATCAAAAAAACTTTGTGTCCCAATCGACAACCGATTAATATTCGTTCCTGAAAGTGCTTTAAGAAAATTTTCATTCAAATCGTCCGGGTTGGCTTCAAGGGTAATTTCAATATTGGAATTAAAGGAAAAATACTTCAAAACCTCATCCGTCAATGATTGTAGCTCGTCCACTGTAAGGAGAGAAGGTGTGCCGCCGCCAAAATAAAGGGAAGACAGGGCATTGACCGAGAGTTCGTCTTTCCGCAGGAAAATTTCTCTTTTGATGGACGCAATCATTTCTTCTTTAAAGTTGAAAGAAGTAGAAAAATGAAAGTTGCAATAGCTGCATTTTTGCTTACAAAAGGGAATATGAACGTAGATCATAAGGTTTTAAATACAGCCCAAAAAAATGAAACAAATTTTACGCACATGTGCTATCACAGCCAATTGCAATGAGAGAAAGCAAGAATTTTGAGGCGAACACCCTATTTTGATTCACAACTCCGGACTTGAATTTTGAATACTTCTCAGCGGGCTCAATTAATAGCGGAAACCTCTCGTGTTAATAAAGTTTTCTACGTTGTAGCCCACACTCAGCATAAAACTGCTTCCGGCATACTGCTGAATATCGGATAGCCCAAAATTATAACTTGCTCCAAAAAAGAAACGGTTAACGGTTGCTTTGATGATTGGCGTAATACCTAAATTCTGGTTGCCAAACTGGTTGCTCGATGTTCGTAAACTTGCACCTGCTGAAAAGGAGTTTTCATCGCCCAAGATGGTAGCCATGAGGTTGAGATCCATCATTTTGGAAGAATTGGTATTGAAATTCACCAAAACGGAAGGCGTCACAAAAAACTGTTCACCAATGTAATAGTTGTAACCCGCATTCACCAAAAACTTGGTAGGTTCGGGCTCAATGCCGTTTACAATAGGAATGTCATTGGTAATCGCAATATCATTAATGGAAAAACCCGTAAAAAAATTACGGTAGGTTACCGCTAAACCCAAATTGGCATACACCAGAAAAAGGGAGTTGACATCCGAAGCAAGAGTTGTATCACCAGGATCTTTGGGATTTAGCATACCCATATCGATGTGCATGTTGTAAAAATTAACATTGGTACCGAAGGAAAACTGGCTCTTTCTTTCGCCATCATCATCAATAGGAATAAAATAGGAAGCACCTGCTGAAATTCCGTTAGAAGAGACAGCTCCGTTTTGATCTCTAAAAAAAGACAAGCCCGCTCCCACTCTGTCGAAAACATTGGCGTGGATGCCAATGGACTGCACATTGGGCGACTGATCAAAGTTTGAAAACTGTTTCTGATAATTTAAATTCACCACAACATCATCCGTTTTACCATAAAGTGCAGGATTAAAAAGAAAGTCGCCTTCCAAAAGGTACTGTTGATAATAAGGCAACGTTTCCTGGCTTTTTGCAAATCCTAATAAAACTAAGGTAAAAAACAATGCATATACTTTTTTCATAATCAATTTAAAGTGAATTTCCGACAAATATAAAAACTTTTAAAACAATCTATTCCAAATATTTTCTCCACCTTATAATGGCTTCTTCCATATCGGCAGGCATCGGGCTTTCGAAATACATTTCCTCCCGGGTTGTAGGGTGAATAAAGCCCAGCGTGTGTGCATGAAGTGCATGCCGTGGCAACACCTCAAAAACATTGTTCACAAACTGCCTGTACTTTGGCAAATTGACGCCTTTCAGGATTTGATGCCCTTCATATCTTTCATCATTAAAAAGTGTATGGCCGATATGTTTAAAATGTGCACGAATCTGATGTGTTCTGCCGGTTTCCAGTTTACATTCCACCCAGGTAATGTATTTGAAACGTTCGATGACCTTGTAATGTGTTACGGCGTGTTTTCCCATGCTTCCATCTTCAAAAACAGCCATCTGCATTCGGTTTTTCAAATTCCTTCCAATGTTTCCACGGATGGTACCTTCATCATCTTCCATATTTCCCCAGACAAATGCCCAATACAATCGTTTAGTTTTCCGCTCAAAAAATTGCTTGGCAAGGAAGCTGAGCGCAAATTCATTTTTGGCCACCACCAAAAGTCCGGAGGTGTCTTTATCGATGCGGTGCACCAAACCTACACGATCCAAATCTGATTTCTGACCATTTTTTTCGAAATGAAAAGCAAGGGCATTTACCAGTGTTCCGTCCCAATTCCCGTGTCCCGGATGCACCACCATCCCGGCAGCTTTGTCCACTACCACCACGTCATCATCTTCATACACGATATGAATAGGAATATCTTGCGGAATGATCACATTTTCTCGTGGCGGCCTTGTAAGAAGTACGGAAATCTCGTCGCCTGGTTTTACGCGGTAATTTTGTTTTACGGGCTGACCGTTCACCACCACATTTCCAGCGCGACACGTCTGTGAGATTTTGTTTCGGGATGAGTTCTGACGAAAGTTTTGCAGAAATTTGTCTATCCTAAGTGGCTCCTGGCCGCGATCCACCTTAATGCTAAAATGTTCGTACAGCCCTTCAGATTCCGCATCTGCAGTTCCTTGATTCTGTAATTCATCGTCTAAAATCTCGTCGTGGTCGCTGGTCATGGTATCCTGAAAAATAAAGCTCCAACTTTCGTTGAAGCTTCAGTTATATTTTAAAGAATGTTATTCTACAATAACTTTCTTGGCTTTTGGCTTTTCTTCTTTCTTCACCGTTGTTTTCGTTTGCAGATCTACTTTCTTGGTAGCTTCTGCAGCAGGTTTCGGTGTTTCTGCTTTAGGTTTTTCCACTTTGGTTTTCTCCACTTTTGGCACCTCATCATAGGTCTCTACCTTAGGCATTGGTTTGGGCACGGGCTCGCGGTAAACCGGTGGCTCTACATAGGTACTGGTAGTATCTATTTTAATTCTGTAAATGGAATTCAGTTGCGCTATTTTTCCGCTGAGTTCAGCTGGTGTTTTCTTGCTTACCCAAATGTCAATCTGCATTCCCTGATCTCGTACATCAAATGCAGCAGGATCCTGATAATAGACGATATCAGATTCGTCCGAGCTGCCATCATCATGCTCCACCAAGCCCACTTCAAAAAGATTTTGGCTAATAATTGCTTTGGCTTGCTGCACCGTTAATCCTACCAAATTGGGCACTGTTATATTTCTCTTTGGTCCTGCACCGATGACCAAGTCGATGGTAGAAAATCTTGGCAACAGTGCGCCAGGTTTCAGTACATTTCCATTATAAATCATACGCAGTACCGCATCTCGCTGAATGCTGGGTTCGTAAATGGTATCGCCCACTTTTAAACCTACTTGTTCCAGCTGTCGGAAGGCCAATCCTTTGTAACGATCTAAAACATCAGGCACAGAAACCTGCGCATAGGTTCTTGGATTCACTTTTAAAATAATCGTTCTGCCGTCTTTTACCCTTGAACCCGGCGATGGATACACCTGCAATACCTGAAAAGGTTTGTAGCGAGGGTCATATTTAAAGCTATCCACTTCATACTCCAACCCAGAATCGTCAAGAATCTTGATGGCTTCATGAACTGATTTGTTCATCACATTAGGAACAGGAATTTCTTTGCCATGATTGGTATGCAGCTCCAGCCAACGGAAAGTAAGCCAAACCAATCCCGTGAAAACTACGGCGGCCAAAAGTAAATTCACCAGGACTTTCCAGTGGAAAAGTGATTTAAGCATAGAACTTTTCGTTTTAAAAATATCTTTGCAAATATATAAAATAATCTTTTCGCCCATCAGCATCAAACCATCCGATTTTCATCCTTACAACCATGAAATCCTTATCTTTGTGCCCTAAATTTACCCTATGGTTTTATCGATGACTGGCTTCGGCAGAAGTGAAGGCGTGTTTGAAGGAAAAAAAATTACCGTTGAAGTGAAATCGCTCAACAGCAAATCTTTTGATCTGAACATTAAAATTCCGTTGCGTTATAAAGAAAAAGAATTTGAAATTCGAAAAATGCTGAACGACAAGATTCTGCGTGGAAAAGTAGATTGCTTCATTAATCTGGAAACTTTGACCGACAGCAATGATGTAAGCATTAATCATGACTTAGTAAAATCTTACATCTCCGAATTAAAAAAGATAACAAGCGACGGTCCCGATTTCGAGTACCTGAAAATGGCCATCCGTTTTCCGGAAGCGGTTTCCACAAAACGTGATGAACTGCACGAAAGTGAGTGGCTTTTGCTCACCGGTTTACTGAACGATGCGCTTGAGAAATTCGACAATTTCCGAAAAACAGAAGGTGAGATTTTGAAGGATGATCTTGCAAAAAGTATCGGAAATATTCAAAATTATCTGTCGCAAGTTGATCCTTTTGAACACGAAAGAATGGTGGGCGTGAAAGAGCGTTACCGCAAAACACTCAGTGAGTTCGACCATATTGATGAAACACGATTCTATCAGGAAATGGCGTATTTTACTGAGAAACTGGATGTTTCCGAAGAAAAGGTACGGCTTTCCCAGCACTTAAAATATTATGACGAGGTGATGAAAACCGAAGATTTCAACGGAAAAAAACTCGGATTCATTGCGCAGGAAATTGGTCGCGAAATCAACACCCTTGGCTCCAAGGCCAACCACGCACAAATTCAGAAATTAGTGGTGATGATGAAAGATGATCTGGAAAAAATAAAAGAACAAACCTTAAACGTACTTTAAATGAATAAAGTCATTATATTTTCAGCACCCAGCGGAAGCGGAAAGACCACATTGGTAAAGCACTGCCTTGAGAATTTCCCAGCACTTGAATTTTCAATTTCATGCACCACCCGACAACCGCGCGGAAACGAAAAAGACGGCGTTGATTACTACTTTCTGACCCCAGAAGTTTTTCGCCAAAGAATCTGGGAAAATGCATTTGTTGAATTTGAAGAAGTGTACGAAGATAAGTATTATGGTACCCTGAAATCCGAAGTTGAGAGAATCTGGAATAAAGGCAAAACCGTTATTTTTGACGTTGATGTAAAAGGTGGAATTGCCCTCAAAAACTATTTTGCTGATCAGGCACTTTCGGTTTTCATCATGCCGCCCTCTATTGAAGAATTAGAGAGACGATTGATCTCCAGGGCTACTGATGATGCAGAAACCATCCAAACCAGAGTGGAAAAAGCCGAGCATGAAATGACTTTTCAGAACCAGTTTGATCAGGTAGTGGTGAACACCGATTTGGAAGATGCCAAAACCGAAATAGAAAAAACGGTGCATCAATTTCTAAATGCTTAATTTTAACTTTGAATTTAATTTTCTTCCTCAATGAGCACAACAACATTAGATAAAGCCATCAACAACCTTCCGGTAAAAGGATTTCTGAAAATTGACGACCTCATTATTCCGCAAGGTGAAGCACTGGTGAAAGCAATCCTCAAGCTGAAAAAAGAAAAGAACGCCGTGATTTTGGCGCATTACTATCAACCTGGTGACATCCAGGACATTGCCGACTACTTGGGAGATTCCCTGCAATTAGCAAGAGCCGCTCGCGACACCGACGCCGATATGATTGCATTCTGTGGCGTGCATTTTATGGCAGAAGCGGCAAAAATACTGAACCCGACCAAGAAAGTGGTTCTTCCCGACACACAAGCAGGATGCTCTTTGGCAGACGGCTGCAGCGGCGAAGGGCTGAAGAAAATGCGCGAACAGTATCCGAATGCTTTAGTGGCCACCTATATCAACTGCAATGCAGAAACCAAGGCAGAATCCGACATCATCGTTACCAGCTCCAACGCGGAAACCATCATTAAAGCATTGCCCGATGACCGACCCATTATTTTTGCACCAGATAAAAATTTAGGCCGTTATTTGATGAAAAAAACCGGACGCGAGATGATTCTTTGGGACGGCAGCTGCATTGTACACGAAGCATTCTCGATGGAGCGAATCGCCCAGCAATTGGCAAATCATCCTCATGCTCAACTCATTGCTCACCCTGAAAGTGAGTCGGCCGTTTTGGATTTGGCTCATTTTGTTGGCAGCACATCTGCTTTGCTTAATTATGTGGAGAAAGACGACTGCCAGGAATTTATTGTGGCAACAGAAGAAGGAATCCTGCACGAAATGAAAAAACGTGCGCCACAAAAATCGCTGATTCCGGCATTGGTTTTTGATGAAAGCTGCAACTGTTCGGAATGTTTTTACATGAAACGAAATACATTGGAAAAACTTTACCTGTGCATGAAATACGAATTACCGGAAATACTGATGGATGAAGAACTTCGGCTGAAAGCACTGCAACCCATTGAAGCAATGCTGGAACTTTCTAAAACCATTAAGTAAATCAAAGAAATATTGCCCTCAGCATATATTTCATTCTTTTTTAATAAAGTTTTTTCTAAAAAGAATGGATGGAAGATATTTTAAGTTTACCAAACCTTTTCATATTTTATGGAAAGGTTTTTTTGTTATTGATTTTACTGTTTTTTCAACAAAACCTCATATTTGACTTGTGAATTACAAATAGATTTCTATATTTGTTCAAGTTTTTATGGAAAACAAAAGCAACATATCTTTTTTCACCAAGCAGGACTTCAATTCTGCTGATTTTTCCGTAACCACAACAACAACTACCACAACCCCTTTTCTGGGGTAAAATTTCACATATCATCACTGCGCTGCATTCTTTTCGCTGAAAAGAAATCAAAAACTTTTTTTTAAAAATTTAAACTCAAAATATATGAAAGTGTTGAAATTTGGGGGAACTTCGGTGGCAGATTCCAATCCTATCCTTCTCGTTAAAAACATCATTGAAAAACAGGCCAAAAAAGATAAAGTAATAGTGGTTGTCTCCGCAATGTCAGGGGTTACCGACTCGCTGATTAACGCCTCCACCTTCGCTGCCCAGAAGAATGAAAACTATACCCAAATCGTCAAAAAACTTGAAGAAAAGCACCTGACACTGGTTCAAAATTTAATCCCTATTTCTGGGCAAAGTGCATGGTTAAGTTTTGTGAAAAAACACTTTAACGATATTGAAGACCTTTGCAACAGCATTTTTGTGTTGGGAGAATTTACCGACAAGATAAAAGACAGAATTACCTCTTACGGTGAATTTCTATCGTCTAATATTATCGTTGCCCAACTACAATCGGATGGTTTGGATGCCGTGTGGATGAATGCGCCTGATCTGATTAAAACAGATGCCCACTTTACCCACGCAAAAATAAATTTCGATACTACCAACCAAAATCTGCGATCCTATTTCAAAGATAATCATCATCAAATCACTATTGTTCCGGGTTTTGTAGCAAGTGACGAAAACGGCAATGCCACAACACTTGGCCGAGGCGGTTCCGATTACACGGCATCTGTTATAGCGGCTGCACTACAAGCAGACGAATTACAGATCTGGACCGATGTGAACGGCATGATGACTGCCGACCCACGCATCGTTTCCAACGCCAAAAGCATCCCCAATATTTCCTATCAGGAAGCGATGGAATTATCCCATTTTGGAGCAAAAGTATTGTATCCACCGACGCTTCATCCGGTGATGAACAAAAACATTGATCTCTGGATTAAAAATACCTTTCACCCAGAAAATCACGGAACACTTGTTTCTTCCCGGAATAATGTGAAGAAAAATGAAAACCAAGTGGCGGTCGGCATTTCCAATATGAGCAAAATTGCACTGCTTACATTAGAAGGAAGCGGAATGGTGGGAATTCCCGGCATTTCTGCACAACTTTTTCAGTGCCTCAGCAACGAAAAAATAAACGTCATCCTGATTACCCAAAGCTCGTCAGAACATTCCATCACAATCGCCATAAGTGAAAACGAGGTCTCCAAGGCCGAAACCGCCATCAATACAACTTTTGAAGACGATGTAAAACTAAGCCGAATTCATCCGGTGAAAATTGAAAATCAACTTTCCATCGTGGCTTTGGTGGGCGAAAACATGAAAAGCAAAAGCGGTGTTTGTGCAAAAATGTTTGGTGCATTAGGCAATAACGGCATCAACATCCGCGCTATTGCACAAGGTTCTTCCGAAAAGAACATCAGCGTCGTAATTGCTGAAAATGATGTAAAAAAGGCCATCAACGTTCTTCACGAAAATTTCTTCGAGAATGAAACCAAACAGGTACACGTCTACATTTGCGGCGTTGGAAACGTGGGCTCAAAGCTGATTGATCAAATCTTCAGACAAAATGAATATTTAAAACACCACTTGCGGACTAACCTGAAAATTGCAGGTATTGCTAACAGTAAAAAAATGATGCTCTCAGAAGACGGATTATCTGAAAACGAGATGTTTAGTTTAAAGGAAAACGGTTTAGATTATTCGCCCGAAAAGTTTGCAGAACAAATCATTGATCGCAACCTTCGCAATTCGGTTTTTGTGGATGTTACCGCCAATGCCGAAGTAATCAACATTTACGAACGTCTGCTGAAAAGAAGCATCAACATCGTCGCGTGCAATAAAATTGCTGCAGCATCAGACTACGATTTTTATCTTCAACTCAAAAATTCCGCAAAGAACCATCAATGTAATTTTTACTTTGAAACCAATGTGGGCGCAGGTTTACCCATCATCGGAACCATTAATGATCTCATGAGAAGCGGCGACCAGATTGTGTCGGTTCAGGCAGTATTAAGCGGAACGCTCAATTTTGTTTTTAATCATTATGATGGAAACCGAAGTTTCTCCGAAGTGGTGAAACAGGCACAGAAAGAAGGATACACCGAACCCGACCCTCGGCTGGATTTGGCAGGAACTGATGTTGCGAGAAAAATTTTAATTCTTGCACGAGAAGCTGGCTTCCCATTGGAATTTAGCGAAATAGAAAATGACAGCTTCCTGCCAGATGAATGCATGCACGGAAGCGTGGTCGATTTTTATGATAGTTTACTGAAATATGAAACACATTTCAAATCGATTTTGGATGAGGCAAAAAAACAGGGGAAAATACTAAAGTATGTCGCCGAGTTTAATAACGGAAAAGCGAAAGTCGGCCTCCAGCAAATCTCACCCGAAAGCGACCTGTTTCATCTCTACGGAAAAGACAATATTGTGATCTTCAAAACGCTTCGCTACTCCGAGCAGCCATTGGTGGTGAAAGGTGCGGGCGCTGGTGCTGAAGTGACTGCCAGTGGCGTTTTTGCAGACATAGTAAGATCAGTTTAAAAATTAAAAATGGAAAAAATACAATTAAAAGTTCCTGCTACCATTGCCAATTTGGTGTGCGGATTCGATATTCTTGGGATGGCAATGAATGAACCATTTGATGAAATGGAATTTCGCCTTTTAGAAGAACCAAAAATCATCATCAATCATACCGATTCTTTTGGTTTGCCCACCGAACCAGAAAAAAATGTAGCCGGTGTAGTGATTCTCAAAATTTTAGAATACCTCAACCTGAACTTGGGTGTTGAAGTCAGCATTCATAAAAACATAAAACCCGGGAGCGGCTTGGGTTCCAGTGCAGCCAGTGCAGCAGGTGCCGCTTTTGGTCTGAACAAATTATTGGGCAACCCGCTTTCCGAAAAAGAACTGGTCCATTTTGCCATGTATGGCGAAGAATTGGCTTCCGGCGTTCGCCATGCCGACAACATTGCCCCTTGCATTTATGGTGGCATTACATTGGTGAAATCATCGGATCCTATTGATATTATTCCTTTAAGTTCGCCCAATTTATACGTTGCTGCCGTGCATCCCCAGGTGGAAGTAAAAACATCGGATGCCCGACAAATTCTCAAAAAACATATTCAACTGAAAGATGCGGTAACCCAATGGGGAAATGTTGCAGGATTGGTGGCTGGTATTTTGAAAAACGACCACGCGCTTATCGGCAGAAGCATGAACGACGTTATTGTAGAACCTGTTCGCAGTATTCTTATTCCCAAATTTGATATGATTAAAACAAGAAGCTTAGAGCTTGGGGCTTTGGGTGGAGGAATTTCGGGTTCAGGACCCTCCATTTTTATGCTGAGCGAAAACGAAACCGTTGCACAAAACATTGTTGAAATGATGAAAGCTGAATTTACCTCCATCGGCATTGAGAGTTTGGTGTACGTTTCCAAAATCAACAATGAAGGAATAAAACTCATCTAAAACCCAATTTTAAACGCTTACTTCGTCCCAATGAAATACTATAATTTAAAAGATAAGAACGAAAAAGTTTCCTTTAAAGAAGCCACCATTAAAGGGCAGGGCAATGACAAAGGTCTTTTTTTCCCTGAGTTTATTCCTCTATTTGACAAAGACTTTATCGCCAATCTCGGGCAGTTTTCTGATGATGAAATCGCCTTTCGCTGCATGAAGGACTTTGTAGGTGATGAAATCCCAGAATATAACCTCAGAACCATTGTCTCCGAAACCATCAATTTTGAAATTCCGTTAAAGAAAATCAATGAAAACATTGATGTTTTAGAACTTTTCCATGGACCCACGTTGGCATTTAAAGATATTGGCGCCCGATTCATGAGCCGTTGTTTATCTTATTTTTTGAAAAATGAGAAGAGAAAAGTAACCGTTTTGGTGGCTACTTCTGGGGACACCGGAGGTGCCGTGGCGAATGGATTTTACAAAATTCCTAACGTTGAAGTGGTGATTCTGTATCCCAAAAACCGAGTGAGCAAGGTGCAGGAGCAACAACTCACCGCGCTTGGCGAAAACATTACATCACTGGAAGTAAGTGGAAGTTTTGACGACTGTCAGGATTTGGTTAAAATGGCATTTGCAGATGAAAATATCAATACTGAGCGATTGCTTACCTCTGCGAATTCCATCAACGTAGCGCGTTGGCTTCCTCAGCAAATTTACTATCTGCTTGCTTTGAAACAATGGCAGCAGAACCATTCAGAAAAACCGGTCATCAGTGTTCCGAGTGGAAATTTCGGTAATATTTGCGCCGGAATTTTATCCTATTTCCGAGGTCTTCCCGTGGAACATTTTGTTGCGGGCTGCAATGAAAATGATGTGGTTCCCCATTATTTAAAAACACAAAAATTTGAAATCAAAAAAACCGTGGCAACACTTTCCAATGCAATGGATGTCGGAAACCCGAGTAATTTCGTCAGGATTCTAGAGCTGTTTCAGCATCAGTTTAAGGACATGCAGGATGCCATTTCTGGCTACGCTATTGATGACGAGAAAACATTGAGAACGATCTCGGACGTTCATCAAAAATTTAATTATATATTGGAACCACACGGTGCAGTTGCCTACGCTGCCTTGAAAAAATTCATGCATGAAAATCCCGGTAACAAAGGGCTGATTCTGGAAACTGCACATCCAGTGAAATTCCCTGAAGCAGTAGAAAAGGCAACAAAATGTAAGGTTCACCTCCCAGCAACTCTAAATGATTTAATGAAAAAAGATAAAAAATCGGTGGAAATTCAGCCGGATTTTGAAGAATTAAAACGATTTTTGTTAACGCATTAATGATTGACAACAATGACTTCAAAAATTATCTTAGAAGAGATTAAGATTTACGCCCACCACGGGGTTCTTCCGGAAGAAAACCTTATTGGCACCTACTATTGGATTACGCTCGAACTCCATGCCGATTTGTGGAAAGCCACCGATACTGATGCTTTGGAAGACACCATCAGTTATGCAGAAATCAATGATATAATCCATGAAGAAATGTCGATTCCGTCGAAACTTTTGGAGCATGTAGCTGGACGAATTCTGAACGCGGTGCACGAAGCGTTCCCTAAGATTTCATTCATTAAAATAAAAATCACCAAGACCGCACCTCCTATGAAAGGCGAATTGAAAGGCGCAAGCGTGGAATTTGAGCGCTCCTTTTAAAGGATAGCAGATTAAATGGCGCTTGATATTTTTGATTAAATTTGTGCGGCATAAAATGATGGCAACAGCCGATCAGTTGCCTTTGTAAAGCTCATTCGTTATGAAATATATCTTTCTCTCGCTTTTATCGGCGGTACTTCTCAGCATTTCGTGGCCTACATACGGCGTGCCGTTTTTCATCTTTGTGGCGCTGGTTCCGTTGCTGATGATGGAACACGACATCTCCAAATTTTCAAATTTCAAACATAAAGGTTGGGTTGTTTTTGGCCTCAGTTACCTCTGTTTTGTGATCTGGAATATTGTAACAACCGGATGGCTTTATGGCTCCAAAAATCCGGACGGCACCCATTCCCTTATGGCGGTTTTGTTTCCTGTGATTGTAAATTCGTTGTTGTATTCATTGGTTTTTCAACTGTATCATTGGTACAAAAATGCGCAAGGCACCTATTGGGGACTTGTTTTTTTTGTTGCCATATGGATGAGTTTCGAGAAATTTCATCTGAGCTGGGAGTTAACCTGGCCATGGCTCAACTTGGGAAATGTTTTTTCGGATTACCCAAAACTCATTCAGTGGTACGATAGTTTGGGCGCCACAGGAGGCAGCTTCTGGATTTTACTTATAAATGTTTATGCATTTTATACTTTAAGAATTTGGGAAGCCGGCAGAAAACGCAAATCACTCATCGTCAACACTTCGGTTTTGGTATTGGCCGTTGTTCTGCCCATGCTGGTTTCCGTTATTAAATACAATCAGTTTAATGAAAAACCCATAGGTTCGGTGAATGTATTAATGCTGCAGCCGGAACTTGATCCTTACGCCGAAAAATATTCCAAAGACAGCATTACCATCCTCAATGATCTGCTCACTTTGGCAGCGCAAAATTCAAAAGGAAAAATTGATTATTACATTGGCCCGGAAACCTCACTTCCCGGCTATGGTTCCATTTCAGAACGTGGCTTCGAAAACAGCCAACTGCTGAACAGCATCAAAAATTTCCTCAGCCAACATCCCAAATCTGCTTTTGTGACCGGCATCTCTTCGCACAAATTTTACCATAATCCGGCAGAAAAAACGGCAACTTCTTACGAGGTATCGGACGGTTCTTTTGTGGACAGTTATAACAGTGCTGTACAAATAATTCCAAATCAAAAAGTGGAGGTTTATCACAAAGGAAAGCTCGTTCCTGGTGTGGAGATTTTTCCCTATATCAACGTATTGAAGCCAATTTTAGGCGATGCGATGCTCAACTTGGGAGGCACCGTTTCATCACTTGCCACGGATCCTGAACGAAAAGTTTTCACTAATCCATTTAATGCTGGTCAACTCGCACCCATTATTTGCTATGAAAGTATTTATGGCGAATTCACTACCGATTACGTGAAAAAAGGAGCAAATTTCCTGGCCATTATGACCAACGATTCTTGGTGGGGCGTTACGCAGGGACATGAGCAACTGATGTCTTATGCGCGGCTTCGCGCGATAGAAACTCGTCGCGAAATTGCGCGGTCTGCCAACAGCGGTATTTCTGCCCACATCAACGCAAGGGGCGATGTGTTGGCCGACACACTGTATGGCGATCAAACGGCACTTTTTGCAAAAATCAATCTCTACGACACAAAGACTTTTTACAGCAGAACCGGTGATTTGCTTTCACGAATTTCGATCTTTGTTCTTGGCTTTTTGGTTTTTTACACCATCATTAAGAAGTACCAGGCGCGGAAGAAAAAAAGTTGATTTTAATCGGTCTCTTCGTTGGATTCTCTCATGTAATGATTGAGCAACAAACGGATTTCATTAAATTCAAACTCTTTAGGCAGCGCGCTTTTCCAGTCGTTTAGGGACGAATGCAAATCTGCATTTTGGAATTCTTTTTCAAAAATTTTAATTTTCTCTTTCGGAAGAATCCTGCTAAGATCCAGCAAACCCAGAGATGCGAATTTAGCCAAATGGCCGAAAATGGTTTCTGTTACTAAACCGCGTTCACGGGCTATTTCAGGTATGCTTTTACCTTCCTCAAACAATTGAAAACTGAGAATATGCGAAGGAACTTTGGCTACTTTTGTTGAGATTTTCACTTCGTTTTCGGCATCGAAGAGCTTCACATCCAAAAGATAAATGCCTTTTAAATCGTTCAGGTAATCTTCCAGATCATCCAGAAACACACGAAAATCCTCATTGTATTGTTTGAGTCCTTTTACTGCTTTAGACTGTGCATAAAATTCGAACAATGGCCTGAAGAACTTTTCATTAACTTGCGTAAAAAAGAAATTGACTGCACCGCGGCATTTGTTCTCAATCTCATCCCACTGCTCATCTCCCAGTATAAATCTACGGGTTTTCTGACGGATGATGCTCTCGAATTTTTTAAAAATAGAACTAAAATTATCCGCCTCCGCTTTCATCGCTTGGTACAGCATTTTTGCTGCGTCATTATCGATTGATTTACTTTTTGACGCGGCATGATTCCAACCCAAAAGCGAAGCAGTAAACCAAGTGCAATCCAGTTTATTCAATATTTTCCTGATGCTGTAATCAAACTTTTCGGCATTCAGGATTTCCTCCACACGATCGTTAGCATGGGTTTCATCTTGAAACTTTGCGACTCTTCGGTCGGCAAAAATCACGTCGGCGGTAATTCTGGACTTTAACACAATTCCTTCCAGGGTACGGCAACGAGAAAGCGCGACATAGACTTGTCCTGAAGCAAAGGATTTTCCGGCATCGATAATGAGCCGGTCAAAAGTAAGTCCCTGACTTTTATGAATGGTAACCGCCCACGCCAAACGAATGGGATATTGTTTGAAACTCCCCAAAACCTTCTCAGTAATGTTTTTTTGATCATCCATTGCATAGCGCTTTTGCTCCCATACTTCCTTCTTCAGGGTATAAACTTCATCTTCTCCATCAATAAGCACGGTGATTCCCTGATCATCCAGCTCCATTATTTCGGCAAGTTTCCCGTTAAAATACCGTTTTTCACCACTGGCATCGTTTCGGATGAACATAATTTGCGCACCCACTTTCAATTCCAGCGTTTCATCGTTTGGATATTGGTTCTCATTAAAATCGCCGACAATATCAGCTTTAAAAAAGCTGGACTTTCCAGGCAGCTCTACTAATTTTTTTCTGTTAATTTCATCCGCCATTCGGTTGTGAGAAGTGAGATAAACATACGGTTCATCAGTGGGCTCAAAATCGGGGATGTATCTTTCATTGAGTGTATCGAAGTCGATGTCACGAATTTCGCCATCCCGAATTTCGTTGAGAATATCCAAAAACTTCTCGTCCTTTTGGCGGTAAACAGTGGTAAGTTCTATGGTAATTAGCGGCACTTCCTTCAGCGCCCAACTATCGAAAAAGAAGGGTGAATCATAGTATTGACTCAGTAAATTTTCGTCGCGCACCACGGGCGGAAGCTGGTACAAATCGCCTATCAACAACATCTGTACTCCTCCAAACTTTTGCTGATTCCGACGTACAAAACGAAGCGCAAAATCCATCATGTCCAGAACATCGGCGCGCAGCATGGAAACCTCATCAATGATGACCATGTCGATTTCGCGAAGGAGTTTTTGTTTATCTTTCCGGTATTTGAAATGATGCATCAAATCGGCAATGTTCATTGCAAGATTGCCATCAATTCTGTCTGTTGTGGGCACAAAGGTGCGTGGCGGCAAACCAAACATGGAGTGAATCGTAACGCCACCTGCATTGATGGCTGCAATTCCGGTAGGCGCCACCACAATATGCTTTTTGTGTGTTTTCCGGACGAAGTCGTTCAGAAAAGTCGTTTTCCCTGTCCCTGCTTTCCCGGTGAGGAAGATACTTCTGTTGGTATGTTCGGCAAGATTGAAGAGCGATTCATTCATCCCTCAAAATTACTGAAAATGTTTGAGTATTGCCTGTTGGCTGTTGGTTAAAGAAAAGTACTTCACCCTCACATTTCGCTGAAAAAAATAAAGGGTAGATCAGGGGATATCAGCTGGTTTTACTTTCGTTGGCATGGGCTTCCCCTTCTCGCTGTTCTAAGATGTTCTGCTGTAACTTTTCGGCGTTCCATTTGGCAAATTTGGAAGGACGAATGGAATATCCTTTCTTAATTGCATACACTTTGGTGAACTCTGCACCAAAGAAAACCAACTGACAGGAATAATTGATCCACATCATCAGCAAAATAATGGTTCCCGCCGCACCAAAAACGGATGTAGGCTTGGCAATTTCGAAGTAAATACCGATTAAGAATTTACCAATGGTAAATAAGAATGCAGTAACAATTGCCCCAATCCAAACGGAATTCCATCGTATTTCCACATCGGGTAAAATTTTAAACATTAAACCAAAAAGAAGGGTAACCACCACAAAACTGACAGAAAAGTTAACCACCTGAATCAGTATAAATGTCTCTAAACCAAACTCGGTAGTAATCCAGTTGCTTGCAATGCCCAGCACAGAAGTAAGCATCATGCTGATGAGAAGCAAAAAGGAAATGATGAGAATCATCCCCAGTGAATTGGCCCGATCGAGCACATATTTCTGGAGCGCCCTTTTGGGCGCGGCCTCCACGCCCCACAACTCATTTAAACTTTTTTGCATTTGAAAAAACAAAGTCGTTGCCCCGAAAACCAGTGAAAAAACACCAATGATCTTCATCCATACATTTTCCCGATCCCAAACGGCGCTGCGAACCATGTCCTGAATACTGTTGCCAATTTCTTCTCCTGCCACTTCGCTTACTTGGCGATTAATCTCACCACGAATCGCTTCATCAGCGAAGAAAAATCCGGCAATCCATATCACGATAATCAAAAGACCTGGCAAGGAAAAAATAGCGTTGTAGGCAATACCGGCAGAGTCTGCCGCAGCAGAAGATTTATTCCATTGCGTAAAGGTTTCCCTCAACAGCCCAACGATTTCCTTTATTTTTTTCATTTCTAAAAATTACAAAACAACCAAGATCGACTCTTTTTTAAAGTTCATTGCTGTAGGTTATGCTTCATTATTCGTACCAAGACGAATATTTCACATAATTATTAGCGATGCGGTTCACCTCGCCTTCCAGTAATTCAGCGGAAATATCTTTAATTTTTCTTGCAGGCACACCGCCCCAAACTTCACCGGACTTTATATGTGTTCCCTGCGTCACCACCGATCCTGCACCCACAATAGAGTTGCTCTCTACCAAGCAATCGTCCATCACAATGGCGCCCATGCCGATTAACACATTGTCCTGAATCGTGCATCCGTGAACGATGGCATTATGTCCAATCGATACATTATTGCCGATGTTGAGTGGGAATTTTTCGTAAGTGCAGTGCAACATCGCGTTGTCCTGAACATTCACCTTATCGCCCATCCTAATGGAATGCACATCGCCACGAATGACCGCATTGTACCAAACACTACATTGTTTACCCATCACTACATCACCGATCACAGTAGCGGTTTCTGCCAGAAATGTTCCTTCACCAATTTGAGGTGTTTTGCCTAAGAGCTCGCGTATAATTGCCATACTAACTATATTGATATTAATTGATAATTGATTTTTAAGGGATTGATGATATCTACTAAAGAGATTTTACATCCGTAATTTTATCCGTATTTTTGCATCTCAAATTTAAAAATAAAATGACAAACATCATCATAGAACCTACGGAGAATCCGAAAGTCATGAAATTTGTAGCCAACTACAACCTTATTCCGGGCTCTTTAGAACTGGACCGTGACAGCGACCTTTCCGAAGTTCCTATGGCACAGGAGCTTTTGAAGTATCCGTTTGTGGAAAGAATTTTCATCACTGCTAATTTTGTGGCTATAGCAAAGCAAGACGCAGTGCAATGGGAAGATGTTGCCGAAAGTTTAAAGGGAGTAATTGAGGACGAATTGCTGGCAAATCCCAGAATTTATCTGCAGAAGAAAAAAGAGCTTTACCAGGTTTACTCGGAAATGACACCAAATCCGAACGTGATGAAGTTTGTTTCGAATAAATTTTTGCTTGAAGGTTTCATTGAAGTAAAATCAAGAGATGAAGCTGATGATGTGCCTTTGGCAAAGGCGATCTTTAATGAATTTGAATTTGCCGTGCAGGTTTTTATTTCGGATAATTTCGTGGCCATTACCAAAGACGATACCTATCAGTGGCATGAAGTGATGGTTCCCGTTCGTGCTTTCGTTGCCGATTATTTGCAGAAAGGCGGCAAGATCTCAAACATCGAAGCATCAAAACACGAAAATCCCGTTGAGAAAATCATTAATCGTGATTATAACGAAAACGAACAGAAGATATCGGATATTCTGAATGAGTACGTTGCGCCGGCAGTAGAAGGCGATGGCGGAAAAATATCACTCATTGAATATGATGAAGAAAACAAAACCGCAAAAATGCTGCTTCAAGGGGCGTGTTCCGGATGCCCAAGCTCTACCGCTACATTGAAGGGAGGCATTGAAAATATCCTGAAACAGTTTGTTCCCGACTTAGTCGAGAAAGTTGAAGCTGTTAATGGGTAAATTCATCATATCATTTAAGATTGACAGTTATTTTTACAATAAGACCGTTGGGGTTTAAAAAATAATATTTTGGCTAAAAAAGGAATTTTGTTGGTGAATCTGGGATCGCCAAAATCAACTGAGGTTGAAGACGTAAAAACATATCTTGATGAATTTTTGATGGACGAAAAAGTCATTGATTATCGTTGGTTTTTTCGTACTTTACTGGTTCGAGGAATTATTTTAAAAACCCGCCCTCAGAAATCGGCGGAGGCCTACAAAACGGTTTGGACGGAGGATGGATCGCCCCTGATCGTCATTACTCAACAAATCCAAAAAAAACTCCAAAAGCTGGTTGATGTACCCGTGGAAATAGGTATGCGATATGCCGAGCCCAGCATCCAAGCAGGAATCCAGAAACTCGTGGATCAGGGAGTTACTGACATTGTGCTGTTTCCGCTTTATCCGCAATACGCCATGAGTACTACAGAAACGGTGATTGATAAAGCTGAGGAAGTTCGAAAGGCGTTTTTTCCGCAAACCAGAATAAGCTATGTGCAGCCGTTTTATAACAGGGAAATCTACATCAATTGCTTAGCAGAAAGCATTCGGGAAAAGTTGCCTGAAAACTTCGATGCATTGCAGTTCTCGTATCATGGTGTTCCGGAGAGGCATCTATACAAAACGGACCCCACCCATACCTGCAACCTGAATGACTGCTGTAGCAGGGAAAGCAATCCGAGCCATCAGTTTTGCTATCGCCACCAATGTTTTAAGACCACCGAGTTGGTTTTGGCTAAACTCGGTTTGCCTAGAGATAAAGCAATCATCTCCTTCCAATCTCGTTTAGGCAAAGACAAATGGATAGAACCCTATACTGATGCAACCTTGGCGAATCTCCCCAAGAATGGAGTAAAAAACCTGGCAATCGTTTGCCCGGCATTTGTATCGGATTGTCTTGAAACGCTGGAAGAAATTTCTGTGGAAGGCAAAGAACATTTTCTTCATGCGGGTGGCGAGAATTTCCACTACATTCCTTGTCTTAATGATGAAGACCATTGGATTGAAGTGGTAAAAACACTTTGCGAAGAAAAGATGAATGATTTCTATCTCGTATAAAGAAAATTACTACTGATTTGGTGTTCTGAATTCACCATAACCAAGGAGTCCATCATAATTTCTGCCAAATGGCTGGTAATAGAGAAATCCCTGATAGAGGTTTTCTGTTTGCCAAAAATTTCCGTTTACTTCACCATAGTTTAACGTTCCATCCGCATCTTTTGTGGCAAGCATATAGTTGTAGAAACCCTGCTTTAGGTATATTTTTGCAATGTATTTCTTTTTGGCCTCATCATATAACATTTGGTTTTCTTTGGAGGGCGTAAAGTCGTTGAATGCACCCAAAACATAGAGATCTTTATCCGTTTTTTCGGAATCTAAAGCGAAATAAACCCACGAATAGTCGGCTTCACGATTTGCATCACGTTCTATTCCCAAATCATTGCGCCTAAAATAAAAAGCGCCGTTTACATCAGGCATATACTGATAATTGAGTGGGTAAGCCAACACGGGGAAAAGATAGGTATAATTCACGTTATCAATAGTTTCACCTCCAGCAATCATATCGAAACTGCCATTCATATTCTTATTATCAAAATAATAAAATTCGTTATTGCCCGGAAAAACCAAGTTCATTTGCTGAAAAAGCAATTTATTACCTAAGGTAGAACTCGGCTTTTGGTCGTTCACTGTGATATTCCAGTTATTGTTCTGGATGACGTTGAGCGAAACGGTATTTACATTAGAAGTCAAAGATTCGGAACTGCCTATTACTTGTACCTGTACGCGCTGGTTCATTTGTGGTTTTCTTGCGTCCAAAGTTCTGCTTACATTTAAACCAACAGTAGCGCCATCTTCCACGATGCAAAATCGCTTGGTAAAAAGGGGATTAGAGGCAGAATCCAGATACACCAACAATTCGAAATTTCCTGAGATTTTTGGTCTGATTTTATCATTCGGGAAACTCAGCGTATAATGGGTGTATTGCTGTATGGTATTAAAGGAATACTGGAACTGATCGATTAAACCGTTTAAACTTCCAGTAGCAAATTCCGTAAAAAACAATCCGTCATCATTCCAGTTTCGGTCGAAATGTCGCAATGTGTAACGATATACATTACTCCCATTTGAAAGATCGTCAAAGCGCAAAATCAACTGTTCATTAAAACCAATCACCGGCGTTTCATCGTTGGTTTGGGGATTGAACAACTGAACGCTCCTGATTTGCTGAGCAAAATTTAAAATGGAGCAAAGTAGTAAAAGACAAGATAATTTTTTCATTGATACGAAGATAACGAAAAAACACCCAACTTATTGAAGGATCCTTCTTTCGAACCATGAAGAGACCAAGAAAAAATTTAAATTTGCACTAAAATTTACAGAAAATGCTTCATCTAAAATCATTTACCTTCAATCCTTTTTCAGAAAACACCTATATTATTTTTAATGACGATAGGGAGGCGTTCTTAATCGATCCGGGAAATTTCGGTGAAGAGGAAACAAAAAAACTCCATGAGTTTATCGAAGATAATAAATTGATAATCAAGAATATATTACTAACACACGCACACATCGACCATGTTTTAGGACTGCAATCGGCATACGACCAATTCCGGGTTCCAGTTCTGCTCCACGCTACCGAAAAAGAAATTCTTGACCGAAACCCAATGGATGCAAATCGGTTCGGCTTTTTCTTTAAACCTTTTGAAGGTGAAATTCAGTTTATTGCTGAAAATGACACTCTTCATTTAGGCAACGATATTTTCAAAATCCTTTTTGTTCCGGGACATTCGCCGGGTCATATCGCTTTCCATAATGAAGCCCAGAAACTGTTGATTTCCGGTGATGTTCTTTTTGAAGGCAGCATCGGCAGAACCGATCTTTACAAAGGAAATCACGAACAGCTTATCGACAGTATTCAAACTAAGCTTTTCGTGTTAGATGACAACACGCGAGTGTACAGCGGACACGGAAACTCCACAACCATTGGTTTTGAGAAAAGCCATAATCCTTTTCTTAAGCGCTAATTTTTTTTGAGTGTCTCGAGGGAACTTACCCTTTCCATTTAATTCCGCAACCCATACTTGGCCGTTGCGTTTCTTCCTGAGGTTCGCCTGCCAGAAGGTTTTCAAAGGCAATAATGAGATCTTCGCCAGTAATTTCTTTGTTGTTGCCCGGTCTTGAATCATCCATTTGCCCGCGGTAAACAAGGTCTAGTTTATCATCAAAAAAATAAAAATCCGGTGTGCAGGCAGCATCATACGCTTTTGCCACGGCCTGACTTTCATCATAAAGATATGGAAAATCGAATTTACGTTCCACCTGAAACTCCACCATTTTTTCTGGAGAATCTGCCGGATATTTCTCTACATCGTTGGCATTGATCCCGATGAATTCGATGCCCAATGGCTGATAATCTTCATGCAGCTCGGTGAGTTTATCGATAACATGCAACACAAACGGACAGTGGTTGCACATAAAAATCACCAAGGTTCCTTTCTCGCCTTTCAAATCGGCAAGCGACTGAAGTTCGTTAGCATGCGAAGGATTCGGCAATTCAAAAAACGGAGCTTTAGTGCCCAGTTCAAGCATATTAGAAGGAGTATTGGCCATGATGATTTTGGTTTATTATTTTATAAAAATCGGTTATTGTATATTTAAACCTTGAAGCAAAGATAAGGATTCTTCAAGTGAATTTTGAAAATTTACCCAATGGATATCCTCTTCTTTCCGATACCAGGTAAGTTGCCGTTTTGCGAAACGTCGGGAATTCTTCTTGATTTCTTCAATGGCAAAATCCAGCGTCCATTCGCCATCAAAGTATCTAAAAAGTTCGGTATAGCCAACGGTTTGCAGGGCAACAAGATTTCGAAAATTCATCAGTTGCTGGGCTTCCTGCAGCAGTCCGTCATCCATCATCACATCCACACGGTGATTGATTTTTCCGTATATAATTTCGCGCGGTGCTTCGATACCAATGCGTACCACTTGAAATTTTTTTTGCTTTACTTGTGCTGCAATATTCTCGGTGTAGGTTTTTCCGGTTTGCCAAATAATGTCGATAGCACGTAGCAAACGGCGCGAATTGTTGCGGTCTACCATTGCGTAATACTGAGGATCTAATGCCTCCAATAGATTCCGAAGCGCCTCGATGCCGTGGTTTTCCCAAATTCCTGTAAGCTTCTTCTGATGGTCGTCATTGGCTTGCGGCAAATCGTTTAATCCCCTGATGACCGCTTTTTCGTACATCATACTTCCGCCGACCAAGATAACGACATCATTCATCTGAAAAAGCTCAGCAATTTTTTGATCTGCTTCTTTCTCAAACTGCCCAATGGAATAGTAATCCTGAACGGAAAGCTGCCCGATAAAATGATGAGGAACCTCAGCAAGTTCCTCAAGCGAAGGCGTGGCCGTACCAATTTTCATTTCCCTAAAAAACTGCCGCGAATCGCAGGAGATAATTTCGGTTCGAAAATGCTTAGCCAATTGGATGGCAAGTTTTGTTTTACCGATTCCTGTGGTGCCAATGATTGAAATAAGGGTTTTCACGGCATAAATTTCCTGAAATATTTCTGAAAGAGCAATTATTTTGATAGGTCTTTGTGATGCGTTGAGCATTTTGCCGCCAAAAGAAAAACCACCTCTCTATTCCTAGCCCCGATTGCAGCGGTTACCCCGCAGTGAGCCGCGGAGCGAAGCGGAGCGGCGAAACGAGGAGTAGAAGCGGAAAGCGGGACATGTCGTGGAAAGGTAAACCTGTAGTGTTGCTCCATAAAAAAACCGCTCAAATTCTTGAACGGCTGGTTGTTTAACTGATAATTTCGGCTTCGGAAATATTGGAATCTGTTTGGTGTGAAGTTTCCCAGGCGATGAATCTTTCGGCTTCCGAGGTGAGCATTGGAATGGCGAGTGCCAGCAGCGCAAGATCGTCGAAAACACCGATAACAGGGATCCAGTCGGGGATAAAATCGAGTGGAGAAATGAGGTAGAGCAGCACCAAACCTGGTAAAATAATATTTTTTAACTCGGGTTTGTAACCGCCTTTGCTCATAACAGACTTGATCATTCTAGCGATGACAGGGATTTTTTGAATGAATCCTTTGTGCTTGAACGCCTCTTTTGCCAATTGAATTTTTGATACTTTCATTTCTTTATTTGTGATTTTTTAATGCTACTTCCTTTTTCACAAATTCTGTACCAATATTGGGAAACTGGGTCAGTTTTTATGGTGCAACGGCATCGATCATTTCGTGCACCGATTTATCGTTCCAGTCCTTGGAGGCGTCTTCTTTCAGGATAATTCTGCCGTTTTTATCGAGCAGAAAAGTGGTAGGGAATGCCTTGGGCAAAACGTTGGCAGTAACCGGACTTTCCGCGATGTACACCGGCACTGTATAATGATTATCTTCCAGGAATTTTTTCACTGTTTCTTCTTTATCCTGCATCGCGATAAGCACAAAATCGACTTTGTCTTTTTTGCTATCGTAAAGTTTCTGGATCGTGGGCCACTCTAATCTACAAGGTGGACACCAAGTTCCCCAAAAGTTGAGCAGCACCATTTTTTTCCCTTTAAAATTTTTGAGATTGGTATTAGGAACATTGATCCCTTTGAGCTGAATATCGTAATCGGCATCGGTAAGGGTAATGGCCTGTTCCACTGCAGCAATGGGAAACAACTGCGCACTAATTTTTTCACGAACGGACGGAACCAGTACTATCACTGTTAAAATACCGATAGCCACAATGTATAAAATATTTTTTCGCAGGAAATTCATAGGATATGTTAATTAAATAAGCTTAATGATTTCGCTAATGGCATCATTGCCCCGGTTTTTTGCATAATACACCTGTAAGTCGTTGTAAAAATCTTCGCGAGGATAGCTCTCAGGATCTTGTTTGAATTTAAGGAGCAATTCGTTTCCATATTGCGGCCGTGGCCCCCAATGTGCCAATACCTGAAAATCAGCATCAAGCACAATGACAATGGGAATTGATTGGGTTCCATTCACTAAAAACTGATTAATGAGCGAAGGGTCAGAATCTCTAAGAAAAATCTTTACTTCGTTACCCGCTGCTTCAAAAAATTGGGTAACGGCAGGAACAGTGGCGCTTGCATCACCACACCATGGCTCAGAAATAATGAGCAACTTGCCCTCAAAATTTTTTGCTTTTAGAGATTTCAGCAGTTCGTCATCCACTTTGAAAGTTTTCAGGGCACGCTCCATTCGCTGCACACCCAGTTCGTAATACCCATGAAATTCCTTTTGTTCATCATCAAGAGGGTGATGAAGTCTTTGTTCAGCAACTTGCAAATATTGCTGAAAAGTAATTGCCTGATTCCAATAATTTTTCATGTTATGATGTCAATGTGTTGCTATTTTCAGCAACGTATTTATAGTTTTCTGATTTGGTTGATAAGGAAAAGATCTGCCAGAACAAATGCTACCAAGCTTTCCACGACAGGAATCACTCTTGGCAAAACACAAGGATCGTGTCTACCTTTGCCTTCCAGCGTGACGCGATTTCCATTTTTATCGACGCTTTCCTGTGGCCTTAAAATAGTAGCAATCGGTTTAAATGCAACCCGAAAATAAACATCCATACCGTTGGAAATACCTCCCTGAATTCCGCCTGAAAGATTTGTTTTGGTGGTGAAATCATCATTGAACAGATCGTTATGCTCCTGCCCTGTCATTTTTGCGCCACAAAATCCGCTGCCATATTCGAAACCTTTTGCAGCGTTGATATTCATCATTGCTTTGGCAAGTTCTGCCTGCAACTTTCCGAAAACCGGTTCGCCAATTCCTGTGGGCAAATTCTTGATGGCACAGGTAACAGTGCCTCCAATGGTATTGCCTTGCTTTTTAATGGCTTTGATCTTCGAAATCATCTTCGCTGCTGCTTCCTCATCGGGACACCTAATTTCATTGGAATCTGTCTTCGAAAAATCTAAATCCTGATAGGGTTTTTCGCAGAAAATTTCACCAACAGACGAAACATAGGCATTAATGGCAATGTCGGCAGGTAAAATCTGTTTGGCCAATGCACCTGCAACCACCCAATTCACCGTTTCACGCGCTGATGATTTTCCACCCCCTCGATGGTCGCGTATTCCAAACTTCTGATCGTAAGTAAAATCTGCATGAGAAGGCCGGTACGCATGCTCGAGATGACCGTAATCTTTGGATTTCTGATTTTCGTTCTCGATGATGAAACCAATAGGCGTCCCAGTTGTTTTTCCTTCAAAAATACCGGAAAGAAACTTTACCGTGTCACTTTCCTTTCGTTGGGTGACGATTGCGCTTTGCCCTGGCTTCCTGCGATCGAGCTGATGCTGAATACCTTCAAAATCGACGGATAAACCGGCTGGAAAATTAGTGACAATGCCGCCATAAGCAGCGCCGTGGCTTTCTCCGAAGGTGGAAAGCGAAATAAAATTTCCTAAAGTGAACATTTGACAAAGTTAGTGAAAAGGTTTCAAGGATTTTGTGGAAAAGATTGACGGTATTCTTCAAGTAACTGTTGCAGCTGAGTTTTTTCGGATTCATCCATTTTTTTCCATATAAAACCATCTTTTAGCGACTGAGTTTTTAATTGTGGAAAAATACCGGCATCTAAGTCTTCCTTTAAAAAACCAGGCGAGATGGATGGAAGTGGCGTATCGAAACTGTACTGATATCCATTTACAACATTAAATTTAAGGTTGCCTATCTGATACTTCTGGTACTTATTCCACTGATAAGTAGATGGATACACCAACTGCTCCGCATAAAAACCAGCCATAAAACCACCTGCCCTAAAATCGGGAATAACTGTTTTAAAAACCACCGGAAATGAGAAAGCAATCGCTAAAAGAACCGATGTACCGATAAAAACCAACCGAGAATAATTGGCCGAAATCTTATCAAAACAAATAATAAAAAAGATAACAAAAAACACATCCGTAAAAAACCGGTACTGCGCCGAAAAAATGAGTACCAAAACGCTTTTGATCATAAGCGTGATAAAAACGAGGGTTACCCATCTTGATCTTTTTTGCACGGTATAACCAAAAAATACCATTAAACTTAAAACAAAAAATGAATTGATCCATCCTTTTATTCCAGGCAAAAGCAACCAATTTTTCACCCTTTCCATAATGGAAAAACTCCTGATTTGTTCGATGTTGTATTGCAAATCATAACTTTTCAGCAACGCCATATCAGCTGAATTTTGTAGCAATTGAGCATTGGGCTTCCACGAAACTCCAAAGTCGGCAAACTGCACCGGAAAAATTGGAAATCCAAATGTCCATATATTTTTAAAAAAGAAGAGCATCAGGATAAGAATTCCTGGTATGATGAATTTTAAGTGTGCTTTGAGGATAAAAACAGCATAAAAAAAACTTAGCAAAGGCAACCACATCATCGTGGGTTTGATAAGGAAAACAAAGACCGAAAACGCAAAAATGAAGCCGACATTTCGGTTACGTTCCACCATTTCCTGAAGCAGAATTAATGAGAAAACCATCACGGGCAAATCTGTGTTGGGCGACTGCGAAAACAGAAATAAAAACGGCAGGAAAGCGAGATGAATCCATGATTTTTTTTCATAAATCCAAATGAGGTAAACCAGCAGCAAAACGCTATTGATTCGTAGAAACGGATCCGCGAAATGAGAAAAACCGGCCTGAAAAACATGCCATCCCGACATTTGTCCCAATAGAAGATCGAGATTGGCAATTCCTTTCACCAAGCCATATTCAGAAATCCATTTGATGGTCGGGACATAATAGCCAAAATGATCGAGGATGAACGGATAAAACGAGCCAAAAAACAAAACAAATACGCAGCAAAAATAGAAAGACAAATTCTGCCTCGAGAAAAACGTCCAAAAGCGAAGAAATCCTTTGTACCAAAAAAAACTGCCTAAACCAATGCTAACGGTAAGCGCCTCGACTACCCCATTCAATGGCATAAAGAAAGCAACCATAGTGAAGAGCAGCGTTATGCCAAAAATTGACAGAATTATTTTCATGGCAATTCCTTGAGTTTTCAGGTTGAAAATTCCAGAAAAAACAGTGCCCAATCCCCATAAAGAAGGCAAAAGCAGAATTGATGAAAGTAAAATATAAAACACGTACTACAGTAGCAACAAAAAAGATTGCCTAAAAATAAGCAATCTTTTAATATATATGTTGATTTGGTTCTTTTACTTGGCTTGCACTCTTCCGTCTTTCCGATCCTGAGAACGGCCAATGGCGTAACCAGTTGCACCACCCACAATACCTCCTATCACTGCCCCTGCGCCACGATTATTCTTGCTTATTATTGCTCCGGCTGCTGCACCACCCACGGTGCCAATAATTGTTCCCTTGGCTGCCTTACTCATTCCTTTATGCTGGGTGGTTCCTTGTGAAGCACCCTGAGAACCGGAAGAACTGGCATAGCTTTCCGCACCTGAACGTTTTCCCCTATTGACATAAACCGTTTTGGTTTTGGTTATTACCTTTGGTTTTGAAGCCGCTGCTGTTGCTTTTGCTTTATTGACCTCAGCAATACTATCGTTTTTTTTCTGGCTTTCATAAGCAATTCTTTCCTTCTCGATGGCAAGTTTTTGCTGTTCAATCTCCAGTTGTCTTTGTTGGAATTCTAATTTTTGCTGTTCGAGGGTTTTTTCCGCAACTGTATTGTCTTTTTTGCAGGCCGCCAGCATCATTACCGACAACAAACCTGCTGCTACTATCTTTTTCATAATTTTGAAATTTAATGAGTCGTTAGGGTTTTTATCGTTTTATGTGCTAAGCCAAAAACGAAACCAATTACGCCTTAAAGAAAAGTTAAAATTACTAAAATATGTTAAAATAATAGCGTATATCAATTGAGTGAGTCAAAGAATAGTGCATCAGTTCTAGCTAGTATTGTGTACGCAATAAGAACCCATTTTAAAAATTCAATCTTTTTTCCTTGAGGGTTTAACTCAAATCCAACCACACTTATTCCTAGTGTCGAAATGGTTTTAAGCTGACTGCAATAATAAAAAAGAAATCCCCCAATTATTTGAAAATCAAATAAATTGAGGGATTAATGAGGTACCTAGCGGATTCGAACCGCTGTAGATGGTGTTGCAGACCACTGCCTAACCACTCGGCCAAAGTACCATTTGGGTTTGCAAATATAGTAATTTTTCCAGATTTCGACGCCTCATCTGAAAAATTAAAACTGCAGACCCTGTACCAGAAGCTTCAGCTGCGCTTCTGTATCGATTACTGCAGTAATACCACCGGAACCGAGCAGGATGTTCGAGGGTTTTAAATCAAACACTTTTCCTTGCATCTTGAGCCCCTTATAGTAGGTTTTGCTCAGATTCTGCTCAATACTTACTCGCGAAGAATCTTCAAGCGCCGCCATCGGAATTCCATACTCCTCTTCTATCATCCTCACAATTTTTCCCTGAAAAAGAAGAGTTGCCGTCTTGTGTAGAATATTTTTAGTCTTGAGGCGGAATTTTGTATCCGTCAGCACAATACTTCTTTTTGAACTATCATAAACAGGAATACCCGAAATGAACGCCGTTCCCTGTACAGCATCTTCGCACTTCACCTCAATCGTTAACCGTTCTTTCTCTTCATATACCTTGATACCGCTGACTTTAATCTTGGAGCCGCCCCTGAAATCAAAGCTTTTGTTCAAAAACATATTCTCAGCAATTTTTGTTGCTTCAGCGTACGGAACATTGGCAGTGGTTTGCAACAGAAACCGTTGTGGCAGCACAGCCACTGAACTAAAATCGGGAACGGTTTTAACGATAGGCGACGAAGCAGGTTTCGCTCCTGTAAATGTTTCTGAATAGGTATCAACTCCAATATTGACTTCAATTTGGTTCCCATAAAAAACCAAAGGAGAAATATTAATTTTCTGGGGCGAAATCTTCAGCCAAGTAGAGAATTGATCAGAAATACTGAAGGGCTCCGAAAACTGATTCCACGCCATCAGCGCATACGGCTGAAAATTAAGCTGCTTCAGCATCATGGCATCAATGGTATTACAAAAATCCGATTGCTGTTTAGCCAAACTCGACTCAATCAACCCACTGATAGGCACCTGAATCTTTCCAAAATCCAAAACTGGTTTGGTCACCCATTTAAAACCCATAGGTGAGGTTTTGGTGGTAACTGTCCAATTGTTATTGAGCGTGAGTTGCGAATTAAAATACAAAACAGCTTCGAATGTAGTATCCTGATAAGTGTACATACCCAAGGTTCCGATTCCCTTTTCTGCCCAAATTTTAAGGGGAACTTCGATAAGTAAATTCTGTTTCGTACCGCCCACTAAGCGTACGGGCCTGGTTTTCCATACTTTTACTTTAAACTGGTCATTATTGTTATCGGTATAAGAATCATCACTGAAAATTAACTGCGGAACATTGGCATTAATGACATTAGCAATCTCTGCCAGCGGAATTTTCACAGGCATCGTCACGGAAGATTTAATCTTTGGAAAGTCATAATTCCCAACAACAGTGGCAGACTGCTGCGAACTCACTTTAGCCATTAGTGTAAAAAATGCCAACAGTAAAAAATTTCTCATTTTTCTTTTTTGTTTGAAACGCAAATTTCAGCAAAATGATATACAACAGAAAAAAAGATGACTTTTCGACCATATTTTTTATCAGCGGAATCATGGAACAGCTTTTGAGCAAATTACCAAGCAATTGACTATAAAAATCACGTCATGAAAACATTTGAAATATCAGTACTCGATCTTGCTCCTGTAAAACAAGATAAAACCATCCACGAAACCTTTAATGACAGTCTTGATTTGGCCAGAGCCGTAGAAAAGTTGAATTACAAAAGGTTTTGGCTTGCCGAACATCATAACATGGCCTCCATTGCCAGTTCTGCCACTTCAGTACTGATTGGCTTTATTGCCAATGGCACCGAAAAAATAAGGGTAGGTTCCGGTGGTGTGATGTTGCCGAACCATAGCTCACTGGTTATCGCTGAACAATTTGGAACGCTGGAAAGTTTATTCCCCGGCCGAATCGATTTAGGGGTGGGAAGAGCACCCGGAACCGACGGTTTAACGGCCAAAGCATTGGGTAGAAATCCAATGATCATTAATGAACAGTTTCCCCAGCAAATTCGGGAACTTCAACAGTATTTCTCGGCAGATAATGCAGAAAGTGCTGTGCGGGCAATTCCTGGGGAAGGATGCGATGTACCTATTTACGTGTTGGGATCCAGCACCGATAGTGCCTGGCTTGCTGCAAAAATGGGTTTACCTTATGCTTTTGCAGGACATTTTGCACCAGAAATGATGAGCTTCGCCTTCGAAATTTATCGCGAAAATTATAAGCCCAGTGAAAGATTTCCGGAGCCGTACGTCATCGCATGCGTTAACGGAATTGCCGCAAAAAACGATGAGGAAGCACAAAAGCTAGCCACCACACTTTATCAGGCATTTCTGAACATCATCCGTAATGACCGAAAACCATACGCGCCGCCAGCAGATGATATGGATGATTTATGGAACCCGATGGAGAAAGCGGGCATCCTGCAAAAACTTCGCTACAGTTTTATTGGAAGCCAGGAAACGATTTCCCGGCAAATTGAAAACTTCCAACAACACTTCAATGTTGATGAAATAATGATCACCTCTCATATTTACGATCATCAAGAAAGAAAAAAATCGTACGAAATCATTAGAAACGCAGTGGATTCAATATTGAAATAAGGAAGGAATAACAGCGACCCGCATTCCAAATAAAAATTGCAGTTGGGTCGATTTGTGAGTATCTTTGCAAAAATTTAAGAAAGTAAAATGTCTGATATAAAACTGAATACGATTCCCGAAGCCATTGAAGACTTGAAAAATGGCAAAATCATCATCGTGGTGGATGATGAAGACCGCGAAAATGAAGGCGATTTCCTTTCGGCAGCTGAACTGACGACACCAGAAATCATCAACTTCATGACGATTCATGGGAGAGGATTAATCTGCACACCACTTCCAGAAAAACGTTGCGACGAATTGGGCCTCGACATCATGGTGACCCGCAGCAGCGATCCTAAAGAAACGGCTTTTACAGTTTCGGTGGATTTATTGGGCAAAGGCGTTTCCACCGGAATTTCGGCAAGCGACCGAAGCAGAACAATTCTGGCATTGATGGACGAAAAAACCAAACCCACTGATTTTATGCGGCCCGGCCATATTTTTCCGCTCCGTGCCAAAAAAGGTGGCGTACTGAAAAGAGCCGGCCACACTGAAGCTGCAATCGATCTTACCAAACTTGCCGGCCTTAAAGAAGGGGGTGTAATTTGCGAAATCATGAATGAAGATGGCACGATGGCGCGCTTACCTCAATTGGTTGAATTGGCAAAGAAACATGACCTCAAAATCGTGTCGATTGAGGATCTAATCGAGTATCAACTTAGAAAAGGAAATTTAATTGAGCGCATTGAAGAACGACCCGTGAAAACCTACTATGGCGATTTCGATTTTTTCGCCTTTAAAGAGACCAGTACCGAGCAAATGCATTTTGCACTGACGAAAGGCAGCTGGAAAGAAAATGAACCCGTGCTGGTTCGCGTACAATCTTCAAATTCCTATTTTGATGCATTAAGCCGATTGATTTCTGGAGAAAAACCGTTGCTTGAAAAAGTGACAAAAATGATTAACGATGAAGGAAAAGGTGCATTAATATTCATCAATAACGTGTCGAACTCCGAGAATACGATGCGCAAATTGCAACAGTTTTTGGATTATCAAGACGGACAACAGAAACGCCCTACCTTGGCCTCGAACTTCCGTGATTATGGTATCGGAACGCAGATTCTTAAAAACTTAGGCATTAATAATTTCCGTGTCATTACCCAAAACATTAATCAAAAACCGTTGGTTGGCGGCTACGACGTGGAAGTAACGGAAATGGTAGCATTGTAAAGCATTTCCCATCACAAAATACTCCCGGTTCACTAAATGAATCGGGTTTTTTATTAAGTGTCAAAATTTATCTTCTGAAACTCCAAGGTGATACGGCATTGCTATCACTCCACAAACCCAGACGGCGAGTTTTTGCGAATTCCTCCAATCTTTCATACTCGTTGCTCGACGAATATTTTTTGTAATGCCACGCCAAGCCCGACTTTACCATTTCCTTATTCACATTGGTGCCATCTTCCAAGAAAACCTCAGCAATTAGACGACCTCGAGAATCATACGAACCATTTTTTCCGCTGCTGATGATGGTTACATTTTTTCCAAAACAAAGCTCAGATAATTTTTCTTTGGATTTGGTGCCAAAGGCCTGCTTTTTTTCCGGGGCATCAATATGCTGAAGTCGAATGTTGATCGGGAATTGGTAGTATAATCCTTCCACCGTATCGCCATCTTTCACCCCGATGATTTTCATTTTTAAAGTCAGCGCGTTGAGGTTGGCCTGAAATGTTCCGGGTAGTACGGCATTACTTATCAACATCAGAAGCAATAATAATCCTTTATTCATGGGGAATTTTAAGTTTTCAAGTTACGAATTTTCATTGGCTTATGCTAAGCAACATTTACATTATATCCTCCTTCAAACCTTTTATCCATCCTTCAAAAATCATGATCAAAAAATCCCGACTCTTGCGAATCGGGATTGTGATATAAAAGCACCAAAGATGATGACTTTGATGATTTGAATATTACGCCTGAACGTTGTTTTGTCCTAACACGAATGGTTCAACTTCTTTAATTTCACCAAATTGTTGCTCGTAGTTGTTGATGTTTTGTTGCAAAGCAGCAAGTACTCTTTTTGCATGAAGCGGAGCCAAGATTACTCTTGATCTTACTTTTGCTTGCTGAACTCCTGGCATCATTTGGATGAAATCTACCACAAATTCTGTAGGAGAATGGTTTACCAATGCAAGGTTAGCATAAACGCCTGCAGCTACCATTTCGTTAAGTTCAATGTTGATGTTGTTTGGATCTTGATTTTGGTTGTTGTCCATTTTAAAATAATTTTTTGATGTTAGAAATTTGAAGTTAGAAATTAGATAACTTTCATCGCAAATATACAAATCTAATATCTAAAATCTAACTTCTAACTCCTTTTGTTAGTTAATGTCTTCGAATTCTTTTTTAGAACCGACGATGATGCTTTGGTAATCTTTAAGACCGGTACCTGCAGGAATTCTGTGTCCTACGATAACGTTTTCTTTAAGACCACCAAGGTAATCGATTTTACCGGAAACCGCAGCTTCGTTCAGTACTTTTGTAGTTTCCTGGAATGATGCAGCCGACATGAACGATTTGGTTTGCAATGCCGCTCTGGTAATACCTTGAAGCACCGGAGTTGCCGTTGCAGGAAGTGCCTCACGAACTTCAACCAATTGCAGATCTTCGCGTTTCAGTTTAGAGTTCTCGTCTCTTAACTCTCTTGCGGTGATCATTTGTCCTGGTTTAAATTCTTTAGAATCTCCAGCTTCTACAACTACTTTTAGACCGAAAACTCTGTTGTTTTCTTCTAAGAAGTCGTATTTGTGCTCCAATGCACCTTCCAAGAACTGGGTATCTCCACCATCAACAATTTCTACTTTAGTCATCATCTGACGAACGATGATTTCGAAATGTTTGTCATCAATTTTCACCCCTTGCAAACGGTAAACCTCTTGGATTTCGTTCACAAGATATTCCTGTACTGCAGTTGGCCCTTTAATTTTAAGGATATCGTCTGGCGTAATGGAACCATCAGAAAGTGGCGAACCTGCTCTCACGAAGTCGTTCTCCTGCACCAAAATTTGGTTGGATAGTTTCACCAAATACTTAGAAATTTCCCCGGTTTTAGCTTCCACGATCAATTCGCGGTTACCTCTTTTAATTTTACCGTAAGAAACTACCCCGTCGATTTCTGTAACAACCGCTGGATTTGATGGGTTTCTTGCTTCGAACAATTCGGTTACCCTTGGTAAACCACCGGTAATATCCCCTGCTTTCGCAGATTTTCTAGGGATCTTGATCAAAACTTTACCTGCCTTAATTTTCTCACCATCGTTTACCATTAAGTGGGCACCAACCGGTAAATTGTATGCTTTCTGCTCAACGCCTTTGGCATCAACCACTTTCAGCGTTGGTACTGCTTTTTTATTTCTGGATTCGGAGATTACTTTTTCTTCGAAACCGGTTTGCTCGTCAATTTCTAACTGGAATGAAATACCCTGAATAATATCTTCGTATTCTACTTTACCAGAAGTTTCTGCAATAATTACCGCGTTATAAGGATCCCATTTGGCGATCATATCACCTTTTTTCACCTTTTCGCCCGGCTTCACGAAGATTTCGGAACCATAAGGAACGTTGGCTACCATCAATGGTGTTCTTGTCGAATTATCTGCTACCAAACGGAATTCTGTAGAACGTGACACAAGGATTTCTGCTTTCTTACCTTCTTCGTTTTCAGAAGTTACGGTACGCACTTCGTCCATTTCTACGATACCATCTCTTCTTGCTTCAATAAACGGATTCACCGAAACGTTACCTGCAGTTCCCCCTTGGTGGAAGGTTCTAAGCGTCAACTGTGTTCCTGGTTCACCGATGGACTGAGCGGCAATTACCCCTACAGCTTCACCCATGTGAATTGTTTTACCCGTCGCTAAGTTTCTACCATAACATGCTGCACAAATTCCTTTTTTGGCTTCGCAGGTTAATGGAGAACGAACTTCTACCACTTCAATACCTGCTTCCTCGATTTGTTTTGCATAAACTTCATCAATCAGTGTATCTGCTTCCATGATGATTTCGTCGGTTTCTGGATGATAAATGTTGTGCAGAGAAACTCTACCCAAGATTCTTTCAGAAATTTTCTCAACGATTTCGTCGTTTTTCTTCAATGGCGTAATTTCGGTACCTCTTAAAGTGCCACAATCGTCTTCTGTAATGATAACATCTTGTGCAACGTCTACCAATCTTCTGGTTAAGTAACCAGCATCGGCGGTTTTAAGTGCGGTATCCGCAAGACCTTTACGAGCACCGTGGGTGGAGATGAAGTATTCCAAAATGGAAAGTCCCTCTTTAAAGTTCGCCACAATCGGGTTTTCGATGATCTCTGCTCCTGTAGAACCGGCTTTTTGTGGTTTGGCCATCAAACCTCTCATTCCGGATAACTGACGAATCTGTTCTTTAGAACCCCTCGCCCCGGAATCAAGCATCATATAAACAGAGTTGAACCCACCTTGGTCGGTTTTCATTCTGCTCATAATCATCTCGGTTAGTCCTGCGTTGGTATTGGTCCAAACGTCGATTACCTGGTTGTATCTTTCGGTATCGGTGATAAGACCCATGTTATAGTTCGCTTTAATTTCATCCACATTTTCTACTGCGGTAGCGATCATTTTTTTCTTCTCGGCTGGAATTACAATATCGCCCAATGAGAACGAAAGTCCTCCTTTGAATGCGTTAGAGTATCCTAGATTTTTCATATCATCCAAGAACTTCACTGTTGTTGGGAAGTCCGTGTCTGCAAGAATTCTACCGATTACATTTCTCAAAGATTTTTTGGTAAGCAATTCGTTAACGAAACCAACTTCTTTTGGCACGATTTGGTTGAATAAAATTCGGCCAACAGTAGTTTCGATAAGGCGAATCACCAATTCTCCTTCTTCTTTTACAGGAAGTTTACATCTTACTTTTGCGTTAAGAGAAACTTGTCCTTCTGCATAAGCGATTTCTACCTCTTCCGGAGAGTAGAAAGCAAGTCCTTCTCCTTTCACTTTAACCTCATCAGTAGAATCCAACTGTTTCGTCATGAAGTATAGCCCCAATACCATGTCCTGAGAAGGTACGGTAATTGGAGAACCATTCGCTGGGTTAAGGATATTTTGAGAACCTAACATCAATAACTGAGCTTCCAAAATAGCTTCTGGGCCCAAAGGTAAGTGCACCGCCATCTGGTCACCATCGAAATCGGCGTTGAATGCCGTTGTTACCAATGGGTGAAGTTGGATGGCTTTGCCTTCAATCATCTTCGGCTGGAATGCCTGGATACCCAAACGGTGAAGCGTAGGCGCACGGTTCAGAAGAACTGGGTGACCTTTCATCACGTTTTCAAGGATATCATAAACGACAGGTTCTTTTCTATCGATGATTCTTTTTGCTGATTTTACCGTTTTTACAATTCCTCTCTCAATCAATTTTCTGATGATGAATGGTTTGTACAATTCGGCTGCCATATCTTTAGGAATACCACATTCGTGAAGTTGTAGGTTTGGACCAACAACAATTACCGAACGAGCTGAATAGTCAACACGCTTACCTAATAAGTTCTGACGGAAACGACCTTGTTTACCTTTCAAAGAATCAGAAAGTGATTTCAATGGTCTGTTGGATTCCGATTTTACAGCAGAAGATTTTCTGGTGTTATCGAACAACGAATCTACAGATTCTTGAAGCATACGTTTTTCGTTTCTCAAGATCACTTCTGGAGCTTTAATTTCCAGTAATCTTTTCAAACGGTTATTTCTGATGATCACACGACGGTAAAGATCATTCAAGTCTGAGGTTGCAAAACGTCCTCCATCCAACGGAACCAATGGTCTTAATTCTGGTGGAATAACTGGAAGTACACGCATGATCATCCATTCTGGTTTATTGATCATTCTGGTGTTGGCACCACGAAGTGCTTCTACCACGTTCAGTCTTTTCAGCGCTTCTGTTCTTCTTTGCTTTGATGATTCGTTGTGTGCTTTGTGACGAAGGTCGAAAGACAATGCATCCAGATCGATTCTTTTCAGCAATCCTTCAACGGCCTCTGCACCCATTTTTGCCACAAATTTATTGGGATCCGAATCGTCAAGATATTGGTTTTCTACAGGAAGCGTATCCAAAATATCAAGATACTCTTCTTCTGTTAAAAATTCCATATCATCGAAATCGGAACCATCTGCCTTTTTAGCGATACCTGGCTGAATAACTACATATCTTTCATAGTAGATAATCATATCCAATTTCTTGGAAGGCAATCCTAACAAGTAACCAATTTTATTCGGCAACGAACGGAAATACCAGATGTGAGCAATAGGAACCACAAGATTAATGTGACCAATACGCTCACGACGTACTTTTTTCTCGGTAACTTCTACACCACAACGGTCGCAAACGATACCTTTATAACGGATACGTTTGTATTTTCCGCAGGCACATTCGTAATCCTTTACAGGACCGAATATTTTTTCACAGAACAAACCGTCTCTTTCGGGTTTGTGCGTTCTGTAGTTGATGGTTTCGGGCTTCAGCACCTCTCCTCTTGACTCCTGAAGGATGGATTCTGGTGAAGCCAGACCGATCGCGATCTTACTAAATTTGCTTGATTTATTTTTATTTGACATAAAAAATATTTTATCTATTATTTTTTTATAAATTTCTTTGTTATGATGCCTTGATCCGTCTTAACCTCCAAAATATAAACTCCGCTTGGGACATTCTTCACATCAATTTTGTTTGCTTCGTCTCTAATACTGATTATTTTTTGCCCCATTCTATCATAAACAGATAAAACTCTTATTTTTTCACTGGATTTAATATAAATAAATTCTCCTGTTGGATTAGGGTAAATACTGAATAAGTTTTGAGAATGTAGCCCTTCTAATGTTTCGGCACTCATTTTAATATTGCTGAAATTATCATCTGTAGATTTGCCATTTGGTAAAATTGTATTATCAGTATAAGCATAAAAATAGCCATTATCAATCGCCGTATCCGGTAATATCAAGCAATATCCATTCCCTTCGACTTTAATACCATTCCATGATGTATTATTTGCAGAACTAACATCTGCGCCCTCAATAATGAAATTACTTCCATTTCTTACAATAACTTTACTTTCAGGAGCCATTATAATTCTACATGTTGTTCTTAAACTTGAGTTGTTATCAACTCTAACATTAGAATAATTTCTAAAATTAATATCCCAAAGCTCGTCCATATTCACATAGATACTGTTGCTTTTAAAAGAATTTTCTGTAAAATATTGTCTCACACTCGAAACTGATGCACTTTGGTACATTCTTGAAATATCTTCAATACTCAAATAGTTATGATTACCAGCAGAATAACTCATAATATTAGCTCCACAATCGTGATGATATAAATCCAAACTATGCCCTAATTCGTGTACCATTCCTCTATATCCCATATCTCCGTAATACCACGCTTTAACTGTTTCCCAACTAGGATTTCCGTAATTTGGATTATTTACAATAAAATGCTTTCTCCGTAAAAAACCATTATATACATCAGGCCAAAATTGTCTTGATTTATTACTTAACTCATTAAAAAACGGAAACTCCGAAACAGCCCAATCTAATGGCGTTTTAGAAAAATCCCCAGTCTGGTACTGCGAATAAATGGTTCCATTATTAGCAAAAGTGATATTTAACCCTTTCGGAATGGAAGCATCATAATCCAAATAAGAATAGTAATAAGTTGAACCAGGGATTAAAACGCTATTATTATCATATGGATTATTTGCCGAGGGATTAAATCCTGTTACTAGATAATCCCAAGCAGGATCCACTTTCCATATCTTATTAACAATTACCCTTATTCTAGTATCAATAACTGATTGCGGAAAAACTTCACAACCACTCACAGATGGATCAATATGTGCTAATCTTCCATTAAAAGCTGCAATTAAATTATTAATAAATTCCTGATGTTCGAGATTATTTTCCTCGAAATTACCCGTTCCATCAGGTTTTGTTAAAAAAATAAAGTTAATCTTTATATATATAATATCATCACTAATTTGAGGAATATATAAAGGATTTGCATGTTGATTAGGATTATAATACGCTGAAGTATTCCCGCAGTTACGACCTGATAGCAAAAAATCCTCAACTTCAGCAGGTGCATTAAGGGCACAAGTTCTGTGGAAAGGATCTTTCTCTTGTGCGGAGAAAAAATAAAATCCACTAAAAAAAAATAAAAAGCAAAGAACAGTTCTCATCATTTATTTTTTTGTTCCAATTTTTCCAATTTGTCCATTTTGTCATTTTGTTCTTCCAACTTTTCATGTAGGTATATAATATGTAAAGTCAGTTCTTCGATCTTTTTTAATAACAAAGTATTAAACTCTTTCAATTCCAAACCATTTTTCATAACATCTTCAGCGGTAGGAACTTCGGGTAAGTGCTTATTTTTTTCTATAAAATTCTTAACTTCTTTTATAGACATTAGTGGGTAATCTTTCTCAAAAACATAATCTGCCCAACCATTCATATCAGCAAACTCAACTTTTATCTTTTCGGTTTTTATCCCTTCTTTTACAAACAACTTGTAACCCGTACAATTACTACAATTTACATTTGAAGTTCCAATACCAATTGTTCCTCCTTTCCCATATATCCAATTGCCAATATTTAATTCATTATTAGAATTACTTGAAGAGGTTGACGTATTATTTCCTATTAGAATATTTCCATTTCCTGTAATGAGATTAAGTCCAGTATTTGCACCAATAGATACATTATTATCTCCTGAAACAATAGGTTTAATAGAGCTATAACCAATTGCAATATTATTTTGACCAGTTCTTAAATACGCAAGAGCCCTACTACCAATAACAGTATTATACGAAACACTCTCTGATGATTGTCCAAACTCTCTTCTAAAGGACATAAAACCAATTGCTACATTCTCATTGTACCCCCCCAAGCCCTCCATGCTATTGTTCCCAAAACTCACATTTCCTCCTGCATTATTAGCTTTACCCATACTATTTACTCCTATTGAAGTATTCTCATTTCCACTTATAAGTTGTGACATAGAATTAGTTCCAAATGCTGTGTTCCCTTCACCATTAATATTAAGTGCTAAAGCACCGAAACCGAAAACTGTGTTATTGCCTCGAGTGGGATAATCTACCCCCCCCGCCAAAAAATAAATTTTTGTTCCATACATTTTCCCCTCCTATAACACCTTGAAAAATAAATCTGCCGGTATTAGAGATTCGAAGTCTTTCGATATTATTGGTTTTAAGCAATAAATCTTGATTATCAGTAGTACCAATAAAATTTTGTTGAGGCGTAGTGTTTGCATTACCAAACAAAGCCCAATCTTGTGCGTGGAGTATAACACTTACCATCATACTCATAAAACATAATTTAAATTTCATATAATAATATTTAAGTTTTAATTAATCTCCATTCTTTTGCGTATAAATACATTCTTTTATAGTTTTCTTGTTCCAAGACAGGTAATTTCTTAAACTGTCCCTTTTCATAAGCTGAAATAAACTCTTCAATACTTGGGTTTCCTTTAAGCGGTGGGAAAAAGAAATATTTTGTACCGCCTTTAAAGCCAGTTTCACGATCTATTCTCTTTCCTACATCAGTACATTCTACTATTTTATAATTTATAAAATAAACAAGCGGAAACGAAAACACAGCAATATACATCCACTTGAAATCATTCAATTTTGATAATCCACTTGCTATCATGATTAATAAAAAAAGATAAGGAACCAACTGAAATACATAAGAGTCGGAAACATCATGTTTCAATATAAAAAAAATATAGGGTATAATTCCAATAAAAAAATATTCCTTGTTTTCTAAATCTTTGAAACCTTTGAATGCAAAAGCGATAAAGAACATAAAATTATAAAGCAAAAACCCCGTATTACGTACTGCGCTTCTCAATATTGATTCTAATTCAAGACTAAAAAAAGAACTTCCCCAAGCATTATCCGTAAATATTGCAATAAAGTTATTCCTCCCCAAAACTACAGGGATTAACAGTACTGAAAAAAAAACAATAGGTATCAAAACAGCAATCGCTGTTTTTGATTTTTCATGTAAATTTTTGTACAAAAAATACAAATAAAAAGGTATTAATAATATTGTCTGAATATGAATTAAAAACATGATCCCAAAAAATATTGCCGCCCCATATAAATTATCTATTCTTTGCTCTTTAATATAAGAAAAAACATTATACAAAAATATGGTCACAAACAAGATGTAAAAACTATACACTTCTGTAAAAATGGAAATCCGCCAAAAGGTAAACGAAAACCCAAACAAAACAGTTACTACATTACAAACGATGTTACTGAAGTTGAAGAGCAATAAGATATTTCGAAGTATTAGCAAAGACAAAACAGAACAAATCACACTGATTCCCGAAAAAAGATAATGTGGGTTTATAAATGGAATAATCTTGTGGACTAATGCCAAAAAATTTATATACAGAAAGTGATTAGTTGCGTTCGACTCTAACTCATAACCTTTGGAGGCACCTACTGTAAATGGCAAGCTATCACCCAATATAGGATCAGAACCCACCGAAAAAATGTAGATTGCTAAAAAAAATAGTAAGATAAAATTTTCCTTTCTAAAAATTAGTTCTTTCATTACTAATATTAAAAATAATTTTCGAGAATTGAGAGTCAGAAAATAATTTCATATGATCTCACTTTCTGATTTCTCAATTCATTAATTACTAAAAAATTATTCCTCAAGTCTTACATCAAGTCCAAGACCTTGTAACTCATGCAGCAATACGTTGAAGGATTCCGGAATACCTGGTTCTGGCATTGCTTCTCCTTTCGCAATTGCTTCGTACGTTTTCGCCCTACCAATTACATCATCCGATTTTACGGTAAGAATTTCTCTAAGGATATTGGATGCACCGAATGCTTCCAGTGCCCAAACCTCCATCTCACCAAATCTTTGTCCACCAAATTGTGCTTTACCACCAAGAGGTTGCTGCGTGATCAATGAGTATGGTCCAATAGAACGTGCGTGCATTTTATCATCAACCATGTGTCCTAACTTCAACATGTAGATGACCCCAACGGTTGCTGGTTGCGCAAAACGCTCACCAGTACCACCATCATAAAGGTAAGTGCTACCAAATTGAGGTACGCCTGCTTGCTCGGTGTATTCGGTAATCTGCTCCAAAGAAGCTCCATCAAAGATTGGCGTTGCGAACTTAAGACCTAAGTTTTTACCAGCCCATCCAAGAACAGTTTCGTAGATCTGCCCGATGTTCATACGAGAAGGTACGCCAAGTGGGTTCAATACGATATCTACTGGTGTTCCGTCTTCTAAGAAAGGCATATCTTCCTGACGAACGATACGTGATACAATCCCCTTGTTACCGTGACGACCTGCCATTTTATCTCCAACGTTTAGTTTACGTTTCTTAGCGATGTAAACTTTTGCTAGCTTAATGATACCTGCAGGTAGCTCGTCTCCAATGGAAATCGCAAATTTCTCACGGTTTTTAACCCCTTGAATGTCGTTGTATTTTATTTTGTAATTATGGATCAATTGCTTGATGAGCTCATTTTTATCAGCATCAACAGTCCAATCCGAACCACTTACATTTACATAATCTTCAACACTTTGTAGTAATTTAGTGGTAAATTTCACTCCTTTACCGATAATTTCTTCGTCTAAATCGTTATTAACGCCTTGAGAAGTTTTACCGTTGACCAGTGTTCCTAATTTTTCCAGAAGCATGTCTCTTAACTCATCGAATTTTGCCTTGTAGGTATTTTCGATTTCTTCAAGTTTCAGTTTTTCTTCTGTTCTTTTCTTTTTGTCCTTAATGTTTCTTGAGAACAATTTTTTGTTGATCACCACCCCTCTTAACGATGAATCCGCTTTCAAAGAAGCATCTTTCACATCGCCAGCTTTATCACCGAAGATCGCTCTAAGAAGTTTTTCTTCCGGTGTAGGATCAGATTCTCCTTTTGGTGTAATTTTACCAATCATGATGTCACCAGGTTTCACCTCTGCACCGATACGGATCATACCGTTTTCGTCTAAGTCTTTGGTGGCTTCTTCGGAAACGTTTGGAATATCGGCGGTCAGTTCTTCCATACCCAGTTTGGTGTCCCGAACTTCCAAAGAATATTCATCAACATGGATGGAGGTAAACCAGTCTTCGCGAACTGCTTTTTCGTTGATTACGATGGCATCCTCAAAGTTGTATCCTTTCCATGGCATGAAGGCCACGGTAAGGTTTCTACCCAAAGCGAGCTCACCATTTTCTGTTGCATATCCATCGCAAAGCACTTGTCCTTTGGTTACTTTGTCGCCCACCCTTACGTTTGGTCTTAAAGTAATGGTTGTACTTTGGTTGGTTTTTCTGAATTTGGTTAATTTATAACTTTTGGTCGCAGATTCGAATGATACTAAATCATCGTCTTCGCTTCTTTCGTATTTAATGGTGATTTTGTCAGCATCTACATACTCTACAACTCCATTTCCTTCAGCGTTAATCAATACTCTGGAGTCGGTTGCAACCTGTTTCTCTAAACCTGTACCCACAATTGGAGCTTGTGGCTTCAATAACGGCACCGCTTGACGCATCATGTTGGATCCCATCAAGGCACGGTTCGCATCATCATGCTCCAAGAACGGAATTAATGACGCCGAAATACCAGAAATCTGGTTAGGTGCTACGTCAATCAAATTAACTTCATTAGGTTCCACTACTGGGTAATCACCATCTAGTCGGGCAATAACTCTTTCAGTAGAGATGGTTCCGTCATCAGTCATTTCAACGTTTGCCTGTGCAATAACCTTATCTTCTTCATCTTCAGCATTAAGGAAGATTGCAGGATTTTTAAGGTCAACTTTACCGTTGGCTACTTTTCTATAAGGAGTCTCGATGAATCCTAAATTATTGATTTTAGCATAAATTCCCAGTGAGGAGATCAAACCAATGTTTGGTCCTTCAGGCGTTTCAATCGGACAGATTCTTCCGTAGTGGGTATGGTGAACGTCACGCACCTCGAAACCTGCTCTTTCTCTGGATAAACCACCAGGTCCTAGTGCAGAAAGTCTACGCTTGTGCGTGATTTCTGACAGCGGATTGGTTTGGTCCATGAACTGAGAAAGCTGGTTGGTTCCGAAGAATGAATTGATCACTGAGGTTAATGTTTTGGCATTCACCAAATCAATCGGCGTGAAGATTTCATTATCACGAACGTTCATCCTCTCACGGATTGTTCTTGCAATTCTGGAAAGACCTACACCAAACTGACCCGCCAATTGCTCGCCAACTGTTTTAATTCTTCTGTTGGACAAGTGGTCAATATCATCAACCTCTGCTTTAGAGTTCACCAATTCGATTAAGTGACGAACGATAGAGATGATATCTTCTTTGGTTAACACTTCGGTTTTTTCCGGAATGTTTAATCCCAATTTTTTGTTCAAACGGTAACGACCTACTTCTCCCAGAGAGTAACGTTGCTCCGAGAAGAATAGTTTTTCGATAATTCCTCTTGCTGTTTCCTCATCTGGTGGATCTGCGTTACGCAACTGACGATAAATATATTCTACCGCTTCTTTTTCTGAATTGGTAGGGTCTTTCTGAAGTGTATTCTGAATGATCGAGAATTCGTTGGAGTTTTCTTTGTGAATCAAAATTGATTTCACCCCTGAATCAAGAATAAGATCCAAGTGCTCTTTTTCCAAAACGGTTTCACGATCCAGGATGATTTCGTTTCTTTCAATAGAAACCACTTCACCAGTATCTTCATCTACGAAATCTTCGAACCAAGTGTTCAAAACTCTCGCTGCCAAAGTTCTACCTTCCACTTTTTTAAGTGCTGCTTTAGAAACTTTCACTTCTTCAGCAAGGTCGAAAATTTGCAAAATATCTTTATCGGATTCGTATCCGATGGCTCTTAAAAGTGTTGTTAACGGTAATTTTTTCTTACGGTCGATGTAAGCATACATTACGTTGTTGATGTCGGTTGTAAATTCCATCCAAGATCCTTTGAAAGGGATAATTCTGGAATAATACAATTTGGTACCGTTGGCGTGATAAGTTTGACCAAAGAAAACCCCTGGTGAACGGTGAAGCTGGGTAACGATTACACGCTCTGCACCATTAATGATAAACGATCCCGAAGGTGTCATATAAGGAACCGGCCCCAAATATACATCTTGCACCACTGTTTGGAAATCCTCATGTTCAGGATCGGTACAGTATAATTTAAGACGCGCTTTTAAAGGAACCGAATAGGTTAATCCTCTCTCCACACACTCGTCGATCGAGTAACGCGGGGAATCTACCAAATAGTCCAGAAACTCAAGCACAAACTGATTTCTGGAGTCTGTAATGGGAAAGTTTTCTTCAAAGGTTTTGTAGAGGGTCTCGTGAACTCTCTGCTCCGGAAGGGTATCCAACTGGAAAAACTCTTTGAATGACTGGATCTGAATGTCCAAAAAATCAGGTGTTTCAATTTTCCCCTTGGCTGCGGAGAAATTGATTCTTTCGTTCCCCTGAGTTTTTGCGACTGCTTTAGATTTACTCATAAAAAAGTTGAAGAATAATGGGTTAAAAAATATTTTGTTTAAAAAATATCAGAAAAGAGAGAAAAAGAAAGAAAAAAAAGAGAAAAGACTTTGATGTTTGGCGCTATCAGAATTAGTCTTTGTACTTTATTCTTCTACTTAAAATCTAATTTCTAAGCAACGCCGGTATATCTTTTCACGGAGTAGTGCAAAATATTTTTTTAAATTCTTTGGCGAAAAAAATTACTTTACCAGCTATAAACACAAAATCCCTTTCGAAATCGAAAGAGTCGATTTTCAATATTTTACTGGTTTAAAAACAATTATTAGCGCCAAAAGAAGTGCAAAGGTACAAATAAACACCCGGAATAACAAATAGTGCAAATGCTAAATTTTTCTTAAAGCTTTGCAACGCAGGTTGTATCAACAGCAAATGCCGATTGCAAAAAAAACAAAACCCCACCATTCGGTGAGGTTTCGCATTATTTCTGAGTAAAGAATTATTTCAATTCAACTTCAGCACCAGCTTCTTCTAATTGTTTTTTCAAAGCTTCAGCTTCGTCTTTAGAAATTCCTTGTTTGATTGGAGCAGGAGCACCATCAACCATATCTTTTGCTTCTTTAAGACCTGCACCTGTTAAATCTTTTACCAATTTAACTACAGCCAATTTAGAAGCACCAGCTGATTTAAGAATCACGTCGAATTCTGTTTTTTCTTCAGCAGCTTCACCTGCACCACCTGCAGCAACTACTACTGCAGCAGCAGCTGGCTCAATTCCGTACTCATCCTTAAGGATAGCAGCTAATTCGTTTACGTCTTTTACTGTTAAGTTTACTAGCGTTTCAGCTAAATTTTTTAAATCTGACATTTTGTAATGTTTTTGTTGTTGAACGATTTATGTTATTTTTTTGAGTTAATCTCAGTCCGCTTTCGGCATATAGCCAAAGGCATTATTTATTCTGCAGGCGTTTCTGCCGCGTCTGCGCTTGCTTCCGGAGTTTCCGGTGCAGCTTCAGCAGCTGGTGTTTCTTCTGCTTTTGCTTCTTCTACTGCAGGAGCTTCTTCTGCTTTGGCCTCCACCGTTTCTGGTTTGTTTTGAAGTGCAGAAAGAACGTTTCTGATTGGCGACTGAAGCAATCCGATGATTTCTCCGATCATTTCTTCTCTAGACTTGATGTTAGCCAAGGTTTCGAGGTTGTTATCACCAATGTAGAATGTTTCTTGTAAGTAAGCTGATTTAAGCGCAGGTTTTTCTTCTTTCTTTCTGAAATCCTTGATCAGCTTTGCTGGTGCATTGGCTGTTTCGGAGATCATAAGGGCAGAGTTACCTTTGAAACTGCTGAACATTTCAGAAAAGTCAACCTCTTCAATTTGCTCCATTGCTTTTTGAAGCAACGTATTTTTTACAACTTTTACTTTGATGTTTTGTTTGAAGGCCGCTCTACGGAAATCTGAAGACTTCTGTGCATTTAAACCTTCTAGATCTGCTACATAAACTACTTTGGCATCCTGAAGCAAATCTTTAATTTCTTGTATTGCTACAACTTTATTTTCTTTAGTCATTGTCTTGAGGATTTAAATTAGTTTACAGATTTGGTATCGATTGCGATTCCAGGGCTCATGGTAGAAGACAAATAAATTGACTTCACATAAACTCCTTTTGCAGCAGTTGGTTTCAACTTAACCAAAGTCTGGATCAATTCCTGAGCGTTTTCTTTGATTTTAGCTGGTTCGAAAGAAACTTTCCCGATTCCTGCATGAATAATACCGTATTTATCTACTTTAAAATCAATTTTACCTGATTTTACTTCAGAAACTGCTTTCCCGATTTCCATCGTTACGGTTCCTGATTTTGGATTCGGCATCAAACCTCTTGGTCCTAATACTCTACCCAATGGTCCTAATTTACCCATAACAGCTGGCATGGTAACGATAACGTCCACATCTGTCCAACCGCCTTTTATTTTATCAAGATATTCATCTAGACCTACGTAATCTGCTCCCGCTTCTTTGGCTTCCGCTTCTTTCTCAGGCGTAACCAATGCAAGAACTTTCACATCTTTACCGGTACCATGCGGAAGAGATACAACACCTCTTACCATTTGGTTGGCCTTTCTAGGATCTACCCCCAATCTAACTGCTAAATCTACAGAAGCATCAAACTTCGCGTAGTTCAGTTCCTTTACTAGTGCAGAAGCTTCGTCTAAGCTATAGACTTTGTTCTTCTCTAGTTTGCTTGCCACTTCTTTTTGCTTTTTCGTTAATTTTGCCATTTCAATAAGTATTAAGCGTTAGCTGGTTTAGTTCCTGTCACTCTCAATCCCATAGATCTTGCCGTACCTGCTACCATTGTCATTGCTGAATCTAGGGTAAAGCAGTTAAGGTCGGTCATTTTATCTTCTGCGATTTTTTTAACTTGTTCCCAAGTTACAGCGCCTACTTTGGCTCTGTTCGGTTCTCCAGATCCTTTTTTCTGCTTAGAAGCATCTAAAAGTTGGATTGCAGCTGGTGGGGTCTTGATAACAAATTCGAATGATTTGTCTTCGTATACCGTAATTACTACTGGTAAAACCTGTCCCGGCTTGTCTTGGGTTCTCCCGTTAAATTGTTTGCAAAACTCCATGATGTTTACCCCTGCAGAACCTAATGCCGGTCCTACTGGTGGAGAAGGGTTTGCTGCCCCTCCCTTTACCTGGAGTTTAACCATTTTAAAGACTTTTTTAGCCATTTTTTTTGTTTTAAAATTTGAATAATCAATGAATTTGGAAGCATTTCTTATTCTACCGTACTGTTTATCTCACTTTACATTACGATATTTGAGGATGCAAAAGTAGGAATAATTTTTTAATCTGCAATGGCTCAAACATTTAAAAATCAGAAACTTTTTTTGATGTAAAACAGTCACCATCCAGCATCAACTGATATTCTCTGGGTTTTTTAGGGTTCTAAATCACCATAAGATAATCAAAGAACTAGTAAGTTAACGATCAATATTTTTCAAATTACGTCACCATCAACACAAAAAAAGACTGCTCTTTCAAACAGTCTTTATTATTATTATTCTGGATAAAGTTACTAATCCTTCATCAACTTCTTGGTTATTTTTCCACCCTCGTAAGAGATGGTGAGTAAGTAACTTCCTTTTGCTAAAACAGCCGAAAATTCAAAATCACTATTGATTTGTTTTTGCTGAGTGATATATATCTTTCTTCCTGAAACGTCAGTAATGGTAAATTCGACATTCCTCAACGGTTTACTGGTTTTAATTCTGACTGAGTTCTTCACAGGATTTTCCACCATGATGTCTGCTGACAAAACATGCTCACCGGTAGCCATGGTTGGCGGAAGCAAAATTTCGTTGAGAGCAAACAATACATTTTGCTGATCGAGCGTTACGTGATTCTGATTGGTATTTGGAACATGATAAGCTGCAAAAGGCGTTACCGATGATGCATTAATGTTCGAGTAATAATTCCCAGCATTATTGCTCACCGCCAACGAACTGACCGCTGGAATGAAATTGAAGTACATGATGTTAAGATTACTCATAAATTCAGAAAGCAAAGGATTTCCTGTGGTGACATCGGCAAACTTAGAAACGTCGAACCTACCACCGGGTGCAGCATCCAATCCATCCGATGTGGAGGGAGATTTGGCTTTTGCCGCAGCATTATAGACACTGATCCAAAAGAGAATCCACTGTTGACCTTTAAAATTGCTTACTTCTGCTGTGGTATTTTTGGTGGGTGTAAAATTAAGTTTAATAATCGCTCGCTGGGTGGAAGAGGTATTAAACGTATGATCAATCACCGTCATTCCTGGAGTTCCAGTGGTAGCTCCGTTTCCGGCTCCATTGCTAATAGCAACGTTTCTGGTACTCGTAGGGAATCCCATGGCATTAAGCTCGCTCTGAAACGCATCTCTGTAATTAGGTGCTCCTGCAGGCAATAAAAGTGCAGGATCAAATTCGGTAGCATTCGCCGGTTTCAGGTGACCTTCAAAATGATCAAGCAACATTTCTCTTGCAGCCGGGCTTTTCAACATACCATTCACTACTTGCTGCATGGTTACATCGCCCAATGGACCATAACCCATATAATTGAAAAGATGCTGAAAACCCAACGGAACATTTGCGCCCAAATGGGGTGAATCGAAGGAGAGATAAACCCTGGTATCCGGATTCATAGCGTTTTGCTCCATGTATCGCAGTGCGTATCGAGAAATCAGGCCGCCCATGCTTGGCCCAATCACAACATTTTTTACATTTCCTGATTTTTGTGCATTCACCTGCTTCAACAACTCCACAAGAATCATTGCATTTCTTTGGATATAATCTACACCACCGTCAATAATCGTTGTTCCATCCGGGCGGGTATAGATAGGGAAATTCAGTACAATAATATCGTAACCCTGCTGGCGAATCTGATCACCAAGGTTCTGGCCCGAACCATAACTTAGCATCTGATAAATTCCCGCTGTATTTCTGGTATCACCAGGATCAAACCCATCGACCAAAATAATCGGCTTATCTAAAACTCCATCATTGCCCATAAAAATCTCGTACTCACCTTTCCCAGTAAATGCGGTAGATTCGCCGTAACCTTTATAGGGTATAACGGAAGAGATGCTAGTGACCACATTGGGCTGAAATGCTTTAGAGCCAGTGGCCTCCTCTGCTCTTTTCTGGTATTGTACGTTGATGACAAAAGACTGAGATAACACATCACCATTGGTAAACTGAATTTTGTATCGAACAGTATGCGAACCATTTTCCAGAAAATTTAAGGTGAAAAATTCGTCGTTATCAATGTCTTTCCATGTAGAACCCTGCTCTACTTTGATGGAAGAAACAACCCGATTTGTCGTATTAAACACCAAATCTCTACTCAGCAGAAAACGTACATTTCTATCTTTGGTCCTCGCGACAATTGGCGCAAGAAGAGAAAGCTGATGCTTCTCATACACATTCGATTCACTGCCATTGACCTGATAAAGATCTTTAGCATTCCTTGTGATTTGTCCGTTTTCCAAAGATTCGGGTTTGATGTTTTCGAAGTCTGTGATCAGCAAGGACAATGGAACAAAGTTATGGATAAAACCTTCATCTGCTTTTTTCTGAACAACACTCAATTCTGGTAATCTACGAAGAAAATCTGCCCGTTGTATTTCGTGGTACACTTGCAGAAAATTGGCGGAGGAAAGATGATCGGTTTTTAGCTGTGTTGCTTTAGATACTGCAAAAACGCGATCGTAAAGAATTTTTGTACTGGTGCTGTTCTTCAGCAAATCAAAAGAACTGTCCTGTGCAAAAATTTGCAGGCAAAATATCCATAAGGACAAGAAAGTTAGTTTTGTTTTCATAATTAGGAATTTTAGCCAAATATAATAAATTTAACAAAAAAAGACCGCTCTTTCGAACAGTCTTTCCAATAATATGTAAAATTTATTATACTTTCTCTACTTGCATATAGCTTAATTCCATTGGTGTTTTTCTACCAAAAATCATTACGGAAACTTCAATTTTCTTTTTGTCTTCGAACAATTTCTCTACTGTACCATTAAACCCATTGAAAGGTCCATCGATAACTTTGATATTTTCTCCAACGATAAAAGGAATTGCAGTTTCTACGGCAAATTCGGACAACTCATCCATTCTTCCGAGCATTCTGTTCACTTCCGCCTTACGCATAGGAACAGGATCACCTCCTTTGGTTAAGCTTAAGAAAGAAATAACGCCGGGAATATTTTTGATGATATGAGGAATTTCGCCCACCAAATTGGCTTCCACCATAAGATAACCTGGATAATAAGGTTTTTCTTTAGGCACCTTTTTTCCGTTTCTTAACTGGATTACTTTCTCCATAGGAATCACCACCTGTGTTACGAAACTTTCGAAACCAAGCCGCTTCATTTCATTTTCAATATAGGTTTTCACCTTATTTTCCTGCCCGCTGATGGATTTCAGAACATACCACTTTAAGTCACTCATTTCGGAAAAAAAATTTTAATTAAAGAGGTTGATAAAGAGTGAAAGGAAATTTGAAATTGCCTTACTGAATGCGCTATCGACACCAAAAGTAAAGATGGCTAAAATTACGGTAGCCACACTCACCACGATGGTTGAAGATTGCAGATCTGGCCATTTTGGCCACTCTACCTTATTTTTGAATTCGTTATAAGAACCTTTAATAAAATCAACTAAGCTCATTATTTTATTTTTGCACGGGCACAAGGATTCGAACCCTGATCAACGGTTTTGGAGACCGGTATCCTACCATTGGACGATGCCCGTAGATTAAAAAGTTCCGCAAGTTTCCTTACGGAACTTTTTTATTTAATTATAGAATTAGTCTATGATTTCAGTTACCTGACCAGCACCAACTGTTCTACCACCTTCTCTGATCGCAAATCTAAGACCTACGTTAAGAGCGATTGGCTGAAGCAATTCTACAGTAATAGTTAAGTTATCACCTGGCATTACCATTTCTACACCTTCTGGCAAGAAGATTTCACCAGTAACGTCAGTAGTTCTTACATAGAACTGAGGACGGTATTTATTGTGGAATGGAGTGTGACGTCCACCTTCTTCTTTAGAAAGGATATAAACCTCTGCTTTGAATTTTTTGTGTGGCTTAACAGAACCTTGTTTTGCGATAACCATACCTCTTTTGATGTCGGTTTTTTCGATACCTCTCAACAATAGACCTACGTTATCACCAGCTTCACCTCTGTCAAGGATTTTACGGAACATTTCTACCCCAGTTACAGTTGATGTTAATTTTTCATCACCCATACCTACGATATCCACTGGATCACCAGAGTTGATTACCCCTGCCTCGATTCTACCAGTTGCTACAGTACCTCTACCTGTAATAGAGAATACGTCTTCAATTGGCATCAAGAATGGTTTATCCTGATCTCTTACTGGAAGTTCGATCCATGTATCAACAGCATCCATCAATTCGTCGATTTTTTCAACCCATTTTGGTTCACCGTTCAAAGCTCCTAATGCAGAACCTTGGATTACTGGAGAGTTATCTCCGTCATATTCGTAAGAAGAAAGAAGATCTCTCACTTCAAGTTCTACTAATTCTAATAATTCAGCATCATCTACCATGTCCACTTTGTTCATGAATACCAATACTCTAGGTACGTTTACCTGACGACAAAGAAGGATGTGCTCTCTTGTTTGAGGCATAGGTCCGTCAGTAGCAGCTACCACAAGAATAGCTCCGTCCATTTGCGCAGCACCTGTTACCATGTTTTTTACATAGTCGGCGTGACCTGGACAATCCACGTGTGCGTAGTGTCTGTTTACAGTTTCATATTCAATGTGAGCAGTATTAATAGTGATACCTCTCTCTTTTTCTTCTGGTGCAGAGTCAATTGCAGAGAAGTCTTTTTTCTCAGCAAGACCTTTGTCAGCCAATACTTTACTGATCGCAGCAGTTAAAGTAGTTTTACCATGGTCAACGTGACCAATAGTACCAATGTTCAAGTGTGGTTTGTTACGATTAAACGTTTCCTTTGCCATGATTTAAAAAATTATTTGTTTATTATTTATTTTAAATTTTCAGTTTGCAAATATAGTGATTTTTTGAATATTAAAACCTTTTTATTAAAAAAACTTTCAATATTCAAACCCAAACATTTACAAACGTAAATCACAATATTCTAGACCGCAAAATTACATATAAATTTCAAAAAGTACACGATGCTTATTTCTTAAAATTGTGCCAAAATTTTTTACACAATCTCCTCTTTCTTGGTACGGTTAAAAATCCAGAAGATGATCGGAAAAATAAGAAGCGTGAGAATGGTTGCCGTAATCAGCCCGCCAATAATAACAATTGCGAGTGGTTTTTGCGATTCCGAACCAATGCCGGTAGATAATGCGGCGGGAACAAGACCAATCGACGCCATCAACGCCGTCATCACGACCGGACGCGTTCTTACCTGAATGCCTTTCAGAATGGATTCATCAACACCGAAACCTGATCTTATATTATGATGAAATTCCGAAAGCAATAAAACACCATTCTGAATGCAAATCCCAAACAGCGCGATAAAGCCCACGCCGGCCGAAATCCCAAAATTCATCCCTGTGACGTGTAAAGCGATAATTCCTCCAATGAGTGCAAATGGTACATTCGCAAGCACCAAGAGCGAATCTTTCATGTTTCCAAACAAAACAAACAGCAGAAAGAAAATCATCACCAAACTGATCGGTACCACCTGACCCAAACGTTTCGTCGCTCTTTGTTGATTTTCAAATTGCCCTGTCCATCCCAACGAATATCCGTCCGGGAGCTGAATCTTACTTACGGCTTTTTGCGCATCCGCAATAGTACTTCCCAAATCGCGGTCCCTGATGGAAAATTTAATCCCGATGTACCGCTTAATTTCGTCACGATAAATAAATGCGGCACCATTATCCTGATGAATTTCACTGATCTCTTTTATCGGAATCTGGGTTCCGTCCTGTGTAGGAACCATGAGTAATGCCAAATCATTTTCATCTTTTCGATATTCTTGCTCGTAGCGAATCCGGATATCGAACTTTCTTTCCCCGTCGTACAAAGTAGAAGCCGTAACACCACCAAATGCCGTTTCCAAAACTGCCTGTGCATCGGTAAGCGTTACGCCGAACATCGCCATTTTGTCGCGATCGAGTTCCACACTAATTTCGGGCTGACCAATATTTTTAATGATTCCGGGATCTTTTACACCGTCCACATTTTTGATGGCTTCCAGCGTTTCTTCTGCATACCGATCGAGGGTTTCTAAATTATCCCCAAAGATTTTGATTCCGTTTTCCGCCTTAAATCCGGCCACCGCTTCTGCTACATTATCCGAAATCGGCTGCGAATAATTAAACGTTATTCCTTGGTATTGCTTCAGCTTCGCATCGATCTCCTCAATGAGTTTTTCCATGGATATTTTTCGTTTCCACTGGTCTTTGGGTTTTAAATTGACTGCATATTGCACAAATCCAAAACCATTTGGATCGGTTCCATCATTGCTACGGCCGGTTTGCGAAATCACATCGGTCACTTCAGGAAAAGAGCGAATAACTTTCTGGAGTTGATCCGCGGTCTTCAGAGATTCTTTTAAGCTGGAACTCATGGGCATTTCTGCAGTAATCCATAAAGAACCTTCATTGAGCTGCGGGAGAAATTCCGTCCCTAAAAATCGGGTCGAAAACAAAGTCACCGCCAAAAAGGCGATTGCCGCCACTAAGCTAATGCGTTTGTTACGATACGTAAAAAGAAAACCTTTCTCCACAATCCTGTCCCAAAACCGGACAAAAAAGGTGTGTTTTTCCTTCACATTTTTATTCAGCAGGATATGACTGAGAACCGGCACCAGCGTTAACGTAAAAATTAGAGCCCCCAAAAGTGCAAACCCGAGCGTAAATGCCAAGGGCGAAAACATTTTCCCTTCCACTTTCTGAAAAGAAAATATCGGAATGAGTGAGGTAATGATAATGACTTTAGAAAAGAAAATCGCTTTTCCCAAACCGGTTCCTGTATTTTTGATCCAGCCGGCTTTTGCCATTTTGTTGAATTTCTCCATGCCGTATTTTCGGGCTTTACTGTCCAGCATTACAAAAACGCCTTCCACCATCACCACCGCGCCATCGATGATGATCCCAAAATCAATCGCACCCAACGAGAGCAAGTTGGCGCTCATGCCTGCCATTTTTAGACAAAAGAATGCGAAAAGAAGTGACAGCGGAATAATCAGAGAAACAATGAGGGTGGTTCGCCAATCTGCCATAAAAAGAAAAACCACCACTGTTACCAGGATAATCCCTTCAATCAGATTGTGCATCACCGTTTTTGTCGTAAAATCCATGAGTGTTTCCCGGTTGTAGAACGTCTCAATATGCACATCCTTCGGCAATATCTTGGTGTTGAGTTCTTCAATTTTGGCTTTCACCAATTCCAATACATCAACAGGGTTTTCGCCTTTTCGCATCACGATAATCCCCTCCACTACATCATTTTGATCATTAAATCCGGCTTGCCCTACTCTTGGCATCGAACTCTCCCGTACGTTGGCCACATTTTTCACCAAAATGGGATTTCCCTTATCGCTGTGAATGATCACGCGCTCGATATCCTGAATAGATTTAAGCAAACCAATTCCACGAATGACGTACGACTGCCCATTCTTCTCAATCACATCGCCACCGACGTTCAGGTTACTTTTGGCGACTGCATCGTACACCTGACTCGTGGTAAGTCCGTAAATTTCCAGTTTGCGCGGATCAATATTCAATGAGAAAATTTTATCCTGACCTCCGAAAACATTGACATCGGCCACACCCGGAATCCCGCGAAGTGCACGGTCTATCACCCAATTCTGGATGGTGAGCAACTCCCGCGAATCTTTGGTTTTACTCTGAAGCACATAGCGATAAATTTCTCCAGTTGGTCCGTAAGGCGGCTGCACATCGGGCTCTGCGCCGTCCGGAAGCGAAACTGTTCTGAGTTGGTTGTTCACCTGGATTCTGGCAAAAGTATCGTCTACACCATCATCAAAAATTATTTTAATGATGGATAATCCGAACATGGTGGTACTGCGCACACTGGTTTTTTTCTGCACAGGACTCATGGCGAGTTCGATTGGCGTGGTCACAAATCGCTCCACTTCTTCAGCGCTTCGCCCATTCCATTGGGTGATGATGATGATTTGTGTATTGGTGACGTCCGGATAGGCCTCAATCGGCTTACTTTTGAAACTGAAAAATCCCAATACCGCCAAAATTCCGACCCAGATAAAGGTAAATGCTTTGTTCTTCAGCGAAAAAGCAATGATATTTTTAATGAACTTATTCATGAATAATCGATAATTTTATTGATGCAAAGCGCGAAAAATGAGAAGCTGCCCGGAAGTGATCACCTGATCGCCGGCTTCCAAACCTTCTGAAACATAGGCAAGTTTTCCTGTTTGCGCGATGGGCTTTACTTCTTTCACTGCTACCTCTTTTTGAGAACGGTACACCACCACGAAATATCGGTTATCTTCAAAAATTACCGCTTCTTTCGGAATGGCAACCGCCTGCTGATCCATGTTTCTGTACACGTTAATCGTGGCTTTACTTTCAGGAATCAAAGCTCCTGTAGGATTATCCAGAACAATCCTCGCCTGCATAGAGTTGGTTTCGGGATTAATGACTTTAAATATTTTATCAATTTGCCCACTAAAAACCTGATCGGGATTCGCCAGCGTGGAAATTTCTGCTTTCATTCCTAGAGAAATTTTGCTAATGTCGGATTCGGCGATGTTGACGATCACCCAAACCTGATTGGTATTGGCGATATCAAAAATATTATCGGAACGGTCGCTGCGCAATTCCATCCCTTTGTTAATATCCTTCTGAACGACATAACCCGAAATTGGTGAGGTTACATAATAAATATTTCCTTTTTTAATATTGTACACCTCATTCACCGATTTGGTGCGGTTCAACTCATCTTGTGCTTTTTTCAGTTGGCTATTGGCTTCCTGTACATCCTTTTCAGTATTAAGTTTTCCGGCGTAAAGTTCCTGAGCAACTCTTAAATTATTTTCCGCAATTGCGACATCGGTTTTTGCTGTACTCAGGTCTTTCTGAAAACCCGCAATCTCGGTAGATCGAATAGTGGCCAAAACTTGCCCTTTCTTTACAAAATCGCCTAATTCGGCACTTACCGAAAGTACGTTTCCTCCCACCAAAGGATAAATATCGATGTACTGATTTTTATCGGCGGAGATTTTTCCGAAAAATTTTAGTTCTTCTTTCACATATTCGTTGGTCGCTTCTGCCACTCTAATGGTTTTCATCATGGTATCGGAGATCACAAAACTTTTCGTGGAAACCGATTGGGGTTCTGTGTTGTTTTGAGAACAGGAAAACAGCAGCAGTGCACCTGCGATCAGTATGGTTTTTTGGATTTGCATTCGGTTATTTTTGGGTTTGCATTAAACGGTATAGTTCTTCCTGAGCCATCAGGAGTTGTTTTTTTATTTCGTTGATTCGAATTACGTTTTCTTTGTAGCTATCGGTAAAATCGGTGAATTCTAACAACGAAACATTTCCTTTGCGGAAATTGGTCAGCATTCCCTGATAAACGGTTTCCAGATCATCAATATCTTGTGTGGATATGCTTTGAAACTGTTCACTGAGGTTATTCCAGGTTTGAAATGCCGCACTGGCTTTTGACAATAGTTCAAGCTTTTTGTAAGCGGAATTTTTTTCTGTTTGAGCCGTGAGAATCTTCGCCTTTTGCACATTGCCTTTGTTTTGTTTCCAGAGCGGAATAGGAATTCCAACCGAAACATTGACTTCATTCTTGAAAGCTCCACCATCCTGATTCCATTGCACTCCACCGCGCAAATCAGGAATATTGAGCGACTTTTGAAAGCTTTCCCATTTTTTGCTGCTTTCAATTTGCTGCATGGATTTTAGATATTCGGCGTTGTTTTCCAAAACCGCTTTCTGGATGGTTTCTTCTGAGAAAAGCATTCGGGCTCGAAAAGCAGCGTCCAAACTTTCATCGGTAAGTACGGGTTGAATGTTTTCGGCAAGTCCGGTCAACAACTTAAACTTCTGTTGCATTTCGACTAAAGCATTGTTGAGGAGCATTTTATCATTATTCAATGCAAAAACAATAGATTGAATCCTGACCTCATCTTTTAGTGAAATAATGCCTTTATTGGTGAGGTTTTTATACGACTTCAAAAGTTCATTGAAATAACCAAGCTGTCGGCTGATATTCTCCAGTGTTTTTTCATCAAAATAAACCGAAAAGAAAGTGCTTCTCAGTTCCGCCCGAAGATCTGCCACCAGTTGTGTATAATCAAGCAACGCCAGTTCTTTGTTGCTCCGCAAGAAATCAACTTCCTTTTGGCGTTTTCCGCCCAATTGAAAGAGTTGCTGCAAGGAAGCACTTTTGTAGCTCCCCACATCAAATGCCTTAGACTGCTCGGGATTGTAGGCATTTGTCTCGAAGGTGAACTCCGGCAGATCCCAGATTTTTGCCTGCACTATTTCGGCATCCTGTGCAGAAATAGTATACTGTTCGGCCAAAAGAAGGAGGTTATTTTTTAGGAAAAGTGCCTCACATTGCTCCAAACTTAATTTTTGTTGTGAAAAAAATGCGGCAGGAAAGAGTAATAGAAGAAAATACGGCTTAAAACGCATAGAAAGATTTTTGCCACAAAAGTCTGATGACCAGCTTAAATCTTCCTTTAATTCACCTTAAAATAACCTTAAAATCAGGTGGTCGGGAAGGTTATGGTAAAAATATTGAGATCAGGAAACTGGCTTTCATAGCGTATTTCGGCATGATGAAAGTCGAGAATTCTTTTGGCAATGCGAAGTCCCAAACCAGAACCCGATGTATTTCTTGAATTGGAACCACGGTTAAACGCATTGAAAATTTTATCAATTTCATCGTCCGAAATCAACTCGCCTTTGTTGAGAATTCGAACGGCAATATGATCCTTTTCTTCTTCCACCTCTATTTTCACTTTTGGTTTTTCGGAATAAGCGACCGCATTCTTCAACATATTTACAAAAACAATCTTCAACAGCGATTTTACGCCTCGAACGCTCAGATTTCCTTCTTCGGGAGATTTCAGAATTTCAAAATCCATTTCGAAATCCGGTTCATTTCTACGAACTTGTTCGAAACCTTCAAAAATGACTTCATCCATTCGCACTTCTTCCAGCATTTCACTGGCGTTTTCCTCAATTTTCGACAGCAGCAAAAGCGATTCTACAGTGTCGCTTAGATGATAAACTTCTTTTTGAACCAAACTTATCTTTTCACGGTTCTCTTCGCCAACACTTTCTTTTTTGAGGTTTTCGAGCTGAAATGCCATTCGGGTAAGTGGTGTTTTAATTTCGTGCGAAGCGCTAGAGGTAAATTCTTTCTGCCGCTGAAATGAATGATCCAGTTTTGCAATCATGCTGTTGAAGGCACGAATAAGGACATTAATTTCATCATTGGTTTTTCTTTCTTCCATTTTCACGTTGAGTTCCTGCGCCGAAAGTTTTACAATTCGATCCTTGAACTCATCGAGCGGTTTAAGCTGCTTCCTCATGAAGAAATAAGAAAAAATCCACAGAAAACCAACACCGATCAGATATACAGACAGCAGCATGATCTTGAGAAAATCCAGTTTTGCATTGCCGTTCACATCTTCTGCTTCGGTAAAAATATAAAATGCTTCTCCGTTGATCACGGTTTTTAAACCGATATTTTCGTGCTTTTTCTCCAGCCAATAAATTTTACTTTTTTCATCCAGCTGTTTCAGTTTACCGGGATTCCATTCTACTTTACCGTTCGATATATTCGAAAAGATGAGTTTTTTATGTCCGTCAAAAACCAACACTTTTTCTTTGAAGAGATTATCTTCCACGCTGTTTCGTACATTGGTAATGGAATCTGAGTCAGCATTCAACTGATCTTCCGGAAATCTTGAAATATAGTTAGCCGTAATCAGTGCGCTGTTTTCAAGGTTTTCTTTAAACTCATCTTTCCGGAATTTGTAAAAAGAAAAATAAACAACGGCCAAAACCACGCCCAAAATAATAGTGAAAGTGACACTGAGATTAAGTGAAATTTGGGATTTCAGATTCATTCTTCAACTTTAAGGTAATAGCCAAAACCGGTTCTGGTGTGGATAAGTTTGGTATCAAAATCCCTATCAATCTTCTTTCTTAAAAAATTAATGTACACCTCAATCGTATTGGTGTTGGTGGAGAAATGAATATCCCACACTTTTTCGCTGATCTGTTGTTTAGAAAAAATTCTACCCGGTGATTCCGCCAACAGGAGGAGCAAAAAATATTCTTTCACGGTAAGGTTGATTTCTTTGCCTGCCCGAAACACTTTCTGTTCGTTTTTGAGGATTTCAAGATCATGGATGGTGATTCTACTACTTTCACCAAGTTCTGCTCCCAATTTCCTACGTTGCAGGGCAGAAAGTCTCATTTGCAACTCCTCAAACTGAAAAGGTTTCACCAAATAATCATCTGCCAAATTCTCAAATGCCTTTCGCTTATCGGAAAGTTCTCCGTATGCTGAAATAATGATAATGGGCGTTTCCGTGTCTTTTTCACGGATTATTTTGCACACATCCAGCCCGTTTATTTTGGGTACATTGATGTCGAGAAGATAAAAATCGAAATTACTTTGTTGAATCTCTTCCAAGAAAGACACGCCGTCGTGCACCGCAGAAACTCGATAATCCTCCAGTTCCAAAAACTTTTTAAGTTCAGCAGCCAGAACGAGATCGTCTTCAAGAATAAGAATATGCATGCAGGGAAGAATTTATGCTAAATTAGGTAAAATAAAAAATCTCTCAAAAACTTGAGAGATTAAATAAAGAGCCAACTATGAGATTTGAACTCACGACCTCTTCCTTACCAAGGAAACGCTCTACCCCTGAGCTAAGTCGGCGAAATTTTAAAAAAAAATCACAAGCCGTTTTCTTGGTTGTGATTTCTTTGAGCGGAAGACGAGGGTCGAACTCGCGACATTCAGCTTGGAAGGCTGACGCTCTACCAACTGAGCTACTTCCGCATTTTTGTTTCCAAAATCGGTTGGTAAACGGTTTGCAAATTTAAAAATATTTTTTTCCACTTGCAAATACTTTTATAAAAAATGTGGGGAGAGCAGGATTCGAACCTGCGAAGTCGTAAGACAGCAGAGTTACAGTCTGATCCATTTGGCCACTCTGGAATCTCCCCAATTTTACAAAAAAAACGAGCCTCCTGAGGGATTCGAACCCACGACCCCGAGATTACAAATCACGTGCTCTGGCCAACTGAGCTAAGGAGGCAAATAGATTTCAAAAGAACTTCTTATCTCTTTTTGCGAGTGCAAATATAAGGGAGTTTTTTTGAAATCCACAAATTATTTTGAATTATTTTTAGCAATTTACCTTATGCCATTTCTTTTTTCTTGATTAGCAGCTTTTTAGCAGTTTCCACACATAGGTCAACACTTTCTTCAAAAGAAGCCGTCGTCTTTTTCACAACAATATCATCGCCTGGAACTTCCAACTTGATCTCTGCAGTTTTATTTTCTTTATCTGCGGTATTTTCCACCTTCAGATAAACTTGGCAACCATGGATCTTATCATAAAATGTTTCGAGCTTGCTTAATTTTTTTTCTAAATATTCTTCAAGCGGTGCATGAGGCGTCAATCCCATTGACTGTACTTTAATTTTCATAGACTACATTTTTTTTGCTCTCGGATGAGCATTGTTAAACACTTTTTTCAATTGCTCGATGTTGGCATCCGTGTAAACCTGCGTTGATGCAAGCGACTGATGCCCCATCAACTTCTTCACTTTAGAAATTTCAGCCCCATTTCCCAAGACATGCGTCGCAAAACTATGTCTTAAAATATGAGGGCTTTTTTTCTGTTTTGAAGTAACAAGACCAAGGTAGGAATTAACAACAGAATACACAAATTTATCATACAATTTTTTACCATTTTCATTGACAAAAAAGAAGACATTGCTTTCTGGCAGCGGTTTTCGCTCTTTGAGGTATTCGCGAAAACGATCAAGCAAGGATGCTGCAACAGGAATAATTCGCTGCTTATTTCCCTTTCCAATCACTTTAATCTCTGCCCGGTCAAAATCAACATTCTCTAACAAAAGATGGATAAGTTCCGTTCTACGCATACCGGTTTGGTATAGCGTTTCGATAATAAGTTCTTTCAAAAGAGAGCCGTTGTAAACCTCCGATTCACCAGACAAAACCACTGACATTTCATCTTCTGAAAACGGGATTTGCTTCTCAGGATAAAATTTCAGCGACTGCACGCTCTCAACCGGCGAAACCTTCACCTCACCTACCTTCAACAAAAAACGGTAAAAACTTCTCAGCGACGAAAGCTTTCGATTGATGGATCTTCGCGAAACTCCCTTCTCGGAAAGTGCTGCCATAAAATTGCGAATCACCTTCTTCTCAATTTGGGTAAAATCCTGATGCGCTTCCGTTTTTAAAAGGAATTCAGAAAAATCGCTCAAATCCTTCTCATAGCTGATCAGTGTATTGGGCGAGTACCGCCTTTCCACCTCAATATATTCTAAAAAACGTTGTACCATTACTAAATAAAAAATCACTCTTCAAATATAACTATTCGAAAAGTGATTTTAATATTTCTTGAAGAAAATTTCGGCTTATGCCTGCTCCTCTTTGCTCAGATTTCTCTGTTTGTGAGCTGCTTTCAAGTTCGCCTGTCTTTTAGTAACCGACGGTTTGATGAACTGCTGTCTGCTTCTTAAAGCTCTTACAACTCCTGTTTTGTCGAATTTTCTTTTGTATTTTTTTAATGCTCTGTCGATAGCTTCGCCATCTTTTACTGGAATAATTAACATATTTTACATCTCATTTTGGACTGCAAAAGTAATATTTTTTTTCAGATTGACAAATTTTTTTTATTTTTAAAAGTTAATTATCTTCATTCGATGCAAAACAATTACACCGTTATCAATGCTTCTGCAGGATCCGGAAAAACTTATTCGCTGGTACAAAAGCTTCTGGCGATTTGCCTCAAATATCCTGATCAGCACGAGAAAATCAGGCAAGTTCTTGCGTTAACCTTTACCAACAAGGCGGCCAATGAAATGAAGCATCGAATCATCGAATGGTTGAAAAATTTCATTAAGGATGATTACGCAACCAACAAGGATTTGCAGGGAATTCAGGAAAAACTAAAACAGGAGGGCATTGTGGTCACGATTGATGACCTGCATCTTCGATCCAAGAAAACGCTCGATTACATCCTGCACCACTACTCTACCCTCAACATTGGTACGATAGACAAGTTCAATTCTCGGTTGGTGCGCAGCTTTTCTCATGAGCTAGGGCTATCACAAAATTTTAATCTGGAGATAAAACCCGAACCTTTCCTCATTGAAGCCGTAGATAAGATGCTGGACGAAATTGGTACAGAAAGCAGTATCTCTGATGCTTTTATGGATTACGTGAACTACAGTTTGGAGAACGAAGAACGCATCAATCTTAGCAAAACGCTGTACACTTCTGCAAAGGAATATGTGCAGGATAAACATTACTTTCAGCTTGATGAAAACCGAGATTTCGATTGGGCATCGTACGAAAGTGCACGTCAAAATTTACGCAGCAGCATAGAGAATTTAAAAGATGATTCCAAAAAAATAGCTGAACAAACCCTTATTTTACTAAACGAAAAAGACTTGAGAGCCGATGATTTTGCAACTGCAAGCGGCGGCACTATAGCAAAGTTTTTCGAAAATGTGCTCGCACATTATCACCAGAAGGGAAAATTTCCTTTTCCCACAGATGAAGATGCGGTTCAAGAAAAATACCGAAAAGGCGCCTCTTCAAAATCAAAAAAAAGGCAGCCAGAAATTTTGGACATTATCGAGCAACTCATTGCTAGCCGTCAAAAAATTATTGACAATTACATTCTTCAGAAAAAAAACGAGAAGGTTTTGAGAGCCATTCTCCCCTTGAAAGTCAACAAAGAGATTCAGGATAAACTTGCCACCATTGAAGATGAAAATGATGTGGTGCTGTTGTCCAAATTTAATGTTTTGATCCATGAAAATCTACGCGAAGAGCCGTCTGCATTCATTTACGAAAAAATAGGAACTAAATTTTCACATTACTTTTTTGATGAATTTCAGGATACTTCATTCATCCAATGGCAAAATTTTTCTCCTCTAAAAGACCATGCTTTATCGCAAGAAAACATGACTTTCACCTTGGTGGGTGATCCCAAGCAGAGCATTTACCGTTTTCGTGGCGGAGATGCACAACTTATGCTCGACGTGATCAATAAAAAAGAAAAAACACCACCGTTTGCGCAAGTAGAAAACTTGGAAAACAACTGGCGAAGTGCGGTTAACATTGTTAATTTCAACAATGATCTTTACGCATTTATGGCTCAAAAAACCAATGATGAGCACCGTGAGATTTTCGGAAACTCGCATCAGATTCCACGTTCACATTTTGCCGGAAGAGTGCGCATCAATCTCGTTGAAAACGGTAAAAAACAGGTATTTTACGCAGAAGTTGCCGAGAAAATGAAGGAAGACCTTCAATCGTTGCTCAATCAAGGTTTTCAATTTTCAGATGTTACTATTCTTTGCCGAGGAAATGTTGATATTTTCAATTATTCGCAACTTCTTGGTAACCTGAAAGTACAATACAAGGGGGAATTCGTTTTCATCAAAACCATTTCTGAGGCGGGACTTACCTTAAATCTATCATCAACACTTTTGGCGCTCACCGAATTTTTAAGATGGCAGCAAAACCCAGATAACCTGCAGTTTGCCGTCCGCATGATGTATTACCTAAACACTCTAGAGAAGATTAAAATTGAAGATTTTAGTGCCGAGATGATGCAAATGCTGGCAGCAGGAAGTAAAGAAGATATGGAAAATCTCATCTTTCAGAGATACCATATTAATTTGAAAACAAATGATTTAACATTGTTAAATCTGTACAATTACATCGAGCATTTTCTGCATGAGTTTTCGGTGCCTAAAAAGGAAACCGACTTTATTTTTAACTATTTGGAAATGGTTTACGGCTACACCCAAAATCCGGGTTCTACATTGAAGGATTTTTTGAAATATTGGAACGAAGAAGCCCAATCTATGACGATTAAACAGTCCGAAAACATTGATGCCGTGCAGATGATGACGATCCACAAAGCGAAAGGGCTGGAGTTTCCGGTGGTATTTTTACCGATGACAAATGAAAACAAAGACAGTAAATTTTCGAGTTGGATGCCGGTGGAAGATGAATCAGGTTTGTCTTCAGTTAACATTGATCCCTTTGCAAAAGAGCTTGAAAAATACAGTCCTGAAATGGAAAAATTTAATCAAGACCACATCTACGAGAACAAAATCGACCGCTTTTGCCTGCAGTATGTGGCGACCACAAGACCCGTAGAACAGCTTTTTTTCTACATTGAAAAACCCAACAAAACCAGCAACCACCTGGAGATTTATGAATTCCTCCAACCAAGGATTCCCCTGAACGAATCGGGAGAAGAGATCTCGTCATTTGACTTATACGAAGTAACAGAAGATATTCTAAAGAAACAGAAACATAAGAAAGCATCAGAATTAGCCACATTAGCAGTAGTATTTCGCGATACAAAAGGGAAAAATCCGGATGCAATAAAAATTGCAACACCATCGCGACAGTACCAAAACAGAATAGAAAAAGTGCGTATAGGTATTTTTGCTCATGAAATTTTAGCACAAATAAACACAACCAGTGAAGTGGAAAAAGTGCTGGCATCTTATCTTTTGGAGGGCATCATTACCACCGAAGAAAAAAATGAGATCGCAGAACGAATCTACCTGATCCTGAACAATAAAGATTACTCAAAATATTTCGTTGATCATCAAAAGGTGATTAATGAAAAAGATATTATGATTTCGGAGAACGGTGCAACACGTATTTATAGACCCGACCGCCTAATTGATACCGGCAATGGCTATATTATTGTTGATTTTAAAACGGGTGAAAGACAAGAAAAACATCAGCAGCAAATTGATGAATACAAATCTGTACTGGAAAAGCTCGGAAAAAAAGTGTTGGAAACCGCCATCATTTATGGATAAAAAAAAGAGAGCAGAAAAAACTTCTGCCCTCATCTCTAAAAATAAAATATGAAATTGCTTAATGAACTTGCGTTTTATTGAGCTGCATGTCACCCATTTTAGGGCCTCGTTTGAGCATCATCTCTTTTCTTTGCGACTGCCATTTCTGGAATTGCTCAGGGGTAAGAATTTGTTTCATCTCCGCCTCGTGTTGCTCTCTTTTGGCTTTCATTTGTTCCATTTTCTCTTTTCTTTCTGCCTGCATTTTGGGTTCCATCGCTTTTCTCTCTTGCATTCTTTTTTCCTGCAGTTCTTTAATCTTTGCCACTTGCGCATCCGAAAGTCCTAAATCTGACTGCATGGTTTTCAACCTTTCGGCTCTTTTTTGTTCAAACTGAGCTGCATCATTTTGGGTATGTCCTAATTGTTGAGCCATTGCAAAAGATGTAGCGAATAAGGCCAGAGCAGCACTAAAAACTAATTTTTTCATTTTCTTAACTATTTTGTGGGTTTGTTATTTGGCTTTTTGATACCATACTAAACCATTAGTTAAAAAACGTTCTTCATAATTTTTTGTTAAATAGATCTTTATCGATAATTCTCAATCGTTTTGCGTACGATTTCTTCGGTTTCATCGGGGAAGTGAACAGGGATGACTTTATCTTCAGCCACCCAGGATTTCAGTTGGGTCTCGAACTCGCTTTCTTTCCAGATTATGGGTACGCCAAGTTGCTCCAGAGCCAGCGCATTGCACTGTTGCTCGTACTGGTTGTGCATGGGCACTGCCAGCACTTTCTTACCTAAGAATAATGCTTCTGCGGGTCCTTCGAAACCGCCGCCGGTAAGCAGCCCGGCACAACCCGATAACGATTCTTGAAAGGCCTTGTTATCAACAGTAAACACCTCTGCATTATCTTGCTGATAACTTCGGGACGAGTGCTTAGAAAAAATATGCCACTTTGAATGAGGTATCTTTCTCACTTTTTCCAAGATATATTCATCGGAGTAGGCGGGTAAGTAAACAGTATAATGGCCTAAATTCTGTGGATTAAGATCTCGTATTTCTCTTCTTATGACGGGGGTATGGATGTACTCATCATACTTTTCAAAATGAAATGCAACGTGCTGGGTGGCGGGTGCGTAATGATTCATAATGGTTTTGCCCCAATGAAAGCCATTTAGCTGCGGCGTTTTCTTGGAAAGGTAAGCAGACTGGTGACTCATGCCAACCGATTTTTTTCTTTTTAATTTACAGGACCAAGCGGTAACCGGTTCGAAGTCGTTGATGACCAAATCGTAGCTGTGGACAGGTAAATGGCTGATGTCTTTCGCAAACTGTACAGAATCGAATCTGCGCCAGGTTTCTGCAAAATCGACTCCTCCATTCAAGCCAAATACAAAGCCAAAGCCGTTGAATCGGTACTTCACAGGATCATCTAAACCCACCTCTGCCTGCGTA